>MUCT01000031.1 GCA_002816585.1 SAR202 cluster bacterium Io17-Chloro-G6 | reverse complement strand
GTTCCAAAGGTGGGGTCAAGGCCAGAAGACTGAGGGCCGGTTGGGATGAGGCCTACCTTCTTAAGGTATTATCCCTGTGAGATGCGATTGCCCTGGTGCCTCATTTCGCCCTAGGGATGGCATTGCCGATTTCAGTGACTGAGTCCACCGGGCCGGCCGCGGCGGAACCGGAGCCAACGCTCACGATGGGCATGGTTGACTTTGGATTCGAACTTTCCGGGCCCATTACCGCCGGGCCTCAAGTCATCGAAGTGACGAATGCCGGAGCCGAACTCCACGAATTCATCGTTGCACGCCTAAACCCCGGAACCACTGGCGAAGAGTTCCTGGGCGCACTGGGTGGGTTTATTGAAGGGACCTCGACCGAGCCACCGCCGGGTGATGCGCTGGGAGGCGTGCAAGCCATGGATCCTGGCGGCAGAGCCTTCTTTAGCGCCAATTTCGCACCCGGCGCGTATTTGGTGTTTTGCCCCATTGATGATGAGATGGGGGGCCACCCCACTTCGTGTTGGGGATGTTGCACGAGTTTACAATCCAATAATTGCCAATCGATTGCCCGGAGCTTAGGCGCACTGCTCGACTTCTCCGGACGTTATGGATACGGGGCAAAGACAAATAGGTGAGGAACCGGAGGGGCCAAATGGCGAAGCGGACACCCGTAGAACAGCGCCTATTGGAGAAGGCGCGGCGCTACCTGCCGGGTGGAAATGGCGGCAATCTCGCCCTCCCCACGGAGCTGGATTTCCTCGCCTCCCACGGCAGGGGTTCGCGCATCTTCGACGTCAGCGGCAACGAGTACGTCGACTGGCTCATGGGCTCGGGCCCCATGGTCCTCGGCCACGCCCATCCCGCCGTCACCGAAGCCGTGATCAAAACGGTAGAGGGCGGCAGCACCTTCTTCGCCACCAACGACAAAGCCGTGGAACTGGCCGAAGAGATGGTCAACGCCATCCCTTGCGCCCAAAAGGTCCGCTTCACTACCAGCGGCACCGACGCCTGTTTCCAGGCCATGCGGGCCGCCCGGGCCTTCACCGGCAAGGAGAAGATCCTCAAGTTCGAGGGCGGCTTCCACGGCACCAGCGACTACGCCCTGATGAGCCTCACGCCGTCCCCTTCTGTCGAGTACCCCCAGGCCCAGGCCAACAGCGGCGGGATCCCCAAGGCCATCCAGGAACTAATGCTCATCGCCCCTTACAACGATCTGGCCACCACCGAGACGATAATCCAGGCGCATTTGGAAGACATCGCTGCTGTGATCGTGGAACCGGTGCAGCGGGTGATCGCCCCCCAGCCGGGCTTTCTACAGGGTCTGCGTGACCTGACCAAACGCCACAACATCCCGTTGATATTTGACGAGGTGGTAACCAGCTTCCGGCTGGCCTACGGCGGCGCCCAGGAGTTCTACGGCGTCACGCCCGACCTGTGCACCGTGGGCAAGATCATGGGCGGCGGCTACCCGCTGGCGGCTGTCCTCGGCCGGGCCGATATCCTGTCGGTCTTCGACCGGGGAGTCTCCGACGACGAGACCTATGTCAACCAGATCGGCACCCTGAACGGCAACCCAGTGGCCTGCGCCGCCGGACTGGCCACCTTGGCCGTGATGCGGGAAGAGGGCGCCTACAAGAAGATGCGCGACGCTGGAGCCGCCATCCGGAACGGATTGGTGGACATCTGCAACAAAAACGGCGTGCCGGTCCAGAGCTGTGGCGAGGACGCCATCTTCGACGTCTATTTCTCGGAACGGCCGGTCACCAACTACCGCGACACCCTGGCCGCCGACTCCGCGATGATGACCCGCTTCAATACTGGTTTGCTGGAACGCGGCATCCTAAAAGGCGCCCAAAAATATTACCCCTCCACCGTCCACACGGCCGCAGACATAGACCAGACCATCCAGGCCATGCGTGAAGTGGTGCCTCTGATCCGGGAGTAGGCTGTTCGAAAAGCTCACCATTAGTGGGTCGTGAGGCGGAAGGCTACTGCTCTTGTCTTGGATGTCCGCCAGAGCCGCCTACAACGCCTGCCAGTACCTCCGCCCGCTTTCCCTGACCACCCGCCCGAAACCGCTGTGGTGGCAGATGGCGATGGCGGCGTTTTCCGTCTCCGCCCGTTCCAGCATGTCGCGGCGGGTCTGGCCTGCTTGGTCCGGGTCCGTGTCGTAGTGGAACACCCAATCGGTCTCGGTCACTTGGGCCGGTCCGTGAAACACGTCTCCCATGATGAACGCTCTTTCGCCGCCGGAATTGACCATCATGCTCATGGAACCAGGGGTGTGCCCCGGAGTTGGGGTGACAGTCAGTTCGCCGGTAAGCTCGGTCTCGCCGGTAATCAGGTCCAGGACGCCCAGCCGGCGCAATGGGGCAACGGTTTCGGCCCACCAGTCATAGCCGAAAATCTCCGAGTCCAGGGGCGTGTCGAATGCCGCCCAGTCGGCCTCGTGAGCCACGTAGCGGGCATTAGGAAAGGTCGGCGATTCATTGCTGCCGTTACGGGCAACGTTCCAGCCCACGTGGTCGGGGTGCAGGTGGGTCAGGAACACGGTATCGATGTCGCCTGCCTGAAATCCGGCCTTCTGCAACTCGGACAACAGTACGCCATCAATGCCGCCGCCGATATTGGTCACCACGTTGGGATTGGAACTGGCGTTCCCCAGGCCCGTGTCGACCAACAGCGTCCGGCCTTGGGAGCGGACCAAGTAGCACTCGAAGTGGACCCGCAGACTATCGGCCCCGCTGTAAGCGTCGGGATACCGTTCCAAGTAGGGCGCCCAGGCCTCCAGCGGCACGTCCGGGAAGGTCCGGTTGAAGGGCAAGGCAACTTCCGCGTCATGGAGGACTGTGATCTCAACGTTGCCAACGGTCAGCGTGCTGTGCGGCATATCGTAACTCCTAGTGGCAGGGCAGGCATCAGGTCACATGGGCCGTACCAATTGGAAACATCGTCGAGATCCTAGGCCGGCTTTCGAGCCACCATGGTGCTATCCCCATTGGGAAAGGTCTTGCGCTCGATGTTCTCGAAGCCTGCGTCAGTCAGCCATCCTCTGCGCTCTTGTTCAGTTCTGGCCTGCCCTTCGTCGAATACGTTGATGAACCACAGGTTCTGCCTGATTATCTGAGACGGGGCCAGACGTGTGTCGTCGATGGTCCCGATATCATCTACGTATAACGTGCCGCCTGGCTCCATGACCTGGGCGACGTTCTTCACGGCGCGTTGAGCATCGTCCGGCGAAATCACCGGGAGGAATTTACTCATTATCGCTACGTCGAAGGAACCTTCCAGTGTCCCGTTGACCACGTCGGCCGCCACTACCTCGACCCGGTCTGCTACGCCCACCTCCTGCACCATCCGCTCGGTGATCGGGGTCACTGTGGGGAGGTCTACGACAGTTGCCCGAAGCTGAGGACAGGCCTGGGCGATGGCGATGGCCACACCGCCGGTTCCCCCGGCAACATCAATGAGTCTCTTGCTAGATGAGAAATCGTACTCTGCAAGCAATCTTCTTGCTGCACCAGTGTCAGTGGCAGAGTGACCTCGCCGGGCAATTTGGTCCAACGCCTCTTTCGACATGGCAGAGTAAGAGTAATCGATTTTGGCTTGGGCTGAACCGGTCCGGATCGAATCGGCGGATTTCCAAAGAACGTTCCATTGATTTGAGGAAGCTTCGTAGCCTGCGCCCATGTAGCTCGCATTGCCCTTCACCAGATAATGGTTGGCTTCAGGGCTGTTGGAAAACCGTTCCCCGTCTACCGTTAGCAGTCCCGCCTCATCCAGGATATACATCAGCGGCCTGAGCTTGTCCGAATCTACACTCAGAGCCTCGGCCACATGTTCAACGGTCATAGGACCGTCACTCAAAGGAGTGAAGAGGTCCAACTGGATTCCAGCCAACAGCGCAAAAGACGGATATAGCGCTGTTCTGAGTCTCCAAATTGTTTCCGGTTTTGGGGGTGGGGCGGGCATCTTCGCATCTCCCTTTCAAAAGCTAGCCTCACCAGAAGGACCGCCAAAGACCAATGGTCCCTTGTCCGGTCTCACATGAAAGTCGGTCTTCCGGCCTTTAATTGACTGCGGAACCAATCTTGGTGAGCAGGGGTTTGGTGTTGACGATGTGGCGGCGCAGGCCCATATCCTGGGGGCTTAAGCCCATGGCCAGTCCGATGGCCTGGGGCATGTGGAGGATGGGCAGGTCGATGGGACGCCCGGCCTGTGCGGCAGCCTTGGGCTGGAAGCTATCCAGGTTCAAGTGGCAGAGCGGGCACGGAGTGATCATGGCGTCGGCGCCCAGGTCCTTGGCCTCTGCAGTGTGCTTGCCCACCATGGCCATGGAGTTGCGTTCGTTGATGGTCAAAATGGGGAAGCCGCAGCAGCGCGTCTTGCCCTCAAAATCCACCACCGTCGCGCCGATTGTCTCGATAATCTTCTCCAGCGACTGCAGGCGTTCCGGGTACTCTTCAAATTCCAGAGCATTCGTGGGGCGAACGATGTAGCAACCGTAGAAGGGCGCCAGCCGCATCCCGGCCAGTGGACGAGTTATTAAGCTCAATAGCTTGTCCAGACCGATGTCTTCGATCAACACCCACAGCAGGTGCTTGGGACGGGCGTTGCCCTTGTATTCCAGGCCTTCGTCGGCCAGAAAGCCGTTGACCTTGGCCAGGTACTCCGGGTTCTTGAGCCGGTGGTTGGCCTGGCTCATCACACCCTGACAGGTGCTGCAGATGGTCAATATGGGCAGGTCCATAGCTTCTGCCATGGCGAAGGTACGGGCGTTCAGGGTGTCGCCCAGCAGCTCGTTCTTCTCTTGAAGGACGCCCGCGCCGGTGCAGGACGCGGCGGGCATCTCCTGCAACTCAATATCCAGCTTCTCGCAGATCAGCTTGGTTGCCGGATACAGCTCCGGACAACCTCCTCTGGACACACAACCTGGGAAAAAGGCGTACTTCAACGCCGGCCTCCGTTACTTAAAGGATGGACTAGCCACGTGGAATCCGGTCTTCAGGGCCGTGGGCGCTCCTCTGGTCCTTGCACCTTGTCGAATATCTTTCGAACGTTCTCGGCTTTCTCGATCTTCTTATGGATGATGGGCGGCATCTTGCCGTGAGTCAGGGCCTGGATGGCGATCGGGGCGTAGCCGACAAGGGCCGACACGTTGGTCATACCCAATGACTTCGGCACCAACCTTAGCTCGTCCAGCCAGCCGCTGTGCTCTACAGACTCGCTGAAAGCCTCGGTATGACGGGCGCCATTGGTGTTGTGGAAACCGGCTTCCATCGCCTGGTCCCGCATGGCCATGATACGGTCCATGGGCGCCACGCCCTTGGGGCAGGCCTGCACGCACTCCATGCACCGGGTGCAGTCCCAGATGCCCGAGGGTTTGGTCAGCTCTTCCAACCGGTCCTTTGAAACACCGTTCTCGTCGCCGTCACGCGGGTCGGCGGTAAATCTGTAGGCCTTGGCCAGGGCGGCCGGACCCAGGAAAGACGGGTCCACCTCCATGACCGTGCAGTCGGAAACGCAGGCGCCGCACATGATGCACGAAGTGACCGCCGACAGGTGCAGCATAGCCTCGTTGGAGGCGATGTACTCGGCCTCTGGCTCGGGGCCTTCGGGCTTCAGATATGGCTCGATCTCCATGATCTTGTCCCAGAAGGTATCGAAGTCGACCACTAGGTCTTTCATCACTGGCATGTTGCCGGCGGGTTCGACAGTGATAACCCCGTCTTGCATGGCCATGACAGCCTGGGTCTTGCAGGCCAGCCCGGCATGCCCATTAATACGCATCGCGCAGGAACCGCAGATGGAGCTGCGGCAGGAACAGCGCAGGCTGAATGTGCCGTCCGTGTCTTCGCGTACCTTGATCAGGGCGTCCAGGACCGTGCCATTATCTTCAAGGGAGACCTGGAAGTCCTCCCAATAAGGCTTGGGATCGGCGGATTCCGGGTCGAACCGTTGTACCCTTAGCGTGACGTCCATAGGCTAGTATTTCCTCTCTTCGGGAGTCCACTGGGTGATGCTGACGGGAGCATAGGACAGCTCGGGGCCAACCTCTCCCTTTTTGATAACCAGGTGTTTCATCCAATTTTCGTCGTCCCGGTCGGGATAATCGGTGCGGGCCTGGGCACCGCGGCTGTCTTTGCGGTCCAGGGCGCTCATTGCGATGGGAGTGGCGCAGTCGAGCATGAAGCCCAACTCCAAACCAAAGATCAGGTCAGTGTTGAATACCTTGCCCTTGTTCTCCACCGGCACCGCCTCAAACCGTTTCTCCAAATCTTTCAGGTCGCCCAGGGTTTCTTGCATGCCCTCTTCGTTCCGGTAGACCGCGAGGTTCCGGTTCATGGACTCGCCCATGCCCAGGCGGACGGAGGCGATCCGGTCTCCGTTCTGCGGCCGGTCCAAGAAGTCCTGGATGCGCTTCTCTTCATTGCGCACCGCATGGTCGACGTTGAACTCAACGTAATCGACGCTTCTGGAAGCCTCGGCGGCGTGGTTGCCGGAGCGCTCTCCGAACACGATGGTGTCCAGTAGGGAGTTGGCTCCGAGCCGGTTGCCACCGTGGACGCTGACGCAGGCAGTTTCTCCCGCGGCGTAAACTCCGGGCAGATTGGTCTGACCGTCGACGTTGGTGCGGATCCCGCCCATGGCGTAGTGCATCCCCGGCCGGATTGGGATGGTCTCTTTGATCATGTCGCATCCAACCAGATCGATGCCTATCTCGCGGATCTGGCTGAGCTTCTCCATGATTAGGCCCTCGCCCAAGTGGCGGCAGTCCAGGTAGACACAGCCGTCGACACCGTTCCCCGCATTAATCTCGGTCTGTTCGGCGCGGGAGACCACGTCGCGGGAGGCAAGCTCCATCATGTTGGGAGCGTACTTCTCCATGAAGCGGTTGCCGTCTTTGTCCAGAAGGTAGGCGCCCTCACCTCTGGCCGCCTCCGATATCAGCACTCCGCTCCCGGCCAAGGTCGTGGGATGGTACTGAACCATCTCCATGTCCATGAGCTCGGCCCCGGCATTGTAGGCCAGTCCAATACCGTCGCCGGTGACGATGAGAGCGTTGGTGCTGGGCTCGAAGACGCGGCCGAAACCGCCGGTGCAAAAAATGACCGTCTTGGCTCGAATAGCGTAAACCTGGCCCGTGCGTATCTCCAGGGCCATCACGCCGCAGACTTGGCCGTCTTCAATGATCAGCGAGGAGACGAACCACTCTTCGTAGCGGCGCACGCCCGACTTGATCAACTGCTCAAACATGACGTGGAGCAGGGCCTGTCCGGTGAAGTCGCCGACGAAAAAGGTCCGGGCGCGGCGTTGTCCGCCGAAGGCCCGAGTGCCCAGTTTTCCCTCGTCGTCACGGTTGAAGGTGACGCCGAAGTGCTCCATGTCGATGAGCGCCTGGCCCGCCGCCTTACACATGACCTCAATGGCGTCTTGGTCGCCCAGGAAGTCGCTGCCCTTCACGGTGTCATAGGCATGGTCTTCCCATTCGTCGCCGCGGTCGGTGAGGGCCGCGTTTATGCCGCCCTGGGCCGCATTGGAATGGCTGCGTACTGGGTGTACTTTGCTGATGATTGCCGTTGTTGCGCCGCCGGCCCGAGCCGCGATGGCCGCCCGCATTCCTGCCAGACCTGCGCCAATTACTAGGACGTCATGCTCGAGCATGCGTGTCTACTTCCTCCAGTTTCACCTTAACCATTGGAACGGCCCCCCGCTCAAGTTCGCGGGCGGAGACCGCCCCATAATATAACAAAAAGGGTGCCTCTCTATCTAGCTTCATCTGATTGGCGGAAGAACGTTCAGAGCCGGCGCCGTTTCATTTCTTGAGCAGCAGGGGCTGGGCCAAAAGCATGGCGGCGATGGTCTTCCCGTCCTTGATCTCCCCAGTCTTGAACATGGCCAACGCCTGGTCGAAGGGCAGGCGGACCACCTCGATATTCTCGTCATCGTCGGCCTCGAGACGTGAGGGTGTCAGATCAGTGGCCAAGTAAGCGTGCATAAATTCCGTGGCCCAGCCGGGCGCGACCCAGAAGCTGGACAGGTGCTGCAGATTGCCGGCGGTGTAGCCGATCTCTTCCTGAAGCTCCCGCAGAACAGCTTCTTCAGATACCTCGCCATCCTCCACTCCTCCGGCGGGCGCCTCCAATAGGGCTTCCTCAGCCGGCTTCCGGTATTGGCGCACTAGGAGCACGTTGCCGCCTTCGTCCACCGGCACGATGCATACGGCATGGGAGTGTTCGACGATCTCCCTGGTGGCGCTTTTACCACTGGGCATGCGGACCGTATCCACGCGCACGTTGATGATTTTCCCATCGTAGATGCGCTTGGTTTCTATAGTTGGTTCCGTGACAGAATCAGGGATCGGTCCGCTATCTATAATAGGTTCCGAGAAAGAATCAGCCGGCTGCTGCGAGGTCTGATCAGACATGTTTACTGACCACGGATGCTGAAGCCCAAACGGCGGGTCAGCGTTCCGAAGAAATAGCTGGGTGGGTGCGCCCGCAGGAACCGGGCCTTATGGGGGCTCTGTCTCAACTCGACCCGGTCGCCTAAATCCAGGGGGTAGTCCACGTATCCGTCCACGCTCAATATGGCGGACTGGTAACCTTCCAACGTGAGATCGACCGTTGTGGAGGCCCTTAGCACCATGGCCGCGCTCAGGCCCATGTGGGCCGCCACGGTTTTAAGCACCATCGAATCGGACTCTGGGTCCAATATGGGACCGCCCACAGCCAGATTGTAACCGGTGCTCCCAGTGGCAGTAGACACGATTACGCCATCGGCGCGGAAAGTGGTGACGGGAGCGCCGTCTATGGTGCCCGCGACGGTTACAACCCGGGACACTGCGCCTCTGGTCAACACTACGTCGTTCAAGGCGTGATAGGGGCCCTCTACGTTAGGCGCTCCCGGGCCCCCCGACTTGGCCTTTATCACCGTTGCCTGCAGCATATTGCGCTCGTCCAGTCTGGAGCCGCCATTGAAGTAGAACGGCAGCCGCTCCATTGCCTCGTCCACCTGCAGTTCGGTCATGAAACCCAAGCGGCCCATGTTGATACCGACAATGGGTATCCCGGCCGGCCCCGTGAAATTCACCGCGCGCAGGATGGTGCCATCTCCGCCCACGGTGATGACCAGATCGGTACTCTCGGCCCGGGGCGCCAGAATCTCTAGATTCTCCGCCGGAGACAACCAACTGTCCACCGGCAACTTAAGATCGTGGAGAATCGCCGTGCCCAAATCCAAAGCCTCGGGCACCCTGGCGTTATAAATGATTCCGATGTTCTTCATGGCGCTTTGTTTGGACGGTTCTTATTTCCTGGCTCTTAATTATGAGCTATTTTTCATTTGTTTGCCGCCGGGGCGCCGTCCCAATGGGTCTGGAAGGAGACGGTAAGCAATGTAACCTAGCACCAGCCCCAAATGGGTGTCAACAACACACTACACTGCCAGGGCGCGCACCGCTCCTTGGGCCGCTTCCATGACGAACCCCGGCGCGATCCCCATGAATACCATCGCCGCACCGGCTAACCCCAATGCCAGCAACGGGGTCGGCGAGGCGGTTATTTTCTCATCGGAGGTGGCTGGCTGGGTGAACATCACCCGGATTATGCGGATGTAGTAGTAGGCCGAGACCGCGCTATTGATCACCCCCAAAATAGCGAGCCAAATCAGACCGCTGTCCACTGCCGCGGTGAAAATGTACAACTTTGCAATGAATATCCCGGTGGGAGGCACGCCGATAAGGGCCAGCAGAGCCAGAGCCAATACCAGGGCCAGCACCGGGGCCCTGGTGACAAGTCCGGAGTAATCGCTGATCTCATCGCTCTTGATCTTTGAGCCGATGATAGTTATCGCAAAGAATGCGGCCAGGTTGGCCGCCGCGTACGCGCCCAGATAGAACAACACCGAGTCTGGTCCGATGGCCGCGAACTCGGGCGCTCTGAAGATCCCCTCTCCCGACTTCACACCGGCCGCCACACCCACCAGGATATAGCCGGCATGGGCGATGGTGCTGTAGCCGAACAGACGCCTGATGTTGCCCTGGCTGATGGCCACCAGGTTTCCGATTACCATCGACGCTGCCGCCAGCCCCGCGATGAGAATTCCCCAGTCCAGGGCTACGTCAAAGAACCCGGTGAAGAGCACCCGCAGCACTACAGCGAAGGCCGCGGCCTTGCTGGCCACCGACAGGAATGCCACGACCGGCGTGGGCGCGCCTTCGTAGACGTCGGGCACCCACATCTGGAAGGGCGCCGAAGAAAGTTTGAAGCCGAACCCAGCCACCATCAGGACGATCCCCACGAATAAGGCGTAATTACCGAAGGGTGTGCTTCCAGTGGCTTGGCCGACGGCGGTCGAGATATCGGCCAGTTGGGTGCTTCCCGTGAAGCCGAACACCAAGGCCATCCCATACAGCATCAAGGCCGAGCTGATGGCGCCAATGATCAGGAACTTCATCCCCGCTTCACTCGAGCTCCGGTTCATCAGGAAGGCGGCCAGCGCAGCCAGCGGTAGTGTGGTCAGTTCCAACGAGACGTAGATCGTGATCAGCTCGGTGGCCGCCGCCAAAAGCATCATGCCGGTGGCCGAGAATAACACCAGGCCAAAATACTCGCCCTGGAACCGCTCCATGTTGCGCACGTAGTCGGTTGACGCCAGAACCACCAGCGCCGCCGCTCCCATGACCAAGAAATTAAAGAAAAGAGCGAACCGGTCGACGGATAATGTACCCAACAGGATGCTCGGTTCTTCCCCGGTGAAGGCGTCCGACCCCTGGAGCAGATTGGTGGTCCCGCTAAGGTCGTAGAACTGGATCAGGCTCAGCACGAAGGGTCCGGACAGCGCCACTAACGCGATGTACGGCAGCAGGCCTTTTGCCCGCAGCGGCAGCACCAGGTCCACAAGGATCACCAAGAGCCCTGCTCCGGCCATGGCCAGATATGGCGATATGGCGTAGAAGTCGTGGACGGACATTATTTAGTTATCACCCCGTTAATCACGTCCACCATGGGGTTCAGTCCAGACTCGAAAACGTCGGTCAGCAACGAGGGCCACACGCCAACGCCGATGATGGTCACCACCATCAAAGCCAAAGGCGCCGCCTCCACCAGCGAGGCGTCGGTCAGGTCGGCGAACCGCTCCCGCCGAACGCCAAAGAAGGTACGCTCCATCATCCAGAGGATGTAGCCCGCCGCCAGCACGATTCCCAGCACCGCCAGAACCGTGGGCCAGTCATAGGCTTGGTAAGCCCCCAGGAACACCAATAGCTCGGAGACGAAACCGCTGAGTCCTGGCAGGCCCAGAGACGCCAACCCGGCGATGAGCATGGCCACAGCCACCACCGGCATTCGTCCGGCCAGGCCTCCCAGGTCTGGGATGTAACGGGTGTGGGCCTTGTCGTAGACCAGTCCCACCGCCAAGAAAAGCAGGCCGGTCACCGTGCCGTGGGTGAAAAGCTGCATGGCCGCGCCGTTCAATCCAGTAACAGTCAGGGTGCCTTGGGAGATACCCACCGAGCCGATGCCCACCAACACCAAGCCCATATGGCTAATGCTGGAATAGGCGATAAGCCGCTTCAGATCGGTCTGCCGCATGGTGACCACCGCGCCATAAAGAACGCTCACGACCCCCAACATGACCAACGCCCAGGCGAACCGGTCGGTTTGAGAAGGGAACATGCCAACGTTTATGCGGAGTAGACCGTACCCCCCCATCTTGAGCAGCACACCAGCCAGCATTACGCTGGCGGCTGTGGGCGCGTCGGTATGGGCGTCGGGGAGCCAGGTGTGGAGTGGCCAGGTGGGCAGCTTGATGGCGAACCCCACAAAGAAGAGCCAGAACAGGCCGGACATCGGTATCAACAGCCCGGCCGAGGTCAACATGGTGGCGTGGGTGGAAAGCTCAACCATATTGAAGGTGCCGACTTCTGCCGTCAGGAACACCGCGACGATGCCAACCAACATGAAAGCGCTGCCCAGAATGGTGAAGATCAGGAATTTCATGGCCGAGTATTCTTTGCGGCCGCTTCCCCACACTGAGATGAGCATGTACATGGGGACCAGCTCCAACTCCCAGAACAGGAAGAAAAGCAGCAGGTCCATGGACGTGAATACCCCCATGACCGCCGTTTGCAAGACCAGCAGCCAAATGAAATACTCTTTGACCCGCAGGCCAATGTGCCAAGAAGCCAGCACGGCGCACATGCCCAGCAGTCCCGTCAACGCTACCAAGGGCGCGCTGAGTCCGTCCACCGTTAACAGGAAGTTGGCGTTCAGCCCCACGTCAGGGATCCAAGTAATCTGGTCAACGAACTGGAACCGGTCCGCGCCTTCGCTCCGGTCGAAGAAACCGAACACCAACAGCGACAAGACCAAGTCGGCCAGGGCAATCAGAACAGCGAAGGCCCGCACGTTGCGGTCCCCTCTGACCGCCAACAGCAAGAACAGCGCTCCCACCGCGGGCAGGAACACCGTCGCCGTCAATAATCCGTTGTAGCCTTCGGTCATCTAGTAATTTCCTATGCCAGCAAGAGGGCCAGGATTATGGCCAGAATTCCGAATGCGATCCCGGTGGCGTATGCCTGGACCTGGCCCGATTGAAGCTTCCCGATGGCCGTGCCGATGTTCCGGAAGAACCATCCAATCAGGTCCACGATTCCGTCAACCAGGTTGCGGTCGATCCAGTCAAGTGTGCCGGCACAAACCCTGAAAAACCCGTTCCGGACCATCACATCTTCGTACAGAGTGTCCACGTAGTATTTCTGGGACAGCAGGGTGTGCGCGGGCCCCGCACGTTCCAGAGGATCAGCCCCTTGCCCCCGCCGCCTGATGTAGCCCGCGTAGACCGCCAAGGCCAGCCCGATGCCCAACAGCGCCGCCACGGTGGACGTGAGCGCCATCCACCAGCTGAAATCCAGGGTTCCGGCATGGCCCTCCAGGCCCAGAGCCGCCCCCAGACCGTCGGCCAAGAACCCGGTTATCCAGTGTTTGGGGATGCCGGCTACGTCAATCCATTGGGGGTTGGCCAGGTAACCCAGCGCGACCGCTCCCAGTCCCAGGGCCACCATGGGCAACACCATGACCAAAGGAGACTCATGGAGGTGGACGCCGCCGTGGTCCGCCGCCCCGGCAGGTGCAGCCTGGGCCTTCTCCATAAGTTCCCTCTCCACCCCGCCGCGGAATTCCCCGTGGAAAGTCAGCATGATCATCCTAACCGTGTAGAAGGCGGTGACGATCACGCCCGCCAGCAACGCCGAGAAGGTCACTCTGTTGACCCAGGTGTCCACCAGGCCGGTGCCGTCCCAGGCGCCCAGGAGGATCTCGTCCTTGCTCCAGAACCCGGCAAGGGGAATGATGCCCACCAGGCTCAGTCCCGCCACCAGCACCAGGACGTAGGTGACCGGCATGTGACGGCGCAGTCCACCCATGTAACGCATGTCGAAGGTGCCCGTGGCGTGGTTGACACTACCGGCCCCCATGAAGAGCAGGGCCTTGAACGCCGCGTGGGTGGCCAAGTGGAAGATGGCGGCGCCGTACAATCCCAGCCCCAGGGCAGCCATCATGTAGCCCAATTGGCTGACCGTTGAGTAGGCCATGACTCTCTTGATGTCGTTCATTACCAGGCCCATTGACGCCGCAAAGACTGCGGTAAAGGCGCCAACCAAGGCCACCACCGTCATGGCGTCGGCCGAGTGTTCGAATACCGGGAAGAACCGGGCCACCAGGAAAACACCGGCGGCGACCATGGTGGCCGCGTGGATCAATGCGCTGACCGGAGTGGGGCCTTCCATGGCGTCGGGAAGCCAGGCGTGCAATGGGAATTGGCCGGATTTGCCCACCGCCCCGGCGAATATCCCCAGAGCCAGCCACGTGAGAACTGTGCCACCCAATATCGCGCCGACAGCAGCCCCCGGTTGGGCCGCCGCCCAGATGTCTGGAATGTGGAAGGCGTTCAGCCCGGCGTCGTGGAAGCTGCCTGCCTGGGTGAACAGGTAAAGGATGGCGATCAAGAATCCGACGTCGCCGATGCGGGTGATGATGAAGGCCTTCTTGGCCGCCGCCGCCGCCGCGGGGCGCTCGTGCCAGAAGCCGATCAGTAGATAGGAAGATACCCCCACCAACTCCCAGAACACGTAGAGCTGGATTATGTTAACAGCCATCACCAGGCCTAGCATGGAGGCGGTGAACAGGGACATGTAGGCGAAATATCGCGAGAAGCTTTGGTCACCCTTCATATAGCCCAGGGAGTAGATCTGCACCAGGAGACTGACCCCGGTGACAACGACCAGCATCACTGCGGTTAACTCGTCAATCAGCAGCCCCATCTCGATGGTTGCTCCACCCACTTCCAGCCATTCCAGGGGCTCAAAGTGGAGGTCGTGATGCAAAATGACAGAGCGGAGGGTCCAGATGGAAAAGGCTAACGCCGTCCCAAGGGCGCCTATTGTGGCAATCCCGCTGATCAGGGAATAACGGTTGAGGAACGGCCGGACCACCAGTGCGCTGAATACAAAGGAGCCCAGAGGCAGCAGGAAGATAGACCAAATGACGGCTTCGCTAACCAACTAAAGCTTCCTCAAAATCTCTTCGGCGACCTGCTCTCTTTTAGGGAAATATTTTTCGACAAGCATCTAGAGTTTCCGAAGTATCTCTTCGGCAACGTGTTCCCGGCCCTTAGGGACGTAGATCTTGAACGGAACCCTCTCGGCCCAGTCCAAAATGTCGCCCTCGGGGAGTATGCGGGTGGGCAGGCCCTCTCCTTCGAGGACCTCTTTCCACATCTCAGCCAGCATCAGATTGGGCGCTTGTTTGAATTCAACCCACATACGTCCAGGTTCCCTAAAAGGTCAGTGCCGCAATTGAGCGGCTTCTGTCAGGTCCACCGATTCGTTGGTCCGGTACATGGCGAACACGATGCCAAGGCCCAATGCGATCTCCGCAGCGGCCACAGTGATGATGAACGCCGCGAATACCTGGCCGGTCAGCACCGTGCCGATGTCTTCCTGGAGCGCCGCGGGCGCCAGGTATTTGGCCATGGCAACCAGCGCTACATTGACCGCGTTGAACATCAACTCGATGGACATCAACACCGCCAGCACATTGCGGCGCGCCAAGGCCCCGTATAAGCCGATACAAAACAGGACCGCGGAGACGATGAGAAAGGCTTCAAAGGACATCTCTCTTCAGCCTCTCCCAGATCCAGGATTGGGCCGCACCAACGCCAACGCGCCGATCAACGCCGCCAGCAGCAATACCGACACCGCCTCGAAGGGCAGCACGTAGTCGCCGATCAAAAGATCGGCCAGACCAGAACTCTGTACTTCGGTTTGGTCCTCTTGGTTGGTGACACCCGACTCGGTTAGCACTTCACTCGACAGAGTGGTCACCGAGCTGGTCTGCACCAGTTCCACCCGTTCCTGTTGCTCGGCGGGCAGGAAGTCCCACTTGGTGTCCACGGCTACCGTGACCAGGGCCGCAAGTAGCAGAGTAGCGAAAACCGCCGCCGGGATCTGGAGCCGGTTGGGCAGGTTGCCCCGCTGAACGTCCCGGGTCAGCATCACCGCGAAGATTATTAAGATGGCGATGGCCCCAACATAGATCAAGACCTGGACCACGGCCAAAAACTCGGCGCTGAGCAGCACGAAGAACCCAGCCACTGACATGAAGACCACGATCAGCAGAAGGGCGGCGCGGAAAAGGTCCCGCACCAACACCACGCCCAGCGCGGCACCTATCGCCATCACAGTTAGGATCCAGAAAACGACGTCCTGAACGAGCATCTACTCGGGTTCCTTGTTGGACGGGGACGTGGGCTCCTGAGGCGAGGTTGAAGGTGAGGGAGGGGCTTGGCTGTCTTCCACGAATGATGAGTCCACCGGAAGTTCATCCGGCAAAAGGTCTGAAGGCACGGGCCGTGCAATGTTCATGCCGGCTTTCTCCCGCTGGTGCCACTGCCAGGACTCCCGGCCTACCTCCTGCCAGTGCAGCGGCCGTCCTCCTCGGGGGTCATAGCCGGAGTCCTCTAGTTGGGGCCGGAAGAAGGTGCTGGGATGTTTGTCAGCCTGCCGTAGATGGTCGATGTCGATGACCATCTGCTTTCTGGAATACTGCCCCTGCTCGAACCCGCTGCCCATGAACAGGGCGTCATATGGACAAGCCTCGACACACAGCCCGCAGAACATGCACTGATTTATGGCGATGTCGAAGACCTCTAACCGGTATTTATCACCCTCAGCGGGCGCCGTTTCGCTGGGGGTGGTCACGATTTTAATTATTCCCAGGGGGCAGTATTTGGCACAGGAGGCGCAACCGGTGCACCGCTCCTCGTACCAGACAAACTCTTCGCCCCGGAACCGTGGGTGTTGCTTGACCCGTTGTTCGGGGTACTGAACGGTGAAAGGCTTCTTGGTGAAGTTCTTCAACGTGACCAGCAGACCCTTGGCCATCGCCATTCCGTACATGCTAGCTCACCTCCATAAAGGGCAAGGTGGCTTCGTACATGCTAGCTCACCTCCATAAAGGGCAAGGTGGCTTCGTACATGCTAGCTCACCTCCGGAGAGGAAAGGGTGATTCCAGTTATAGGCATCGCCGGGCGGACCTTTTCCTTGATCAATGTTCCAAAAACCATCAGGCAGCTAATGGCAACACCGAAGTTGATCCCGGCCATGATCCACAGGTCGGCCGTGTCCAACGTCCCCGCTGAGTCGCGCAGGAAGTATACCTCCAGCGCAGTCGCGAACAGGTTGATGATGCTAAGAGGCAACAAGAACTTCCAGGCGAAGGCCAGCAATTGATCGATGCGCAGCCGGGGGAAGGTCGCCCGGACCCAACTAAATATGAAGGCCAAGACACCAATCTTCATCAGGAACCAGGCCCAGCCCAGATAGTTGGAGACAGGGCCGGACCAGCCGCTGAGGAACAACGTGACCATCACCGCGGAAGAGGTCAAGACCGCGCCGAACTCGGCCGCCTGGATTAGGGCGAATTTCACGCCGCTGTACTCGATGTGGTACCCGGCGATTATCTCCGACTCGGCCTCGGCCAGGTCGAAGGGGGTGCGGTTCAGTTCGGCCGACGTTCCGGCGAAGAACACGAAAAAAGCCAGGGGCTGCACCAGCAGGAAGGGGATGGTCTGGGCAGACACCACATCGTCCAGAGACATGGAACCGGCCACCAACACCACACCCAGCAGCGACATGACCACCGGGACCTCGTAGCTGATGAGAATGGCCACTCCCCGGGAGGCGCCGAACATTGCGTACCGGTTATCTGAGGACCACCCGGCCATGAAGATCGCAACAGAGGTTATCGAAGTAACAGCGAGGATGTACAGGACGCCAACATTCAGGTTGGCCAGCGCCGTGTCCTTGGCGAAGGGCACCACGGCCATCATGAGCACAACTGGGGCCAGCATTGCCACCGGTACAATCATGAAGACGATGCGGTCAGCCCCCCTCGGGGTCAGGTCCTCTTTGAACAGGAGCTTCACCACGTCGGCCATGGGCTGGAGCATGCCGAAGGGTCCCCAGCGGTTGGGGCCCACTCTGTTGTGGAACCGGCCGATGAGCCTCCGCTCCGCCCAAGAAAAGAGACCGGCGCCCAGAAGCACTCCGTTCACCAGCAGCAACATGATCACGGAACCGGCTACGATGTAGGACAACCAGCAGGGCAATACATGGCCCACAAATTCGTAGATCACCCGAAACAGAAGGGTATCGTGCAGGATGTTGTCGGGGCCTAGAACGCAGTTCATCGGTCCACTTCGCCCAGGTTGATGTCCAAACTACCCAGGGTGACGATCATGTCAGCCAGTTTCCAGCCAACTAGAAGATGCTCGGTAACAGTCAGGTTTATCAAGGACGGAGAGCGTATCTTGCACCGGTAAGGGCTGATCCCACCATCCGATACGAGATAGAAAGCCAGTTCACCTTTGGAAGCCTCAACCCGCCCGTAGGCCTCTGCTCCCGGTTCGGCCCGCAGCACCAGTGGAACGTCCGCCCGGTACGGTCCCGGCTCGATCTGCTCGATGCACTGCTTCACGATGCGGATGCTCTGATGTATCTCTTGGATCCGCACCCAGAACCGGTCGTAGTTATCGCCGCCGGTGGCCACCGGGACGTCGAACTCCATCCGGTCGTAGGCATCGTAGGGGTCCATCTTGCGCCAATCCCAGGCCAGCCCGCTGGCCCGGAGCACTGGCCCGCTGACCGAGGAGTTGATCGCCACCTCCAGGGGCAGTAGGCTGACCCCACGAGAGCGGACCATGACAATCTCGTTCTCCAATATCAGCGTCTCGATCTCTTTGTATTCGGTCTCAAAGTCTTTGATGAACTGGTCCAGCGCCGGCCAGAAATCGTCCGGGGCGTCGAAAAACACGCCGCCGGGCCGCATGTAGCTGACTGTGATGCGCGCACCGCAAAGCATCTCGAACAGGTCTAGGATCCGCTCCCTGGACCGGAAGGCGTACATCAGGGGTGTGCCTAGGGTTCCCAGGTCTTGGAGGAAGAAGCCGATTCCCATGAGGTGGCTTGCCACCCGCTGCAGTTCAGCGGTCAACGTCCTCAAGTATTTGGCACGCTGGGGCACTTCAACCCCCAGCAGTTGCTCCACCGCCAGACAATAAGCCTGGTTGTTAATCATGGACGATACGTAGTCCAGGCGGTCGGTCAGGGTGACTATCTGAGTGTAATTGCGTTCTTCGGCCAGCTTCTCGGTGCCGCGGTGCAGATAGCCTAAGACGGGCTCTACTTCCAATATCTCCTCGCCGTCAAAGGTAACACGCAGCCGAAACACCCCGTGAGTGCTGGGGTGCTGCGGCCCAATGTTCACCGTCATCGGCTCGGTTCGGATCGGCATAAGGGTTAAGCGCCTGCTCCGAGGACTGAGGTCGAGGCCAAGGCCGGAAATCCCCCCTTAATCCCCCCTTTGCAAAGGGGGGACACTTGGTCACCACTCTCTAAAAGGCTAAAAGCCCCCCTTTCGTAAAGGGGGGTTGGGGGGATTTCGGTCCCACAGCAATCCCAGCCGCCAACGAACACCACGTCAACCGCCACTACAAATAGTCCTTCCGCAGTGGGTGGCCTTCAAAGCCTTCCCAGAGCATGATTCTTTTCATATTGGGGTGTCCTTCAAAGCGGATACCCATCAGGTCCCAGATCTCGCGCTCCTGGAAATCGGCCCCCCGCCAAAGGTGGTAAACCGAGGGCAAGGACAGGTCGTCTCGGCCGTTCAGGCGGGTTTTCACGATGGCCGTGTGCTGTTTGCTGAGCGAGGTCAGGTGGTAAACGATCTCGAAGTGGTCGATATAATCCACAGCGGATACGGAATTCAGGAAATTGAAGTTCAACCCTTCATCCGATTTCAAGAACCCGGCTACATCGGCCACCCTAGGGGCTTTGACCCAAAGGGCTCTGTCAGCAGACGATTTCACCGAACCAGAGCTTAGTGAGTTGGGGACACCGGCGCCTACTCTCTCCGCCAGATCTTCGCCGCTCAGATATTGAACGGCCATTTAGGGGTTCTCCGGTTTGGAGCCCCGTCCGAACGGGGACATGTTGAGGCCGCCGGGCAGGTTGTGGTACTTCTTTATCTTTTCGTGGAGCTCCATAATGCCGTAGAGCAGAGCGTCGGGCCGCGGCGGACAACCAGGGACATAGACATCAACGGGGATAATGTGGTCTACGCCGGGAACCACGCTATAGGAGCCGTAGTAGGGACCGCCGCTGGTGGCGCAGACGCCCATGGAGATCACCCATTTAGGCTCGGCCATCTGATCATAGATGCGTTTGATGGCCGGAGACATCTTCCAGGTGACCGTGCCGGCCACAATCATCAGGTCGGCCTGCCGGGGCGAGGCCCGAAAGACCTCCATTCCAAAGCGGGCGATGTCGAAGCGGCCCATGGCGCTGGCAATCATCTCGAACGCGCAGCAAGCCAGCCCAAAGGTCACCGGCCAAAGGGCCGATTTACGGCTCCAATTGACCAGGGCATCCACGGAAGTGATCATCAAATTATGCTTCAGGTCGTCGGGAACCGCTATGGTGGGTTCAGCCAGGGGTTCGATGGACGCGTTTTTCAACTCCTGGACCAATGAACCTTCATGCCGGTCCAACTCCCAGGTCCGCGACCGGAGGGGTCCTTCCTCGTTTGGGATATCGATTGACATCGGGCTTGCCTAACCCCAATCCAGGTCGTTCTTGCGCCAGGCGTAGGCCAGGCCCACAACCAGGATTCCGACGAACACCGCCATCTCGATCAGAGCAAACAACTCCAATTGCTGGAATTTGGCTGCCCATGGATAGAGGAACACGACCTCGACATCGAAGATTACAAATAGGATGGCGAACATGTAATAGCGGAAATTAAACAATTCCCACCTTCCGCCGATGGGCTCCATCCCACACTCGTAGGTATCGGACTTAACTGCCGTGGGGTTGTTGGGGCGCAGCCCGATACGGCCCGCCATCCACGACATCATCAGCATGCTGATAGGGACGCCGATGGCGATCACCATGAAGATAGCGATGAGCCCGTATTGCCGGAAGTAGTCGTCTATCATAGACTTATGTTTACTCCGGTGTTATTTCTGGGCGAACGGAGCCGCCGGAGACTGGCCCCGGAATCGTCCCAGATTATAGCAGAGAGGCCCAGGCCTTTACAGGCAAGAATGGGCAGGTCTGCCTCCAAAATCCCCCTCCCGTCCCCCTTTACGAAAGGGGGAGGCTGTTTCCCCCTTTCGTAAAGGGGGTTAGGGGGATTTCGGCAGTTCAGCGCCGCCTTTTCCCGCCCTTGGCTGCCTGGTAGTATGGATCTGAATTCAAAGCTCGGACACACGAACCGGCATGGGGGTAGATTTGACCACAGCCCAAGGGCCACTTACCGGCTTGAAAGTCCTGGACCTTTCTATCATCGTTGCCGGGGGGACCGCCAGCAGCCTCTTGGCCGACTTCGGGGCCGAGGTGGTCAAGGTGGAGCGGCCGGGCTCGGGAGACCCGCTCCGCAACTGGGGACCCTTCGCCAACGGGGTCTCGCTGTGGTGGAAGGTCCACTCCCGCAACAAGAAGTCCATCACACTGAACCTGGGCACACCCAAAGGCCAGGATATCCTCAAGAGACTGGCGGCCCAGGCCGATGTGCTAATCGAGGGATTCCGGCCCGGCGCCATGGAGCGGTGGGGGCTGGGGCCGGACGACCTTCAAATAGTGAACCCCAAGCTGGTCATGCTGCGTTACTCGGGCTTCGGCCAGTCCGGCCCTTACAAGGACCGCCCCGGATTCGGCACAATTGCCGAGTGTATGAGCGGCTACGTAAGCATGACTGGGTTCCAGGACACTTCCCCCGTGCTGCCTCCGGTGCCCTTGGCCGACGAGATCGCGGGGGTGTTCGGGGCCATGGCCGGCATGATGGCCCTCTATCATAGGGACGTGCAGAGTGACGCGTCTAGCAATCCTGGCGCCAAGGGCCAGGTGGTGGACGTGAGCCTTTTTGAGCCGTTATTCCGGCTCTGCATCCCCCACATCACCATGTTCGACATGCTGGGCATCAACCGCGAAAGGGTGGGAAACGATTTCCCCGACGCCGCGCCACGCAGCCTTTACAAGACCTCCGACGACCGCTGGCTGGGCCTGTCCGCAACCTCCCAGAGCACCTTCGAGGGCTTGGCCAAGGCCATGGGTATGCCGCACCTCATCGATCGGCCCGAGTTCAAGGACAACGCCGCCCGGCTGGAGAACCGCGACGCCCTTAACGACGAGTTGCAAGGGTGGCTGGGCCAGCGGGACCTGAAGGAGACCATGGACCAACTGATCCCCGCCGGAGGCGTGGTGGGGCCGGTCTACGACGCGGCGCAAATCATGGCAGACCCCCACTATCTCGCCCGGGAGGACATCATCGACATCGAGGACCCGGAACTGGGTAAGACCAAAATGCTGGGAGTGGTCCCCAAGTTCAGCGAAACCCCAGGGGCCGTGGAACACGCCGGCCCGACGGTTGGCGAGCACAACCAGAAGATCTACGGGGAATGGCTGGGGTTGGATGAGGGAGAACTGGCGGAGTTGGCGAATCAGGGGACGGTGTAGGATGGCCAGTTCCCGGCCGACCCGCTTGCTCATCGCCACAGGCAACCCCGGCAAGATGCGGGAATACGTCAGCTTGCTGCGGGGTATCCCATTCGAGCTTGTCTCGCTCCGGGGTTTGGGCATCACCCATGAAGTCGACGAAACGGGCGAAACATTTGAGGAGAATGCCTGGCTCAAGGCATCGGAGTACGCGGCCATCTCCGGGGTGCTGACCCTGGCCGACGACTCAGGACTGGAGGTGGACGCTCTCTCCGGCGAGCCTGGGGTCAGGTCGGCCCGCTACGGTGGCGATTACTGCACCAGCGATCATGACCGGGTCGCGCTGCTGCTGAAGAACCTGGCGAACGTGCCGTGGGATGAGCGCACAGCCCGGTTTCGTTGTGAGATTGCTATTGTGAAGCCGGAGAAATCCGCCCTAACCCCCCTTTACGAAAGGGGGGAACCAGCCTCCCCCTTTCTTAAAGGGGGACGGGAGGGGGATTTCCCCGCCTCTGCGCCAGCCCTTTCTCATAACGCCACCCTGCTCGCGCAGACCGAAGGGTCCGTGGCCGGAATGATACAATATAGGCCTCAGGGGGATGATGGCTTCGGATACGACCCGGTGTTCTATCTTCCCTCATACGGAAAAACCATCGCCCAGCTTTCGCTGGACGAAAAAAATACGATCAGCCACCGCGCCCACGCCGCCCGGAAGGCAATTAAAATCCTGAAAAAGCTGACTACTGATGGCTGATAGCACGAAGATGCTTACTGATAAATTCGGCAGGCCCATGCGGGACCTGCGAATCTCCGTTACCGACCGGTGTAACTTCCGGTGCCCGTATTGCATGCCCGCCGAGATCTACGGCGAGGCCTACGAGTTCCTGCCTAGGGCCGACATCCTCACCTTCGAGGAATTGACTCGGCTGGTGGGTATCTTCGCCGAGCTGGGCATCGTGAAGCTGCGCATCACCGGTGGTGAGCCCCTGCTGCGCACCGAGCTACCAAAATTACTTAGCATGTTGACTGCCACCGACGGGATCGAAGACTTGACCCTAACCACCAACGGCTATCTGCTGGGCCAATTCGCCCAGCCTCTGAAGGACGCCGGACTGGACCGCATCACCGTCAGTTTAGACAGCCTGGATGATGACGTATTCAAGGCTATGAACGGCCGGGGGTTCACCACTCAGCGGGTGCTTGAAGCTATTGATATCGCCGCCGACGTCGGCCTCTCGCCGGTCAAGATCAACTGCGTGGTGCAGAAAGGCGTTAACGACCACACCATCGTCGACCTAGCCCGCCACTTCAAGGGCACCGGCCACATCGTCCGGTACATCGAGTACATGGACGTGGGAAACCGCAACGGTTGGCGGTCGGAGCACGTCGTTCCCGCCGACGAGATCATCGCGAAGATCGACGCCGAAATGCCCCTAGAACCCGTGGCAAGCAACTATCACGGCGAGGTGGCCAGAAGATACCGTTACAAGGACGGCAGCGGCGAGATCGGAGTCATCGCCTCGGTGACCAAGCCATTCTGCGGCGACTGCACCAGGGTGCGGCTTTCCACCAACGGCAAGATATTCACCTGCCTTTTCGCCGGGGAGGGCGTGAGCCTGATGGACCCGATGCGTGCCGGGGCGGCCGATGACGAACTTCGGGATTTGATCACCGGAATCTGGACTGTACGTTCAGACCGGTACTCGGAGGAACGGGCCGCGTCACCCAACGATCAGTCCTCGCCAAGAAAGATCGAGATGTACCAGATAGGTGGGTAGGGAGCCGGTAGCTACCGGCTATCAGCTGTCAGGGAAGCTGGTAGCTTACAGTCGTAGACCATGGAATATTTGGCAAGATTGCGTCATAATCCCTCTAGTTTATGGTTAGATATATGTGCAGAGGTAATAAACTAAATGGATTTCATTGACGAGATAAAGGCTCTCGCCTTACGTATCCCTGACCTTGTCGAACATATCCATACCGAAGAAGCCACCAAGACTGCGTTAATCATGCCGTTCGTCCGGGCTTTGGGTTACGACACAGAGGACCCCCGGGAAATTGTGCCTGAATTTAATGCTGATTTTGGTCCAAGAAAAGCGGACAAGGTTGATTACGCCGTCCTTAAGGACGGAAAACCAATTATGCTCATTGAGTGTAAGGCGGCAACCGTAAATTTGGACCGGGAACACGCCGCCCAGCTTTTTATGTACTTCGCGGCCACCCAAGCTAGATTCGGCTTGCTGACCAATGGTGTCGTTTATCAGTTTCATTCTGATCTTGATGACCGCCACAAGATGGACCATCGACCGTTTCTAGAGATCAACATGCTGGAATTAAAAGACTCTGATCTTGAAGAGCTAACGCGGTTTACCAAACCTTCATTTGATCTTGAGAGCACGGTTCAGGCCGCAATCGAATTAAAATATACGAAGGAAATCAAACGGATTCTTACCCAACACCTTAGGGAGCCCACTGACCAATTTGTGCGGATGTTCGCTTCTCAGATTTACTCTGGTACGCTAACAAAACCGGTAAGAGAGCGTTTCGCCAAATATACCCGCTCGGCATTCAATGAGTTCGTGAACGACCGTGTGAATGACAGGCTCAAGTCTGCAATGATTTCCGATGACGAGAGTGCCGGTGTTCTAAGTCCTGCCCAGTCAACTGTTGAAAAGGAAATACTAGAGACACCCGTTCGCGATGAGATCGTGACGACTGAAGACGAGCTACAGGGTTTTTACATTGTTAAAAGCCTGCTTCACGGGGCGGTAGACCTGAAACGCGTTTTCATACGGGACATGAAAAGTTACTGTGGGGTGATACTGGACGACAATAACCGGAAACCCATATGCCGTCTGTGGTTCAATCGCACTCAAAAGTATTTGGGCCTCTTCGACCAAGAGAAACGAGAGGAGCGAATTCTCATCGAGACCCTGGATGATATATATCAATACTCAAACCGCTTGAAAACTATTGCCAGCAGTTATGACCTGGGAGACACCCCTGCAACTTCTGAGTAACCGCGGAATTGGCCACTAATTGCTGACCGCTGTTAGCTGAGAGTTGATAGATTTGATGCCAACCAACGACATCGTCATCCACACCGACGGCGCCTGCAAGGGGAATCCTGGCCGGGGCGGCTGGGGCGCGGTCATTCAGGAAAATGGGAATCAGAAGATAATCTCGGGGGCCGAGCCCAAGACCACTAATAACCGCATGGAGATGACCGCCGTCATCAAGGGATTGGAGGCCGTGGACCCTTCGGCCAAGGTGTTGATCAGCTCTGACAGCACCTACGTGATCAACACGATGACCAAAGGATGGAAGCGAAAGGCCAACCACGATCTCTGGGAGCAACTTGACCGGCTGGTCAAAAACCGCAGCATCTCCTGGCGCTGGGTGCGCGGCCACAACGGAGACCCCGGCAACGAACTTGCTGACGCAGCGGCGACCAAAGAGGCCGGCACGGCAAAATAAACGGCGGCCGAGGAGCATCGAAACCTAATGTCCACCACCGACAACAACCCGGACCTTCATCTGACCCACCTGGACGAGCAGGGCCGGGCCAAGATGGTTGACGTGGGCGACAAAAACGTGACCAGCCGCGAGGCCGTGGCCCGAGGTTATGTGTCCATCCAGCCGGAGACTGCGCGGCTGATCAAAGAGGGGCTCATGAAGAAGGGCGACGTTCTGACCATCGCCCAGTTGGCCGGCATCATGGGCGCCAAGAAGACCTCGGAACTGATTCCGCTATGCCATCCCTTGCCCCTGGACCGGGTTGACGTGGACCTGGAACTGGACGAATCGCAAAGCCGGATCAACGTAACCGCCACCGCCAGCACCACCGCCCGGACCGGGGTGGAGATGGAGGCCCTGACTGCTGTCTCTGTGGCGGCCTTGACCCTGTACGACATGTGCAAGTCGGTGGACCGGGGGATGCGCATCGAGGCCGTCCGCTTGGTGCAGAAAAGGGGTGGCCGCAGCGGAGATATCAACCTGGAAGACTAGGCGGGCGGCTGGTCAAGTTTAAGGTCCAGGCTCTATGAAAACGCGGCGAGCCGCCCGTTCATGGTGAGCCCGTCGAACCACTCCTCCGCCTGATCTCTTCTTGCATCAATTGCACCGCCACCGTGGCGTAGGCGATGTACTGTTCATGCGGTAGGTCCAACTCCATGAATTGCTCCACCTGGTCAACGTCCGCCGGCCCATAGGCCCCGGGGATCATCTTCAAGTCAAGTTCCGATATCTCCCCGTCGGGCAGCACTACCACGCACCCCAACTCGGGCGGCGGCTGGAACCCTGACCCCGGCGGCAATTCCAACTCGATCGCCTGGAGCGTGTTCATACCCAAGAAAGGAGGAAATGGCCGTAGCTGTGTTGCCAACTGGGCAACCTTCGCCCGCAGCCGCTCGGCCGTCTCCCGCGAGTGCTCCTCCGGCGATACCCGTGAGTGCTCCTCCTGCGATGGATGAAAAGGCTGGTCTTCAGAGTCGGTCATTATCCGCCAATTCTAATCCACCCAATGGCCCTCACGCTAATTGACACTGTCAAATGCCCGCCATTAACATTGAAGGGTTGAGGTCCGATCCACCCTCTGGTGGGTGGAGGTCGGCCTCTGTCCGGAGCGCGCCCTGGCGGCTGGCCGGGTGGTTCCAAGGTGGCACCGTAGCTCAGTGGTTAGAGCGGGCGCTTCATAAGCGCTAGGTCACTGGTTCGAACCCAGTCGGTGCCACCAATTCACTTTGTTGTACTGCCCCGTTCCTGTTTCTCTAAAAGAGCTTCGTCTCCTCGGTTGCCGCTGCGAGCTTGCCGGCCGGCGACAACGTGGTGATCTCATGGCCATGAATCTACACGGGCCTTCGTCACGTCTGTCCTAATTTGACGCCCTTAAAAGCTCGGCTTGGTCGGGAACGGAGTCAATTGGATCTCGTGCGTCCAGCAGGATTTGTCCTGGGTGTGTAGATAATAGAATGCCTCAGCGATCTTAACGGGATTCATTATCACGTCGGGCTGCTGTTGAGCCCGCGGCAGGGCTCGGGTGCCTGGAGAGTCAATCAGGCCATCTATCACGACATTGGCAACGTGCACGCCATGCTCGGAATATTCCTCAGTCAGCACCTGGGCCAGCGTGCGCATCATCACTCTCGGATAATACAACGACTGTCCGGTCTGTCGCTTTAGCCCGCGCAAGGACATCGCGTTATTAGAGATGAGGAAAGAGCCTTCGCCTCTATTTCGCATGGCGGGCAACACCTCCTTGGCGACCAAGAATGGTCCGCGGCTGGCGATGTGCTGGGCGGTCTCGAACATCTCGACCGGGATGTGTTCAAGCAATTCTTTCTCAGGCGGAAGGTCACGCCCCTCCAGGTAGCCCGCGTTGTAGACTAAGACCTCTGGGTCACCAGCTTGATCGCGAATTTGGGAGAAAGCCTCCGATATGGAGTCGCTCGACACCAGGTCCAGCTCGACAATCATGCTGTCGCCCGCTTGCTCTCGGATTGCCGTCTCCAACGCAGTCGCATTGGCGGCATTACGGGTCGTCAGCACGACGAAGAAGCCCTCCATGGCGAACTTTTGGGCTATAGCTCCCCCTACTCCCCAGCGCACGCCGACGGGCATATCGCTGTCGTCGAGCACCTTACCGTGCGCCAGTTTGGTATTGCGGCCATCTGACTGCCACTTGGATGTCGCCCCCACCACGACGGCGACCGGTTTACGGGTCGAGTTCATATCGGTTTCCTTTCCTCTTCTAACAATATCCTTATTTGCTTGCGGTTCACGCACCGTATTTTACATGAAGAATCGTAATCGTCAGCCACCTGCGCTCTTGGCCACACCTCAGACAGGGGACTGGTCATGGTGCGGTGGGATCAGGTGGGACGATTGATTCGAGGGCCGTTACTGTTGTAGGCCGATTACCGCATCCTCAAAAGTAATTACCGGGTAGATTGTGGCCGTGTTCCAAAGAGCCAGACCCAGGTCGACAGCAGCATCATCTACGGAGTGGGCGTTTGGCCCGTCCACCAATATGAAAGTAAGATGGGCTGACTTGCTGACCCATCCGCCCTGATAGGTGCAGCCGTGGGTTTGTAGTACCTGGGTCATTGTTGAAGCTGACCGCACCACGCGGTCTCGGATTTCGTCGGTAACGCCTGGACATTTGTCGGGGCTGTGGTTCAAGGACATTAGATACAACATACCGGCTCCTCGCTTTAATAGTTCTCGGAACAGTTTGCCAGAATCCGGGGCTTAAAGGAGGGAGCGTGCTTTCCGATTTACGGTTTTACGGTCTACGTCAAAACTAACGGCGCGACCACCCGGGCGCCCCTCCGCGGGTCGCCCGGGAAGTACTATGGCAATTCGGCAGTGGCGACATGGAGGCAGTGGCTGGTTAATGTGCGGCTACAATATCTGATTGGAGTACTGTAGGGGCGGCTTGTGGTTATCCGCCACCGGTTTCATCATCTCCGGACAGTCCCCGCCTGGTCGCATAGCTCGCTGCTTCGGTGCGGTTGGCGACGCCCGTCTTGTTGAGCAGATTTCTCACGTGGGTGCTCGCCGTCGCCACGCTAATGAACAACTCTTCGGCAATCTCCCGGTCGGTCTTACCAGTGGCCACCAGGCGGAGCACCTCCACCTCGCGCTGGGTCAGACCGTCTGGATAAGCAGGCACCAGTCCACGCCGGATGGCATAGGCTGCCGCTTCGGTGCGGTTGGCGACGTTGGTCTTATTGAGGATATTGCTAACGTGGTTACCTACAGTCTTTACGCTGATGACGAGGTCTTCGCCAATCTCCCGGTCGGTCTTCCCGGAAGCCACCAGGCGGAGCACTTCCGCTTCGCGCTGGGTCAGACCGTCGGGGTAAGCGGGCGTTGGTACCGGCTGAGTCTCAGCTCGTTCCTGAAGGGCCGTTACCCGCTCCATCAATGGGCGCATACCCAATTCTGCGGAGATGGATAGCGACTCCTCCATCATGGATTTTGCCTTTTGTTCGTCACCTGGCCGGTCCCAAGATAATAGAGTATCCGCGTAGTCGTGGCAGGTCCAGGCCAGCTCGGGCCGGTAACCGCCCTTGCGGCAAAAGGTCAGAGCATCCTCGAAGTGGGTCATTGCCTGGTCATGCTCGCTCATGGTGCTGGACAAAAGGCCCAGAAGACGGTCAACTGCCAGTCCGGGACCAACAAGGCTCTGGGGAGACATGGTGCCCGAGACCGGCAGCAACGAGCCATACGATTCGCTGGCTGCCATCACATCCCCCCGCTGTACTGCCATCAGTGCCAGACCTATTTGGGCTGCCTGCGCGAAGGCCCGGGCAGCGTATGGAGAAGAGAGGATCGATTGGGCGATCTCCTCGGCCACATCAAACCGGGAATTTTCTCCGGTGATATGTCCGACAACAGGTATGACCACGGCCGGTACAGTGCAATTTGCGATGTTTGATATGGTGAGGTTGCTTGGTAGATTCGACCATCCGCCGGGGATAGTTTCCAGAAGCCGTTCCATATAGACCTCACCGGCATCGGTTTCACCTAACTGGTACTCCAATACCACCCTCGCGCCAATCATCGTGGCTTCCCTTGGCGACGTCGTCAGGATTTGATCTATGAAGTGCCTCGCCGATTGCCAGTCTCCCTTGGCGCTGCACACATTTTCGTTGGCTTCAAGCGCGCGGGTGTGCCAAAGAATGGTATGGGTCCGTTCCGCCGGCGCCAACATAGCCTCAGCGTGGCGGGTTGCTGCCTCTAGATCGCCCGTCGCATACAGAACGTGCTCCAGGTCGTAGTGGGCGTGGGATTCTTCGATGGGCAGATCGACCAATTGCGCTAGATGGACGGCCTGCCGGTTTCGTTCCAAGCTTTGCAAAAAGTGACCGCCGGTGAAATCCACACATGCGGCGGCGACCAGAGCCTGCATTTCCAAGGCTTTGTCTTGTTGCTGCAGCGCGATGGACCGAGCTTGATGGAAAGCATCTTGGGCCCGGTCATAGTCAAAGCGCAACGAGAAGATATAGCGGGCCTGGAGCTTTCCGGCATCGGTGGAATCCGGCGGGGCCAACTTCAATGCTCTCTCGATAAGTTCGCGTGGCGGTGTGGGGTTGATATCGAAGAGTACGGTAGTCACGGCGCGCTCTGGGTTCCCGGAATTTTCGTAGTAACCAAACGCTCGGGTAAGGCTGTTCGTCGCCCGGCTAATATTCGCTCTGTCCTGGGTACCCACCTGTGCTTGACCCAGTCCCGACAAAAGCGCGGCAGCCTCATTCTCTTCGGCTGCCTCCAAGCCCATCAGGTCTACACCTTTGGCCGTCAGTCCTCTTTGAAAGTACGCTACCGCCTCTTCGTAGGATTGGAGCTTCACGGCCCTATCACCTGCCAGCAGGGAGTATTGCACCAGCTTTTCCACGCCGGTGACCGCCTCGGCCTCGGCGAAATGGTGGGCCAGCTCGGCGGCATGCTCTTCCAACTCGGTCTGATGCATTTGTTCCAGAGTCTCGCCGATTCTCGCATGGGCCTGGACTCGGCGGGTTAGGGCCATCTCCTCGTACAGCGATTGCTGAATCAGGGCGTGCCCAAATTGGTACCGCCCCGCTACCTCGGGTACGGCTTCAATCACTTTGGCTTCCAGCGCCTCGTCCAACGCCTCCAGCACACCACCTGCGCTGATGTCGGAGTCCAAACCCCGTAACAATGCGAAGTCGAACTCCCGCCCAATGACGGAAGCAGTCTGCAAGACTTGGTTGCATGTCTCCGATAGCATGCTAAGCCGCCGCCCTATCGCGTCCCTCACACCGTTGGGAATAACATCGGCCCAGGCCCGATTTTCAGTTATTTGACCGGGATCGATCAGCTCGACCACCTCGTTCACGAACAGAGGATTCCCCTCCGTGCGGCTGTGCACTGTTTCCAGAGCGTCCCTTGGCACAGCTACGCCTTTGCTTGCCTCGACGAACTCACCCACTTCCTGCTGCGTGAGACCGGTTAATTGGACCCGCCGGAAGTGCCGTTCGCGGACGAGGTTCCCGAGGGTCTGCGACAAGGGATTGCGGCCAGTCGCCTCCATATCCCGGTAGGCGCCAAGGATCAGCACGGGGCTGGCCGTAATCTCCCTCGCCAGGAATTCCAGCAATAAGAGAGATGATTCGTCAGCCCAATGCAAATCATCCACCACGAAAACCAGAGGGCGGCTCCGAGACGCGTTTTTTAAAAAGTCGCCACTGAATCGAACAACCGGAACCTCGATTGTTCGGGCGCCCCAGCCAGTGGTTGTCCCAGGTCCGGCAATTTCTCCCTTAACTCGGGGACAATCCCAGCGATATCCGCCGCTCCCGAGCCCATCTGAGAGCTTAGCTGCTGGGCCTCCACCGTACCAATGTAGGATCGAATGGGCTGAACATATGGCCAATAGGGTGGTGCGCCAACGTGTTCGTAGCACCGGCCCCAAAGCACCTGGGCGCCCAAGGACTCGGCACGGAACGTTAACTCTTGGGCCAGGCGGGTCTTGCCGATGCCAGGCTCGCCGGCCAGCATCACTACCTGTCCCCGGCCAGACAGCGTATCGTCCAGCGCGGCCCGAAGCTGGACCAACTCCTGTTGGCGGCCGACAAATATCTGGCCGGACTGGTTTACCCCAGACTGGTTTACCATGGTAGTCAACAACTCCCTGTAACCGCGGTTGCCGGTATTCTACACGGATGCCGATTTGGTCAAAAGCCCTACACCACCGTCCGGCAGCGAACCAGCGACCAAAATCCCGATGTGTCCGTCGGCTTATTGGACCGGAGCCCGCGCAATTATCTGGCCAAATCCCTCGAGGTTTACTGGCGGACCGCTCGTGTGATTTCGAGGAGTGCTTGGTCGATCTCTTGCTCCGTGGTATACCTGCCCACCGAGAACCGCAGGGTACCCATGGCGTATTCCAACGGTACCTTCATGGCCTCTAATACGCTGGAAACTTCCACGTGGTCACTGTGGCAGGCCGCTCCCGCAGAGGCGTAGACACCCTCCAGTTTTTCCAGTATGACGTTCGCTTCCATTCCCCGGAAACTGGCGCTGAGAGTATTGGGCAGCCGCTTTTTTGGATGGCCGTTGAACCTTATCCTTTCAAATCGTTCTCCGATCCCCGCTTCCAACCGGTCACGCATAGTTTGCATGTGGCGGTGATAATCCACCAAGTTGTTCTTCACCAATTCACAGGCCCGGCCCAGACCCACGATTTCAATGACGTTTTCAGTACCCGCCCGCCAACCCATCTCATGGCTTGCACCATGCATTAATTTTTCCAAGCGCACTCCGGTGCGGATGTACAATGCGCCAATACCCTTGGGGGCGTAGACCTTGTGTCCTGCGATGGACAGCAGGTCCACCCCCAACTCGTCCACCCGCACCGGTATCTTACCCACCGATTGAGCGCAGTCCGCGTGGAGCAGCACCCCTCGCTCCCTGGTGATCCTGGATATTTCCTCCAAGGGTTCGATGGTGCCGACCTCGTTGTTGGCGTGCATTATCGTGACCAGAATTGTTTTGGGGGTGATGGCCGTGGCAACGTGTTGGGGGTCCACCATGCCAAATTCGTCCACCGGCAAGTAGGTCACGCCGCAACCCTGCCCTTCAAGATAACGGCACACTTCCAACACTGCCGGGTGCTCCACCGCTGAGGTGATTATGTGGTTCCCCTTGTCGCGGTAGGCGCCAACAACCCCCTTAATCGCGTGGTTGTTGGATTCGGTGCCACCGCTGGTGAAGATGACCTCTTCGGCTTTCGATCCCAGCATGTCCGCCAACTGGCTCCTGGCGTTCTCTACAGCTTCTTTAGCGGCCACACCCGGCAGGTGGCTGCTGGAGGGGTTGCCGTATCGCTGATGAATGTAGGGCAACATGGCCTCCGCCACCTGGGGATCGATGGGAGTTGTGGCGTTGTAATCCAAATATATCGGGTCCATTTTGCTGCACCTGCTTGTGGGATGATGCTTCAATCCTCGTCGTGGCAAATATAAACCAAATGGCCATGGGCGGGTAGGTCGAAGCACTACGCCAGGCTTTGGCCTGTCTCGGTGAAGAGGATTGCCTCGTCGTTGTAAATAGCGACGGTCGTATGACGCATCTGGCGCCGTGTCTCGCTATCTTCGTTGTTGGTGGGCACTCCGGCGTTCCCATCGCCAAAGATCAAGTTTGCCACGTTAGCAACCACCCCCTAGAATGCCGAGAGTAACGGTTGGCGCAGTCTCACACCTGGCGCCGCATTTCGACGCAACAAACACACCGTCGCTGTGAGCAGTTTTCATTTGCGGCTTACCATCATGCTCTACCATGGCTTTTGGCCGGCGGCGTATCAAAATAGCTGCCGGTCCACTTGACCGGGCCAAGTTTGGGTAGCGGCGGGGACCAGACTGCCCTGCAAAGCAATCGCCCATTCAGGAATGTGGGAGGGCAGCCCATTTGCCTGGCCTTACCACCATACCGGCATTTGCCGTCCTCCAAAGCAGGGACTTCCGCATCCTCTGGAGCGTAAAGGCGGTACATGAAGTCTCCCGGCGGATGGAACTTCTGGTATTGGGCTACCTGGTCCTAGGCCTCACCGGTTCTCCATTCCAAGTTGGTCTAATCGCAGTCTTTCTGAATGTCCCTAGGCCCGTCTTTTCCCTCTTTGCCGGATTGGTGGCGGACCGGCTGAACCGGCGCCGCGTCCTGATGAGCGTCCACGCCACCTACTTTGTGATTTCATCGGTCCTCTTGGCGCTGCTGGTCATGGGCGCCGTCGAACCCTGGCATGTCTTCCTGGCAATACTTCTCCAAGGGTCCGCCAAGGTGCTGGACGACCCTTCTCGGCGCACGGCCATATTCGACCTGGCCGGCCGGGAACGCCTGGCCAGTGCCATGTCTTTGGAAACGATTAACAACAATAGTGGGAAGATCGCGGGGCCGCTGATCGGCGGCGTTCTGATCGCGTCGACCGGTTTTGTCGGCTCTTACGCCGTAATATTGGCTCTCGACGCGGTGTCCTTATTGTTGATGTCACGGCTCCAGCTGCACCATCGCCCTCCGGATGGTGGAGAGCCGGTCCAAGTGTGGCGGAGTCTCCGGCAGGGACTTGGTCACGCCATGAGCAACCGGATGGTGCTGGGCGTGCTCTCCATGTCGCTCGTCATGAACTCCTTGGTCTTCCCGATTCAGTATTTCATTCCGGTGATCGCCAGCGATCTACTGCTGGTCGGACCGACGTTAGGTGGATTACTGGGCTCCGCTGAGGGCATTGGCAACTTCCTTGGCGGACTGATCTTGGCGGTAAGGCGAGACATCAGCCAACACGGCCGGATATTCGCCATCGGCGCGCTGCTTGTGGCAATAATGGTGACTCTGGTGGCTTGGTCCCCGTGGTTCGCCGTTTCTTTTAGCCTGTTGCTTCTTGGTGGGCTGGGGCAGGCGGGGTTCAGCACCATGCAAAGTACAATTTTGTTGCTGGCGTCGGCGCCGGAGATGCGAGGCCGCACCATGGGCGCCCAAGGGGTAGTCAACGGAGTGGGCCACTTGATTGGAGGGACCGAGATAGGGGCGATCGCAAGCGCTTTTGGCATCACCCTGGCGATCGGCCTAAACGCAGGCGCCGGAATATTCCTGATCCTGCTGGTGATGGTCCTGACACCCCTGGTCAAGCGTCAAGTGAGCGGCTCGGCCAACCAAGAAGCCGCGCGTCCGGAGGAAAATGTCGCGCCGACCTCGTCGCCCGGACCGGGACCGGATAATTAGGGGCGGGGCTCCGGCTCTTTTGGGTGGGCGAGGGCGAGATTATCTGCGCTGGCCGGGATGAGGTGGAGCGGTCGCTGGGGAAGAGTTCGAGTAGCTAAACCGGCCGGGACTCAATGGCAAATTTCCAAACGCCCCTCACCACCTTTCTTGCAGTTAAGGAGGAGGTTGAATCCGCGTCGTGAGGTAACGAGTCAATCCCATGGGAATGCGGGGCACCCCCCGTCTTAAAGCCACCCCCGAATAGACAGTGCTTTTGTGAGAGGGAGGCGCTCCCTAGCTTAAGCCAGGTATTGGGCGGCCCGTATATTGTGCGCGCCAAGAACTCTTCCGAACCCAGTCGGCACCGTCATTTTCCTCTGCCTTGCTGCCCCGTTCCACTCTCCCCAACGACATCTTTCCTTGGTTGCCATTGCTTTAGCGGGCGTGGAATGTTATCCAAGTAGATAGGCCGTTCGTTAACTGCGCCTATGACTTGGCGATCTGAGCTCAACTGCGGTACACCCTGCGCGCGGCATCAGGTTCAAGCGTCCTGTGGATAACTACAAGGGGAAATACGGAGGAGCCGGGAATTGAAACGCCCAAAGTTTTACCCCATGGACCTGGTCCGGGTGAGGACTCCCGGACGCCACGAGAAGCTGGGATCAAGGCCCCCAGGCACGCTGATAATGGGAAAGACCGCCACCGTCGAGATAGCCGGCCTGATTAATGGCGCAGCGTCGGCGGAAGGCGACACCATGACACCCGCCTACTACATCCGGATCGATAATCTATCCCCGATCCTAATCGAAGAACATTGGCTGGAAGCGGTCTAATCGCACAAAACCTCCTCGGGTTGCCCCCATCGTCCATATACACCCTTCTTTTGCATTTAATCAGGCCCGGTGTGGCCTGGTTCGTATAGAATAAACACGACCATATTCAACCGCGGGCTCACACCGTGAGCAGCTTTGAATCCGACGAAAGCAGCCACTCATTTTGCATTGTTGGCGCTGTTATTGATGGCCGTTCTTTGGCTGGTGGCGCCGACGGTTCACGGCCAAGATGGTCCGCAGGATACCAGTTGCGGCGGCGCTCAGATCGTCATCGAGGGCGGCGCGCCGCCTCGATTCACCCTGCCATCCCAAGTTGGTGAAACCCTTGATATTGCGCCCAATGCTGTTCTCACAATCCGCGGCGTCGACTTGCCCGCCGACACCGTCCTGCATTGGGGAGTCCGTGGGCTAGGCACGGAGTTGGCGGGCAAGGACCTGCGGTTCACCTCGGGGGCGACCACATTAAACGTGGCCGATTTCTCCCTGCAAGCCCGGGGCATCTACGAGATCGAAGGTACCCTGTTCGATGCGCTCACAGAACTTTGCACCATGCCCTTCCGGGTCAACATCTCTGGCTTCGGCGGCGCAACGGCCTACACCGCAACAGGCGTATCAGCATTGGCCGGGGCCGGAGCTCTGGCCAGCGCATCCCTGGCGGCCAACGGACTAGGCGCTAAGGTGGACGCCAAGGTGGAGGTAGCCCGGCGCAGGCCCCGAGGATGGCGCCGTTGGATCCCAGTACCGGCTTGGAAACGCTCCATGATCAGCACTTTGTTGGGAGCGGTCACCGGGTTGGGTCTTGCCGTTTTGATGCAACAGGCCGGAGTCAGCCCGCTATCCCTGGCCAACGCTCTCTGGGGACTGGTACTCGGCGGAGGCATCAGCTTCGGAGTCGGTTACTCCCTGGGTGTGATCAAGACCTTCCTAAAGTCGCCCGTGGAAGTTTAAGGCCAGTTTTTTGTCCACGCCGTTGGCCCGCCGTCGTTCTTGATGGCGAGCATCAACTCCAATGGCCGAATTGATCTTCCCGCCCATAGGCCGGGGAAATAGCTACTTACGGAAAGGTATTCCAGTACAATTTCAGCGGGAAACCCTTACGGCGACATCCCTGGTTCGAGTTGGTGGACCCCGTAAAATTTGAACCATCCCTGGAAGTGATCCGCCGTTTGGAACCAGCTGTCATCGCCAGTTGTCATTCGCCGATGGCCCGCGGCTGTACAGCAGCGCACCTGGAGGCCATGAGCAAGATCCCGTCAATGGACCCCGTATCTCTGCCCGACCAGGCAGTGTTGGATTCCATCCTGGCCCAAATCCAGGGCGGAAGCGGCCACCACGCTTAGCGAATTCGGCCGTCTCAAAGGGAGTGATGACCTGCTGGGAGTCGCTCAGCGGGCATGCCACGGTTCGATGGTGGAGTTTGAAGCCACAGAGGTGGCATAATGGGGCTCAACCAGAGTCCCAATCGAAACGTTAGGGGGAGCCATGGCCAGGATCAAACACATAGCGCTGCAAACCGATAACCCTGCCGAGACCGCCGAGTGGTACAAGACCGTGTTCGGCTTGGACGAACTACGCCGCACCCCTGCCGACACCGGCGCGGATGGTGTCTGGCTCACCGACGGATACATCTACTTCGCGGTCCTGAAGATGGGTTCCGATGAGGCTCCCAATCTGGGCGAAGGCCCCTCAACCGTAAAGGGAGTTCATCACATCGGATTCTACGTTGATGACCTGGACGAAGCGGTCGCCACGGTAGAGGACAACGGCGCCACCGAGTGCCCCGGCAGCAGCAAGGTCAACCGCAAGTACAAGGGGCCGGACGGCTTGATGATCGACCTGCGGTACCGGGGTTGGGACGAGCAGATCCGCGCCCGCAGCACCCTCTACGAACTCGTTGAGGCCCCGCCAGCTAAGACCGCCGGTGCTGCCGACTAGGGTCCCCCAGGGCCATTTCCTCTTTGAGCAATCTCAACCCGTAAAGGGACACGCAAGCATGCCCGCGACCAAGCCTCTCGGCGGGCCCTAGCGACATTTCCACCTCCGCCACTGTTTGAAACAGTTCTCTGCAGAGGCGGCTTTCGAGGTGCTGAGCGCCGACGGCGGGTCGTGGATGCAGGACTCCATGAACCCATCGGAGATCGAGCAAGAGACCGTGCTGACCATCACCGACTTCGTGCCCACAGTCGTGAAAGATCAAGTCGGCACGATTTTTCTTCCCGGCATGGCTTGGCGGGGCCTGGATGCGGTTGAGCCTTTGGAACAGCAGTAGGGAAGACCGTGATCTCGAGGAACCAGGCGGCCATCTGGCTACCCCTTCGCCGCATCGTCTGGACCGAGCCTATTCAAGGCTTTGGCAGTCTCCGACACAATCTGGCCTAAGGAAGCTGGTCTAGGAGCTAACGCCCGTAGGCCGCCGCCCGAGATGAGACCGGTATGCCGGGCTTGCGGACCATCAGGAAGAACACGCCGCTGATCAGGTAGATGGGCAGAAAAGTGATCAGGACCAAGGAGTAGCTATCGGTGCGGTCAAAGACGATTCCAGCGTAGATGGGTGAAAACAGCATGCCCACATTAAAAGCCGTGCTCATGATGCCCATCAGCGTGGCGAAGCTGCGCCGTCCGAAGAAATTGCCCAGCGCGACCCAATTCAGGGTACTTCCTCCCTGCTCGATGGCCATCAACAGGACAAACAGGTAAACCGCGGTATTTCCATCCAGGACCAACATGGCCAGGACCGCCAGGCCCGCCGACACCATGCCCCCTCCCATCATAGGCTGAAGGGGGAGCCGGTCCCCCAGAAAACCCGCTACCAACCGCATGGGGATGGACAGAAAGAACATCAGGGAGAACATCAGGCCTGCCGTTTCCTGAGACATCCCCTTCCAGACGAACATTTCCACCGAATGGACCGATATGGCGCCCCAGAGAGTTATTCGCAGCAAGGAACCGCCGAACAGCATCCAATAGGCCCGCGTACGCAACGCCTGGCGCACGGTGAAGTCCACTACCTGGACCTGAGTTTCCTGGCCGCCTTCCTTTTTGGGCAGCGGAAGGTCAGGTTCGATACCCATCCGCTCTGGCGAGTGCCGCACAATCGAGGCCAGGGGAATGATTACAATCCCCATGAAAATACCCGAGTACAGCATGACGTCTCGCCATCCGACGGAGTGGACGCCAATGGTGATCAGCGGCAGCAGCACTGCGCCGCCGGAAGAGAACCCGGTGATGCAGATGGACATCGCCAGAGACCGGCGGCGGATGAACCATTGATTCACGGCGCTCAACAGCACCTGGCCCAGGCCGGTGCTCTTACCTGTTGCGACCACACCCACGAACACCAACACAAACACAAGGTAGTTGTCGACCCAGCGAAGCGCGATGAACCCAGAACTTGCCATAAGTCCGCCGGCAATGATCATTGGCCGTGAGCCGAACCGGTCGACCAACCTGCCAACTATCGGCCCAGCAAAACTTCCCTCTGCCCTGGCGAGACTGAAGATCAACGAAGTTTGGGCGCTGCTCAAGCCCAGGTCGCGTTTGATGGGGCCGAAGAAGATTGCGTTGCTGTGGGAGAAGATGCCGCCCGACAGGACACCCAGGATGAAGGTAGCGGCCAGCACCCACCAACCGTAATATGCGCCCCTGGCCTTGCGGACCAGCGGCACCTGGTTCATCAAAGTTCTATGTCCAAATGTACGTCCCCTTTTGTTACTCCGATCCTTCCGTGGAAGGAGAAGGGCCTCGTCGTGCCTGTTCCGTCATTCTCCGGCATTCTCTGGGAAAAGAGATTCTTCGCCGGCCTACGGCGCTCCTCGGGATAACGGTATCGAGGCGAGGCCTCATCGCTAGGCAGCTTCAACCGCGGAGGCGGCGCCTACTCAAACGCGGTGTCCAGTTGGGCCGCCAGGTCGAAAAAGTGCTGTAGGCTCTCATTCACCCGGAAAAATATGTCTCCTCGAAGCTGGTCTCCGGTGGCGTTCTGGGACAGTCCGTCCGGCTTGGTCAGGTCCAGGGTGTTGAGGGTATGCCGCCGGTCAGCGCCGCCATTGGCCTTGGTGTTCTCAACCAATTCCCGCCAGTCGGCTTCGCTCAGCTCCAGGTAAAAATCCAGGTCGTCCAGGTCGGCATCGCTGCCTTCCCTGACCTCGACGCATTCAAACGCCTCAAAAACGATCACGAAAACTCTGGGCCCAACTTTTACTCCCATACCCGCATCGACGGTCCCCAACCTCCGGAACTCCGGGTCTGCGTTGACCAACTGCTGCAGGGCTTGGAACCATTCAACCGACGGAAATACCAGTGTGCCGGCAGCGGGGCTCATAGTCTTCTCCTGATTTTTCACGGTTTGTTTGAATCCGGGAGGGGCGTATCGAAATCTCTTCCCGGTGCAGGCGGGCACGAGAGCATCGATTGATTTCCCTCACGGACGACCGGGACGGGGTTAGCCTTACTCTTTGAAGTAAGGGTCTCCTCGTTCCTTGGCTTGGCTAAAGGGGACCATCTTGCGTACGTAGTGGTCGGGGCTGGTGTCGCTAGGCGCTTTGGCCAGAGCCTGGTCCACCATTTTGGTGTATTTGGGATCTAATTGAGCGAATTTATCAGCTTCCGACCGGATATATGCGACGGCCGACATAATTCTTTGCAGGTCCGGGCTTTCACAGTGTTTGCAGCCTGACTGAGGCTCTCCACCATAGGTCTTGAGGAAATAGGAGCTGACTTCCCCGCACTGCTGGCAACGGTATTCGTATACGGGCATGTCAGGCCTTAAGCGGGTGCGCCCGATTCTTGGGCGGCTTCTTGGTTGACGTAGGCCGCCAGGCCTGGCGCCAAGTTATCGACAGTCTTGTCTATGCCGGCCCACTGCATCCGGGCCATATACTCGGTGATGTACCGCCGTTTGAGGTCTCGGACCACATCCATACCGGAAGAGATATTTTCTAGCCCGCCACCAAAGATTATCGCCAGGGCTTCCCACAGCACGGGGTCTTCCATCTCGGCGGCAAGGTCCTGCTCCACGCCACTCATCATGCGCAGCATCCCCATGGCGGTATCGCCACCCCTTTCCGAGATGGCGTATTTTACGTGGGCCATTCCATAGGCGATGTGCCGGGCCTTATCCTGGGCGCACCTCCGGAAAAGAAACTTCTCCGCGGAATTCAGCGCGTAGGCCTCGCCGTACCGGTAGAGCATGAGCGTAAATGGTCCCCGGAGCAGGTACATCAGAACGGCGGTTTCCGTCCAACCGGCCCGGCTCTCGATGATGCGCCGGTTGATGAATCCGGGGCTTTCCAAACCCAGGGTGCCGCCGTTGGCCAGGGCCCGCTTTCGGAACACGTCGTAGTGCCTGGCGGTGTCGTAGAGCTCGCTCGCCAAGAAGGTCTTAACCTCGTAATAGGCGTAATTCATCCGCCCGATCCACTGGCCGACAGAGTCGGTCTCGATGCTTGCCTGCTGGGCTAACTCGGTGCAGAGCTGGCACATGGACAGTTCCAGTTCCCGAGGCAACGGCTCCAGCGAATCCCAGGGTACGTCCAGGTGGGCCATCCAACGGCGCTGAATCGCCTCTTCGTACAGACCAGCGGCGTTGTCCGCCCAGATATCCACCTTTTTGCTGAGGGGATAAAACTCCAGCCTGGGAACGCCGGAGACGTGAAATGCGCCCCGGGGCATGCGTGTCATTTCTTCACTCTGGTCGGGAATATCACCGTAAGAGCTGACGGCAATGCCATCCAGGGTCAGGCCCCTCTTGCCCGGCTGAGCCCTGGTCCCCCATTCCGGCGAATCACTCATCCATTCGAAGGCTTTGGCCTCACCCGTTGTCTCGGCGGGTGTCTTCTTTGTTCGAGCTTTTTTCTTGGCCGCCGGTTTGGCCGATCTCTTTTTCCCCTGACCGCTTGATGCCATATTCTGGCCTCTGAAGATTGTCTTGGATTCTCGCCTTGGCTACTAGTTCGATAACCGCGCAAAAATAAGGCCTCCCCCTGTATCTGGGTGGAGGCCTCAATGCAGAATCTTATGCCATCTATGCCGCGTTATAAGCTTCGAGCAGCGAAGGATTGACCCGGCCGTTGGTGATTCGGTCGTCCAAGCCGGCGGACTTCAACCGCTGGAAGTATTCCTTGACCTGCTTTTGGCGGACGGCCATGAGGATCTTTTGGCCCTCGTCGGTCTTGTCCTTGCCGCCGCCCAGCAGTACTGCCAGGGCCTCGCTGGTGAGCATGTTGCGGGCTGCGGGGTTCTCGCCGCCGGCCCCGGAGGACTGGCGGTTCTCCGATTCGTCCAGGTAAGAGTGCATCTCTTCCAGGCGTTCGGGGCTGGACTCTTTCATGTACCGGGCGTGGAGCACTCCGATGGCCACATGCCTGGCTTCGTCCTGGGCACAGCGACGGTAGATCGTCTTCTCTGCCTCGTTGTAGGCCATCAACTCGCCCAACCGGAACAGAGTGAGCACGTTGCCCTCGCCGACGATGTGCAACCGAGTGGACAGTTCAGTGTATTCACGGGCGTTGTCGGTGCTGCCACCCACCACGTCGGAAACGCTGTCAATCATTCGCATCAAGCCGCCGCCGTTGGCCAGGGCGCGCTTGCGGAATACTTCGAGGTGGCGTGACTCGTCCATCACCTGGCCCAACAGAGCCAGCCTGACCTCTTGATAGTCTGGTGACATGGTGGCGATGAACCGGCCGGGAACGTCGGCGGCCACAAACTCCACCTGGGCGAAGAAGGTGGCCAATTGGCATTCGGCGGCCTCAATGTCGTCAGGCAATTCCTCCAGGGTTTCCCAGGGAATGTCGGTGGCAGAACTCCACTGGCGGCTGACGAACTCCTCGTACAGCTTGCGCAAGTTGTAACCCCACACCTCTTTCTTGGTGCGGAAAGGATAGGCCCCGAATTTCGCCACTCCCGGGCGGGGGATGGAACCGGCGACGCGGCCTGTCAGGTTGTCCGATTCCTCGGCGACCTCTTCTTCAACCACGTTTTCTTTCAGTTGGTTCAACCAGCTAAGGTCGAAACCCGCATCCTTGGCTCGTTCCCAATAGGTCTGGTGCTCGGTTACAGTCGCCATTCCGTCAGCCTCCGCCGCAGTGCATCACAATATGAAATGAATCCGTAGACGTTAGGCCCAGGATAGTCACAGTATGCTAATGGTTCAAGCTTCAAAGTGTCAATGGTGGCCCATTGGGAAAATGGTGAACGTTATGAAACGCCAGGAAACCAAATTATAGCCGCAAAATGAGATCCTGGATTCAAGGGTGATCGTGGACGCCGTGCTGCTCCCGTCGTTGTAGGAACTGCCGGACTTGCGCCCTCATTTCCGCAAAAGCCGTTTAACTCGCTGGCTGGTTATACCTTCAGGCCTTCAGGAATTGGATTTACGGCTTACCATCTAACACTATGCAGGTTTGCTGGGGTCCTTCTCCGCGACAACTATGTAGAAGCGAGAAAAGGTGGTTTCAGCAACGACGCGTAGCCCTTGCCGGGCCAGCAGGGCGTGAATCTCCTCCTTGGTGTTGATAATGTTGCCCCAGGTAAGTTCATACCACTGGGCCATGACCGCATATATTTGTGAGGGGTCGCGCAACTCAGCGGGGCCGCTTGGGTAGCGTTCGTCGAAGAGCAGCAACTGCCCACCTGGGCGTAGCGCCCGAACACACTGGTCAAGAACCGCCTCTTTTAGATCAGGGTGTATTTCGTGCAGGACCAAGAACGTAGTTACCAGATCGAAGGAGTCTACGAAGTCCGGTGGCAGTCCCGCACCATCCAACTCTCGTGCTTCGACCCGCTCTCCTAGCCCACGGGAACGGATCAACTCCTGAGCCATCCGGACGGAGGTAGACTCGACATCAATCCCTACGCAGCGAACCTCTGGATAACGTTCCGCGAACTCGACGATGGCATATCCTCCACCACACCCGACGTCGAGGATGGAGATTCCGGCCTCGAGCCGCTCGCGCAACTCCGGTAGGTTGGGTAATACCGTCCCCAGAAACATCCGTGGTATCGTTTGCAGCGCTTCGGCAACGCCACGCAGGAAGGGCTCGTCATGCTCCTGGTAGGAGTAAACATCACCAGAGTTGAACAGCTCGGGGTAGCGGGTGTAGTCCCGCGCAACTAGCAGATGCACCTCGGGAAACGAGCCTAGATAGAAGGTCCCATCAGGACGGCCCAGAATCTCGTCCATAAAGGGGGCCAAGCGATAACCTGAGGTAGGCTCGTAGTCCAACAGTTCCAGCGCACAACCGGTCTCGCACCACTGGCGAATGTACTTCAGATCAAGGCCCTCGGTGGTTGCGAGGGCCTCAGGAGTCAAGCCAGTGGGGGCATTCGCAAGTTGGCCGAACAGTCCCAACTTGGTACCGACATCTATCAGATGAGTGGCGTGCAGACCCTTTAGGTAGCCGAACACCTTGCCCATCTGCGCCTGGAGTGTCGTCTCAGCCGAGGTGACCGCCCCTTGGCTCCAAGGGTCGTTTTCTATCGCTGACTCGGGTGTTTCGGATGGTGTGGTCAATGGTTTAATCTCCTGAGAGATGAACTCAACCCGGTGTGGGAGGCTGCACTCCGGTTAAATCACGGTTTTGCCAGAGCGTACCCATTGATAAATTTTCCCCGGCAACTTAACGACCTTGACAATTTAGCCTAGCTCCCGGGGAAGGGTTAGACGGATTGGAGCATGCGATCCGATGTCTAAATCCCCTGCCAGTAGCGACGACCCTCGAGCCGCACCACCCGTCCGAAGCTATGGTAATGGCACGCAATCAGGTACGCATTATCTGCCTCGGCACGGTCTATCATTTGTTTACGGGACTGCACCGCCAACTTCGGGTCCATATCGAAGGCGAATTCCCAGTCGGGTTCGCTCACCTGGGCCGGATTCGTCGTTACGTCCCCGATAATGAGCGCACGTTCTCCGCCAGAAACTATGGCGAGACTCATGGAGCCGGGTGTATGGCCTGGAGTGGAGATCGCGGTGATCTCGCTGGTCAAGGCCTGCTCTCCC
>MUCT01000030.1 GCA_002816585.1 SAR202 cluster bacterium Io17-Chloro-G6 | reverse complement strand
ACTCATCACTTCCCCCAAGGCGCCAGTTTCCTCTATTATCCTCATTTCCGGGTCAGCACGGGAAGGCATAACAAACCGATTTACTCACAAGCTCTGATAGTATTTCCCCTTCCCTGCCTCAAGAAGCCGCTGGTAGAAGGCCTTAATGATGGAGTTATACCGGGTTGCTACCAAGGTGGCCATGTACAAGGCTGCGCGCACCCTGGCCCGTCCACCCCATATCCTACGCTTGCCCCGCATGAGCCCGCTGTCCCGGCTAAATGGTGCGAGGCCCACCAAGGCAGCAATGTTCCGGCGGTCCAGATTGCCCAGCTCCGAAAGGTCGGCCATGAGCGTAATAGATGCCACTAGACCGATCCCTTCCACGCCCTGGAGCAGATTATCTTTGGGACGCCAAAGAGGGCTTTCCCTAACCGAATCTCTCAACTGCTGGTCAGTATCAGCCAGTTCCTGCGTCAGTCAGCATATGTGCGTTCGAACTCGCTGACGCACCGGGCGTCTAGTCGTGCCCAGACGGTTCTTTTCGGTGGTGAGCATCTGGATCAGCTGCTGGCGCCGTGCCAGGAGGGCGGCAATTCCTGGGTTTGGCGTCGGGCAGTGGCCGTGGGGTCGGTTCCACCGCTTGGGCGAAATGAGCCAGCACTTGGGCATCCACCCGGTCGGTCTTGGCCTATCGGCCGGTGGCTTTGGCGAAGTCTCACACTTGGCGAGGGTTGACCACCGCCACTGGCGTACCGGCGGCGGCCAATGCCAGTTCCAGGCCTCCGGTGGGCTCCACTACCACCGAGGCCGGGTGCAATCCCTCCAAGTGTGTTACGACGGCCTGGATCCCTGCCTGATCATTGGCAACCCACCACGAATCACCAATCAGGTGTGCCGCAAAATCCAAGTGGCCATTGCATACGTCGATGCCTATGTAGGGTCGTTCTCGCTTCAACATCCTCCTCCTCCACGTGACCCATCCTTGCAGATACGGGCTCGATGGCCCTGGCAACTGTGCGGGGCTTCGGCCTCTTGGGACCCAGGGTCTATCGGTCTGTCACACCCAAAGAGTCAATAAACTTATAACCCCCCCGGTCAAGACACAAGGGTCTCTCTGTTCTCGGCAGAGCTGGCACTTCAACGACGAGATTCTTCGGCTGACGCCTGAGAATGACGCGTTTGGAGCAAGCCCCGAATTACCTGGACCAGGCCGAATATCGGAAGTCGGTTGGGCTTACGAAGAAGCGGGTTTGAAACCTGCCCTAATTCAATGATCGGCCTTCAACAATTAGGGACTCAACAAAAAAGGCCGGAGAAAGTCTCTCCGGCCCATTCGTAATCAGAATCGAGTGAAGTTGTTCTATCAAGTACGCCTACAGCTGATCGACACTGAGATTCGAGACCGGTATGCCCGCGCTGGCGGGCTGGTCCTCTTTTATGGCTTCAGCCAATCGTTCCACTTCTTTTTTGTAGGTGCCGGGGTCGCTCTGTTTACCTCTTAGATCGAACATAACATGCTCTACAACGAGGGAACGGGCGAACCGGGACCTTGGCTCCACCAGGGCGTCGTCGGCAGCTGCCAGGAATATAGACCACTTTTCCGTATCAAGCTGTCGTTGCTTGGCTTGGGTGATGTCGCCTAACAAGGCTTCCACTTCCAATGACTTGGCCGACACTAACACCACCAACTTGTCGTAATCCCGGACCCAGCGTTCTACTTCTTCCTGGTCTGAGGTGCTATGACGTTCCACCAATGGGTTACCACGGACGACCTCAGAGAAAACCCAGCAGCGTACGCCCTCGACTCGCAGGTCATCCCGCAGCGTCCTGGCAATCTCCTCCTCCTCATCGGTGCAAGAGATGAAGCAGTCCACCAAACTGGCAGTATCGCCCTTAGCCGTCTCCAGGAAACCGAAAGCCGCGTCCGGCAAACCGGTGTCCTTCAGGAATGCTTCCGGAATTTGTCCGTGGGAACGGAACAATGTGTCCAGTCCCACGGTGCTTGGTGCGTCGTGGCGTACCTGGTCCAAACCTTTCACGCCACTCAGGTCACAGTCTTGGAAGATCGAATACCCGAACTGGCTTCCCGTCAAGTCAGTACCAGTAAGATCTACGCTCCAGAACTGGGCCTGAAAGAAATCTCCGTTGGTGCAGATGGCGTTGGTCATATTCGCCCGCACCAGAGATGCGCCAACAAAATTGACGCCAGTTAGATCGGCGTCGGTCAGGTTGGCCCCAGCCAGACTGGCCCTGGAGAGGTTGGCGTTGACCAGCTTCGCGCCGGTCAGGTTAGCGTCGGACAGAACAGCCCGGTCTAAATCTGCGCCTGATAGGTCAGCGCCGCGCAGGTCTGCGCCGCGCAGGTTGGCCCCGTTCAACCGGGCCCGAGTGAGGTTGGTCTCCCTGAGATTGGCGTGGTAGAGGTGACAGGGATTCATGTGGCAGCCCGAAAGGTTGGCCCGGTGCAACACCGCTCCCATGAGATCAGAGTTCCTACAATCGGCGCCGCTGAGGTCCACTTGCGGGGCCCGGACGTAGCTCATGTAGGCTGCATTTAAGTCCAGGTAGTCATCGGGATTAGCTTCCCGCCAACGGGAAACGTGGTCCCGGCCGCGTTTTACTAGCTGTACGTGCTCCATATTAGCCATGTTTTTCGCTCCAGACCGGAATCAAAATTGGGGCAGTGAATGCCTCGAGACCGTCGTTTTGGCCTAGGCGCCGGTCTTGATTATTGCCCTTTTATGTGTGCCTTCGCCAATCTTACGGTCAGCGTCGTAGGCTTCCACCTGAAAGGTGAGGCGGTTGCGCTCAACTGAAATCAACTCCGCGTGGGCCACGATCGTAGCGCCGATGTCTGCGGGCGCCAAGTGACGAACGTTCACCTCGATGCCCACTGAGACTTCGCCTTCTTGCAGCTGGCCGGTGACTCCATCCATGGCTGCCTGCTCCATAAGCTGGATCATTGCCGGCGTGCTGAACTTACTCACATGGCCTGCTACGTTATGTTCACAGACTAGTGTCTGTTTTTGACCCTTCAGGCCCGGGCTGATACCTGGGCTCGCCATGCAGTTGTCCTCCATTGGAGTCGGGCTGGTTCAGTTCGACCGCAGCCTTAGACGTGTGCCCACCCATAATAGCAGATAGTCGGCCAGGCGCAATCCACGCCTTGGTTCCCGGCCAAGAGCGGTCCGGTTTTAACCCTGTCCCTCAACCTCTATAATATTAGAAACGAATTTGGCGAGTTAGCCGATCAATTCAGGGGACCTTTAGATGCCGACCAAACGAGATTTTCTTTCCGTGACCGACATTTCCCCCGAGGAAACCCGCAGCCTGATCCAACGAGCGCGGGACGCCAAAACATCGTGCGCTGGAAGCGCCAAGCCGCTGGCCGGAAAATCGGTTGCTATATTGTTCGACAAACCGTCCCTCCGCACTCGAGTAAGCTTCCAAGTGGGCATTCAAGAGCTGGGAGGATATTCGGTATTTCTTGGACAGCAAGAAGTAGGGCTGGGTGGCCGTGAGCCGGCATCAGACGTGGCCAACGTGCTTTCCGGTTACGTGGACTGTATCGTGGCCCGGATTTCGAACCACGAAATCTTGGTGGAGTTGGCCAAATACGCTAAGATTCCGGTGGTGAACGCCCTCTCGGACCTGGAGCACCCCTGCCAGATCATGGCCGACCTGCTCACTATCTATGAGCACAAGAACACTTTGGACGGCCTTAGCCTGGCCTACGTCGGCGACGGCAACAATGTGGCGCGGAGCCTCTGCTTGGCCCTACCAGCCGTAGGCATGAATTTCACCAGCGCCTCTCCCCAAGGGTATAATCTGGATGATGCGTCGGTGCACCAGGCCCGGGCCCGGGCCAATGGGGCATCGGTCCACGTCCGAACTCTGACCGACCCAGTTGAGGCGGTGGCAGGGGCCGACGTGGTGTATACCGACGTCTGGGCGAGCATGGGCCAGGAGACCGAATCAGAGGTCCGGCAGTCTGCCTTTGCCGGATACACCGTGGACCCAGAATTGATGCAGCGGGCCAATGCCGGCGCTCTGTTCATGCATGACATGCCGGCGCACTATGGTGAAGAGGTCCCTCCTGGCATGTTGGAGCACCCCCAGTCGGTGGCGTATCCCCAAGCGCACAACCGCCTGCACGCTCAAAAGACCATCTTAGAATTCCTGCTATCAGAAAACTAACTCTAGCACTGACACCGGCCGCGCGCTGGTCGTCGACCCCAGATCGGTGTTGATTTGTCCATCCCCATAGTCGCAATCATAGGCCGGCCCAACGTCGGCAAGTCGTCGTTGTTCAACCGGGTGATCGGCCGCCGGCACGCCATCGTGTCCGAGGTAGCCGGGACCACTCGCGACCGGCTAATGGCCGATGCCTGGTGGGACGATTACCATTTCATATTGCTGGACACCGGTGGCCTGGAGTCTAAACCCGAAGGGGAAATACGGCAGATGGTCCAAGAGCAGGCGGAGATGGCGATTGCCGACGCCGATGTGATCATCTTCGTGACCGATGTGGTCGAAGGCATGACTCCCTCGGACTTGACCGCCGCCGACATGCTGCGGCGCACCGACAAACCCGTGGTGCTGGCCGTCAACAAAGTGGACAACGACCTGCGGGAGTTCGCTGCTCCCGAGTTCTATAACCTGGGCATGGGCGAACCAGAGCCGATCAGCGCCTTTCACAACTACGGCATCTACGGCTTGATGGAGCGGGTAACCTCCTACATACAACCCGAACCCCCAGCTCCGGACGACGACACCGATGAATTGGATGAGACCGCGCCCGCCTACGAGCGGGGCGCTTTGAACCTGGCCATCGTCGGCCGCACCAATGTCGGCAAGTCCAGTCTGTTGAACGCAATCTTGGGACAAGAACGGTCCATCGTGAGCACCGTAGCTGGAACTACCAGGGACGCCCTGGACACCCAGATCACCTACAACGGCCGCGATATTGTGGTGATCGACACCGCCGGAATACGCCGCCCCGGTCAGGTGGGCAAGGGAATCGAAAAATATAGCGTGATTCGGGCCGTGGGCGCGGTGAACCGCAGCGACATCACCCTGCTGGTGACCGACGCCTCAGAGTTGGCCACCGGCCAGGACGCCCATATCGCCGGCTTGGCCTGGGAAATCTGCCGCGGGCTGATCGTGGTGATCAACAAATGGGACCTGTTCGCCGAAGAAGGTACCCGCGCCCGCTTTCAGGCCGCTGCAACCGTACGGGAAAGGCTGCACTTTATGCCCTACGTACCCATCTGTTTTACATCGGCGCTGCAGGGCGAGGGGATCAAGGCGGTAATGGACACCGCCCAGGATCTCTGGACCGAGCGCATGAGGCTGGTGCGCTCCCGGGACTTGCAATTCATGTTGGCCGATGCTCTGGCCAGCCATCAGCCTCCGGTGGTCAGAAAACACCGGGGACAGCGGGTCCTGATAAACCGGCTGCAGCAGGTTGGCGTAAACCCGCCCACCTTCCTTTTCACGGTCAATGATCCGGAACTGGTACACTTCACCTACCAGCGCTACCTGGAAAACAAGATACGCGACACATTTGGCTTCGACAGGACCCATCTAAAGCTTGTGTTCAAGCGCAAGTAGACACTCTGGTTCGTGCAACCAGTTCCCTATGAAACGACCTCCCACATCAATCATCATCCAGGCTGTAGCCATACCTTTCATCATCGCAGGTGTGGTCGTGGTCCCGCTAACTATGGACGGCCGGCCGGAGGCGGCCCAGTACGCTGCGGTATTACCGCTAGCCTACCTGCTGGGGTCCATCTCCTGGGGCTATATGCTGCTCCAGTGGAGAATGGGCGTGGACGTCCGGGAGTACGGGAGCGGACGCACCGGCATGTCCAACGTCCTGCGAACAGGAGGAGCCAAGGCCGCCGCCGTGGTCCTGACCCTGGACATAGCAAAAGGCGTCATTGCGGTGGTTATCGCCCGGGCCGTGATCGGCACAACGGCCGCTGAAGTCGCGGCCGCACTGATCGTGTTGGTGGGCCACAACTGGCCGGTGTTCCTCCAGTTCAAGGGAGGCCGAGGCATACTAACCGCCCTGGGAGGGCTGGTGATAATGGCCCCGTTGCCGGCGATACTGGCCACCGCCACATTCTTGGCCGTCGTAGGGTTGAGCAGATACATCTCCCTGGGCTCCGTGATCGGTGTGATGATTGGCGCATTATCCGTCTTGGGTCTTGCGCTGGCCGATGTGCACTCCGACACCTATATGGTCTATGGGTTCATCGCCTGCGCCATGATTATTTGGCAGCACCGGGACAACATCCAGCGCATCCGCCGGGGCAGCGAACGCCGTATCGGCCAGCAAGCCACCAAAGTCGAGTAAACTCCCCACTGCCGGGCCCCGGCAGCCTGGACTCCTCGGGCAATTCTCCATAAACTAGACTCATTCAGTCCTTGGATAGGTATAAACACCTTCTCAGTTGTGATTTTTAGTGGTCATTTATTGAGCGACAAAGCGGCGATCATCGGGGCCACAACTTGGGGGACAACTCTGGGCATCCTATTGGCCCAGAATAACGTCCCAGCTGTCCTTCTGACCCGGACCGAGGCTGAAGCCCAGGTCCTGGATTCCCAACGGCGTAACTCCAGGTTTCTCCCCGATACCCCCTTTCCCGATTGCCTGAGCGTAACCAGCCAAGCCGAATCTGCCCTGCGGAAAGCCGACTTGGTTGTGATCGCGGTGCCCTCGGACCGCTTGCGGGAGAACGTGCGGCGGATAAAGCCTCATCTCCAAGCGGGAACCATCGTCCTAAGCGCCACCAAGGGCCTGGAGCTGCCCACGGCCCGCAGAATGAGCCAGGTCCTAGAAGATGAACTGCCTTCCGGATTCCACTCTGGTATCTGCGTCCTTTCGGGTCCAAATCTGGCAAAGGAAATCGCAGGGAGCAAACCAGCCTCGACGGTCATTGCCGGCCGAGACTCGGACGCCGCCGAAACGGCGCAGAATGCCCTCATGTCGGGAAATTTTCGAGTCTACACCAGCGGCGACGTGCTGGGCACTGAACTGGCTGGGGCCTTAAAGAACATCGTAGCGCTGGGCGCCGGCATGGGCGATGGAATGGACGCCGGCGAGAATGCAAAAGCGGCCTTCATCACCCGGGGGCTAGCCGAAATGACCCGCCTGGGCATCGCCGCCGGTGCCGACCCCATGACCTTCGCCGGGCTGGCGGGACTGGGAGATGTGGTTGCCACCTGCTCCAGCCGTCTCAGCCGCAACCGGTACGTGGGTGAGGAATTGGCCAAAGGGCGCTCCTGGCCGGAGATACGCGAATCCATGGACAACGTCGCCGAGGGAGTGAATGCCACCCAAGCGGCTTTGGTCTTGGCTAAAGAACTGGGTGTGGAGATGCCCATAGCCGAGATGGCTTCGCGGGTTTTGTTCGAAGGTCTCTCACCCAAGAAGGCCATGGCCGAGTTGATGGGGAGGCCAGCGCGGTCCGAATGGTAGACCTGATACCTCAGAGCAGTTATCTACCTCATCTGCCCCAACTGTAACTCTGGCAATCTCTCCAGCAGCCACGCCGCCGCCACTCTCCGGTGACAGGGCTCTCCCTCCGGCTCAAAGCACAATAGTGTGTAGTCTTCTTCCGAATTCAGCGAACTCAGCCAGTCCTGGAATTCCGCTTCCCAGTTGTAGTTGGTTTGAAGCTCTTCGCGGTATCGCTCAGTCAATCCGGCGAAGTCCAAAGCCCCTTCCCGGTATTCGGTCAGCAACTGACGAGAGGGGTATAGGAAGGGCTGCACTTCCCAGGCGGTCTTCTGGCCTCGTGGATGCGCTCTGGAGATCCGGTAGGGAGTCCCATGCCAATGCTCCCGGTGGTAGAAACTGGCGGTGTAAAGCATGCTTCAGCTGCATCTCCGTGTTTGTGGAGTCCACGCATAGGCTCCCCTAATAGGGCTGCTTCAGTGGTTTTCGGCCGGGCCCGGGTCGCCCAATTGGGGTCGCCGAACGGTCTGACGCACCAAGAATAGGGCCGCACCCAAGACAATCACGCTGATGTAGGTTATGGCCCTGTCGATCAGCACCAAAGCAGCGGCGGCGTTGGCCGTCAGACTGGAAAGCCGCACCGCCAGGCCTCCAACTCCCCATTCTACGGCTCCAACTCCCCCCGGCGTGGGAACCAATGTGAGCAGCGAATTGGCGAGGGTAAGAAATACCACCAAGGCGAAGCCGATATCAAAGCCCAAAGCCTGCACCACCAGATACATCCGCCCAATCTCCGCCGCCCAACCCAGCATGCCCCAAACCGTGGCCGTGGGCAACCGTTGAAAACTGCCCATCGTCCCCTCATGAAACCGCTCGTACCGAACGCCCATCCAGGCGGGCAGCATTCGCAACAACAGACCTCTAGCCCAGGTCATCGCCACCAGCACCAGGGCCAGTCCGACAACCATTGACACGGCCACCGCCAACACTAACCAAGTCACTCTGTCGCCGCTGTCCAGCAGGAATGGCGCGGCCGCCATCAGCAACACCACCACCAACACCGTATCCAGGGCCCGTTCGGCCAAGATGGTCCCGATCGTGCGGGAGAATGACCCGTTCTGCTCGTCCCGATAGAGGTAGGCGCGGTAGGCATCTCCCAGCCGGAGCCAGCCCATTGAATTGGCGAACCAACCCAGCAACACCAGTTGACTGCAGTAGAACACTCCCGGTACGGCGACGCCAGGAGCGGCGGCATTTTGCAATAACAGCCGCCAGCGAGCTCCCCGGAAAAAGAAGGTGGTGTAGTGGACTATGAAGGCCAGGCCCAGATACCAGGGGTTGGAATTCTTGACCGAGTCCCAGGTATCGCCCAGGTCAACGTCGAAACGGGTGATGATAAAAACCAGGAAGAGGGCCGCCAACACCAGAGAGACGATTGCCGGCAGAGACAATACCCGCCGCAATATAGATTGTGGGGCAGACCCGTCTTCTTCCGGTGGCCCTTGGTTCTCGGTCATCAATTTACGGCGCAGGTAGACCGGGAAATGGGCATGGCTAGCGGAGTTGCTTGGGTAGGCTAAACGTCACGTCTTCTTCTACCCCAGAAACCATGGTCACCTTATCCGGCGCCAATCTTTCTATCACGCTCTCCACAAGCACCTCAGGGGTTGACGCGCCGGAGGTGATGCCAACCCTTTCCTTGCCGGCCAGCCACGACGGCTCTATCTCGGCTGGGCCGTTGATCAGGTAAGACGGCACGCCCAAAGACTCGGCCACCTCCCTTAGCCGGTTGCAATTGGAACTGTTCTGCGCTCCAATGACCAACACCAGGTCAACGTTGCCGGCCATCTTTTTGACCGCGTCCTGCCGGTTGGTGGTGGCATAACAGATGTCGTTGCGGACCACGGCTTCTGGAAATTTTTCCCTAATGGCGTCGATAGCTTGGGCAGTGTCGCCCACCGAAAGAGTGGTTTGGGTGAGCACGGCCACCTCTTGGCCGGCATCCCAGTCGGAGAGCTCCGCCTGGGATGTGTCGTCTATCAGGGTCATTTCCACCTGGCCCATCGTGCCCCGGACCTCCTGATGACCCCGGTGTCCTACCAAGACCACCTTCTTGCCCTCGCGGTTGTATTTCTTGGCCTCGTTGTGCACCTTGGTAACCAACGGGCAAACGGCGTCGACGACTGTTAACTTCCTCGCCTTTGCCTTCACAAAATCCTCGGGCGGAGAGCCGTGGGCGGAAAACACCACCATTGAACCCTCGGGAACCTCTTCTACTTCTTCAACGGTGATCGCGCCACGGCGCTCAAGTTCATTGACCACGTAGGGGTTATGGACGATCTGGTGCTTTACGTAGACCGGCGGCCCATATTTCCTGAGACAGATATCGACCACATCGATGGCCCGCACCACACCGGCGCAAAATCCTCTGGGCGAACTGAGTAGGACCTCCAAGGTCTATCCTCCCATATCCAACCAGTTACGGACTAAGTCCGCACCCGGCATCAAACGTGATGAAATTACCAACGATCGAGATCAAAATAATCATAGCGTATGGGACTATTTTTTCATACGCCTCCCAGCCTGGCCGGAATCCGCTAATTTCGGCTTTTCCAGCTTCAGAGCCTATGCTATAATCGCTCCTGCTCCAGCTTGTTCCTGGTAGAACCATGCCTGACTATCAACACGTAATTCCCGAAGAGGAGGAGTTGGAGTCCACTCCAATGGAGATGGCGCGGAAGATCGCCACCGGACCGCGCATCGCCATTCGCCTATCCAAGCTCATGCTCTATAAAGGCCTGGAGTTTGACCTAGAAACGGGCTTGAAGATGGCGGCGGCGGCAGAGACAATTACTCTGACCTCCCATGACCACTAGGAGGGCGCCCAGGCGATCAAGGAATCAAGAAAACCGCATTACGAGGGCCGCTAATGAACCCGATCCTCGACGAACTCAAGGTCTTCACCGGTAACGGGCACCCAGAACTAGCCCAGTCTGTATGTGACTACCTGGATATTCCCCTGGGCCAAGCCGACGTTTTCAAATTCTCCAACGACAACACATTCGTGCGGATCCACGAAAATATCCGTCAGCGCGATGTTTTCGTCGTCCAACCCACTTGCTACCCGGTCAACGACAACCTGATGGAATTGTTGATCATGATCGACGCCTGCAAACGGGCGTCCGCGGGACGAATCACCGCCGTGGTCCCCTATTATGGCTACGGGCGCACCGACAAAAAGGACCAACCACGGGTTCCAATAACCGCCCGTTTGGTGGCCGATCTGCTCACCGCGGCCGGTGCCGACCGATTGTTGACCGTGGACCTGCACGCCGGACAGATCCAAGGGTTCTTCAATATCCCCGTCGATGAACTGACCACCCTGCCCATCATGGGTGATTATTTTGCCGCCAAAGAACTCCAAGACCTGGTTGTGGTGGCCGTCGACATTGGCATCAGCAAGAAAGCCCGTGATATGGCCGAGCGCCTTGGGGCCCCCCTCGCCATCATCGAGAAGCGCCGGGTTGGCAACGACGATAAGAACGAAACCATGAACGTTATTGGCGACGTTGAGGGCAAGATTGCTCTGACCTTCGACGATGAGATTGACACCGGCGGCACCATCGTCAACGCCGCCAAGGCGCTGTCAGAACAGGGCGTGAAAGAGGTCTACTGCTGTGTGACCCATCCGGTGCTCTCGCGAAACGCCCCCGAGATGATGGCCAATAGCCAATTCAAAGAGGTCGTGGTGGCAGACACCATACCCATGTCGGCGGAAAAACGGAACGGCAAATTTACTGTCCTTTCCGTTGCGCCGCTGTTGGGTGAGGCCATCTACCGCATCCACAAAGGCCAGTCCGTAGGCGACCTCTTCAAGTAACATGAGTCATCCCGGAGTTTCCTGGCAAATGGGGAAGGCCGGGGGATAAGCGATCCAGAGGGAACTCAGAGCGGCACGGATTCTAGAAAGCGGT
>MUCT01000029.1 GCA_002816585.1 SAR202 cluster bacterium Io17-Chloro-G6 | reverse complement strand
TGCGATGTCTGATCCTCGATTCGACCGGACCAACGATTCACCGGCATCTTACTTTTTCGAAAATCTAAATGAATCACAAGCTCTCAGGGTGACAGACAGGTAACTCCGCTCTGATTCAATGTTAGGCGCGGTCGATACTTTTGGGGCAAAGCCCTTATTCGCTCATGGTTGGCTTGCCGCACCACGGTTTTAACGCGTGTAGTACGCCGCAAGAGGAATGACGTATCTGAGCCCTTTCACAGCCTCAGGCCGGGCGGGTGTTGATCCGGGATGGATGGCAGGCATGGGGTTTGGGGTGTGCGACAAATGAACAAGAGGCCGACGAATTCGCCGGCCTCTTATGGGTACCTACGTTCTGTTGGAGGAGGGGGTCTACTAGATGTAGTCCACTTCTTCCATCATTTCGAGGTTGTCGCGGCTCTGAGACAGACCACGCTGGACCTCAGCACGCAACCCGGCCATCATCTCGTCGCTGATTTCGCCGCCAGCTTCCATGGCCTGCTTCTTGAAGTTCTCGAACGCCCACTCCTCGGTGTCACCGTGGGGCATGGCATTGAAGAATTCGCGCTCGAACACCGGCAACTCGCCGGGTCCGAAGTAGCCCTTGCCTTCAATCTCGTAGCCTTCCAGGTCGTGGGTGCCCTTGCCCAGCACCTGACCGGTGGCTGCGTAGTGCTCCATCACAGTGGACATGCCATATTTCTGGATGGGGCAAACCTTCATGCAGATGCCGCAGCCCAGGTAGCGGGCCATGACGGGGCGGCAGCGCTTGAAGTAGAGTTTGTTCTTCTCGATGCCTCTCCACCACACCTTGTCGCGCATCAGGGCGCGGCCCGGGCAGCGGTTGACGCAGACCTGGCAGACCTGGCAGAAAGCGTGGATGCCGTAGTCTACCGGCTTGTCATGGCCTACGTTGGCGTCGGTTGTGATGATCATGATGCGGCAGCGGGAGCCGACATGGGGGGTCAGCAGGTAGCCGCATGCGCCCAAGGAACCGAGACCGGCTTCCACGAACATGGGGATGTAGGGGCCGGTGTTGTCATTGGGGCTGTGGACCTGAGCGCGGTAGCCCAGACCCTGGATGAACTTGGCAATTTCCAGACCCGCGGCGCCTTCGGTGCGGTAGGTGCTGGAGTGGACGATCTCGGCGTCAACGCTGGGAATCGTCTGGGTTGGCTCGAAGTCCTGCTCGTAGGCCAAGCAGATGGCGTGGGGGAACTTCACCCAGTCCTTCTTCGAGTTGTAGGTATACCGGTGGTCGTAGGCGGTGATGCCGACTTCGATGTAACCGAGCTCACGGCACTTGGCCTTGATTACTTCGGTGACATCTTCACCGGTGGCCTCAGCCGTCGGCTCTTGGTCGCCGGTCAAGCGGGCGGCCATGATAATCGGCCGATTCAGCTTGTCGTGCTCTTTCCGGATCTCGCGCATCTCTACGTGAGTGTCACGGATGGCGTTGGCCCAGCCACGAGAAGCTCTCTCGGTGATATTCATGGTTTCCAGGGGATACTCGCGTGCGTACCAATCGACTTCCCTGTGTTCCAGTGGTATGCCTGGGACTGTTTCCAATTCCTCAGGAACGGGAATGGTGACAGAATCATCACCAGGGTATTTGCCAGGTCTTACGACCTCATGGCCAATCTTTAACATGCCTGTCCCTCCCAATTTGTATATACCTGGGCTCAAAACTTTAGCCTTAGTGCACACATTAGCGGCGAGCAATTTATTTGTCAAGCGTATTTCCTGTCAGATATTATATTCGATTATTAAATATACTTCAATGTAATGTTTGATATGTGCGGGCGCCGTAAGAATTTTAACGAATCGTTCTATATTATTGATGTTATGTTGACGAATCCCGTTATGTCGGGTTTAACCGCCCCTCCGGCGGGCGATCATCGCATCGGCAAGAGGGCTGGCTCCCGAACGGATTGCTACGTCAACCAACGCAGGACGGCCCGAAGTAAGAGCCCGGCCCACCGCCGGTCCGACCTCTTCCGGCCTGTCAACATGTTCGGTGTAGGCGCCGATGGCTTCCACCACCTTGTCGTAGCGTATGGGCCGCAGGTCGGTCCCCACTGCACGGTTGTAATAGGCCACTTGGAAGGTCTTGTCTATGCCCCAGGTGTGGTCGTTGCCCAGCACTGTGGTGATGTTGATGTTGTGCCGGATGCAGGTGTCGTACTCCATCGAATAGAATCCGAAGGCCCCGTCCCCGGAGAAAGCCAGTACCTGGCTTTCGGGATGGGCCAATTTGGCGGCCATGGCGTAGGGAACCGCGGCGCCCAAGTGGCTCAAAGGCCCCAACCTCTGGAACCGGCCCGGTTTGCGGGCCTTTAAGAAAGACCGGCCCCACTGGACATAATCGCCACCGTCCATCACCAAGACCGTGTCTTCGTCCAGGTGCTGCTCCAGGTTTGTATAAACGTCCAACGGATGCATGGGATCTTGGCCGTCCGCCTTGGCCCGTAGTTCGGAGTCCCAGGCGGCGGCGTCTTGATTGAGTTGGTCGACCCAGGGGGTGATGTTCTGCTTGGAGCCGCCGCCCGTCTTGCATGCATTAGTTATCTGTTCCACCACCGCGCCCAAGTCGCCTTGCATTCCCACGGTTACGCCCCGGTTGCGGCCGATTTCGGCGGGAGAAGGGTCGGCCTGAATGATCTTGGCTGAATCGGAGAAGACCCCGCCGTAGCGGTACCGGTGGTCTAGCCGCTTGCCCAACAGCAGCACAACATCGGCCTCTCGGAATCGCCGGGCCGTTGGGTTCAGAGCGCCGTCGGCGTAACCGAAGCAGAGGGGGTGTTCGTCGTCCAAGAGTCCCCGGGCCTGCTCCACGGTGAAGACTGGGATGCCGGTGGACTCGGCCAGTTCTTGTAGTTGCGCCGGCTCCACTGAATAGCGGGCCGGGTTGCCGGCGATGATCACCGGCTTTTTTGCGCCCTTCAGTAGGTGAGCCGCTTGCTCAATTAATGCCGGGTCGCCTTGGGGCCGTCCCTTGGGGCGGTACTCTTGGGGCAGGTACTGGGGCAGGTCTTCCTCCGAGATCTCGGCATCTTGCAGGTCTATGGGCAATGTCAGGTGCACCGGTCCGGGCCGCCCAGTGGTGGCCGTGCGGAAGGCCGTGGCCACGAACTCGGGGATCCGGGTCTTATCGTGGATCAGCCAGGAACCCTTGGTCACTGGCGTGGTCATGCCGATCTGGTCGATCTCCTGGAAGGCCGACATGCCTTTCTCGGGCATCTCGGCAGCCCCCGCGATGAAGATCACCGGGCTCTCCGAGGTGTAAATCGCCGGAAGGGCAGAGATGGCATTGGAGAAACCGGGTCCACCGGTGAAGATACCCACCGCCGGGCGGCCGGTGATGCGGGCGTAGCCGTCGGCCATGTGCAGGGCCGCCCCTTCATGACGAGTGTCGATGAACTGGATGCCCTCGTCTTCGGCAGCATCCACCAAAGGAAGGATGGTGTCCCCAACGATGGTAAATACTTTCTCAATGCCCTCCAGCTTGAGACACCGGATGAAGAGATGGGCTCCGGTCAGTTTTGCCATGGTCCCTCCTGGGTTTACGGGTTTCTACATTATTCGCGTTTGGGCGCGTTTGGAGCGGGAAACCGCCCAACAGAGCTTACTTGGGAGCGACTCATCCGGCAAGGGTTGTTGCCATATAATAGGCAGCAGGCCAATAAACAGAAAAATACGCCGGTTATTGGCAACTGGAATTACAGTGGCCTTTGGTCTCTGGACCGGTCGTTCGAGATTGGACTTTGTTTTGGGTACCTTATTTATAGTAGGGACTCCCATCGGAAACCTGGAGGACCTAACGCCCCGGGCAGCCCGAATCTTGGGGGAAGTGTCCCTGGTGGCGGCAGAGGATACACGGGTCTCCAGGCGGTTGCTGAGCCATCTGGGGATCCGGCCTAGAGTCACAAGCTTTCACCAGCACAATTGGCAGAGCAAGCTGGAAGGGGTATTGGCGGCGTTGGCCCAAGGCGACGTGGCGTTGGTTACGGACGCCGGGATGCCAGGGGTCAGTGATCCGGGGAACGAATTGGTGGCCGCCGCTGCCCATGCCGGCTTCAAAGTAGAAGTAGTGCCGGGCCCATCCGCGGTTACTTCGGCCCTTGCCCTGTCCGGCTTCCCGGGCGACGGATTCTTGTTTCTCGGATTCTTGCCCAGGCGCAAGAAAGAGCGGCAAGGAAGCATCAAAGATGCGTCGACATCGGCGGTGCCGGTTGTGTTATTCGAGGCGCCCCACCGTCTTCGTGCCACCCTGGCAGACCTGGACATTGTTCTGGGTGGCCGGCCTCTGGCCGTGTGCCGGGAACTGACTAAGCTGCATGAGGAAGTGTTCCGAGGGACTGCCGCGCAGGCTCTGGAGCACTTCGCTTCGCCCAGGGGTGAAGTAGTGGTGGTGGTCCAAGGTAGACAGACCAGCGCCGGGAGCCAGGGGGATGCGGAAGACGGGGCTGAGGCTGCCACGGATGAAGATTTGCGCCGAAGGCTTTCCGGTCTTCGGCAGGCCGGGGTCGGGGCTAAAGACGCTGTCGCCCAGGTGGCCGATTCAACGGGCCTGGCCAAGAATCGGGTGTACCGTGTCTGGGTTGAGGTGGGGCGCGAGCCCATTCGATTTTCAAATAAAGATAATAGATTGTAGTTAATATCCCGTTTTGTGATATGCTCTCCTGAGTTTGATCAGACTCTAACGTCTGGCTTGGGAGACTACGCCAATTTCCTCTGAACCTACCTCTACGCGCCGCGCTCCTTCCCGGCTCAGCGGCGTCTTCTACGGCTGGTGGCTGGTTGGCATCAGCGCGTTCGTAATGGTCATCTCGACCGTTCCGTTGTTTCATGCCATGAGCGTTTGGGCCGTAGCTTTGAGGCATGACTTTGGTTGGAGCGGGGCCCAGTTGGGTTTTGCCCTGACGTTCACCAGGGTCGAGGGCGGGCTGATGGGCCCGTTGGAGGGATATCTCACCGACAAAGTAGGCACCCGCCGGATGGTGTTCTTCGGTCTCATCATTCTGGGCGGGGCCTTTGTCTTTTTTGGTCAGATTCAGAACCTGTGGATGTTTTATGTGGCCTACATACTGATGGCGTTAGGCCAAGGACTGGGCAGTTGGATCCCGTTGATGACCATGATCAGCCGGTGGTTCAACCGGCGCAGGTCCATGGCCATCGGCTGGTCCAACATGGGCAGCCGGGCAGGCGCTTTGCTACTGGTCCCGCTGATTGCCTGGTCGATAGACCCCGACCAGGACCGCCTTGGTTGGCGTTTGACGGCCACGATATTGGGCGTATTCATGCTTGTAATGGCCGGCCCATTATCGAGATTGATCCGAAACTATCCTCAGGATATGGGGCTGTTGCCCGATGGTGAAAAACCCACCACCGCCGGCGGCGCTGCCGGGCCTACTGCGTCCAGCGCGGTTGATGCAGACTTTACAGCCAATGAAGCCATTCGCACCCCTGCGTTCTGGTTGATCGCCTTCGGTCACGGTTTCACTTCCATGGTGATCCTGGCTATCATGGCCCATTTGGGGCTGCTCATGGACGACCTGGGCTACAAGGTCCAAGACACCGCTTTCGTGGTTTCCGTCTACACCGGTGTGGCCATGGGGTTTCAATTGGTGGGCGGATACGTGGGAAACCGAATACCAATCAGACTGGCGCTCGCCTTCTTCACCATCCTGCAGGCCCTAGGCGTAGTGGTTCTGGTGTTTGCAGACTCATTGCCTACGTTCTACGCCTTTGCGGTGCTGTTCGGCGCTGGTTTTGGCGGGCGGAACCCCCTGACCGTGGCCATACGCGGCGACTACTTCGGCACTGCGTCATTCGGGAAGATACTGGGCTTCTCCACGGTGCCGATGAACATACTGCTGCTGATCTCCGCCCCTCTGGTCGGCTGGATGCGGGATGTTCAGGGGACGTACACCGATGGGTTCATCGTGATGATACTGGCCAACTTCCTAGGCGCCGCGTTTTTCATTTTGGCCAAGCGGCCTGAAAGGAAACCGGCGCCTCAACCCGCAACAGCAGACTAAAGCGCCGGACAAGAATTTTCACGTTACAGGGTCTGGACGGCCAATCCGGCGCCCGATTAGTCAGAGGGCTCTAGGACTCCTGAATATCGATGTCTATTATCTGCAGGGCCGTCGTTGGAGTGGAAGGCTCCCCGCCCCTGCCGGTAGTCACGGGAGATTCGGCGATGGAGTCCAGGATATTTTCGCCGCCGGTTAAGTTGCCGAAGATGGTGTAGTTGGGGGGCAGCCCCGCGTCCGCTCCGTGGACGATGAAGAACTGGCTGCCGTTGGTGTTGGGGCCGGCGTTGGCCATGGCCAGGGTGCCCTTTACGTAGCTTCTGGTAACAGGTTCATCTTGGAAGCGGTAGCCGGGCCCGCCGGTGCCGTCTCCCGTTGGGCAACCGCCCTGGATCATGAAGTTTTTTATGACCCGGTGGAACTGGCCATCTTTGTAGAACCCGTCCCGGGCCAGGAACACGAAGTTATTTACCGTCACCGGCACCTCTGAAGCGAAAAGCTCCAACGTCATGTCGCCGTGGTTGGTCTTGACCGTGGCGGTGTAGGTCTTGGACTCGTCAAGGGTCATCGCCGGCGGCGCTGAGTATTGCTGGGCCATGTAATTCCTCCGGTCTACTCAGGTAATTTGCCCGTTCTGGCTTTCCCGGCCTGGATTGTAGCACCTGTAATAAGAACCGCGACAGTTGCCGCAAATAAAGAAAAGGCCCGCAAACGACGCGAGCCCTTTTGATAACCATGCCCACCCAAGAAAACCGGTTTTACTGGCGGTTGTGGGTTTTGGTCTCGGCCCAGGCCACAATCTTGGGTAGTGCGGCGTCAATGTCCCGCTGGTCCAGCCGCCTGGCGATGTCGTCGGCCTCGCACCGGATCAGCATTATGGGCAACCGATTCTTGATCTTGTCCAGCGTCCAGGCCAGAGAGTCGCCCTCCGCCGTGAAGTCCAGCATCAGGCGCTCGTTCTTCTTCACGGTGGCGTTCCGGTAATGGTAGTGGGGTGCGACCCGGAAGCAGTCGAAGCGAAGCAATTCCTTGTCCTGCCCTTCGATATCGTCCCCGTAGACGTGGATACAAACGCCCTCTTCGGCGCCGTCGTGGAGCGTCCGGTATTCCAGGCCAAAGGTCACCGCTCCTGCTTTGATCAACTCTTCGGATCCTCCCGTATTGCCACCCATCTGCGCATGCATCGTCTGTTGTGCCATGTCGCCTCTCCTTTTGATCGCAATGCCGGATAGTGCCGGCCGGGTATATCCATATCTCCGGCCATGATTCAGGATTATACCCCGTATTCATCGCCAGCCCAAATCAAATAGCGGCGGGGAATTGACGACACCGTGGGCTATAATTAAAGGGCACGGTTGAGTTGTTGGAAAGGATCGTCGGGAATCCGTCGGGGACACCGCCGCATCTTAATTAATAGGGAGTAGTCTTTACTTCCCACGCCTATGAAGACTAGGTGGGAAAAGAGAAAGGGGGCCGAAGTTGGAGATACTTGAGCAGATGGGGGCCGAGGGCCACGAACAGTTGGTGATGGTCTCCGATGCCGGTTCAGGGCTGAAGGCAATCATCGCCATCCACGATACCACCTTGGGACCAGCCTGTGGCGGCACCCGCATTTGGCCGTACAACTCAGAACAAGAAGCGATCTGGGACGCCCTGCGCTTGTCCCGCGCCATGACTTACAAATCGGCCGCCGCCGACCTGCCCCTCGGCGGCGGCAAGGGTGTGATTATCGCCGATTCCCACATCCAGAAAACCGAGGCGTTGGTCCGGGCCTACGGGCGGTTCGTCGACACCCTGGGTGGCCGGTATCTGACCACGACCGACGTCGGCAGCACGGGCCGGGACATGGAATACATCAAGCAGGAGACTGACTACGTAGTGGGGCTGCCCACCACCTCGGGTGGTAGCGGCGATACCTCGATAATGACCGGATTGGGCATCTACATGGGCATGAAGGCCTGCGCCAAGGAGACCTGGGGCAGCGACTCGCTTACGGGCAAAACTGTGGCCATGCAGGGATTCGGCAAGGTGGCGACCCACACGGCCCACCATCTGATGAAAGAGGATGCAAAATTGGTCGTGACGGATGTTTTTGATGGCGCGCTGGACCGAGCCCGCGACTTGGGACTGGCCGTGGTCAAGCCGGACGACATTTATGGACAGGACTGCGACATCTTCGCTCCCTGCGCTCTGGGTGGCGTGATTAGCCCTGAGACCATCCCTCAGTTGAAGTGCAGAGTGGTTGCCGGAGGCGCCAACAACCAGCTACTATCCGACTCTGACGGCGAAGAACTGCACCGGCTGGGCATCATATATGGCCCGGACTACATATTGAACAGCGGCGGAATAATCAATGCCGAAGCAGAGATCGGCAGAGAGTATAACCAGGACCGGGCCAGGGAAAAGACCGAGCGCATCTATGAGATCATGGAAAAGGTGATTGCCATCTCCAAGCACAAGGAGATTCCCACCGCCAAGGCGGCGGACCGTTTGGCCGAAGACCGGCTAAGTTCGGTGCGGGGCATACGCCAGGTCTACCGCTCAAGTTAGCAACCCAACGACTGGAAAATGAGAAGGGCGCCCCGATTGACCGGAGCGCCCTTTTTGGTTGCCAAGTTTAGTTGTTGGAGGTTACCGGGCTACGGATTCACCCACAAACCCGCCATCGCGGTGGGCGGTGTCGCAGAACGGCTTGTTCTGAGATTGGCCGCAACGGCACATGCTGACCCACTGGCCCTCAGGGATGCTGTAATTGTTGCCATCTTTGTCGGTAATGGTAATGGGGCCCGTAACGCGCAGGGGACCGTTCTCCCGGATCTCGATATTGATGTCTGCCATTGCAAATCCTCCGTCACTGTTCTAATCCTGGATAGATGGTCGGGCCGCACCGAGCGTTACGCCAGCTATCGCGAATGAAGAGTAAGTTTGCCACCCGGAGTTAGGGGTGTCAAGCGAGCTGGCGACGCTCGAATCCGCCTTCAAATCAATCGGATGCCGGTTCGGCCGCCAAGGATTCGGGCTGGGTCACTGGCTCCGGTTTTGGCCTCTCCCCCCTGATCACGGCGATGGCAATGCCAATCAGCAGTAATCCTCCCATCATCCAGAACGCCCATTTGAGTCCCGCCACGAAGGCGCCGGCAACTGCTGGCGAAACAGCGTCCAAGCTTGGTTCCACGCCCTTGGACCCCATGGTCGCCACCACCACCGTGGTGGCGATGGCGATGCTGGTAACGTTGGCCGAATTGCGGACCAGTTGCGTTAGAGCAGAAACAACCCCGTATTGAGACCGGTCCACCGCGCTCAAAATAGAGCTGTTGTTGGGGGTATTGAACAGGGCTGTTCCGGTGCCCTGGACCATCAACAAGATAACGATCAGCAACACCGGCGTGGCTTCGGTGAGGCTAACGGCCATGATGAACCAGGCGGCAGTCGAAAGGAACAGCCCACCCACCGTGAGCCCCCGCCACCCGAAGCGGTCCGACAACCGGCCGCTGAAGGGGCCCACCACCACCATGCAAAGCGCCGGCGGTATGAGCAGCAGACCGACGTCTCTGGGCCCGAATTCCAAAACACGCTGCAGATAAAAGGGCATCATGAACCTGGCCGCCGAGGAGCCGAGAAAGGAGAACCAGCCTGCCGCGACACCAAGCGTCACCAGTTTCCGCTTGAAAAGCCGCATATCCAGCATGGGCGAGGGTGAGCGCAGCTCCCACCAGACGAATGCCGCAGCCGACAGGACCGTGATTGACGCCCCAAAGATGACGTACCCGGAAACCCAACCCAGCCGGTCGCCGTTGCCAACGACCAATAGGAAGCCCAGCAGGGTCATGCCCGACAATACCGCCCCTCCCCAGTCGAAGCGTTGCCGTGCTTCACCCTCTGCGGGAGGCTCAGGCTTCGACAGGGGGAGGACCATTAATGAGATGACGATGGTTAACGCCCCGAAGGGTACATTGGCGAAAAACACCGAGCGCCAATCGAAGGCGCTGACCAGCAGCCCTCCGATGGCCGGTCCCGCGATGGCTCCAGCGCCAACCACGCTGAGGTGGGTGCCCAGGGCCTTGCCTCGTTCGGTACCCGGAAATGAGGAAACCACCATGGCTATTCCGGCGCTCTGTACCATGGCCGAGCCCACTCCCTGGAAAATCTTTGTCGCGATCAGCAAACCCAGGTTCGGCGATGCCCCCGCCAGCCCGGCGGTTACAGTGAAGATGACCATGCCCCAGATGTAAACCTGTTTTCGCCCGATGATGTCGCCCAGGCGGCCCATTGGCAGGATCAGGACGCTTATGGCCAGCGCATAACCTACCACGATCCACTGGACGGTGGGCAGGTCGGAACCGAAATGGCGCTCGATGCTAGGCAACGCGACCAGGACGCTGCCGTGGTCGACAACGGACAAGAAAGTGCCGACGGCGATGGTGCTGAACACCCACCACTTGTAGCTAGGACTATTCTTGATTGTGGAAATCACTGAACTAGATTACTCCAAATTACTCTGCAGTCAATCAAGAAGCCCAAACGTTATTCGAAATACTGATATCTGACGACGTTATTGTCACTCCGCCTCATCGTGGGAAACCCCAAATCTGATTACAGAACGACGGGTCTCCTAGCCCCAGAACGCTGTCTACAAAGGAACGAATCAATGGGCTTGTCTCACCCTAGGAAGAATCATATAAGAGAGCAAGCCCAAAACGAGTCCAGCCATCCCAACCGCGGTTAGGGCCACCACCACCGTCGTGAGGTCCACCAGCAGACCAACGGCCAGGCTGGACATGAAGACGAACCCCTGACCGTACATATTCAGGCTGGTTACCCTGCTCCGCAGATGGTCGGGCACCAATGTCTGTATCAATGTGCTGGAAGAGGTGCGGAAGGTCGCCTGGGCCAGAGCCATCAAGGCAATCAACACCAGGGCGGGAACCAGCCAGTGGGAATGGGCGAATAGGATCACCGTGATGGAGCTAACCAGAATGGCCCAAAGGCAGATCAGTCCCCGGTTGTTGCCGAAACCCACCGAGGCGATGGTCAGCGCTGACACGAGGCCGCCGAACCCGGTGACTGCCAACATATAACCGCCCACGTCGGCGCTCCGGTGCAAGACCTCAACGGTGAAGATCGGCAGCATGAACCAGACCGGATGGAGCAAAACGTTGGGTATTAGCCCCAGTAAAATCAAGTTCAATATCACCCGTTCTTCCTTCCTGATGTACCGGATGCCCTCCAGCAAGTTGGCCAAGAAAGACGCGGCGGAATCCGGCGGCCGTTGCTGAAAGTAGGGAGTCCTCATGGGGATGAGAACCAGCACCGTGGCCATGTACAGGCAGGCCTCAATGGCGAAATTCCAGGTGAATCCCAGGGTGGTTATCAGGATACCGCCGATGAACGGGCCGATTATCCGCGTTCCGGTGATGGTCAGGGTATTGGAGGCGTAGGCGTTAACCAGGGCTTCCCTGGGCACCGTGTTAGCCACCAGGGTCTGGCGCATGGTTATGGTGGTCGACCAACACATCCCCGACATGAGTACGTAGATGTAGGCGTGCCACCATTGAACGTGGCCTGAATGAATTACCAAGGCGAATACGATGGCGGCAATAGTCATGAAGCCCTGGACGGCCATAACCAGCTTTCTGCGGTCCACCCGGTCGCCCAGCACACCGGCCCAGGGACCCACAATCAAGGTGGGCAGGGTGGTCATTCCGCCTGCCGTGACCACCAAGAGCCCCGAAGCCGCATAGCCGTCGGTGAGGTCGCGAACCAGCCATCCCACGGAGAGCAACTGGAGCCATTGGGCGGTGTTGGAGAAGAAATTGCCAACCCATAGGAATCGGAAGTCCCGGTAGGCTTTCCATGAGTCCAACGTCTGTAACCGCCGGCCCCGTGCTCGCTCCCTGATCGGGCCGCCAGGTTGTTGTTGCCCCTGCCTAGCGATAGTGGCGCTCTTGACGCTTCATGTTCGCTTCGGTTAAATTCAGATCGAGCCCTGCTTGCCTGGGCAAATCGGCACCGTTGTCCAAATCAAGAATTAATCCTGGGAGGTTTCCAACATGCCTTTGTACGAATACCTCTGTCCGACCTGTGACCATAAGTTTGACAAACTCCAACCCATGAGCGCTACTGGCGCTGACTGCCCCAATTGTGAGCAGCCCGCCAAGCGCGCAATCTCCGTGTTCGCGGCTGTGTCCAAGGGTGGTGGCGCCGAAATGCCCAACTCCATGGGCCCGCTGCCTCCGTTGGGCGGCGGCGGATGCTGTGGCGGCGGATGTGGCTGCGGCCCGTAAACCTAAACAGCCGGAATCCACCCGAATTCTAAGTGGACACATGAGTCATCCCGGAGTTTGGTAAAAAGCTAAAACTCGTATAAAAATAGCTTGCAAGAAAAGACCCCTTCAGGTGAATTGGTTGTATCAAGCACT
>MUCT01000028.1 GCA_002816585.1 SAR202 cluster bacterium Io17-Chloro-G6 | reverse complement strand
TGCTTGATACAACCAATTCACCTGAAGGGGTCTTTTCTTGCAAGCTATTTTTATACGAGTTTTAGCTTTTTACCAAACTCCGGGATGACTCATGTTTTTACGAACGCGGTCGTTTGATTCGGCCTGGGTTAAGCTAGCCGCTTTCTAGAGAATAGCAACGGGGTTGACCGGCGAGCCGGTGCCGCCGACCACCCGCAAAGGGTTCACGGTGAGCAGGAACTCGTAGCGGCCCTCTTCGGCGCAGGCATCGGCCAGGGGCTGCAATAGAGCGTTGTCCAGCAGACCGATCCCGTAGGCGAAGATGGAACCATGGACCGACCAAGCCAGGTCGTACCCGTTGGGAGTGAAGTCCATCATGTCCCAGACCAGCAAACAGCAATCGGACTCGCGGATGAACTTGAGGCAGGAAGCGTGCAGTCCGGGCCGCTCGGCCGGGTCTCCGCCCCAGAGAGGGTTGCCGTCCTCGTTCCATTTCTCACGGCCGCTGTAAACGATCAGGGCATCGCCCGGCGCCATCTCCACACCCTGGGCCTTGACGATGTCTTCCAACTCCCAACCGTGGACCGGGGCCTCCATGGTCACATAAGGGACGCCCCGGAACTTGGGTACGTCCAGCAGCACGCCCCGGGTGATGATGCCTTCTTTCCAGTGTTCCACCGATCCCCAGATTGCGCCGTCCATGGTGACGGTGTCGTCGTGGGTTCGGCCGTTCCACATGCCGTTCTCGTCCCATACGTGGCAGAGAGCGTCCAGGTGCGTGGTGGCGGTGCCGTGGTAGGAAATCCCGTAATAATCCGCGGAAAACCCCGAGGTCTCGCTGCGTTGGACCTTTTTCATGAAGTGGTGAGCCGGCGTTGGGTTGTTCGGCCCTGGTGTCTTGGGGAATTCCCGGCTGAGCGAGACCGCCCGGCCGGATTTGACCGTCGCTGCGGCGGCGAGCCGCTTTTCCGGGGTGACCATGTTCACCGCGCCAACTTGGTCGTCGTTGCCCCAACGGCCCCAGTTGCGGTCTTCCTTCAGGTACGCAAGGACTTCATCTTTAGTTGGTACGCGGCGCTCCATGTTATCCTCCCTCATCTGATGTGCGGATCAGGCCGTTTCCGGTTCGCCGACACAATAGCAGAGCCCCAACGGTGGCGCAATCGGCCAAGCTATTTGACGGATTGTTGCAGGCAGGTGAAGAAGCGGTCCATCATTGACTTGGCGAAGCTCTCCATCATGCGCTGGCCGACCCTGGCCAGCAGGCCACCAGAGGAGGATTCGCTGTCGACGCTAACGGTGGTCTTGCCGCCGTCATCCGTCAACGTAACCTGGGACTCTCCGCGGACGAAGCCGGAAGGGCCGTTACCCTCGATGACCAAACGGTAGGACTCAAAGGGTATTTGGTCCATCATCTTGACGGTGGCGTCGAACTTGCTACGGATGGGCCCCATTGAGACGGTCACCGTGGCTTTGTATTCGTCTTTGCTCACCTCCTCCATCTTTTCGCAGCCAGGGATGCACGAGGACAGTGACGCGGGGTTGGTCAGGATCTGCCAAACCTTCTCCGGAGTTGCGTCAAAATCATACGAGCCGGATAATTTCATGGATTACTCTCAAGATGTCGAATATGGGCTGGTAGTAGATCTAATTGGCCTCGAAGGGTGGTTCGACAAGCTCACCATGAGCGGGCAAACACTCTCACCATGAGCGGGCAAACACTGAATTTCCGTTCATCCTGAGCTTGTCGAAGGACGTTTCGAGCTGTATTTCCGGATCTTGAAACATCTCTAAAAGCGGCCGTCGGCGAGCAGCAGTAGTTCCAACAATATTTGCGCGCCGTTGGCGCAGTCCTCGGGAGTCGAGTATTCCTCGGGTGAATGGCTGATGCCGTCGACGCTGGGCACGAATAGCATGGCCACCGGGGCGATGGAAGCGATCGCCTGGGCGTCGTGTCCGGCGCCGCTGGGCAGAGATTCCCACGTCATTCCGCAGCTCTCCGCGGCCTCGGCCACCAGCGCCTGCATCCCTGGCGTGATTGGGACCGAAGAAGTGAAACGGTGGCGGATTAATTCCATGTCAACACCGTCATCCACCGCAGCCTGGTCCATGATTCGGCGCAGTTCTTGCTCGGCGGCGGCCAGGGCTTCCATATCTGTGTCCCGGAACTCAAGGCCGATGCTGGCGTTGCCGGGGATAACGTTGACGGCGTTGGGAACTGCCTTGATGGAGCCCACCGTCGACACCCGGCAGATCTCCTGATCGGCGGTCATCTTTTGGATGGCCAGGACCAGCTTGGAAGCGCTGACCAGGGCGTCGCGGCGGTTGGACATCGGCGTTGTGCCAGCGTGGTTGGCCTTGCCCTCAATCTCGACTTCAAACACTGCCCGGCCGGTGATACCGGTGACCACGCCGATCTGTGTGCCCGACTGGTAGAGTTTGGGACCTTGCTCGATATGCAGCTCAAAGTAGGCTGCCATCTCTCCGGGGTTACGGACAGCCTCGCCGATCCGGGAGATGTCTCCGCCGATGTCGGTCAGGCAGGGTCCCAGGCCATGGCCGTCGTCGTCCACCGCGTCCAGGTCTTCTTGCTCCAGCAGGCCGGCCATTGAGCGGCTGCCTACCAGCCAACGGTGGAACCGGGTGCCCTCTTCGTTGGTGAAGATGATTACCTCTATGGGATGATGCGTCTGGTGGCTCTGCTCTCCCAGTATTCGCACGACCTCAATGGAAGCCATGACACCTAGGGCGCCGTCGTATTTCCCGCCTTTGGGTACGGTGTCGGTGTGAGAGCCTAGCGCTATGGCTGGCAGAGTGTCGTCGGAACCGGCCTTGCGTCCGATGATGTTGCCTGCGGTGTCGATGTGGGTCTCAAGGCCGGCTTCTTGCATCAGTCTGATGGCATATTCCCGTCCGGCGATGTCTTCCGGGGAATAGGCCACACGGTCCATGCCGTCGGGGCTCTCGCCCAGGTGGCCCAACTCATCCAATGTCCGGTTCAATCTCGGCCCGTTGATTAAGTACCGGGGCATGTCAGTAGCCTCGTTCTTCAGTTTTCAGTTTAGGGAGTTTTCGGGACTAAAGGCGGTGTTCAAGTGGGTGGAGCCACGGTTCCTGAAGGCTTGGACCAAGGGTTGGATCGGTGAGCGGTCTAGCCGCATGGCATCTGTGTTGCCCCATGGACCGTTAGGGCCGGTCTGGCGTTGGCGCTTTTGGAATATAACCGGGTATTCCCCGGGATTATACGCCTAGGGAGAAGGGGTCGGTTCGGAGATACTCATTTCCGCTCTGGCGCGGTCGACGCCAAGGGCAACGGCCCGGTCTATATCCGCCTGGGACATGGCTTCCAACCCCAGTTTGGCAAAGGCATTCGCCCTAACCAGATACCCCTTGGCGTAGGTGGGGTCAATCTCGACCACACGGTCCATGTCAGCCACGGCGAGAGAGTGGTTACCGAGGGTGGAATTGACGAGGGCGCGGTTGACGAGGGAATTGATATTCTCCGGATCGATTGCGATGGCCTGGTCGTAGTCGGTTACCGCCCGGTCAAGCTCTCCCAGGTCTTGGTGAGCCACTCCCAGGTTGTACCAGGCGGCGGCTGAATTGGGGTCCAGCATGACGGCCTTTTCAAAGTCGGCCCGTGCTTTTGGCAGATCGCCGTTGGCGTGATAGCTGGCGCCCCGGTTGAAGTATAGAGTGGGAGAGTCTGGAGCTAGTTGCAGAGCGGTAGCGTAATCTGAGATCGCCTCTTCGAACCGGCCCATATCATCAAAGGTCGAGCCGCGGGTTATGTAGGCGTCCAGATAGGTTGGATCGACCGAGATAGCCCGGCCGTAGTCCTCCACCGCCGAGTTCAAATTCCCCAAGCTTGCGTGTGCCAAGCCTCGGTTGACGTATGAGGATGGAAGCCCCGGCTCGATCTCGATGGTGCGGTTCAAGTCGGCGATCGCCAGTTCCGGTTCGCCCTGGGCCAGGTACTCAAAACCGCGGTTTCGGTAAGCCGGACCGTAATCGGGGTTCAGTTGAATCGCTCTGTTGTAGTCCGACAAAGCCAACTGAGTTTCTCCGAGTTGGGCATGGACGATGCCGCGGTTGGCATAAGCCGGGAAATACTCGACGTCCAGATCGATAGCCTGGTCCAGACTGGTTAGAGCGTCGTCGACGTTCCCCAGATTAAGAAGGGCCAGGCCACGCCCTGTGTAGGCCATCGCGGATTTGTCGTCTAATCTTACCGCTTGGTTCAGGTCATTCACAGCGCTCTGGAATTCACCCAACTTATTATGGGCGCCGCCACGGTTGGCGTAGGCGAGGGCCAGGTCTGGTTCGAGCTTGATCGATTGGGTGTAATCCTTGATCGCCTCGGCCAATCTGCCGATGGATTCTTTTGCCAATGCGCGGTTGTGGAAGGCGGCGGCCAATGATTGGTCGAGAAGAATGGCATTGTCGAATTCGGCGATAGCCTCTTGGAACCGTCCCTCTTGCATCAGGATCACGCCATTGTTGTACCGCTCTTCAGCTTCACTTAGCCCGAAGCAGCCCGGCAAACCAACGAGCACTATGGTTGCCGCTATTACCAAACCCAATTTGACCTGGTTCCTGAGCGTGGACCGCATCGTTCTAAACAACGACATTAGCACCGTGACCTGCAAGGTTTGGCTTCCCTAGGACGAATCGTGATGCCCTGAGCGGGGAGAGGTCTATAAACGGAGCTGTTCCCTCAAGCACCAACTCAGCCATGGCGGCGCCAGCTGCGGGCGCCAACTTGAACCCGTGACCGCTGAAGGCGGTGCAGAGATAAAGGCCCTCGATGCCGCCTATCTGGTCCATGACGGGATGACGATCAGGCGTCGAGGTATACAACCCAGCGAAACCAGTGGCGTATTCAGCATGTTCCATGATGGGTATGCGGTTGACCAGACGGGTCCAGACTGATTCGATGAACCCTTGGGTAGGACGATGACCGTACACCGATGGGTTTTCGATGGTCTCCCCAATGCCGCCGCTGCCCACCAACACAAGGTTTGGGCCCTCAGGCCGAAAGTAAATCTGATTTGCTAAGTCGCTTACTCCCGCCAGATTGGCCGAGTTGCCGGCCGGTCTTCTAAAGGCGGCCACTTCGTGGCGGGTGACTTTTATCGGCAAGTCGATACCGTATAGCGCCAGGAATTCTTTGCTCCATGGTCCCGCGGCGACTATGGCCCGGTCAGTGCTGATCCGGCCCTGGCTGGTAACGACTGCAGTGACTCTTCCCCCATTGACCTCCAGGCCGGTGGCGGGTGATCGCAGTTCGGTCCTCAATCCCATTTGACGCGCGCGGGATGCATAGGCGAGAAGCGTTCCAGAGGCATCTGCATGCCCGGTCATAGGCTCGTAGGCGATAGCTGCGCAGTCCTCTAGATTGAACCCGGGCGCGATTTCAGACGCGTCCCGGGGGTTGATGATGCTGGTATTGATACCGGCCTCTTGCTGGAGCGCCACGCTGGCGGTCATTGGTGCGTGGTCGCTTCTCCCAGCAAACACCAGATGGCCGGTTTCAGTAAAGCCGCAGTCACCGCCCACAACGTCGTCGAAATTACGGAATACCTGAAGGCTGCGCTGGGCCATGCCGGCCAGGACCGCGGTCGAATAATGGGTATGAACGGAGGCCGTTGACCGCCCGGTTGAGCCGGAGCCCAACACATCCCGCTCCAATAACACGACATTGGTCATGCCTTTGACGGCCAGGTTATAGGCGATTGAGCAGCCCATCACCCCGCCCCCGACGATGACTGCATCTGCAGTGGTGGTCATGGTTGGCTCGGATGGCTTGTTGTCAGGTCTGGTCGTAGGCCTGGAGAAAATCAACCCGGGAGATAGATGTCTGAGTGCAGATGGTCCGTAATGTAGCCGATTTGACTCTCGAGTGGTTCGGCATGGTCAGGGGAGTCCGGGTGCCGTCAGAATTTTCCCGTACCATCGAGATGTGTTGGCCCTCCCGCACGATTCGGAAGCCCAGCAGTTCAAAGGCGCTGATGACCCTGCGCCTGGGCACGTCGGCGGGAAACCTCTGCATTACACAGGGACATCGGCATCGGTGACGTACGCTTCAAGAACTGATGATTGTGCGTCCAAGACATCTTGCCCAAATGTCTCAACATGGAAACTGATAGCAGATTTGACATCCGCCAGAGCTTGTTCACTCGTGTCTCCCTGCCCGACCACGACTCCGTGCAAGCCCAAGGGATAGGCAACATATCCGTCCGCGTGTTTTTCTACAATCACCTTGAACTGTTTCACTACGATTCTCCAAGGGTTACGCCGAAGTTTAGGCGGACTTCGATTCCACTTCTGTGGATGATGTTAAAAGCGTATGGCAGCACATATCTCGTGTCAACATAGCGGCCAGGTTATAGGCGATGGAGCAACTCATCACCCCTTGCCCGCGCCCGCATCCGGTATATAATGGGCCGCACAATCAGGGTCTGATACGAAAAGAGCGACAGAACGGAGGTATGAGATGGGCGCAACCGAAACCATCGCCAAGTGGATCGTCAACACCAGCTACGAGGACATCCCACCCGACGCCATCCGCGTCGCTAATGAGTCTTGCTTCGACCTTTTGGGGGTTATCCTGGCGGGCTCGCTCCAGCCCGTTGGCGAGATCATCCAGAAGTATACCAGCAGCCAGGCGGCCGCCCCTGAGTCGACCGTTTTGGCCGGGGGGTTCCAGAGCACCCAGGCCAACGCCGCGCTGGCCAACGGCACCATGGGCCACGCCCTTGATTACGATGATTTCGGAGGGTTTGGCCATCCTACCGTAGCCATCTTCCCGGCCTTGCTTGCGATTGGCGAGCACACCGGCGCCACCGGCCGCGACCTGCTGGAGGCCTATGTTGTTGGCTGCGAGATCGGCCTGGCGTTGGCCCACGAGACCCAGTACAAGCAGATGGATAAGGGCTTTCACAGCACCGCGGTAATAGGCCGGCTGGCCTGCACCGCCGCCTGCGCCAAGCTGCTGAAACTGGACGAACACCAGACAATCATGGCCCTGGGCATGGCCGGTTCCATGTCTTCCGGCCTGATCCATAACTTTGGCACCATGACCAAGCCCCTGCATGCGGGCCTGGTCGGCCGCGATGGAGTCACCGCCGTGCAGTTGGCCCAGATGGGGTTGACCGCCGGAGATCAGGTGATCGAACACCCCTTCGGATTCGCCAACGTGGTCCTGGGAGAGGGCATCTACGATCTAGACAGCATGGCCGACAATATGGGCAAGCCCTTCCGAACTCAGGACGCCTTGATAATCAAGAAGTACCCCTGTTGCGGCGGCAACCACGCCATGCTGGACAGCCTATTCAGCCTGATGCGGGATAACAACTTCACCTACGAAGACGTCGCGGACGCTGAGATCGACCAGTCCTACTTCTCGGTGGTCATGCTCTACCAGGAACCCGACGATGAATTGAAGGGCAAGTTCAGCGCCAAGTACAACGTGGCCGCGGCTTTGGTGGACGGCGAGGTGGGCATCGACACCTTCACTGAAGACAAGATCGCGGACGGGACGATAAATGACACCATGGGCAGAGTACGCACCAGGGTGATGGCCAAGTCCGAGGAACTGCTGACCGAATCTTCCGACGGCCTCAAGGTCAAGATCACCTTGAAAGATGGCCGGGTCTTCGAGCACATCACCGCTCGGGCCGACATCCTGGGCAGCCAGAAAAACCCCTGGGGTTTTGACGCGATCAAGGAGAAGTTCCAAGAGAACGTCTCCCGGGTACTCTCTTCCGACGGCACCGCCAAGGCGATGGAGACCTGGGAGAACATACCCGAGATGACGGACATCGCCACCGCCATCCGCAGCACACTGGTGGCCGAAAAGTCGTAATCGAGGCCTGTTTCGACAAACGGTCAACCGGGCAGAGACATTGCTCGGTTGACCGTTTTTATTGCGCCCGATACAATTCCGGCCACATTCGCGCTGGATATTTCAAGGACGGTCCAAAGCCTGTGCGATCCGCTGTGGGGTCTTCTACGTATGTACCCCGGAACCCAAATTTCTCAACCGCTTAGGAGGACTACCATGGCACAAGGACCAAACCCCGCTGACATCTACGAAAAAGCCTAGGCACAACTCCAGCCAATCCTCGCTGGGAGTTCCGGCAAAAACGGTACATCGACTCCCTGCACGGATTGGAACGTACAATCGTTGATCAACCACGCGCTGGCGGTCCAAAACTTCGCCAATAGCACACTGTCCAAGGTCGACTTCGATATGTCTACCATGGGGAACGTGGCCCATGATTTGCCGTCCGAAGGCGCGGAGTCAGCATTCAAATCGATCGCTGACTCTACCCTGGCCACCATTAAGTCGATCAACCTGGAAGACACTGTTGAGACTGCTTTCGGTGCGATGCCGGGCGGCCAGTTCATCATGGTGCCAATCGTGGACATGATCATCCACACCTGGGATTTGGCCAAGGCCACCGGCCAGAACACTACATTGGATAGCGGATTGTGCGAGATAGGCTACAATGTCATCGTGAATGTTGCGCCAACCGGCAGGGAAAGGGGCGCATTCGGGCCGGAGGTCATTGTACCAGACACAGCCAGTTTCCAGGACCGGATGCTGGGCATGAGCGGCCGGACACCCTAACGCCCAAACCTCTTGGGAAAACAAGAAGGCCCCGTCCTTTTCGTGGAAGGACGGGGCCTTCTCTGTTTCGATAACTAGGGTGTTGCAGGCTCTCGGCTCGACACCCTTACCGAGTCGCCGACTTTGATGTGGCCGCCGTTGATGACCCGAGCCAACATGCCGCGGCGGTGGTTTAGCTCTTGTTGGAGACCTTGCCGAATGGCATCCATCTTGCCACATGGTTCGCACTCGCCCACGATCTCCATGGTCACTTCGTCGCCGATCAAGAACACCTGGCCCTTCTCGGTTTGGGAAAGGTCTAGGCCGACGGTGGTGATATTTTCTTTGATCTGCCCGGGAGCCAACCCGAACTCATCTAGTGTCTCCTGGTCCATGAACAGCACCTGACGCAGGTTCCCTTCCTTGCAACTGCGGTCGCCTTCCAGGCCTTTCCCGGATAAGGCCGTCGCCTCTTGGACCGGGTGCGAAGGCGTTTCCTTAACTCGGGCGATATGGAGGTTTGTTATCGTTCCTTGCTGCATGACGGCGTGTCTCCTCGGGTGGTCAATCAGTTGGCAGATTCGTGTTGTCTCGTATTGGGACCTATGCTAATCTGAGGCCTACCTGGTGGCACACCGGTGACCCCATGTGGTGACTATAACCCCCCAAATTATAGCTGCTGCGTCGCGAGGGCGCCACCGATCTATACCGTCCCCTATATACAGTCTTCAATCGGCTGCCGGTTGGCTAAAAAAATCGACTAAGCAGGTGAATGCCATGGCCTACGAATTCATCCAAACAGAAAACCGAGAGGGAGTGTTCGTCATTACCATGCATGACCCACCCACCCGGAACGCCCTGGGCCCTCAGATGGCTGACGAACTGATGGAGTGCCTGGACAACTTTGAGGATGACTCATTAGCGCGGGTGGTGCTCTTCACCGGGACTGAACCATCATTTTGTTCCGGGGCCAACGTCCGCGGATTCAACCAGCAGATACAGGACCGGGAAAAGGGGGATGAAAAAGGAGAAGAGGCGAGCCTCCCGTGGGGCAAGATGGAGAGTCAGTACGCCACCCGTGGCCAGAAAGTCGCCCTGGGCGGACAGGCGAGCAGGATTCCCCTACGGATCCACAAACTACAGAAGCCGTCCATCGCGGCAGTCAACGGGCACGCCATCGGCGTTGGTATGGGCGTGGCCCTGGCCTGTGACATCCGCTACGCCGCTGAAAAAGCAGTCTTCTCCGAGGCCTTTTCCAGGATGGGGCTGATCCCCGGCGACGGTAGCTGCTGGCAGTTGCCGCGGTTGATCGGAATGAGCAACACCCTGCTGATCCAATACACCGGCGACCGCATCGACGGGGCCGAGGCTTACCGGCTGGGGATCGCCAGCAAGGTGTTCCCCGATGGCGAGTTGATGGATGCTTCGCTGGAGCTGGCCACGCGGCTAGCCAAGGGGGCGACCCAGTCTCAGGCGCTGATCAAGTACCTGGTCCACAAGAGCCTGTCCATGGACTTCGAGGAAGCGCTGGACCTGGCTCACGTGGCCCAGGAGCAGGTCCGCAAGACCGAGGACCACAAAGAAGCCGTCCAAGCCTTCCTGGAGAAGCGCCCGGCGGAGTTTACGGGGCGGTAGAGGGGGCCGATCCTTCGAGTGGCGAGCGCGAATAAAAGGAGCGGGGCCATTCGACCCCGCCCTTACAAATCATTCAAATTCCGCCGCCGCTACGGGCAGTCGATGTCAGCACCGGAACTCGTGACGCAGGTGTTTTTCTTCCACTTGTTGGGAGTGCTGCCTGCGTCATGCTCCATGTCGTTGCCACCGTTTCCTGTGGCAGTGTTTCTGAATAGGTTGTTGCCCGTGGAGTCACCGCTAACCGAAGCGCCAATTAGCGAAGACCCATTGATTAGCCATATCCCTCTGCCAGCGCTTCCGGTGATCGTGTTGCCAAAAAGGTTGGAGCCACTGGTCTGAACCAGAAGTATGCCGTTGCTACCGCTGTCTACAACCGTGTTGTCGAACAGCTTGACGCCGGTAATGGCCGGGAATGCATCGGCAGGGAAGCCAAAAACGCCGTTGAGGAAACTCAGGCCGACCAGGATGCTACTGCCGGCTGAATCTGTGACCGTGTTCCTCCTGACCATGGCATCGGTCGTGGACGCCAGAAGAATCCCGTTGCCGTTGTTGGCGAAAGAGCTGTCTATGATTACCCCGTTGGTCTGCTCACCTGTGTTACAGGGAGCGCATCCAAAGTTGACCCCAACGCTCCCGCCATCAACGTCTACATTCTTGACCGTCGCGCCATCCACGTTTTCGAGTCGAATGGCTTCGGGCGCTAACCCAATGCCGATCGTCACCGTGGTATCCTTAATCCTGACGTCGCTGCTGTGCAGGATATCAATGGCGTTGCTGCTGGTCTGGTCTTTCACCACCATGTCTTTTATGGTGAAGCCGCTGACTTCCCAACCTCGGATGCCCTGCTCGAAACCCTCGACTGTCCCATTCTTGATGGTCACATCACTGAAGCCCGAACTGGTACCCGCCTGAAAGGGGTCGTCGGCGTCACTATCGCCGTTCCGAATACCATGACAAAAACCACAAGCCGCTCCAGTAATCGTATGTCCGTTTAAGTCCACCGTGATATCGTCGGCGCCAATGATCAACCCTGGAGTCGTAATACAAGTCAGGTCTTCATGCAGCGTCGTATCGGTCGTCAGGGTGTCACCACAACTTACATCGCCAGCCGTCACCACTCCCCCAGAGACCATCAGCCCCACCACCAGCATCAGCATTGCTACTAAACGTTAGCTTTCTCATGTTCTCTTCTCCCTCATGTTCTCGCTGAATTTGTAGAAAATGAGTGAAAATCCCGCAATTTCCTGCTCATTCCGGTGATGCATGTGGGAGTCTACACAACCAAATTGATTATGTCAAACTAACCAAATGAGATGCGAGGTTCGGACACCTGTGGCCGTGTCTAGGCCGATCGGTTCGCCGGGAAGCTGGAAAAAGGCGTCAGAAATCTATTGACTCTGGCCGTGGGCAGCGTCTCGCGACAAGGCTCTAAACAGTCTCCGTGTGGGGAATCAGAACGGTCGAGGAATGCCAAGCTGCTTGCAGATTTGTTCTGCCGTGTAGTTTTGAACCTCTCGATGGCGCGGGATGGAAGTACGGCGATTCGTAGCGGGGTTGCTCCAAATCGAATGCTCCCTTCCCTCGCGAACGAACTGGCAACCGTGCTGCCGAAGATGCATCAGTAGGTCCCGCCGCCTCACGGAGCGGCGTTTTGGGGAACCAGGTCTACTCTAGACGCGGCCTGTAGCAACAGGTAGATGGGTTCTTCTAAGTCGGACTCGGTGTCGGTGCTTGCCGGGTCTGGTTTGGGCAGCGGCTCACCGTTTACAAGGCTGACTTCGGCAATGTCCACCAGCGCGCTAGCCAGCAGGCACCGCGCCTGCTCCAAGTCGGGCCCCCAAGAGATAACTCCTGGAAAATCCAGAACCTCGGCGTGCACCCCTACTTCCAGGTATTTGTACATCGCCTTGTAAGCCAACATTCCCAGTCACTCCATTTTGATGTTGCTTCAATTGTTGATTATTGTACACCACATGCCTCTTGACTCTGTTCCTGGGCACGCATATAATCGTATCTCGCACAGAGGTATGGCGTCTCGCTTAATGATGATTCTTACCTGAAATAAGTTGATTCCTGGGATACCTGGACGGCGGTTCGGGGGAAACCCCTGACCGTCGTTTCTCTTGTGTGGCACCTTAAAAAGAGAATAGGAAACTGCAATTAGTCCTGCATAGCAAATGCACGCAAAGGTTTGAAGTTCCTTGCGTGGGTCAAGTTATTAAGGGCTTACGGTGGATGCCTTGGGACCAAAGGCCGATGAAGGGCGCGGCAAGGCTGCGTTAAGCCTCGATGAGCCGTCTAGCGGGCATAGTCGGGGATACCCGAATGGGGAAACCTTATCCGGTGTTG
>MUCT01000027.1 GCA_002816585.1 SAR202 cluster bacterium Io17-Chloro-G6 | reverse complement strand
GTTCCAAAGGTGGGGTCAAGGCCAGAAGACTGAGGGCCGGTTGGGATGAGGCCTACCTTCTTAAGGTATTATCCCTGTGAGATGCGATTGCCCTGCTCTTCCGGCCTTCCAGCATTGCTATTGCCGACCAGTGCCCGTATGCTGAGGTCGCAATTTGCCAGACCGGACTCCAGGCGCGGACGTGGGGCAAAACGCAGTGCACCGCAAGGCAAGACTCGGTTGAGGCGGAGATGGGCGTGGAATCGAACTTCGGGCCGGTGCCGAATTGAAGATAGGCGTCATAGAGTTGCTGGCGGCCGGGTGCTCGCCCACAATGCGGCAGACTCTGGAAAACTTCCTCACGACCAAGCAGTATGCCAGCATCATGCCCCAGGCCGTGGCGGTTTGGGCCCGGCAATTGGGACATGAGGTCCACTACGCAACCTTCTATGGACAGGGCGACCCCAAACGCAAATTGCCTGCCGACCTAGACTTTGTGTTCATGTCGGTTTACACCAAGGATTGCGCCCTTAGCTATGCTCTGGCCAAACTCTACCAACGCGAGGGGACCGTAACGGTTATTGGAGGCCCCCACGCCAAGTCCTTCCCCCAAGATTGCCTGCGCTTCTTCAACTTGGTAGTCACCCAGTGTGACCAGGAACTGGTGGCCGAAATTCTGGCAGGCCACTACCAAATCAATTCCATCGTCTCCAGCGGAAGGGCCTTGACGGTCCTTCCCAGCCTGGAGGAACGGATGCCCGAGGTGCGGGCCGCCAGCTTCCTGCGGGGAACCAGACCATATTTCGCCAGTATGGTCCCGCTACTGGCCAGCGTGGGCTGCCCCTACGCCTGCAACTTCTGCACAGACTGGAACAACCCCTACTCCGTGCTGCCTGCCGACCAACTAGAGGCCGATCTCAAGTACCTCTCAGCAACCCATCCCGGAGTGAAAGTCTCCTTCCAAGACCCCAATTTCGCGGTGCAATTCGAAAAGACTATGGACATCCTAGAGCGAGTGCCTCCGGGTCGGCGAAATCCGTATGTCATGGAGAGTTCGCTGTCGGTGCTCAAAGAAACGCGCATGGAACGGCTGCGCGAAACCAACTGCTTCTTCGTCGCGCCTGGAGTCGAGTCGTGGACTGATTATTCGAACAAAGCCGGTGTGGGAAGCAAGACCGGGGCCGCAAAAGTACATTCCGTGGCTGAGCATCTGGAACTCCTTCACTCCTATGTTCCAGGTATTCAGGTGAACTTCATGTATGGTCTCGACACCGACGCCGGTATTGAGCCAGTGGAATTGACCAAGGAGTTCATGTCGCTGACGCCGTTCGCCTGGCCGGTGTTGAACATTCCCGTGCCCTTTGGCGGCACCCCGCTGCACGACGAATACCTGGTAGACGGGCGCATTCTTGAGGCGATGCCGTTCTCGTTTTACTATTTTCCATATCTGGTTACAACTCTGAAGAACTACGACCCGGTGACCTATTACCAAGGACTGCTGGACATGCTATTGCATTATTCCAACCGCCGGTTCTTGTGGCGGCGGATCGGGACGACCAGCAGCCAGAGCCTGCGACTGCTGTATGCGGTGCGTACCCTCCGCGCCAAAGAAGGCATAACGCAGTTCCGTCGAATCCTGGACCGGCTGACCACTGACCGGCAGTTCCGGGATTTCCACGACGGCGGTTCGGCCGAATTGCCCGAGTTCTACCACCACGAATTCGAGCGCCTACTGGGCCCGTATGCGTCACTCATTTCGAGGGAGGAGCGCACTCCCAACCTACGGGCTACCGTTCCCGTCTAGGCGGCTCGCCGCGCTTCTTTCCCGGCATCAGGGCTTGGATTCAGACCCTGATCGACTAGGCCTCAGCCGCTCACTCCCCGCGCCCAGAAATGGTGCAGTGAACCCTCCTTAATGTCGATTAGCAAAGGCAGACTGGTATATTCCGGCTGCGTCGTCTGATTGAGCCAAGATGTCCGACGCTGATATGCTTGATTGGACAATGTCCGCCAAGCTCAGTTTCCGGCGTTAATACAGGGGAACCATGAATCTAGACACCACGGAAGACATCCTGAAGGAAGTAGAACAGATCTCGGAGTTCGAGGGCCGGGACCTGCGCCAGTGGCTTTATCGCGAGATTTTGCTGAATGCCCTCAAGTGCAAGCGGGACGAACTGGACGTCTTGGACTTGAAGATGATCAGCCGGATGATAGATGAGTTCCGGTACGCCGCCAGGGTGTTCAAGCCGTACCGGAGCGTGAGGAAGGTCTCCATCTTCGGCTCGGCGCGAATCCCGGAGGGAGAACCACACTACGAAATGGCCGCCAAGTTCGCGGGTAAAATGACTGAGCAGGGTTTCATGACCATCACGGGCGCGGCGGCAGGCATCATGAAGGCGGGGATCGATGGAGCGGGGGCAGAAAACAGCTTCGGGGTCAATATACTTCTACCCTTTGAGAGCGCCAATAGCGTGATGCAAGACGACCCTAAGTTGGTCACGTTCCGCTTCTTTTTCACGAGGAAGATTTTCTTCGTCATGGAGGCCGACGCTTGCGCACTGTTCCCAGGTGGGTTCGGCACTCAGGATGAGGGGTTCGAGGTTTTGACCTTACTGCAAACCGGGAAGGCCAGGCCGATGCCCTTAGTGCTCATGGAACTCCCCGGCGACAACTACTGGGAAACCTGGGACCGGTTTGTGAAGGACCAGTTGTTGGCCCGGGGTTACATCTCAAAAGAAGACCTGTCTTTGTACAACATCGTGCATTCGGCCGAAGAGGCGGCCGCCTGGATCAGTTCTTATTACTCCACCTATCATTCCACCCGGCAGGTCCGGAACCGGCTGGTGATCAGATTGGAGAAGGAGTTGTCCGACGACCACATAGAACAATTGAACCACTCCTTCTCCGACCTGGTTACGGATGGAAAAATCGTGAAGGCTACGGCCCTCCCCCAAGAGGAGGACGAACCCGATCTTCTGTCCAAGCCCAGGATCTCTTTCCGTAACAACCAGCAAAGCGCCGGGCGCCTGAACGAGATGATCTTGGCCATCAATAAAATGGGAAGTGGCGTCTAGATTGGCGAAACTAGGTCCGCGCCGCCAGGACACCACTTTGCCGGCGCCTGTTTACCGGCTGCGGCTGTGAGCGTTAATATTCTTAAGTGCTCCCACGGGGGCCTCGCACCGGGAATACGACATCCGTCCGCAGGAGACAATGACAATGGCCGTTACGCCGTTCAAGATAGAAGTGTCCGACGCCGTCCTCCAAGACTTGAGGGAACGGCTGGATCGAACTCGATGGCCTGATGAAATCCCCGGCTCGGGTTGGGATTACGGCGCCAACCTCGACTATATAAAGGGGTTGGTCGAGTATTGGCGAACCGATTTTGATTGGCGGGCCCAAGAGAAACTGATTAATTCGTTTGCCAATTTCAAGGCTGATATCGACGGCCTGGGAATCCACTTCATTCACGAAAAGGGCCAGGGCCCCAACCCCATGCCACTGGTGATCACCCATGGATGGCCCGGCACCTTCTTCGAGATGCACAAAGTCATCCCCATGCTGAGCGACCCGGCAAACCATGGCGGAGACCCGGCCGACGCCTTCGACGTCGTCGCACCGTCCATGCCCGGCTACGGGTTCTCGGACGCCAGTAACAAACGAGGGCTCGATATTAACGCCATCGCGGACATTTGGGCCAAATTAATGTCCGAAGTTCTCGGATACCGGTCCTTCGCGGTGCAGGGCGGCGACTGGGGGGCCAGGGTCACGGGCAGGCTGGGGCAGGCGCACGGAGACAAGGTGGTTGGCATCCACACAACGTCCACCACCAGCCCCACACCCTACCTGGGGCCGGGCACGCCGGAGCTGTCGGAGGCCGAGAAGCAGATGCTGCAACAGCGGGAGCAATGGCTGGCCGACGAAGGCGGCTATTCCCACATCCAAAGCACCAAGCCCCAGACCCTATCCTACGGGTTGAACGACTCTCCCGCCGGACTCGCTGCCTGGATCGTGGAAAAATACCGCCGGTGGAGCGACTGCGGCGGCGACGTGGAGTCCCGGTTCACGAAAGACGAATTGCTCACGACGATCACGATCTACTGGGCCACCCAGTCCATCAACTCGTCCGCCCGGCTATACTACGAGGCGTTCAGCAAGGCTTGGAACATGGAGAAAGACGAGAAGATTCAGGTGCCGGTGGGAGTGGCGGCGTTCCCTCATGAAAATACGGTGCCGCTCCGGGAATGGGCCGAGCGCTCCTACAACGTGCAGCACTGGACCGATATGCCCAGCGGCGGTCACTTTGCAGCGCTGGAGGAGCCAGAAAGGTTAGTTGAAGACATCCGCGACTTTTTCCGGGCGCTTCGTTAGCCGGACGGCCGACAAGCAATGTAAATCATCAAGCACAAGCATGGAGGCCCGGACAATGGCGAAGAACGGTTTCAAGGTCTTGGACTCGGACATGCACATCGTAGAACCGGCGGACCTTTGGGACCAGTACATTGATCCTGCATTCAAGGACCGCGCACCCAAGGGGATGAGCCGCCATCCCCGGGACCTGGCCATCCAATTCGGCGGGCGCATCTACCCGCCTGAGAATCGCAGCTACACCAACGCAATCACGCCCATCATGACCCAGCAAATGGACGTCTACACCGAATCCGAGGAGCGCGATTGGGACAGCGGCTCGCAAGTGACGGCGATGGACAATGAGGGGATTGATTTGGCTGTCATGTTTCCCAGCCGCGGTCTCTTCAGCCTGGGTTCGGACAACATCGAACCGGCCTTGGCCACCGCCATATCCCGGGCTTACAACAACTGGTTGTCGGAGTTTTGCTCCGGCTCGGACCGCCTGTTTGGAGCGGGCATGATACCTCCCCATGACGTCGAAGGCGCCATTCAAGAGGCCAGGCGCGGGGTGAACGAATTGGGCTTCAAGACAGTCTTCATCCGCCCAAATCCGGTGAAAGGCCGCAACTGGCACGACGCGCATTACGATCCCCTATGGGCGGAGATCCAGCGGTTGGGCGTTCCCCTCAGCTTCCACGAAGGTGGACGGGTCGACCTGCCTCAGCCGGGAGACAACTTTGAAACTCATATGCTCTACCACACCTGCACCCACCCGATGGCCATGATGCTGGCGGCAGTGGATGTGGTTGGGGGCGGTGTTTTAGAGCGCTTTCCCGACCTAACCGTGGCGTTCTTGGAGGGCAACTGCTCCTGGGCGCCTTGGCTCCTGTGGCGACTGGACGAGCACTTTGAGATGTCGGCCGCCTACGATCACCCGGATCTAAAGATGAAGCCCAGCGAGTATTTCCAGCGGCAATGCTATCTGTCGGTGGAGTGCGACGAAGAACCGGCGGAGATAATTTCCAGGTACGGTCTAGAAGACAACATTGTATTCTCGACCGACTATCCCCACGCCGATTCCAAATACCCCAACTCAGTCGAGCGGTTCTTGGAGATGCCTCTATCGGACCAAGCCAAGCGGAAGTTTTTGTGGGACAACTGCGCCCGTCTTTTCGGGTTTGAAGGTTAACGCCCCTCGCGGATAAACTCGGCGGCCCGCTCGGCGATCATCATGGTGGTGACGTTGGTATTGGCGCGAACCACGTCGGGCATAACGGAAGCATCGGCCACCCGTAAACCTTCCACGTCCCTCACATTCAGGAATTGGTCGACCACAGCCATGGGGTCGCTAGCCACGCCCATCTTGCAGGTGCCAGAAATATGGAATGACGAGCTCACGTTGCGCAGCATCCAGTCATCCAGAACTTCGTCACTCATCAGGTCGGCATCGGTTGGTGTGGTCCGCTGGTTGACGATGCCCTCGTAAGAGGCGCCGTCTAATAGCGCCACGCACTTCCTAACCGCCTCCCGTAGCCGCTCGCGGTCCCAGGCTTCCTCCAGGTAGTGGTAATCCATGCTGGGCTGCACTTTGGGATCGGTTGACACCAGGCGCAGTTCGCCCTTGCCGATCGCGAGGTACAACCCACAACCGATGCTGTGGGTCGGGTCGTCACCCTCTTTGACCACCGTGTTCAGGGAGGAGGGGGTCAGGATCATGTCGTTTGGTGTGGGCGATGCGGTGGCGGTATAGCGCAGGCGGAGGGCGCGCCGGGCAACCGTTTCGTCCGGCCGGTCTTCGTGTACCGTGAACCTGACCACGACATTGGGATGGTCTCGCATGTTTTGCCCTACGCCCGGAGTTTCCGACACAACGGGTATTCCCAAAGGCTCTAGTTGGTCCTTCGGGCCGATCCCGGACAGCATCAGCAGTTGGGGCGATCCCACGGCTCCGGCGCAAAGCGTGATCTGCTTCCCCTCAACCAGAAATCTTTCGCCGCCGCTCTCCACCTCCAGCCCGGTGGCACGCTTGCCGGAGAACACGATGCGCATCACCTGGACGTTGGCCTTGATGGTCAGGTTGAGACGGCTACGGTTGGGCTCGATGTGGGTCAGGGCCATGCTCATGCGCACGCCTTCGACGTTGTTCTCGGCCCGCTGACTCACTCCGGTGGCGTCGGGGTTATGCAGGTCCGGATTGTAAGGATAACCGTCCGAAACACAGGCCTGGTAGAAAGCTTCCTGAAGGGGCGGCCAATCCTCGCGTTTATGGCGGCGCACAGGGACGGGGCCGTCGGTCCCGTGGAAATCGTCTCGGAAGTCCTCATCGTTTTCGATGCGGCGGAAGTAGGGCAGGACCTTTAGGTAGGACCATTCGTCGTTTCCCATGGAAGCCCACGTGTCGAAGTCCTCGGGTGCTCCGCGAATGAAAGTCTGCCCATTGATCGCGCTGGACCCACCCAGCACCTTTCCTCTGGGCACGGGCATGGGCTCGGATTGTTGGGGCGTGGCCGTGCCCGTGAACGACCAATTGAAGGGAGACCCGGCTGCCCGGGCTTGTAAGTTGATCAGTCCCCAGCCATATTTCAAGGGGTCGGGCAACTGATCGAAGTCGGGATATTCCGGTCCGGCTTCCAACAAGAGCACCGCTCGAGCTGGGTCTTCTGAGAGCTCAGCCGCCAATATGCACCCGGCGGTCCCGCCCCCAACAACAATATGGTCGTATTTCATGATCTAGATTCCCTCGCGATCGGATAAATAATGCCTTATTCGCCCAGTGGCCAGATACATCAGAGCATCAACGGATAACACTATAGCAGGAACGTTCACCAAATCGACTCGGGCTCAAGCAGCGCGTGGTGTTCTGCTATGCTTGAAGGGGAAATGAGTCGTGATCGAATGGAGGAGTGATCGAACATTTGACGCCCTTCATACGCAGCTATATAGTCGTAGATGTTCTGGATTTTCGAATCTCGACGGAATTCAGCTTTTTCTCGGAATTTCTGACCTGAACCTGACTCCGGAGGCAATGTAATCATGGTGGCAACGAAAACGATCGAGCAAACCGTAACGTTTAATGCCGTCCCCCATGACGTGTATGAGGCCTTGATGGACTCGGAGCAGCACTCCGAATTTACGGGTGCAAAAGCGAGCATCAGCCGGGAGGTCGGAGGCGAGTTTTCGGCCTATGACGGCGCTCTTAGCGGCACCATGCTTGAGTTGGTGCCCGATTTCAAGATTGTCCAGACTTGGCGTGGATCGGATGAAGGGTGGGTGCCGGGCCATTACTCCACGGCGACATTCTTGCTGGAAGCATTCGAAGGCGGGACGCGGCTAACCTTCGTGCAAACCGGTGTTCCGGAACAGAGCTTTGAGCAGATCACCCAAGGATGGAATACCTACTACTGGCCAAAGATGCAGCAATTGTGGACCTGATAATAGAACGAAGATTAGGATGTTGACCACCACAGATAAATCGGCGATTGGGTCGGACCCACCATCAGAACTGGTCAACCAGTCCGTAAAAAACCCGGCCGTGCCGGTGACAAGGTGACGCAACTGCGTGTTCTGGTGGTCTCTCTGGACCGCCTGTCCCGGGCCGGGCTGGCAGCGGTTTTGGACCAACAATCTGGCCTGCGCGTAGTGGGTCAGATTTCCGGAGACGAAACCCCGCCGCTTCCATTGGACATTTACGCACCTGACCTGATCGTCTGGGACGTGTCCTGGGACACAGAAACCGCCATTGGCAATCTGGTACTACTTCCCGAAGACGCCGCGCCGGTGCTGGTATTGGCCGCCACCGATAACCAGGCCGCCCAGGCCCGGACCGCCGCCGCCCAGGGAATATTGAGCCGCGACTCGTCCCCCGAATCCCTCGCCGCCGCGATAATGGCGCTGAGTCATGGGCTAAAGGTGACCGACCCGGTTGTGTGCGGGGGCTCCGCCCCACTCACTCCCAGTCCGGGCTCGCTATTGACTCCCAGGGAACAAGAGGTCTTGCGGCTTCTGGCCGAGGGATTGCCCAACAAGGGAGTTGCCTCCCGCCTGGAGGTGAGCGAGCACACCGTCAAGTTCCACGTGAATTCCATCATGGGCAAGCTCAACGCCCAGAGCCGCACCGAGGCGGTCACCCTGGCCACCCGAATGGGATTCCTCCCCCTTTAACCTGGCCATTCTTCCGGGTCCGGCCCTAGCCGGATTTGGGATGTGCCGCCCGCTCCCAGTTGGTAATCTTGATTCACGCGGCGCAACACCGCGAATATCCATCGATCATCCCGGGCGATCATCCCGGGCGATCATCCCGGGCCGGCCTTCCCACGAGAATGGCGGTGGGCCGGGAATCAGGAGTACACCATGTCAACAGCATTACCCGCATTTTCAGAGGCTCTGGCCGACGCGGTGTCCGCGGCAGCTGATAGCTTGGTCCGAGTGGAAGGGCGCGACCGTCTGCCCGCGACCGGCATCGTCTGGGACGCCGAAGGGCTGGTCTTGACGGCCCACCACATATTGGAACGGGACGAGAACATCGATGTTGGTTTCCAAGACGGCGAAACCGTGGCCGCGCAGCTATTGGGCCGGGACCCGGCCACCGACCTGGCTCTGCTTCGAACGCCCAAGCGAGGCGCCGGCGTGCCGTCCTGGGCCGAGCCCGAAAGTCTGCGCGTGGGTCATCTGGCTTTGGCATTGGGCCGGCCCGGGGCGAATGTCCGGGCCACCTTGGGAATCATCTCAGCATTGGGCAAAGCCTGGCGCACTCCGGCCGGCGGGCCCATTGACCGGTATCTCCAGACCGACACCGTGATGTATCCCGGATTTTCCGGCGGACCGCTGGTGGACGCCCAAGGCCGTTTCGTGGGGTTGAATAGCTCCTCTTTGGTGCGCGGTGTCTCGATAACAGTGCCGGCCTCAACCCTCAACCGGGTGGCACAAGACCTCTTGGAGCACGGCGGTGTGCGCCGGGCCTATCTCGGAGTGGGCGCCCAGCCTACTCGCCTCCCGGAGGCTGTTGCCAAGGAGTTGAGCCAGGAAACCGGGCTCTTGCTGGTCTCGGTGGAGCAGGGCAGCGCAGCCGAGCAGGGCGGGCTCTTTTTGGGCGACACCCTGGTTTCCCTGGGAGAGCACCCCGTGCGGCACATGGACGATCTCTTCAACGGCCTGGGCGGCGACCGCATCGGCAAGCCCCTCGCCGTACGTATTCTCCGAGGAGGGCAACTGGTGGAGCTGACCGTCTCCCCCACCGCCCATAAGTGACGGATCATTCATGACGACACTACTACCCCAATTAAATTCTGATCTTGGTGAACTGGCAGACCGGGTTCGCAAGAGTCTGGTACAGGTGGCGGCAGGACGAAGCGGCGCTGGCTCGGGCGTCGTGTATTCCGCCGACGGGCTAGTGGTCACCAACGCGCACGTGGTCTCGGGGAAAGGGGGACGCCGTCGCGCTCGGGAATTTAAGGTGACCGCCCCAGCCGGTCCGGCGATGACAGCAAAGTTGCTGGCCAAGGACGATGATTTAGACGTGGCGTTATTAAAGATCGATCAGATCGAAGGGAGCCGACCGGTCCTTCATCCCATCGAAATGGGGGACTCGAAATCGCTGCGGCCCGGTCAATGGGTGATGGCCATGGGACATCCCTGGGGCGTGGCAGGCGCCGCGGCCGCCGGGATTGTGATTGGGGCCGGAGACGACCTCCCGGAAGCGCCGGGCGGCGGCAGAGACTGGGTCGTGGTCGACCTTGCCCTCCGCCCCGGCCATTCCGGCGGACCGCTGGTGGACCACCAAGGCCGCCTGATCGGTATGAGCACCATGATGGCCGGGCTGGAGGTTGGCATGGCCGTTCCGGCGCACATTATCGAGGAGTTTGTGCAAAGGGTTGGAGCCAGTGGGTCCGACGCAGCGCACATCGATGTCGCCTTGGCGTAATTTGATTCGGTTCATCATCTAGCGCCGCTACGGGTGTATTCGCTATACTCGTTAGTGGCGGCCGGTACGCCCCGGCACACAAATCACCGCAAGTTGGTAACGAATTAACATGACTACCCCCAGTTATAACCCCCTAACCTCTGAAGAGCGGCATGTGATCGAATCCAAGGGGACCGAACGCCCCTTCACCGGAGAATATGACAACTTCTACGAATCTGGCACTTATCTCTGCCGCAAGTGCAACGCCGAGGTCTACCGCTCGGTCGATAAATTCGACGCCCATTGCGGCTGGCCGGCATTCGATAAAGAGGTTGACGGGGCCGTGAAGCATCTTCCCGACGCCGACGGCATGCGCATCGAGGTGGAGTGCGCCAACTGCGGCGGCCACCTGGGCCACGTCTTCATGGGCGAAGGGTTTACCGCCACCAACGCTCGCCACTGCATAAATTCCATTTCGATGAAGTTCGTGCCGACTGAGTAGGGCATAACAGCTTGAATCGCAAAAAAAGCCTCCCTAGAGATTGGGAGGCTTTTTGTTGTTCACACGAGATTGATATTAGTCCACTTGTAGCGTGAAACTAATCGAAGAAGCTGCGGATGGATTCTGTGACAGGCCCCGGATCGGAAATGTCCTCTATTCTAACGGTCTGCCGTTCACCAACGCCGCTGGAAACAACAACGCTGCCACGGCCTGTGATGATCTCAAAGAAACTTCTGGACTCTGAGATGGAGATTATCCGGCCCGACGGAATCTCCTTGGTATTGAGCCACAGGAAACGGTATTGCTGGACCACCCTACGGTCCGTGACTGTGTAGGTGATATGCAGGTTGCGCAGATACCGCATGGCCCCTTTGAAAAATATGTACATTCCCACTAAGAACAACGCGAAAGGGTATATGTACGGGACCACAGTGTAGTCAAACAACCACCAGGCGCCGGCATAAAAGGGTAGGCTCATGGCCATCCTGGCAAAGGCCGGTTTCATGGTCGGGTGCCGGCTCACCAGCAGCTGTTCGCCTTCCACCAACCTCAATGGGGGAATGACACGGCCTACGCTAATCAGAGCCACTGCCGCCAGAAGTAGACCGATAATCAGGAACACGCCGGACGCCCAAACTGGCAACTCCGCTTCTGTTAGGCCTAAACCACCAGCTACGAAGAACGGACCGGCAATGAATGCGGTCGCAACCGTCTTTTTAAACAGTCCTGACTGGGCATTGGAGCTGCGTTGCTGCCGGGTCGTTACGGCCATGCTAGTTCCCCTTCAAGAGCTGGATTCCGGTGGCCGCCAAGGTTATCAAGATGCCCAGTACCGCCAGCGCCGTCGGGTCCATCGCCCAGTTCAGGCCATTGGGATCAACGGAGATGGAGTTGGTGAAGAATCCTCGGTTACGCCCGCCCTCCTTCGAACTGGTGTCAGGGATATCTTGGTCCGTCGTGTCTTCAGCTACCGGCTCAGGCCTCTCTTGCCGCTCCGCCCGCTCACGGTCCCTGGCTGGTACAGCGTCCTGGATATCTTCGGTTGGGAGGTCTGTTTCATCAAGAAGAGCTTGTAGCTCCGATTCGACTCCATCTATGAGCGCCAATAAGTAATTCAGCTCAAATACCTTCGACCGCTCAATCTCCGCAATGTCTTCTCGCAGGTACTGTCGTTTCATCTGTGCCTGTGACTCGAACCAGGCCCACTTCTCTTCAATCACCGCATCGAGTTCAGCCTTCAAACTCCTTAGGCTGCCATCTCGACGATCTCCCATGAGAATTTGCCGCGACTCGTATTCGTAATCCCTGGTTACTTGCTGAATCTCCCGTTCCACCTCGGCCCGAAGATCTTCAATGGCTTGCGCCCAGTGTTCCCTGACGAATGCGATCTCAAGCTCCGCTTGCTCATCAAGCTCGACAGTCAGTTGCCTCTGCTCGGCTTTCAACTGGGCAAGCCGCTCCTGCAAATCTAGAATCTGGGCGGAGGCGTCGGGCGGTTCCTCGGCGGCGACCGGGGGAATCATTACAGCCATAAAACCGACCACAAAAATCGAGGCGAAAACGGCCCATATTCGTTGGAGGCGTCTAGCATTAGTATTAATTTTCGAAGAATTCGCCAACATTTGTCTTCGGCTGACTCTTTATCCAGATTCAGGCCTTTTAAGCCCGTTCCGATCCGTCCTTGGCTTGCGAACGTCGCGCGAGGTTATGTCTACAGTCAGATAAATCGTATGCACATTCGGCTACTATTGCCAGCCGCCGGGAGCACGTATGACTTTCGGCAGTAGAACCTAAGCCGCTCGAACGCGGGCCGCTCCCGTCTTCCGGTACAATATCCAGACATACATCATTAGCGAGGGTAAAAGATGTGCCGGAGCATCAAGATTCTGCGAACCATTCAGCCGGAAGCGTCTGATACGGAAGTGCGGGAAGCCGCCCTGCAGTTTGTGCGGAAGATCAGCGGCTACCGCCACCCATCCGAGGCCAACACCGAAGTCTTCGAGAAAGCGGTGGATGACATAGCAGCCGTATCCAGGAAGCTGCTTGGTTCGCTGGTGAACCGCTCCCCCGCGGCAGCGAGAAAACCCGGCTAGCCGGCGGCTAGGCGGTTGGGTCGTACTTGTCGCCTTCTTCGCGGGTGATGCGGCCTGATGCCATCAGCCACATGCGGGATATTTCCGGTCCCATGAACTTGAAGGTCGAGCGCAACGTCGTATGAAGGGACGGGTAGTCGGTACCCGGCAGCACATTGTAAAACCAATCGCAGAAGCCACTATGCTCATTCTGAATGCCTTGGATGATTCCCGCGTTGGCGATAACTGCCTGAATCTTCTGCCGGTTCCGGATTATCCCCGCGTCCTCTCGCAGTCTCTCCACATCAGACGCTCCCATGGCCGCCACGGCGTCGATCTTCCAACCGGCGAATGCGGCACGGAAACTGTCCCGCCGGGAGAGCACCATCCGCCAGGTGAGGCCCGCCTGAAACACTTGCAGGCTCATCACTTCGAACAGGCCGTCGTCACTGGTGGCCCGTTTGCCCCATATCTCTTTGGAGTACCACTCCCGCAGCCGGTCTCCCGATACCGTTTCCTTGGCCTCCCATTCTTCCGATGTTTCTTCCGGCATCCCTGCTCCTAAATCTGTCACCCAGGCGAATTCAACCGGTCTCGCCTCATTAGCAAAATGGCCCCTGGTCAATTGGACTTGAGTTTCCTGTCACCCCGAAATTGTCACCCTGAGAGCTTGTGATTCATTTAGATTTTCGAAAAAGTAAGATGCCGGTGAATCGTTGGTCCGGTCGAATCGAGGATCAGACATCGCACAC
>MUCT01000026.1 GCA_002816585.1 SAR202 cluster bacterium Io17-Chloro-G6 | reverse complement strand
GTATCGGCGACGGAAGGTGTATCGGCGACGGAAGGTGTATCGGCGACGGAAGGTGTATCGGCGACGGAAGGTGTATCAGCGATAGAAGGTGTATCGGCGATTTTACCCAAGTTTTCTATAGTAAATACGGGTGTATGCTGTTTGATACGGCGATCATGACAATTACGAGAGTGGGCCACTTTAGCAAGTGTACCTTGCCCCGTTTCGCGAGTATCAGGCCGATAGCTATTGCCGCGATGACTTTCAGTATCAGAGTTGGTTCCAGGCCGATGGAATGGATTCCAGCAGCTAATAGCGGGTTGCCTTCGAAACCGCCGTAAGGCAGGGCGTGCACTGTTGAGATTGCATCCGTTATGTTTGCTGCGATAAACGATTTCAACATTACTTCACTGGCCTAACGTCGATGAGGTGAGGGAAGGCCGCTAGGTTACCATAACGATTAATGAATTGTAAAGTTGGAGCGCTGGACGGTCCGGCCGGGCAGTGGGAACAGTACTCGGAGACCAACCCGGCCCCATTGTGTAGTGCTCATTTCCGGCCCACACGGGACAAATATGGCGCTGGATAGTATTGCCCCTGCAAAAAGTGAGGTCGACCCGGTTTTTCGGACAGGTGGCTAAATGAGGGTCCTGCTCCTAAAATACGCACAGCCGTTGCTGTGAGGAAGGAGTGGAAACATGTTTGAAGAAAACAAGGCCGTCGTCCGCCGTTACATGGAGGCGCTTAACGAAAAGAACTTGGCCGCCTTGGACGAGATATTCTCTCCAGACTATGCCAACCACAGTCCTCGAATCGGCGTCGTCGGCAAGGAAGCAACCCTCCAAGACTACAAACAAACATTCAAGGCGTTTCCTGACCGGCTCGGCTCTATCGAAGAGTTGATTGCCGAAGGGGGGCAAGGTGTTCCTTCGCCAGATCACCCGAACTACGCATCAGGATGTCTTACCAGGTATCCCGATCGAACCCACTGGAAAACAAATTACGTACACGGTGTGGAGCGTTCTCCGACTCGAAGACGGTAGGATCGCGGACCGCTGGGCGATACACGATTTGAAGGAGCAGGTCGAGGCAGCTGCCCGGGAGTAAAGTCGGCGCGTATGCACCTCTCCCGATAATAATCATGACTACCATAACAGATAGAGAAACCCTGCGATCTCAGGGCACGGGCGGGCGCTTCTGTGAAGGGTGTCCACGGTGCAAGGATGACTCGGCCGGGTTTTGTAAACAGAGACATCCTCAATACAACAACCTACATCCAGTTTGCAGGGTGTGTGGCCACTGCGCATTAAGGGGCAGTCATTCTGACGACATCTCAGACTTGCAGTAAAAAGGGGTATCTCAGCCCACCCGCTTGACCGGCACATTAAAGCCACCAGATGGACTCGTCCGCCACCGCCGGGTCAGTGGCCTTGGTTTTAGAAGACTTTACCCGCCAACGTCTGGCGCCCAGTTGTAAATCTTCCTGAGGGTTCCGCCCATGAGTGCGGAGCGCTCTGAGTTCGAGAGACGGTCGGTGACCCGGAACGCCTCCACGCCCTGCTCGTAGTTCAGCAGTTTCGTTGCCCGGGTCCAGTCGGTGCCCCACATGCATCGCTCGAAGCCGAACGCGTCGAATACCTTGCCCAGGGGCTCCCAGATGTCTGGGTACGGGAATGGCTGATGGGACAGGGTGCAGGCTCCGGAAATCTTGATGGCCACGTTGTCGCATTCCGCAAGAGAAACCACGTTGGCCAAATCGGAGAAGGGTTCGGGCGGCGCAGGCGGCTCGAAGGGTTGGGCCAGACCAACATGATCGATAACCAACTGGGTGCTTGGGTTACGGCGGGCCAGCTCACGGAAAAGGGGCAGTTTGCCCGAACACATCACATTGATGGGAATACCTGCTTGGGCGCCTGCGGCGAGTATCGCATTGAGACCCAGGTCGTCGGCTTCGAATTCCTGGGCGGTGAGCATGACGCGGGCTCCGACCACCCCCGGTCTCGCTGCCCACTGGGCAATCTCGTCAGCGACCGTTTCTGACTGGGGATCGAATGGCCTGATCAAGCCGAACCGGCCTGGATGCGCCGCGTATACATCGAGCACATAACTGGCATCGTAGCGGTACAAACTGAACGGCGAGATCAGCAAAGCCCCATCGACGCCGACCGCGTCCATTGCTGCGACCATGTCGTCGCCGGTAACCTCATCCGGACCCTGCAAGAATCCGCTCCAAGGGCGCTCCGGCTTATTTCGCTCGTAGGCATGTACCTGTACATCTATTGTCGGAATCTGAGTTGCCATCGTATTCACCCCTTCTTATCCCGAATCTCCCATTTGATCCGGTTTCTCCAAAAATTCCTTCCCTGTGATTTCTTGCTAGCAGTGTAAAAGTGCCATTTCACCCCGTCAACAACACTTCAAGCCCTCCAACGGGCGCAGTAGATGTCACTATTGAGCAATATTCCCTATTAGACAGTATCCCGGCCCAGCCTTGCCCCGTACTACTGCGTGTTTACCAGCATCGCTAGGCTCAATTCTTGAATTGCCGATATTGAATTGCCGATTTAACTTAGCATGGAAATTGTTACCCTAAGCTAAAAGTAACAGATGCTGAGGAGGTCGATGAATGGACAAAGCTTTGGTCGTTGAAGATGAACAAGACATCAGACATTTGTTGATTGAACAGTTGAAGGACAAAGGATACCAAGTCCGGAAAGCCGACAATGGCGCGGTAGCTTTGCAGCGTGTCAGAGAAGAAATTCCCGACATCATATTCGTAGACATCTTGATGCCAGTGATGGACGGGTTGCATTTGGTATCAGAGTTGCGAGAAAACCCAGAAACATCTGAGATTCCAGTGGTGCTGGTGACAGCCATCGATCTCGCGGGCGTAATACCGAGGGCGCGGGAGCTGGGGGTAAAACTTCTCCTGGCCAAGCCCTGGGAACCGGAGTCTTTGGACCTTATACTCAACCAGGCTTTGATACCGAGTGACAATGAATGGCAAATCCCTGCCCTTGAGGGATGAATAAATCCTTCCGCCGCCCTCTTTTCATTGGATAAAGAATCTAGTAAATTGATGCCAACCGGCGACGTTTGCCGGTGGGCTTTGGGAGCCGGGGGCCGGAACGTCAATTCTTGCCGCTCGATCAGCGCGATTACGCCTTTGCGACTGCGGGATTTGGAAATCAAAATCCGCCTGCCGATTACTAAGAAATGTCGGGCCGTACTGCTGGTGTGGCTCGCTGATTTCGATCATAAGAGGATGCTATGACCTTCGTGATAACGAAGCCCTGTATTGGAGTTAAGGACGCATCTTGTCTGGAGGTTTGTCCGGTCCGTTGCATAGCCACCACAGATGAGGAAGAGATGTATCACATCGACGCGGCAACATGCATCAATTGCTCCTACTGCGAGCCGGTATGTCCGGTGAACGCGATATTCGACGAATTCAAGGTGCCATCTGATCAGCGGGAGTTCCTCCGGAAGAGCCGCGAGTTCTATCAGAACAATCCTTAGCAGCCACGTGGCGGCGTTTCCTCCCCCGGTTTCCTCAAACCTCCTTCTGGGCGTTTCCTCCGCCTTGGCGGGCCGGCTCCACAGGTTCGACTTAGCAGGCTCCCTGTGAAAACATTTATGTGTGATAGCCTCAGGGAAATTGTTGCTATTTTTGACGGCTTTCGTGCTGGCCGGACTTGGTGCCGGTCTGATGTTGCTTGCCCCACGGCCGACCGGCGTGGCCGCGCAGGAACTGGATTTTGGCCAGAACGGCGGGTCGAAGTCGGGCAGCGGGGAGTTTCTGAAATTCGTGCCCCAGGGCGGCCGGACTGTGATCGGCAAGATTCCTGTGGGCATTACCGACCTAACGATAGAGCTCAGCGCCGATGCCGACCTGGACATTGAACTCTGGGATGGCGATGTCTTCGTGGCCGGCTGGGAGGCGGACGGCGCCAAGGCACGGGTCTACAGCGAAACAGAAGTCACCGCCGCTTACAACGGCGTGGAGATCACCTGGAGCGGCTGGAACGGCGTCGGTGGCAACCCGGGCAACGAGTCCATCAAACTATCTGGCGCCACCAAGAACACCTTTGTTATAAAGGTCTTTGGCTACCAGGATGGAAACGCCGAGGTTGTCTATTCTTGGGCGGGCGGCGGCGTCGATGGCCCAGATACCAGCGGCTCGGCCACTTTCTCCAAATTGGTGCCCCAGCACGACCGGTCTGTCATCGGGACCATCCCGGCAGGTGTCGACAGCCTGCGGATTGATCTCACCTCGGCCAACGACCTGGACATCGAGTTGTGGGACGAGAAGGCCCTGGTAGTGGGATGGCAGGTGGACGGGAGGAAATCTCTGATCTACAGCAACACTCCTGTTAGCGGCCTGTACAACGGCGTCAGGATCGCCTGGAGCGGCTGGGACGGAGTAAACGGCCAGAAGGGTGACGAGTACATCCGGATCTCCGGCACAACCCAAAATAGCTTCGTGATGAAGGTATTTGGCTATCAGGGTGGCCGGGTTGACGTCGTTTACAGTTGGGGCTCGGACACCTATGCCGCCACTGCCAAGTCCACGCCAGCGCCCTCCCCGACACCGGTTCCGACACCTGGCTCCACTAAGGCGCCGGCCCCGGCCCCGACCTCCACGTCGACACCTCAGCCGGCAGCGTTGACGGTGAAGACCTGGGCAGCAGGGTTCGACGCCCTCTGGAGCTACGGACCCAACTGGTCTCCACCCGGCGTCCCCAAGGGCGATGAGCTTGTCGTGATCGAGGGGAACTCGTCCGATGTCAAACGGCCCATTATGGACGTAGATTTCACATTGACCACTGGGACCATCAGCATCGGGGCCGTCAATTCCATACTCAGAGTGGCCAAGGGAGTTACCTTCAAGATTGATGGGACCGTGAACGCACAAGGCGACCTGTTGAACGAAGGCACGGTAGTCAATAACGGCGTCTACAACAACGAGGCCAAGATAGTAGTTTCGGGCGCATCGGCCAGCTTCACCATCAAATCGGGCGGTGTGCTAAACAACTTGGCTGGAGGATCGAGCACCGGAGTGATCATCAAGGCTTGCGGCGGGACGGTTAATGACCTTGGCGAGTTGGGCGTCGTGACGCCAGCCGCGTGCATCTGGAGCGGAGCCGGCGTCGATGACAAATGGTCCAACGCCGCTAATTGGGCCAACGATCTGGTACCGCCGGAAGACCATCCAGTCTTGATCAACGGAGAGGGTGGTGGCAACGCCAAGGTACAGTTGGACATCAATCTCTCGCTCCAGTCCCGGTCTTTAACCCTTGGACCCGGTGACGCTCTGACGATTGGGTCCGGCGACAACCTCGGAAGTGTGACCCTGTCGGTCGAGCAACCAGGAGGTCATCTGATCAACCATGGGACAGTGCTGGTCTCAAATTACTCCACCCTCCAGTCCGATCCTCTGGCCACCATTGAAAACATCACGGGGGCTATACGAAACGCCTGCCGCGGCAGCGCTAGCGTCGGTGGTATTGCCGGCGCCAATGTTGTGCAGGCTGCCTGTTTCTGGGACGGCGGTGGCAAGACCGGCAACTGGTCCGAAGCGGCTAACTGGGACTCGGATACGGTCCCGACATCCAAAGACCGCGTGTTGATTGGCGCCCTCACTACCGGCGTTTCCGGGGCGACTGTTAACACGTCTTTCGACCCCACGGCGGGTGTAACGGGCGTAACCCTAGACAGGTCCTTCGACCTCAGTTCGCTGGGCACTCTCACTGTTGGAGCCGGGCAGACGCTGAACGTCGGTGAGGGAATCACGCTGCGTATCGCCGACGATTCGCCGGGTGGCTCCATCTGGATCAACGGGACCCTAAACCTGAACGGCGGCACGCTACACAATGATAAAACCGGCCTGATTACCAACCACGGAACCATCAACGTCATCGGTGGAACCTTGAACAATCAGGGCAATTTCCTGGTTAACGAATCAGACGGCAGCATAAACAACGTCGGAGGCCTAATCTCCAACGTGTCCACATTCACCAACTCGGGCACACTGCTGAATGATGCCGGCTCAACCGTCCTGCACGGTAATGGAGCGACCATGACCAACCGTGGCACATTCACCAACGCCGGGTCCTTCTACACATCCAGCGGAGCCGGCGACTTTGTGAACCGGCTGGGCGGAACGCTGGTAAACAGCGGTACCTTGAACCAGGGCGGCCTCGGCACATTCTCCAACCTGGCGGATTCCCGGATCACCAACTCCGGCCGCATAAACATGCTGGCCAGTCTTTTTGACAACCGCGGCGCCATCGAGAATACGGGGACGTTGGAGGTTTTTCACTTCGCCTCGTACCAAAATCTGAAGGGACAACTGGAGAACCAGGCCGGCGGCATTTTTTCCAACTCCGGTTTAGTGTCCAATTTAGGTGGCAGCACCATCAATAACTCTGGATCGATCATCAACGAAAGGACCCTGCTCAACGTCGGCGCCATTAATAACGCTTGCGGCGGCACGGTTGCGGGTCCAGTCAGCGGAGACCAGCCAGTAAGCACTTGCACGGAAAGCTAGAAAAGGCAGATCTGACGATATTTTCTAGAAGCAGCCGACACTTGGCGGTAGCGTCAGACATCCGGCAAGCAAGTAGCCTTCTAACCCCACCACTCCCTTGCGCCCATTGACTAACCGCTCCCAACAGTTAGAATCTTGCCATCCATCTTCGTATCCACCAGTATAAATCGATAGACCGGCTGGGGGTTTCTATGCGCTTGGAGAATAAGGTCGCCTTCGTGAGCGGCGGAGCCCGGGGAATGGGCGCCGCAGAGGCCAAAATGTTCGCCCGGGAGGGGGCCAAGGTTGTGATTGGAGATGTGCTTGATGAAGACGGACGGCGGACCGAGGCCGAGATCAACGAATTGGGTGGCGAATGCCTTTACGTTCATCTGGATGTGAGCAGTGAAGAGGGTTGGACGTCGGCCGTCGCCGAGACCGTCAGCCGCTTCGGTAAATTGGACATCTTGGTGAATAATGCCGGCGTGGTATCCAGAGTCGGCCTAGAGGACCTCACAGTTTCGGAGTGGGACCGGGTCATGGATGTCAACGCCAAGGGCGTATTCCTGGGTACCAAGGCCGCCATCCCAGAGATGAAAAAGGCCGGCGGCGGTTCCATAGTCAATATTTCGTCCATCTCAGGCATTACCGGTCAGGCGTATGTTTCGGCGGTATACAACGCGTCAAAGGGCGCGGTACGCATCTTCACCAAGTCGACGGCCATCCAGTACGCATCGGACGGCATTCGCGTGAACTCGGTGCATCCGGGCCCCATCGACACCCCGATGACTGCGTTCCGCCATGGAGACCCGGAGGCGGAGGCGGAGTCCATTGCGCGTGTTCCCATCGGCCGGACCGGCGTCCCCGATGACGTGGCCTATGGTGTGCTCTACCTGGCCTCCGACGAGTCGTCGTTTGTGACCGGCAGTGAATTGGTGATCGACGGCGGCTACATAGCCCAATAGCGGGCGGCCCAGCCGCGTTTTTCGGGGCATCCAATACCTATTTTCTGGAGTTGACTTGTGGAACAAAAGCCGCTTGAAGGCAAGATAGCGATTGTTACCGGCGCGGCTAGCCCCCGTGGGTTGGGCCGGGCCATGACCGAAGCCCTGGTCAGAGCCGGAGCCAGGGTATCCATGATGGACATCAACCGGCAATGGCTGGACGAAAGTTCGAACTACATGCGAGAGCTCGCGGGCGACGACTGTGTCATGACCCAGGTGGTGGACGTTTCTTCAATCCAAGAAGCCGAGCGTTCGGTGGAGCGCACCATCGAAGAATTGGGCGGACTACACATATTGGTCAACAACGCAGGCATTGCGCCCCGGAACATGCTTATGGGCGGTGATGTCAAGAACAACTTCTGGGAAGTGCCTGCCGAGGAATGGGACCGGGTAGTTGCGGTGAACAGCAGTGGCCCCTTCTACATGGCCCGGACCGTGGTGCCCCACATGCTGGCCCAAGGCTGGGGCCGGATCATCGGCGTCACCACCAGCATGAACACGATGTACCGGGAAGGAGGCACTCCTTACGGGCCGTCCAAAGCGGCCCATGAGGCGTTGATCGCCATGGCCTCGAGGGAGTTGGAGGGAACCGGAGTCACGGTAAACGTCTTGGTGCCGGGCGGCAGGGCCAACACCGATCTGATCCCCGACGACGCCCATCATCAACGCAGCAACATGATACAGCCCGCCGTGATGCAGAAACCGGTCGTATGGCTGGCCTCTGAAGCGTCGGACGGCATAAACGGTCAACGTTTCATCGGATACTATTGGGACGAAGACCTTCCATTGGACGAGCGTCTGGAAAAGGCTGCCGCTCCTGCTGCCTGGCCCCAGTTGGGTGCCCAGGCCATACGCTTGAACCAATAGGGACCGCGGCCGGCGCCCAAGATTGGTATTCGGCCAGCGTGACACTATTGTTGTCATTTCCGGGCTATTTGCAGTAACCCGGTAGCGCCACTTCGTGTGGCCCCTGACCATTTCGTGAACCAAGCGCAAAGTAGGATTTTGGAAGACGAAAAATCAGCCCCTTCCTTCCACGGAGGCACGGGGCTGCCCGGTGTTCACCAGATTTAAGTTTTAGGTTGGCCCGCCATACTTTTTAGATGGCCCGGCCACTGAGCCTCCTCACATCGTAGTAGATCGCTGCGGACATCGCTGCGATTATCAGCAAGATGATGAGAGAGAGCCACCATCCGCCGAGTCCACCGCCGCCATTACCGTCGTCAGGTGTCGGCAGGGCTGCTGGTACCGGAGTCGGTCCCGGGCCGGGAGCTGCTTGGGTTGGCCTGGCCGCTGGCGCAGGTGTTGCGGTTGGCTCAGGCGCGAGAGCAGCAGTTGGCTAGGCTGCGACCGGAGTGGATTGTATCGCTCCTCCACAGTCTGGTTAATTTAGGCTGGCGACGGTGAATTTACCTTGTTGGCCGATCGGCGCGGGTGCCGAAATGAGGCAATTTACGTTCGATTTTCATGTAGTGGGAGGCAATGATAATTGACATATTATGCCGTACCGCCTCGTCTCGGTTCGTAACACAGGTTCATATGTCTGGCAATATATTTTTGGTTCTTCTTTCAGGTTTTTAAGGGTCCGTATCAAGTTAACATATCGGAGCTTAATTGCATCCCATTGGCCCGAACGAAGTTGGTCCTTTTGGATCTGGGTGGCCGAGAACGGCCTTTTCCTCCGACCACTCGGCCCATTCATTGATGGAACTTCGGCGGCCACATGGAAGCAGGAGGAGGTAGGTTTCACTTCAGAGGACTAATATCCGCCCCTCTACGCGCTCCGGGCTCACGTCCAGCAGCCCGATGGACGGTACAACTTTGAAACGGCGCTTGCCCGCCGCACCCGGGTTGAAGAAAGTGAGCGGCCCCCGCTGCTCCGTCTCCCTCGTTTCATGGACAGCGATGTGGCTGTGGCCGAAGACGACGGCGTTGGCTTGTTGCTCAAGATAAGGAGCCAGTCCGGCCTCGTCCCCTTTCTTTGGGACCTTCACTATGTGGGTTAGATAGATTCGGCACCCGCCCAGTTCCAGGGTCGCTACCTCGGGGAACTGAGACTCTGGGCCTTCCCGGTCGTTGTTGCCGCGCACCGCTGTTACCGGCGCGATCTCGGAAAGCTGCTCAATTATCCCGCCCGTGCCAATGTCCCCCGCGTGCAGGATGTGGGCCACCCCGTCAAGGAGCGGCGGGACACGCGGGTCATAGAAGCCATGGGTGTCGGAGACCACTCCGATCAGCATTGCCGAACGCCTGACCATTTCTGCATTTCCCAAGAGTAGGGAAGGCGAAGATCGGATGTCAACGCCGTGGCCTTAAGGCCAGACCTGCGCCAGTAGTTGCGCCATGCACCAATGGGTGCGTTATATTAACGTCATGCCGGAAGCGCCAGACCTGGAAGTGATCAAAGATTATCTGAACGCCGAACTGACGAGCGTCTCGGTGGTGTCCTGTAAGTTATTGCGCCCCACGGTAGTCCGGTCTTTAGCTGGGGAGATGACCGATGACTTGCTGGGACGTTCGTTCTTGGAAGCCGAGCGGCGCGGCAAATTCCTGACATTGCGGTTTTCAGGCGGGCGCAGCCTGGTGATCAACCCCATGCTCACCGGAGCGCTGCAGCACTGCCCGTCGACGGAACGGGTCCTGAAGAAGACCTGCATGACACTGGGCGTTGGCGATGGAATGGAGCTTCGTTACCTGGACGACCGGCAGATGGGCAAAGTCTATTATATTAATAACGGGGAGGACGGCGGCGATACCCAGGATGACCAGATTCCGCAGTACACCGGCCTGGGTCCAGACGTGCTCTCCGACATAAGCTTTGAGGAATTTCAGGTTCGTCTGAAGAAGTTCAACGGCGAAATCAAAGGCGTGCTGACCAGGGGCGCTTTTCTATCCGGTATAGGAAACGCCTACTCTGATGAGATTCTCTTCGCCGCCGGCATATCTCCGTTCAAGAAGTGCCGCGCCTTAAAACCCGATGAATTGCGCACACTTTACACCCAGTGCCGCCAGGTGCTGGAAGAAGCCACCGAGACTCTCAGAATTCGAATGGGCCGCGACATCCACAAGAAAGTGCGGGATTTCTTAAAAGTGCACAACAAAGGCGGTCAGCCTTGTCCCGAGTGCGGCGGCAACATCACCCAGTTGAATGCCAACCAACGTATCACTAGCTATTGCCGCCACTGCCAACCTGGATTCTTGGTCCGAAACTGATCTGCTCTTCCCGTTTACCTAATCTGAGCAAGTTCCCAATATTCGGCATTTTATGATAAGGCAGTGTCTGAAACCTCGGCATCAGACTCGGATTCAGTCACAGCGAGTATTGACATCGGCTAGTCCAGATTATTAAATGTTGGCATATTTGATGGCCCGTGGTTTTCAGGCTAAGATCATCGGGCCATTTTCCGTTGGCCTAGCCTAAGCTCCCTCTAGTAGCTACAATAGGCCTAGGGTTTGAATGAGAAGCACTTTTTCATGATGATAATCCCACCGTGGAGGAGGATAAATGTCTGATCAGGAAATTTCGTTGATGGCCCATCTTTTGCGGAGAGCCGGTTACGGAGCCAGCCGCAGCGAGATTGAGGCCAAAGCAGACCAGGGCTATGACAGCGTGGTTGAGGAGCTTCTAAATCCTGGAGACGATCCGGGAATTGACGAAGACCTCATGTATCGCGCCTATCCGTCTTATTTCGACAAGGCAGCGATCGAGACCGGTCAGACCGAATGGGTCTACCGCATGATCAACAACAAATACCAACTCAAAGAGAAGATGTCCCTCTTCTGGCACACCATTCTTTGCGCCGGCGATAACAAGGTGGACAACGCCCGGACCACGGCGATCCAGATCGACAAATTCCGGGAAATGGGCATGGGCAACTTCAAAGACCTGCTCATGATGCTCTCCACCGACCCGGCCATGCTCTACTACCTGGACAACATCGAAAGCCATAAGACGGCCGTAAACGAGAACTATGGCCGGGAGCTATTGGAGTTGTTCTCCATTGGCGTGGGCAAAGACGGAGAGTTCAACTATACCGAAGACGACGTAAAGGCCTGCGCCCGTGCTTTTACTGGCTGGAATCTGGCCCCCACGATTCCGGTGTTTCCCTACGGCCGGACTCCCTTCGAGTTCCGGTTTGACCCGGCGGACCATGATTATGGGGAAAAGACCTTCCTGGGCGAAACAGGCAACTGGGATGGCGGGGACATCGTCGACATCATATGCAAGCAGCCGGCCACGGCTCGGTTCGTCTCCCGCAAACTCTACGACTTTTTTGTCGCTGACGAACCTCCTGTGCCTGCTTGGCGGTTGAGCGAGCCCCGGGACATGGATGCCATCAGGAGCCTGGAGAAGGCCTACTTCGATTCCGGGTACGAAATTACAGCCATGTTGAAGGTTCTGTTCAACTCGGACTTTTTCAAGGACGAGGGAGTGCATTTCGCCAAGGTGAAGAGCCCGGCAGACGTGGTCATCGGCACCATGCGGATGGTTGGCGACCACCTAGAGCCCAAGCCAGGCTTGTTCTTCGTGGCCATGGAGCCCAAGTACATGGGCTTGGACCTGATGAATCCGCCGACGGTGGAAGGCTGGCACATGGGCCGCGAGTGGATCAATAGCGGCAGCCTCATCGACCGAATCAACTTTGCATCTTCCATGCTGGGCAACACCGAGCTACCCGGCGTAAGATTAATGATAAACCGGCTGATGGACCTGGGCGAAAGCCCTAGTTCGGAGCAGTTCCTCGATGGCTGCCTGGACTTGTTGGGTCCCATGGACCTGGCCGATGAGACTCGCAGCCAGTTGACGAACCACCTAGATTCCGGCGGCGCCTTGAAGCATGGCACCGAAGCCGAGCAGGGTGAGTTCGCCCGCCGCACTGGAGAAACTCTGCAGATGATTGCCACGACTTCAGAGTTCCAGTTCGGCTAGGAACCACATTCATCGAATTCATTGGATTTTTCTGGGTTATCCCACTGGAGGAATAAGCATGGTATCAACAGTAAAAGAACCGGTCTTGGCGGTTATGTCATTGTCCGGTGGAAACGATGGCATGAACACGATTATCCCCTATAACAATCCCCGCTACCGGGATTACCGCCCGGCTCTGGGGATACCCGAGGATCAGATTATCCCTATCACCGACCAATTGGGCCTCCACCCGTCAATGGCCCCTCTGAAGAAATACTGGGACGAAGGGCGTCTGGCCATCATCCAAGGGATCGGCTACCCCAACGGCAGCCTCTCACACTTCCGGTCCATGGATATCTGGGCCACCTGTGAGCCCGATGAATTGGGTCTCACCGGTTGGTTGGGCAGCGTCATCCAGGACGTTGACCCGAAAGGCGAGAATGTTTTAACCGGCGTCAACTTCGGCCGCGGCCTGCCTCGTTCTCTAGCAAAGGAGGGTGTGGCGGTCGCCTCGGTGGGCGACCTGGGTTCCTATGGCCTGCTTACCGAGATCGGCGCTGAGGCCCAACGGACCGAGGCCCTGGACCTGTTCGGGCGCATGTACGCCCCGGCCATCGGTCAGGGTGCTGTGGACGACTACATCCGCCGGACCGGGATCGAAGCGCTGAAGGGCGCCGACATTTTGACCACGGCTCCCGGCATCTACAAATCCGAAGTTGAGTACGCCAACAGCGCAATGGGCAGTTATCTCCGCGACATGGCCCAGGTGCATAACGCCGACTTCGGGACCCGGGTGCTGTTTACCACGGCTCCCTACAACATCTTCGACACCCACGCCAACCAGGCGGTGGGGCACTCCAACCTGCTGCAGGACGTGGCTAGCAACATCGACTCGTTCATGACTGACATCCGCCAACTGGGCAAGAGCGACAATCTTACTTTGTTCTTCTACTCAGAGTTCGGACGGCGGGCGATGGACAACGGCTCCGGAACCGACCATGGCACCGGTGGAGTGGCCTTCGTCATCGGCGACCACGTGAGGGGCGGCCTCTATGGCGAGTACCCGTCCCTGGAGCCCGAAAAGCTGGAAGACGGCGGCAACCTGCAGTGGAACGTGGACTTCCGCTCTGCCTACACCACCTTGCTGGACCGCTGGATGGGCTTGGACGCTAAGGCCATTGTCGGCGGCAACTACGAGGCTCTGAATTTCATCTAAAAGGGCGGGGTAGCCCGTTGGCCTTTCCCAATCAATAAAAAATTTTGCCGCCTCTCCGCCGGAGTGACCCTTGTGGCGCAGAGGCCCTGGATCTCTGAGGAGAATACCCATGGCTAGTGTATTCCTGGGAATAAATGACCGGACGTTCACCTACAGCTTTACTGCTGGGCGCTCCGAGTTCCAAGGCACGGGTTTCCGAAACCCAATGGACTTTGCCTTGGGCCCCGACGATTTGGTCTACATAGTGAACCGTTCTTACGAATCGCGGGCGGATGGCACCCGCATCAACGTCTTTCGCATCGGCGAGGACCACGAAGAGTACGTCACCGAGTTTGGTTCCTACGGTGAGGACCCAGGGCAGTTCATTTGGCCCATGTCCATTGCTTTGGACGAGGACACCAACGTCTACGTGACCGACGAGTGGACCCACCGTATCACCATCTTCAACAAAGATGGCGATTACCAGAGCCACTGGGGCACCCATGGTTCCGGAGACGGCGAGTTGGACCGCCCGGCCGGCATAAAGATCAGCAAAGATGGCACAGTCTTTGTTGTGGACAGCCGAAACAACCGGGTCCAGAAGTTCACCCTGAATGGCGAGTTCCTGGGCAAGTTCGGCAGCGCTGGCGAAGGCGATGGCGAGTTCAACCTGCCCTGGGGGATCTGTCTGGACAAGGACGGCAACGTCTTCGTCGCCGATTGGCGCAACGACCGCGTACAGTCTTTCACCAAGGATGGCAGGTGGCTGGCCTCCTTCGGAAGACCCGGCACCGGCGGCGACTGCAGTATCGCTAAAGAACAAGGCGGCATGGCCTACGTCGACGTGCCCGTGGGGGAGTTTAACCGGCCCACCGGCGTCTGTGTCGATGACGACGGCGACATCTATATTGCCGACTGGCTGAACAACCGGGTCCAGGTGCTGACGCCTGAGGGCAGATTCCTCACGGAATTTACCGGAGACGCCGGGCTGTCCAGCTTGGGCGTCGACAAGATCAAGTCAAACCCGGACATGATCCGGCAGCGCAACGGCGTCCGAGACTTCACTCCTGAGAAGGTGCTGTGGGCCCCCTGCGCGGTGCGCGTAGACCACCGAGGCCGCGTCATCATAGCGGACACTACCCGCCACCGGTTCCAGGTCTACCAGAAGAACGGAGAGCCGGTACTCGTCTAACCAACCGGCGAAGCCGGTCCTATGGGGTTCACTCTGGCGCTTGGGATAGCAAGTCTACTCAAGCGCCAGTTTTATTTAGCGCCCCAGCGGAGGCAAACATCATCAAGAGGGAATATGACACAGGGCAATAGTCAGCAACCGGCAGCCCAGCAGGTCTTCGGGCCACAGGCGGCCGTCTACGCCACTAGCAAGTTGCACATCCGGGACGACAGCCTGGAATCGGTGGAGCGCATGGTCGGCGCGGGCGGCGGTGCAAACCGCTACGGATGGACGATAGACCTGGGCACCGGCGCGGGATTCACAGCCTTCGCGGTGGCCGGGGTGTCCGGCCGGGTCATCGCCACCGATGTAACCGAGCCCATGCTCCGCCAGGCCCAGCGCCTGGGACGGGAGCGCGGCATTGCCAATCTGGGTCTGAGCCAAAACGCCGCCGAATCGCTGCCCTTTGCTGACGGGTCCATTGACCTGGTCACGTCCAGGGTCTCGGCGCACCACTTCCGCGACTTTGAAAAGGCCCTCGACGAGACTCTGCGGGTGATGAAAAAGGGCGGTTCGTTGCTCATGGCCGACAGCATCGCTCCCGAGGACGACGCTATCTGTGATTGGATGAACGAAATCGAACTGCGCCGGGACTTCAGCCATGTGGCAAACCGCAAGATCTCTAAGATTCAGGAATTGTTGGCGGACCGCGGCTTTGATGTAGTGGAGAACGACTACCCCCGCATCTACTTGCGCTTCAACGAATGGACTGCCCGCACGAAAGTATCAACAGAAGAAACAGCGGCCTTGCGCAAGGACTTTCTGGAGGCCCCGAACGCGACTCGGGAAGCCTTCCAAGTGGCCCCCGTCCACGGCGACATCGCTTTCTCCTGGCCCTGCTGGGTCTTCCGGGCGGTTAAGGGGTTGGGCCGTGTGGGCTAAGGCTTCCGCCTGGCAGATTCGTAAATCTGGATAAAGGCGGACACCGGTGTGCGGGCGATGGCCTCGCCGATCAAGTCGATGGGTAGGTCTTCCAGCTTTTTAAATCGCACGCAAGATTTGCCCATGTTTAGCCTTTTTCCGGTCGCCTTGTACCGGTCGATGAACCACTGCTCGTCGGCAACGTTACCGTAGATATTCATCAGATATACGGTCATGTACGACTTTTGGGAGGCGAGGGCGGCGAATACCAGGGGCATCTTGTTGTAGGTCGTTGGGTATGTCGATAGCGGTATGACGTAAGAGAGCATTCCGTGCTGAAAGGTTTCTTCGTACCCCGTTGGCAGGTTCTCCAATATTGTGCCGCGCACGGTGTCTATGGCTGCCTTCCGGTCCTCAGGCAGCATCTGTAGATATTCCTCTACCGACTGCGCGTTACGTTGTGTCATTTTAAAGCACCGCTGAGAGTTGATCGAAACCCACTAAACCTGCCAGGCCTCCAAGTTGTAGGCCATGTCCCAAAACTGGCGCTCCAGACGGACGCTGGTTATGTAAGCTTGGCCCATGGCGGCCAGTTCGGTGGGGCCGGCCTCGCCGCCGATTCGGTCGGCCATTTCCCGGATGTGATACGCCAAGGCGGAGAACTCCTCTGAGGTGTACATCTCGATCCACTGCGCGTAAAGAGGGGCGTTCTCGGGCAGACCTTGCTGCAGCAGGTGGTCGCCGATCTCCCAGTAGCCCCACTGGCAGGGCAGCAATGACGCCACCAGCTCTCCGAAGCTGCCTTGGTGCGCGGTTTTGAGCAGGAAGCTGGTGTAAGCCACTGTGGTGGGGGATGCCTCGGCAGCCTCCAATTCCTGGGCGCTGATGCCGAACTCCGCGCAATAGCTGCGGTGAAGCGCCATCTCAACGTTCAACGTCTCGTCGAGAAGCCCGGCGAACCAGGACATGTCATCCAACCGGGGAGCCCGGGCCGAAGCCAGGGCCAGCGCGCGGCTGTAGTCGATCAGGTAGGCGTAGTCCTGGACCACGTAATATTTGAACTTCTCCACCGGCAGGGTGCCGTTGCCCACGCCCCTGACGAAGGCGTGGGCCAAGATGGCCTGCCTGATAGACTGGCTCCGCCCCTCGATGTCGGCTATGAATCCCATATAGAGTCCCAGATATCCAATTAAAATAGGATGGAATTGCCTGGATTTGTTGCGAAAAGAAGGATATATTTTTTCGGTCGCAGGTTGGTCTGCCTTCCTTCTGGCATTATTTTCACGGTGTTATTCACGGTGTTATTCACGGTGACAATGATTTTAGGAGGGGCGCAGCGGGCAGTCAATATTCGGCAACGCGAGTAGGTAGATAAAGATCGGGCTCGGCCGCAGACCGGTCCCGCTTTCCCCTCAGACGGGCATGCCGTATAATTGGTTCCGCCTCGATTTATGTGGCCATCTCCCTATCCCGATCGATGATTCCATTCAGAGAACCCAATGGAAGTGACAAACAATGGAAGTAGTTTTCACCCAGGACGTTCCCAATAAGGCCAGGGCGGGCGAGGTCCGCCGGGTGCCCGATGGGTACGCACGGAATTATCTATTGCCCCAGGGTTTGGCGGAGATCGCCACCCCGGAGGTGCTGAAACGGCTGCATAAGATCACCGCCGTTGGGGATGAGATTCGCGTCCGCGAGACCGCCGTAATGGAAGAATTGGCGAGCGGGCTGGACGACGTCACCATCACCCTCGCCGCCAGGATCACCCCTACGGGCCGCTATTACGGCACGATTACCAGCACGCATATCGCCATGGAGTTGGCTGATAAGGTGGGCCGGGAAGTGGAACGCCGCTGGGTGGAGATCGCCGAGCCGATCCGCGAGCCCGGCGAGTACGATATCACTCTCCGGTTCTCGACCGAAGTCATGGCCACGATCCACGTAAACGCTGAGGTGGAAGAATAGGTGAATGTACGCTGAGAAGCTATTGCCCCATGACTTGGAGGCGGAGGAAGCGGTTGTTGGGTCGGTCTTAATTGATGGGGACTGCTTCTCTCGCGTCGCGCCTCACATCAAGGCGGATGATTTCTACCGCGAGCGGAATCAGCTATGTTTTGCCGCCTGCGAGTCTCTCTTCCAGCGTGATGAGGCCATTGACCAAGTCACCCTGGCCAGGGAACTGAGCCGCTCCAGCCAACTGGAGACCGTGGGCGGCATGGCTTACCTCAGCCACTTGATCTCGGTCACCCCCACGTCGGCCCACTCCGAACATTACGCTAATGTGGTGGCCCGCACCGCGACCATGCGGAAGCTCATTGATGTTGCTTCGCGAATCTCTGCCATGGGCTACCAGGACACCGACGACGTGGACGCCACCCTCCGCCTGGCGGAGGACGCGCTGTTCACTGTTCGGGGCACTGACACTCAGCGGGGCTTCGTGCCGCTGCGGCAGATCTACGACCAATATCTGGAAGACCGCGCCGCCATTGCCGACCCCATATCCGAAAACACCGGCCCAGTGATGGTAGGTTATACCGATCTGGACGAACTTCTGGGTGGTATCCAGCGGTCTGACCTGGTCATTCTGGGCGCCCGCCCCTCCTTGGGGAAAAGCACTTTGGCCTTGAACATCTGCCTGAACGCCGCCAAAAACGGCTCTGTAACCGGGTTTTTCAGCCTGGAAATGAGCCGGGAGCAGTTGGCCCTCCGCATTCTATCCTCCGAGGCCGAGGTAGACTCCCACCGGCTGCGCCTAGGCCTGTACACCGAAGCTGAAGAACAGCGCATCATCGACGCCATCGGTCAACTTTCCGACCTGCCGGTCTACATCGACGACACACCATTCCAAAGCATGATCGAGATGCGGAGCAAGGCCCGCCGCTTGTCGATGGAGCACGGACTGGACTTGCTGGTGGTTGACTACCTGCAGTTGATCCAGGGAAGGAGCGGCCGAAACGACAACCGGGTCCAGGAAATCAGCGAGATATCCCGGTCGCTCAAGGTAATGGCCAGAGACCTAAATATCGCCCTCGTAACTTGCTCCCAGCTCAGCCGTGGAGTCGAGCAACGGCCTGGACACCGCCCGGTGCTCTCTGACCTGCGGGACAGCGGAAGCATCGAGCAGGACGCCGATGTGGTGATGTTCCTCCACCGGGACGATGTCTATTTCACCGAAGACGAATGGGACCAGCAGTTCCCAGGCCGTCCCTACCCCAGAAATATCGCGGACTTGATAGTGGCCAAGCATCGCAACGGCCCCACCGGCAACCTGCAGCTATTCTTTAGGGACAACCTGGTGCGGTTCGATTCATTATCCAGGGTGGATGACTTCTAGAGATGGCGCCTTTAAATTCGGCGATGCGCGGGGCCTTTCAAGGTTTTACCGGGAGCACGCTCTACACTCCGGTGCCCAACCCGGTGTTCGGACCCATCCTGGAGCGAATCCAGGACATGGCCGAACTCAAGGTAACCCTTCGCGGCCTGTGGTTGTTTCACCGCAAACGCGGGTCCCACAGGGCCGTTTCCTTGGACGAGTTTTTGGCGGACCGGTCGCTGCTCAAGGGTCTAAAATCTGAGGGTAAGGACTCTGAGGAAGAGATACGCCGTGGATTGCGGCTGGCCGTTACCCGAGGCACGTTTTTGACCCATAAATTGGATGGGACGAGGTCGGTGTTTCTGCTGAACACCGAGGCTGGCCGGCGGATGTTGGCCCGTCTCGATGCCGGAGATGTCAAGGTTCCTCTTAAGATTGGCGGTGGTCCTGATGAGGAAGTGCCGGACCTGGAAAGGCCCAACATATTCGCTTTGTACGAAGATAGTATCGGGTCGCTTTCTCCTTTGTTGGCCGAAGAGCTCAAAGAGGCTGAAGCCCGCTACCCGGAGTCCTGGCTTCGGGAGGCCTTCGGTATCGCGGCCGCCGAGAACAAGCGCAGTTGGCGTTACGTGTCTGGCATCTTGAGACGATGGACCGCCGAAGGCAGAGAACACCGAGGTGACTACGCGACGAAGGGGGATGCGAGAAGGGGGGAAGATGGAAAACCTGGGCGACATACTGAGAAGGATTACCGCCAAAAATATGTCGAGGACTACCAACGGCGGTGGGGTGGCCCTCCCCGAAAGTGAGCCAGCCGCTGAGCTTTGCCCCCAGTGCAACGGCAGCGGGTGGGTCGCGCGCCGCGTGCACATCGGCCATCCCGAATTCGGCCAGGCCATCCCTTGCACCTGCCAGAAGACCCAGGACTCGGACACCCGCGCTGCCGCGTTGCGCCGCTACAGCAACCTGGGCGCGCTCTCCCGGATATCATTCGCCAACACCAATCTGGAGGGGCCGCTGCCCGACGCCCCCAGCCAGCAGATGTTCTCCCAAGGCGCCACCGTCGCCGCCCGGTTCGCCGAGGACCCCCAGGGTTGGCTGGTGCTCACCGGCCCCAGCGGCAGCGGAAAGACCCACTTGGCCGTGGCCATTGCGAATCGGTGCATCGAAAGGAGCCAGACCACTTTCTTCATCGTCGCCGCCGACCTGCTGGACCATCTGAGGTCTTCTTATTCTCCAGAGAACCCCGTCTCCTATGACGAGTTGTTCGAGCAGGTGCGTAACGTTCCCGTGTTGGTCCTCGATGACCTGAGCACGGCCAGCGCCACGCCCTGGGCCCAAGAGAAGCTATTCCAGGTGGTCAACCACCGCTACAACAACTCGCTGCCCACGGTAATCACGGTGCGGGGACCGTTGCAGCGTTTGGACGATTCCTTGCGCACGCGCCTAGAGAGCGCCGAAGGGACCGCCACGGTGGTTCAGTTGGGCAACTTCAACAGCAGGCTGGTTCTGGGCATCGGCGAAGTGCGGGCCGAGATGTTGCAGCGGATGACCTTCGAGAACTTCGACACCCTGGGTGGAGCCAACGCCTCTGCCCAGGACCAGGAATCTCTCGACCGGGCGATGCACTTCGCCCAGATATTTGCGGAAGATCCTGAAGGCTGGCTACTGTTGAGTGGTCCCCGTGGCTGCGGAAAGACACATCTGGCGGTGGCCATCGCCGGAGTACGGATCAAGCAGGGCAGCCAAGTGTTCTTCGCCTTCGTGCCAACCTTGTTAGACCACCTCAGGGCCACTTTCAGCCCCGACAGTCTGGTGGGCTACGACGAGCTCTTCGAGCAGATAAACTCGGTCCCATTGTTGGTGCTGGACGATCTGGGAGCCGAAAGCAGCACCGCTTGGGCCGAGGACAAGCTGTATCAGATAATCGTCCACCGCCACGAGGCTCGCCTGCCCACCGTTATAACTACCGCGGCATCACTTAATGATCTGGAGGAAACCAAATCCCGCATCGCATCCCGGCTGGTGGATAGCTATGTGGTGAACTGGCAGCCCATAACGGCGCCCAACTACCGCGACCAACGCCGCAGAGGCGGTTAAGGCGCTTGCCAAGTAGGCTCTGGACTTATCTCTCGAATTGGGTAGGGGAGACGAAATCCCAAGCGGTACCGCAGCTGCTTCTAGGTTGCCCTTCTATCATCATGGTCGCCGGGTCCGTCAAGGCGATGAGAATGATTAAGCCTGACAGGTCTCCCCGGCCGCTTAGTCCCTCGAAGCAGTATGTATCGCCAGGGACAATATCTCCGAAGTCGCGATTTACCAAGCCGGAAGGAACCGGATCAAAGTAATAGGCGCCGTGGGCCAAGCCTTCGTCCTCCATCGACAACCCAATAGAAAAAACGGCCAGCGATGGTTCGAAATTATCGTGAACCAAAGCAACGATCTGGCTTTCGTCCCATTCAATCCCAAGGCCTGGTTCAATCCAGATTCCCTGTGCTGTCCCAGGAATATCCTGGGCTACCTCGCCACATATCGGTTCGGCGGTTCTCAATGGGCCGTTGTGCCTGGGACCCAATCGAGATTTCAACTGGTCCTTGAGTTCGGCGGGGAAGTAATCCAGCGGACACACGGCGTATGTCATATCACGTTGATATACCCATCGGTCCGGGTTTGCGAAGACGCTAGGACCTTGCCTGAAATCAAACGCGGCAAAATCTAAGGCGTTTTGGCCTTCCCCTCCACCGGCCGTGCCTAGAGGTTCTCCAGCTTTGATCTCTATATTGACTTCCTTCTTACAAAGTCTCCAATCAAGCGTTCGTTCCTCATAGTAAAGGGTGTAGTCCCTGCAGAACCGGACCGGTGCAGCGTCATAGGCTTTCTGAACCACAGGAGCCACTGTCAAAAAGTGATCAAGATACGATTTGAATCCCAGGCACGGTTCGAATATTAGGGAGTAGTCAGTGAAGTCTGGCCTGTTCAACTCTTCAATAAAGGTCATTTCGGTGATCGTGATATCAGCTGGTGAAACAACAGGCACTTCCACCGGAAGACTAGTGGGATCGTTTGGGTCAGTTTTCCTGATGTCGATGTAATGATGAACCGTGGGCAAGGTATGGGCCGCGGGCGCCAAGTTGCCTAATGGGACGATACGGTTAAAGTCTTCCATTTGCAGAGGAAGGACGGTGAAGATTTCTTGGCCGTCACCACACCGAGCTAGTCGGGCCTCTTGATTGCTGGGCAGTTCAGTCGGTTCGAGATTGGGTTGGGGTAAAAGCGTGGGTTCTGGGAGGCCAATGGCTGGCCCAATCGCCGGAGTTGGTGTTGGCGGCGCCGCAAGCGAGCGGCTACCCGTAGGTTGGCGGGGTCGGGAGTTGCCAAATCTTGTGGATGCTCGCGTTTGCGCGGGTACGGTCTCTGTTGGGATTAGAATTGGCTCGGCTGCCTCGTCTGGCGCGTTACTCGTCGACGTCGGAGAAGATCTGGATTCCTCGCCTTTCCCCGATGTCGGGACAGAATCGATTTGGGGTGAGCAAGCTGCTAAGAGCAGCGCTACTCCGGCGGCGAAGAATAACACGCGTAGTTCGGCAACCATATTCAAACCGTACACGAAGGGGCCAATAAACTATAACCGCGAGGTAGCTGGCAAAGGTGATGCCTGGCCCGATCTCACCGTCGTTCTTGACATCGATCCTTTATATGTTTATATTTAACCATATGGTTAAATATCAGGCGAAAACACTGGATTCCACATTTGCAGCTCTGGCAGACCCTACTCGGCGCGCTATATTGGAACGTTTGTCTGCCGGTGATTCATCGGTTACAGCCTTGGCCGAACCCTTTGACGTCTCGCTGCCTGCAATCTCCAAACAGCTTCGGGTCCTGGAGCGGGCCGGCTTGTTGGTGCAGCAGAAGAACGGGAGGGTCCGCCGCTGCATACTGGAGGCACAGCCCATGAAAGAAGCGGTCGAGTGGATAGCGCGGTACCGTCGGTTCTGGGAAGACAGACTGGACTCGTTGGCCAGCTATCTGGAAGATCATGCGCCTGGTGATGATGACCAAGACACAGAAATTTCGGAGGGAGAGAAACCATGACCCAATCAGCGCCGCAGACCGGCATCAGTTTAACGGTGAATAAGACCATCAACGCGCCGCGGGAACGGGTGTTCGCCGCCTGGACCAACCTGAATTGCTGCACCAATGGTGGGGGGCACACGAGAGCTTCTCCGCGCCCATTGCGGAGGTCGATCTGAGGGTGGGCGGAAAATACCGTCTGGGCATGTTGGAGCCGGGCAAAGACGCCCCTTACGTTTCTTATGGTGTTTACAGGGAGGTGATCCCGCCGGAGAAATTGGTCTTCACCTGGGCGTTTGAGAAGATGCCGGGAGATGCCCTGGATTTTGTGCCCGCCGAGACTTTGGTCACGGTAGAGTTCATCGACAAAGGGGACGCCACGGAAGTAGTGCTGACCCACGAGCAGTTCACTGATGAACACATGCGCGACGAGCACCAACAAGGCTGGGGCGGTTGCCTGGATGGCCTCGAAAGACTGTTTGCTTCCGGCAGCTAAAAACGAAAAAGTCCGAATGGCGGTTTCATAAAAAAGATTTCTGAAACATGAGGAGGAGATATAATGGCTATGACGATTCATTGCAGTGATATGGGGTCCGATTGCACGTTTGTGGCGCGAGGCGAAACTTTGGAAGAAGTGTTGGCGGTGGGAGCTGAGCACGGAAAGGAAGTGCACGGCATTAGCGAACTGACCCCGGAAATGGTCGAACAGGTCAAGTCGCTGGTGCGCACCGAGTAACCGTTGCCAACGGTTAAGAATGCCTCAGCGAAAAGGACGGCCCCAAACCTAGGGCCGTCCTTTTATATTTAAAACCCGCGTGTTGGGTCTTCCGCCGAAGCCTAAAGTGGCAGGGCCATCGCCTGGCCGGTCTGGGCGCTGCGGGTGACGGCCTCGGTGAACTCCATGTAATGCAGGCCGACTTCGAAGGGGGTGCGGGTGATCTTCTCCAACCCGCGGATGGCATTGCAGAATTCCTCCTCCACGCGCCAGAAGGCTTGGCTTTCTTGTGGGTTGGGTATCTCGGATAGTTTGTCTTCGCCCCGGCGGCCGCCGTAGACATTGAGGCTGCCGTCCACGTGGATCGTCCCTTCGCTGCCGTAGATCCAAACACCGTTGCCCGATGACAAGCCGGTGACGCCGCTGAAGTTCATGTTGGCCTGGGCCCCGTTGGCCATCTCGGCGATTATGCTCACGTGGTCTGGAATTGTAACGGAGAGCATTTCGCCGCTCTCGTCCTTGCGTCCCGACACATTAACCTTGGTCATGGCCGACACTTTCGTGGCTCGGCCGACCCAGCGGATCATGGCCTCGTACCAGATGCCCATGTTCAAGATGTTGAACCCACTGAGGTCGCGGTCGTTACGCCAATGCATGGGGCCACCATGGTCCATGAAGTTGTTTCCCAAGGACTGCACCGACACCGCGAGGATGTTGCCAATGTAGCCTCCATTTATCTTCTCTTGGAGCAGGTTGTCTATCTTGAACGTTAGGGGCGAGGGCACGATCTGGGTGGTCAGGTCGGGCCGCAGCCGGGAAGCGTCCAGCATTTCTTGGGCTTCCTGGGCGCTGGTGGCCATCCGCGCTTCGCAGAGCACGTGCTTCCCCGATTCCAAAGCCGCCAGGGTCAGGGTGCGGTGCATGTAGGGCCAGGTCCCAATGCACACAGCGTCGATGCCCGGGTCCTCCAGTAGGTCCTGCCAGTTGTCGTAAACAGTGGGAATGTTGAACTGGTCGGCCACCACCCGTCCCGATTCGCGGCTGCGGTTGGCCACTGCCGAGATCTCCACGCCATCCACCCCATGGAAACCGGGGATGTGCCGGTCCCGGGTGTTTTTCCCAGCGCCGATGAGACCGAGCCTGATTCCGTCTGAAGCCATGGTTGCCCTCCGTATGACTGATTCTTCCTGAAGAGTTGTAGCCCTCCCGATGATCGACGAACTGTTCAATGTCTAAAGGGGCAGGGTCTAAAGAGGCAGGTAAACCGCCTGCCCGTTCTGGGCGCTGCGGGTGACAGCCTCGGTGAATTCCATGTACTGCACGCCGATGTCGAATGGAGTGAGGGTTACCGGGGAGTTGCCGCGGATGGATTCGATGAAGTCTTCCTCCACCTGCCATTTGCCCCGTTTTTCGGCAGGGATTGGATGTTCGCTAAATTCTACGTCGCCATTCTTGCCAACGAAGACTTTGTCGAAGGGCGGGCCTTCGAGCTTGACGGTGCCCTCGCTGCCGAAGATCCAAAGTTCCGCGCCGGTCTGCAGACCGGTAACCGTGCTCCAGCTCAGATCGGCTTGGACGCCGGACGCGAACTCGCAAAGCACGTTGACGTGGTCCGGAACTGTAACGCCGCGCAGGATGCCGTCCTCGTCCTTCCGCTGGTTGGTGAAAACGCGGGTCATGGCCATTACCTTGGTGGCCGGGCCGACGTAACGCATCAACGACTCGTACCAGATGCCCATTCCCATGATGTTGTAGCCGCTGAGCTGCCGGTTCTGCCGCCAGTGGAGCGGACCGTCTGTGTTCATGAAGGTATCCGCCCGGTCGGCCCGGCCGTGGCCGTCGCTGACCCGCAGGCGCAAGGCCAGGAGTTGACCCAGGTAACCGTCGGAGATCAGGTCCTGAACGGTTCGGTCGACTTGTAGCGTTCCTGGAGCTGGGACGATCTGTGTCACCAAGTGGGGAAAGTTGCGGGCGGCGTCCAGCATATCGTGGGCTTCCTGGGCGTCCATGGCCATGCGGGCCTCGGTTAGAACGTGCTTGTCGTTCTCCAGTGCGGCCAGCACCATGATCTTGTGCATGTAAGGCCAGGTGCCGACGCAGACGGCGTCAATGTTATCGGCCTCCATGAGTTCCATCCAGTTGTCGTACACGGTGGGGATCTCGTATTCGCTGGCCACCGCCTCGCCGGAAGCGCGGCTGCGGTTGGCCACGGCGACTATCTCAACGCCCTTTTGTTCGCGAAGGCCGGGGATATGTCTGAGCCTGGTGTTTGCGCCGGCGCCGATCAGCCCAACGCGGATGATTCCGTTCTCCATAACTGCTCTCCCAATGCGGCGCTGCAAGCGCGTTTTCTTGATGGTCTGGCGTCAAATTCGACTAATTCTAGGATAGGGGCCGGGAATAGTCCATAGGCGGAATCGGTGGCTGACAACTATCAACTATCAGCTACTTGTTTTCTGTAATTCTGAGCGTAGCCAAGAATCTCGTTGTTGAGAGATGCGACCCTTGGCTTTACCAAAGGTGACAATGGGCCGGGGCGACAAAAGAAAACCTGCGTAAGACTACACCTGCTTCTCCGGCGGGGCGATCAGAGCTAGAATACCTTTCTCGGTTGAGCTTGAGGAATCAAGGCGTTGTTGCGAGTGCTGCACTCTTTCTTACAAGGTATGGGGAACATCTTTGTCTCGGGCCGGTACCGCGTGGAGGGTGAGAGTATGTTGCCCGTCTTGGCCCACAGGGAGTCGGTTCTAGTGGCGCCAACGCGGAATGGGCTACGCCGGGGAGACGTGGCGGTCTTTGAACGTCCTGGTGGCCTAGGGGGAATCTACGTCAAACGAGTAGTGGGTTTGCCGGGCGAAGACCTGCAACTCGCCGAGGGACGGGTATATTTGGACGGCCAATTGTTGGAGGAGAGCTATCTCAAAAGCGCGGTTGACGGCGCGGATGGCGAAAAGAACCGGGAGTGGTTCAACGGTCCCGATGAGTATTTCCTGCTGGGTGACAACCGGGCCGATAGCAACGACAGCCGGGCCTTTGGGCCGGTGCCTGAGAAGTTGATCAAGGGGAGGGCTTGGTTCCGGTGTTGGCCGCCTACCAGGTGGCGGCCGATATCCCGATTGTAATTTGGCGGTTGACCGGCCGAAATATCCCCGCTGCTTGCACGCCGGGGTTAGAGCTTCCAGATATTGCCCACCTGCATCACCATGTCCACGTTAAAGATGGTCTCAGCAGGCCAGCCAGTCATTTTAATCCAGTCTTCGAAGTGCTCCTGCTCAACCGCTTCGCACTCGGTCACCAGCTTGCCTCGCTTCAGGTCGCCGTAGACCTTGAGGATGGTGGTGCGGCGGTCCGGGCGCCACTTGCTGACGGCACTCAATTTCTCCCGGAACTGCTCTTCGGTCAGTCCGGAAACATTGTGTATCGCTAGAAATCGGGCCATGTCGGTCCTTAACCTCTTGTGAGTGTCAATTAAGAAGCTGATAGCCGTCAGCTAGTCTTTGGGCGGAACGAAGGGATATGGGATGTCCGGCCCGTCTTTCAGGGGCAGAACAACCGTAGCGCTGCCGGGCATACTCTCGACGCCGTCTTGAGTCTTCATTCCCAGGTCCATCTCGATGAAGCCCATGTCGCCTTTTTCGTATTTGCCGGTGACCGTGGCCCACATGATCAATACGTCGCCTGGAACCAGCATGGCTCGGTGTTCAAACGCGGCCTTCCAGGGCCAGCCCTTTGGGAGGGTCCAGTCTTTGAGGTATTGGGGCACGACGCTCTGCTTCCAGGAGCCGTGGACCAGGATGCTGGGATTCTTGTCGTGGTTCAGGCCGAAATCCAGATCGTAGTGGATCCGGTGGAAATTCTCGATGGCCGCGCTCCAGCGGAACAGGTGTGTCGGCGTTGGCGAGTAGATGTACTTGGGCAGTTCGAAACCTTCGTCGATATCTTCGTAGAAGGTTTGGCTTTTGTTCCGCAACTGATCGGCGGTGGGCCTTTCGTTGTGGGCCAGAATCTCTTCCGGCTTCATCTTCAGCAGTTCTTCTAGAGGGGCGCTCATGGTAATCACCTCGGCCGGTTTACTGGAAGGCGTCCGGCTTTTGTTGTATCAGCTGTCAGCGGACAGTTAATCCGGGTTTAATCCGGTTGTGCCGGTTAACGTCGAATCGAAGACTGGCGAGTGATGCAGAGCAGGGCCTTGTCCTGATTGGTGTAGGTGACTTCCCGCGTGATGATCAGGAAGGCCTTGCCGTCTCTTCCCACCCGTTCCCGGATGTCGTGATAGCGGTTCTGGAAGAAGATCTTGTCGCCGATTTTGGGGTATTGGTATACCTCAATTTCATTCCCCGCGTTCAGAGTTCGGACCAAATGGGTAGGGATGTCGGGCAGGGCGCCGGGCCGCTCCACGGAACCGATGCCGTCGGACATGGGGTTCTCTTCAAATGCTTTGGTGATGGGGTCTTCCTGGTCGGGACGGATGCGCCCAGTCATGTAGCTGACCATGATGGGCGGCACGATTATTCCGCCATAATGAGTGGTCTTGGCATACTCTTCGTCCCAGTACCTGGGGTCGGGGTCCATGACGGCCTGGGTGAATCGCCGCAGATATTCGAGGTCCACGGTGCCCCAGGATTCAATCAGGTCTCCCTCAACGCCGATCATGGCTTTAACCTCTGGCGTGAGCACCGATTGAGTGTCTTGTTGGGCCTCCTGAGTCATAGCTGTTTTCCTCCGGTGGTTTGACGCCCTCAGCCTAACGCAGGCTCCCAATTTCGTCAACAACTCCCAAAATAGGCTCTCGAAATGGCATCCAACTTGTGGATTAGTTGGCCCTGGGATAACATGGCTGTCGAACTGTCGGACACGTCGATTCGCCGGGCTTGGGGAAGAAAATCTGGGGTAGAAATTTGAATCCCGCCACACCTTTAGCCTGGACCCGTTATCTGCTACTGGGGATGGCAGTCGGCATCTTGGCGGCCGCCGCCTGCGGGGGTGCTGCGACACCGGTTAATACGTCCACCCCATTCGACACTCAAACTCCCGTTGATACGTCCACGACAACTCCCACATTGGCCGCGACAGAAGCGCCGGATTTCGGGCCGGTCGTTCGGGTTGATGAAGTGGTTTTTCCCGTCGAACTGGCGGTGACTTCCGAGGAGCGGGTTCAAGGCCTTTCTGGGCGTGAATTTCTTGATTCAGGTACCGGCATGTTGTTTATATTTGAATCTGAAAACCGGCTGCGGTTTTGGATGAGGGAGATGGAGTTCGCCCTGGATATGGTCTGGATCGGCGCCAAGTGCAAGGTGGTGGACATCTCAGAAAACGTGCCGCATCCAGAACCGGGGACTTCGCTGGACAACCTGCCCAGATATTCACCCGAGTCGCCGGCTATGTACGTCCTCGAGATCAACGCAGGTGAGGCGGAACGGTTGGGGCTGGGGGCAGGCGATCCGGTGAAATTTGTGGGGGCGTTGGCCGGAGAATACGGTTGCTAGCCCGGACAACCATAAACTAGAACGGCGATCAATAAACTAGCCGAGAGACATAGCGAGGGACCTTACAGATGGATATCCTGGTTTCCGGATCAATGGCCTACGACCGTATCATGGATTTCGAGGGCAAGTTTTCGGACCACATCTTGCCGGACCAGTTGGATAATATCAACGTGAGTTTCACTGTGAATAGCCTCACCGAAAATTTCGGAGGCACGGCGGGGAACATTGCCTATTCTCTGTCGTTGCTGGGCGAGAAGCCTCGGATATTGGCCACCATCGGTCAGGATTACCACCGCTATTTCGAATGGTTGAAGCAGATCGGTGTCCCAACGGAGGACATACGCGTTGTGGTTGAAGAATTAACCGCCGGCGCCTACATCACCACCGATACTCAGAACAACCAGATAACCGGGTTCAATCCGGGGGCGATGAAGCAACAGTCGGGCTTCGATTTTGATTCCCTAGACCCCAAGGATTGTCTGGCCATCGTAGCTCCGGGCAATCTGCAGGATATGGCTGAGTATACCGCCCAGCACCAGGCGCGGGGCATCTTCTCCATCTTCGACCCGGGACAGTCTCTGCCGGCCTGGGAACCGGCGGCATTGGCCGAGTGCATCGCCCAGTCGCAGATGCTGGTGTGCAATGACTATGAGATGGAGATGATCTGCAACAGCACGGGCATGTCGCGGGGGGAGGTGGCTAAGACCGTGGAGACCATCGTGGTGACCAGGGGAGGGGACGGCTGCGACCTGTTGACCGCCTCCAATACGGTAACGATACCGGTGGTGCCTGCCGATGACGCCGTGGATCCCACGGGGGCCGGGGACGCCTTCCGTGGTGGTCTGATTAAGGGGTTGGTTGAAGGCCTGTCCATTGAGCGGGCCGTGCAGATGGGTAACGTGGCCGGCCATTATGCGGTGCGGAAATGGGGCACCCAGCAGTACAGCTTCTCCATGGACGAGTTCAAGGCCAAACTGGGGCAGCACTTCGGCTCGTAGACCGGTTCAAGGCCAGGTTGGAGTAGCCACCCGAGCCATGGATTGTGATTGCCGTGCTTGCCGGGGTCGGCTACAATTCTTCCAGTTTGACCAGCTTCAGCCGAACCGCCCCCTGAGTAATTTCATGGGAGACCACGCTTAACTTGACTTCCACCCAATCACCCCAGGCCCCACTGTCGCACGGCCCCTTAAACGGAGTGAAAGTGTTGGACCTGAGCGAGGACATCGCCGGGTCTTTCTGCGGCCGCTTGCTGGCCGACTACGGGGCCGACGTCCTGAAGGTGGAGCCGCCAGCAGGGGCGGCCCTGCGCCGCATGGGTCCCTTCTTTGGTGATGACCCCCACCCGGAAAAGAGCCTATTTTACTTGCTGCTGAATTTGAACAAGAAAGGCGCGACGCTGAACCTGGAGACAGTTACCGGACGGAATATCCTGAAGCGGCTAGTGCCCCATATAGACGTGATGATAGAGTCCTACCGCCCCGGCTATCTGGCCGGCTTGGGCGTGGGCTATCAAGACCTGCAGGCTGGGAACCCCTCGCTGATCATGACCTCCATTACCCCCTTTGGCCAAACCGGGCCCTACAGCCAATACCAGGGCGAAGAAGTGGTTAACTACGCCATGGGGCTGATCATGAGCATCAGCGGCGTGCAGGGCCAAGAACCGTTGAAGCACGGCGGGTTCCAGGCCCAGTACGAGGGCGGCCTCAACGGAGCGGCCTCGACTTCCATGGCCCTGTTCATGCAAGACAACACGGGCGAGGGCCAGCACATCGATGTATCGGTGACCGAGTGTGTCGCCTCCACCGCCATGGCCACCCAGACAATGTATCCCTTCATGGGCGGCACACTGCCCCGGCGGCGGCCATCGGGCAGTAACTTCGGCCACCCCATGCCCTGCAAAGACGGCTGGATCATCGTGCAGACCGGAGGCGGCGCTACGTGGGAGACCATCGCTAATTTCTTTGGTGACCCGCAACTGAGGGAGCCCAAGTTCGCCGACCCGGCCCAACGGCTCAGGAACAGTGAAGAACTGGATGAGGTGGTCTTGGACTCCATCAAAGAACGGGGCAAGTGGGACCTGTTCACCAAGGCCGCCGAGGCCAGGATGCTATTTGGACTGGTGCAGACTCCATCAGAACTGGCGGATTGTCCCCAATTGGAGTCCCGAGACTTTTACCGGGAAGTGGACCATCCGGTGATCGGCAAGGTGAAGGTGCCGGCGGTGTTGTTCAACCTGAGCCTAACCCCATACCAATACATCCGCCCGGCCCCCACTCTGGGCCAGCACAACTCCGAGATCTACGTGGACGGCTTGGAGTACAGCATCGAGGACTTCGTTCGCTTAAGACAGCTCGATGTTATTTAATCAGACCGACCAAGACTTGACTCAACCGGTGGTTCGACAAGCTCACCATGAACGGAATCAACAAGTCCGGTAGGATCGTCTACCGCTCGTCCTGAGCCCGTCGAAGGGCGCGCATCAGCCGACTAACAGAAGGAAAGAAAATGGCCCGGTTACCCCTGGAAGGCATCCGAGTAATCGACTCCACCTACGTGTTCGCCCTACCCTACGCCGGTGGTCTGCTGGCCGACATGGGCGCGGAGGTGATCAAGGTGGAGGGGCCAGGCCGACCCGATGTCACCCGTACAGGCGGTTTTGCCGGCGCCTTTCCGGAGAACGACCGGGGCGACGACTGGTGGAACCGGCCTTCCACCTATAACCTGATCCACCGGGGCAAACGGTCCATAACTCTGGACATGACTGACAGCCGGGGCCGAGACTTTTTCCGGGATCTCATCAAAGTCAGCGACGTTGTGATGGAAAATTTCACCCCCAGGGTGATGCGCAGTTGGGACCTGGACTATCCCAACATGAAGAAGCTGAAACCCGACATTATCATGATCTCCAACACAGGCTACGGCCACGGCGACGGTCCATATTCCAGCTATCCGGCACAGGCAACCACCCAGGAAGCCACCCACGGGCACTGCTGGATTACCGGCTACAAGGACCAGGGTCCGGCCAAAGCGGGAGCGTCATTCGTTGACTTCCTTTCCACCTGGACAGCCCTCTTCGCCATCGGCTCTGCTCTGCGCTACCGTAACAAAACCGGACAGGGCCAGTGGGCCGACATCGGCATGTACCAGGCAGGCGTCATGTTTATGTCTGAATACATCATGGACGCCCAGGTGAATGGCCGCGAAGGAGGCCGTATCGGCAATCGCCATCCCTACAGGGCGCCCCAGGGCTGCTATCCGGCCTTGGGAGACGATCAGTGGATTACGCTCTCGGTGGGCGATGACGCCGGCTGGTCCGCCATATGTGGGCTCGTGGGAAAGCCGGAGTTGGCCGCTAACCCCGATTACGCTGACCTGCTTTCCAGGCAACGCAACCATGACGCAATCGACGAGATCATCCAGAGTTGGACGTCGGGCGTGGACAAGTACGAGCTGATGCACGCCCTCCAGGGAGTAGGGATACCGGCGGGACCGGTGCTGGATAGCAAGGACATCCACTACGACCCCCAGTTCAAGAGCCGTGGGTTTTTGGAGCGGGTGGACTATCCAAAGGAACGGAAAATGGGGTCGAGATTGTTCATCGGCCGGCCCTACAAGTTCTCCAACAGCCCTTTGGCAATCCAGGGTCCACCGCCCACCTTTGGCCAACACAATGAGGAAATTCTTCAGGGCCTGCTGGGTGTGAACTGCGAGAGCTTCCAGGGCTTGGTCAACGACGGGGTGGTGGCCACGGTGCCGACGACTGGTGAGGCGAGCCCACGGATACCCGAGACCGAAGCGCTGGAGAGGGGTCTGATATCTGACTGGGACCCCGATTACTTGCAGAATCTGGGCCTGGCTTAGCCTCAACTAACCCCTCTTTGGATTCCTTGACACTCTCAAAAGCCCAAGACTACACTTTTGTCGAGGGCCCGTAGCTCATTGGTAGAGCAGTCGGCTCATAACCGACTGGTAGTTGGTTCGATACCAACCGGGCCCACCACGTTTCCTGCGTTTCCCCGAGGACAAATGGGTACATTCAACGTGTCAATCCAAGTTGGTAGTCCGTCTGGCAGTGAGTTTCGGCCCATTGACGCTCTCGTCGATACAGGGGCGTCCCACACGTTGCTTCCTGGCAACCTGTTGACCAGTTTGGGGGTCGTTGCCATTGGGCAGGTAACCTTTCAATTGGCTGATGAGCGTAGTGTCGAATACGATGTGGGTGAGGCACGGATTAGACTGGACGGCCGCGAGAGGACAAGTTTGGTGATCTTCGGCCCTGATGATGCCCAACCTCTCCTGGGGGCAACCACTCTTCAGCTATTGAACATGGCGGTCGACACAGTGGGCGAGCGGTTGTTTTCGGTGTCGGGCTTGCTGAAGGTCCTCGGTCTGCACCAGAGCCGCCCTGCTGGCCAAGACCGAAATACTCGACGGCAAGGCCGCAACCAGCAACAAGACTGCCTGGAATGGGGTGCTGACCCAGGGCGAGGCCGTCGAATGGGACGCCTCGCCGCGCTGGGTGGACCTGGTGGACAAAACGGCAAGAAGGGGAATGATCGCGTCCGCCGGAGTCTCGGCATGCATCGACATAACCCTAGCCCTGGTCGCAGACTTGGACGGCGAGCGGGTGGCCGAGAACACCGCTGTGTTCATCGAGCACAACCGGGTCAAGAACCCCGCCAACGACAGGTTTGCTTATCTGGCGGCCCAATAGCCTTGAATTGCAGTATCACGAGGTAATATGAGCGTAGAGTTTGAGATATCCGAATCGTTCCCGGTTTCGCCCCAGGCCGTTTATGACACCTGGCTGGATTCCGATGGTCACGCGGCCATGATTGGAACCACAGCTTCTGCCAGCAACCAGGTGGGAGCCGAATTCATGGCCCACGACGGCTACATCACCGGCAAGAACCTGGAGCTGGCTCCCGGCAAGCTGATCCGCCAGTCGTGGCGTACCCAGGAATTTGACGCCTCGGACTCTGATTCGGAACTGGAGATCACGTTGGCCCCTGAGGGGACAGGCACCCACCTAACCCTGAAGCACACCAAACTACCGGACCACGGTATGCGCTACAAACAGGGGTGGGCGGACCACTACTTCGAACCCATGAAGACCTACTTCCAACGGTAGTGGCGGAAGATGCAAGGCGAAAGCTTGCAGACCTCAGAATTCAGACTCTATCGTGCCCCGTACATGGGCTTGAAGAAGCTGTGTAGGAAGTTGCGGCCGTGGGCCCAGGCGTGGCAGCGGCGCAGCACCGCGTCAGGGATCTTTTCTCCCGATTTGTGGGTGATGCGGAAGGCCTCGTAGTTCCGCAGTTCTGGTGGGACGTCCACGGTGAAGATCAACTCGCATTCGGAGGCTTCCAGGAACAGTTTCAGCGGTTCGAAGCCCTTGGTTTTTTTGTTAGGCGTCTGGTAGACGAATAGCTCGGTGGCGCCGATCAACTCATCCAAGTGGTCGTTGCCGTTCCCGCGGCCTCCGCCCTGGCGCAATTGTTGGCGACCGAAACCGTGGTCTCCCAGGCTGCCTCGTCCGCTTAAAGTCATAGTATTCGATCTCGCTGCCCGATCAATACTAGGTAATTTCCCGAGCGGAATATCACCCAGCAGTCTCTCCCATGTTAGTAGATAACCCCGTCGCATGAAAACCCGGCTGAGCCGGCACTGGCTAGGGGAATAGGGCCCAGCCTTCCATGTCGGTCTCGGCCTTGAAGAAATGCCCCTCCGCGCTGGTCACGAACAAAGTAGAGCGGTCCGGACCGCCGAAGCAGCAGTTGGTGGGCCGGATACAGGGCACCGGATGGGTCTCAATGACCCGGCCTCTGAGGTCGAAGACATAGATCAGGGGGCCGGGGCCCGACTGCGGCCAACCGGCGGTGGCGACGATGTTGCCCTCCCGGTCCAGGCACATGCCGTCGATTCCGCGCTGCGCTTCCCGTTTGTTGGTGCCAAAGGCGTGGAGCGTGTCGTAGGGGCCCAGAGATCCGTCGTCACGGATGGGGTAGGCCCGCAGCTCCCGGTCAATGCTGGGGTCGTCGCTGTTGCTCTCGGCCACATAGAGGGTCTTGCCGTCGCTGGAAACCAAGATGCCGTTGGGCATGGTGCTGTCGGTCTCCACCCGGGCCACCGAGTAGCTGCCATCCGACTGGGGAGTGGCGCAGAGCACGGCACGGTGGTCAAGTTCTTGGACCTCCGTCGCGTCGATATTGTTGGCGTTCCATGGGTTGGTGAACCAGACGCGGCCCTGACCGTCCACGGCCAGGTCGTTGGGGGTGTTCAGCTTCTTGCCTTCGACCTGGTCAGCGATGACCGCGTTGTTGCCATCGGGATCGAAACGCAGGATGGCGCGGCCGCCGGAGCAGCAACCGAAGAGCCGCCCCGCGGTGTCATGGGCCAGCCCGTTGGTGCGGTTGGTGCCCTCTCGCCAGACCGTGATCTCGTCGGTCTTGACGTCACACCGCATGATGCGGCTGGTTGCGATGTGGGTGAAGAGCAGGTTCTCGCCGTCCCAGACGGGGCCCTCGGTAACGCTGCCGAAGGGTTTGGCAAGCAACTGGAAACGCCAACTCATCGGCGGGTCCCTCCGTAATTTGCGGCTAGTTTAGGCCTGGCCAACCTAGGCGCCGATTGTAGCAGACCGAAGTAATAGGCACAAACGGCACTATTTACTGCGGGGCCGGTGCTATACTTTTTGAGACGTTTATTCGTATCTGATGGGAATTGGCCTTTTTGACACGTGTTGCTAGAGACATAATCGAGGCGTTGGTCCTGGCGGTGGTGGTGTTCTTGTTGCTGCAGGCCACTGTCCGGAACTTCAAGGTAGACGGCCGCAGCATGGACCCCACCCTGGAGCACGGGCAGTTCCTGTTGGTCAACCGGTTGCTATACTTGCGGATCGACATGGACCGCCTTTCGAAGATCGTCCCATTCTGGGAGAGCGAGGACCAATCTTCCCGCTACGCCATCCGAGAACCCAAACGGAGTGACATCGTTGTATTCGAATTCCCCGATGCCAATCCTCAGAACCCCAGAAAAGACTTTGTGAAGAGGATTGTGGGGTTGCCCGGTGAATTGATTGAGATGAGGGATGGGAGGGTGATTGTAGATGGCGCCGTTCTGGAAGAACCCTACCTGACCGAAACAGACCGTTCCAATAAAGCCGAGTACCGGTTGAAAGAAGGCGAGTATTACGTTTTAGGGGACAACCGGAACCAGAGCAACGACTCCCGCAGCTGGGGACCCGTGCCCGAAGCCAACCTGCGGGGCAAGGTATGGATGGTGTATTGGCCAGTGCCGGGGATCCGATTCCTGAACATAATGGACCGGATCCCCGGCTTCGGCTAGGTGTCTGGCAAGTTTTTCGTGAGTCTGACGGCAGACGAATGACGGGCTTAGCTGTTGGGCGGCGCGACCAGGATGTCGTCACCCTCGATCTGCACCTTGTAGACACGGACGGCCTCGTCGGCTGGCGGAGCCAATACCTCTCCCGTGGTCACATTGAAGGAACCGCCATGGAGGGGGCACTCGACCTCTTCCCCGTTTAGGTCACCCTCGGACAATGTAGCGTAAGCGTGGGAGCAAATGTCGTCGACCGCATATATGCTGCCATTGACGTTGGCCAGGAGCACCTGCTCGTTGTTTACCTCAACCGCGATCATCTCGCCGGGTTTAATCTCACTTACCTGCGCAACTTTTACAAAGCCTGGATCGGCCATAGTGTTATTTACTCCTGTGAAGGGTTGGGCTACCTGTATTGTGCGAACCGCCAATGTCTTGGTGGACCGTCAACATTATAGGGGAGTAACCGTGTCAATTTGAAGGGCGGAGCCGAACAATCCACGCCTGAGTTTGTGGACAGCCGAACCGGCCCGTATTTATAATGGCTGATGTCCCAGCGTTCCCGGGCTTGGCTGTAGTTCACCGTAGCGGCGGCGTAACCGGGTTCTCTGGGCGGGGATTCCCCGCCAAGCAGGAGAGGTGCCGGAGTGGACGAACGGGCGCGACTGGAAATCGCGTAGGGGCGCAAGCTTCTCGCGGGTTCGAATCCCGCCCTCTCCGCCATCGTTCTTCCTCACCCTCTGTCACCGTCGACTCGCCATCCTGGGTCAGATGCCCAGCGTCTCGTACAACTCTGGGTTGACGCAATGCTCCAGCCGCTCCCCGCTGAGGCCGGCCAACAGGTTCCTTGCCGCCAAGAGACACATCTCCCGCCGGGACCGGTTGGATGCGCTGCCGATGTGGGGCAACACCACCACGTTGTCGAGACTGAGGATCGGGTGGTCGGCGGGAATCGGTTCGGGGTCGAACACATCCAGCCCCGCCCCGGCGATCCAGCCCTTGGTCAGCGCTCTGTATAGAGCCTTGGTGTCAACCACCGGTCCTCGGGAGAGATTCACCAAGATGGCCGAGGCCTTCATCATCTTTAGCTGCTTTTCGCCGATGTAGTGTTGGGTCTCTGGCGTCAGGGGAACGTGGAGAGAAAGGAAGTCGGAGTTGGCCAGCACTTGGTCCATTTTGGCGTATTCAAAGCCGTACTCCGCTTCCAGATCGGGTTTTCTGGTGCGGGAATAGTAGATAACCTTCATGTCGAATCCCAAGCCCCGCTTGGCCGTCTCCAGGCCTATCCCACCGAGTCCGATGATGCCCAGAGTGCTGCCGTTGACCTCGGAGCCTAGCCAGAACATGGGGTGGTGAGCGATCTTCCAATTGCCGCCACGGACCCACTTGTCGCTTTCCACCACTCTACGTGCGGCGGCCAGTAATAGGGCAAAGGCCAGGTCGGCGGTCGCCTTGGCCAAAACCCCCGGAGTGTAGCCCAATAGGACCCCTCGCTTGGTGGCCTCAGGAATGTCGATGTTGTCCAGCCCCACCGCCACTTGACTCAGCACTCTGAGATTGGGGGCGGCCTCCAACAGGGGTACGTCGATCCGGTCCATAACGTTGATCAATGCCCCGTCGGCGTCCGATAACAGCTCCCGCAGTTGCTCTGGTGTAGGCGGCACGTCGTCAGCCCATACCTCCAACTCGGCGGCTTTCTCGATCATATCCAGCGCGTCGGGAAAGATCTGCCGGGTTACGTAAACGCGTGGTTTGTGCATCGGTGGATACTTCCCCTTGATTCAAGAATTACGGCCAGAATACCGCGAAACAAACGTAGGTGGCAAAGATGCCCTAACCGCCCCGTAATTGTAGCAAAGGGAGCCGCGATTTTGACGCCTATTCTGGCTTAATCCCCAGTGCTATACTGGGCTTCGCTCGTGCCTGGCCACAGGCAGCGAACCATGATGGCCCGGAGAAAATGATGGCCCTGTTTTTGAACGACCAGGAAGTGGCCCAACTGCTGCCAATGAACGAGTGCATCGACGTGGTAGACCGGGCCTTCGCCCACGCCGGAGAGGGCAAAGTGGATAACAAGCCGCGGAACCGGATCCGCATGCCGGGGGGATTCTTCCACTTTATGGCGGCATCGGACGCCGGTCACGGCGTCTTTGGGTACAAGGCCTACCCCTCGTTCGGAGGGTCCGGCTCGGCCAAGATGATTGTCATGCTTTACGACTATGAGACCGGCGGGCTGCTGTCCTGCATGGAGGCAGGCCGCCTGGGGCAGATACGCACCGGAGCTGCCAGCGGGGTGGCCACCAAGTACATGGCCAAAGAAGACGCCGCCACCGTGGCAGTGATCGGGTCCGGTTTCCAGGCCCGTACTCAGTTGGAGGCGGTTGGCTCGGTCCGCAACATCAAGGGGGTGCGGGTGTTCAGCCGCCGGGAAGAGCGCCGTGAGGAGTTTGCCAGGCGCAGCAGCGAGAGCCTGAATTTGGAAGTGACCGCGGTGGGGAGCGCACAGGAGTGCGTTGAAGGGGCTGACGTCGTGATCGTTATAACCTCGGCACGGGAGCCGGCGTTGCTGGGTGAATGGCTGTCGCCCGGCGCCCATATCAACGCCGCCGGTGGGAACCATTGGATGCGTCGGGAGATCGACGAAGAGGCGGTGCTCCGCTCGGAGGTCATCGTGGTGGACGACCTGGACCAGGCCAAGATTGAGTGTGGCGACTTGCTGTGGTTGGAGCCCAGGGGGACGTTTCGCTGGGACATGGCCAATGAACTGCAGGACGTGGTGGCCGGACGGGTCACAGGCCGTCCATCGCCCGGCTCAATTACATTGTTTGAGTCCATGGGTCTCGCCCTCGAGGACATTGCGGCAGCCCATTTGGTGTACAACAAGGCCAAAGAACAAGGGATCGGTCAGGAACTGCCTTTCTAGAAGCGCGAGGGTCCCGACAGAATCGGGTGATCAGAAGAGGAACCGGGCAAAAAAAGTGGCGGCAGTAAAACAAACTGCCGCCACAGATTCGAGAGGTAGGGGTCTTTCTTAGAGGCCGTACCCGCTTGCGCGCCGGATGTGCTCGGTCTCGGCCAGCCTTTGCTGGACCCGTTCTTGTTCGCTCATGGGCGGGCCAGACAGCCAATCGTAGGCGGCCACAACGCCATCTTCCATTTGGTGTAGTACTGCGCCCAGATGCAAAAAGTTCGGATGCTCGTGTTTGTGCTTGTTTGCCTTTGCCATTTCTTATTCCCTTGCCTTTGGACTCCCGTCCACTTAAGTATTTTGTTTCACGATAATACTATCGCTACTTAATCTATATATATGATACACCCGGGCCTTTATTGTGTCAACGTATATTGTGTGTCTAGCTTCATTGGATTTCATGATGTTGGATATCACGTCACAATAGGGTTAACCTTAACGAATATCTGGAAAATATACCCGATAGACCAGTGGTATTAACTGATTGCGTAACAATCAGCATTAAAAGATGCAGGATTAGAACGAGGGGATAACTTCTTGTGCGAAGAGCCGCATGGACGCTGCCGCATCCGGTTCCGACACCAGGTGGAAGTTGACTTGGAGCGATGCAGTGTCGAATCCCCCCACCTCTTCCGCGTAGGCGGATATCTGCTGCCGCACGTCTTCCGGGGTGCCCACCCAGATAGCGCCGCCGTTTAGTAGCGAGTCGAAGTTGGCGGCACGCAATTTGTCCAGGTGGCTGTCGTAGCCGGGGTAGTCGCGTGACGAGGTTCCGGCCCCCCAGCCCGAATCCTGCTCGGCGGCGGCCACCAGCGACTTGAAATAGGCGGTGATGTTCGGCTTTGCGATACGGTGAGCCTCTTCGCGGTCTTGATGGCAGAACATGTGGAAACCCAGGGCAATCTTGCCGTCGCCAGAGTGTCCTGCTATCCGCCAGGCTTCCCGGTAGATCCCGATGGCTTCCCGCATCTGTGGTCCGCCAAAGGGCACCAACATCAGGTTGTAGCCATTCTCGCCGGCGGTCTGCATTGACGCAGGGGTGCCTAGGGCCGCAACCCAAAAGGGCGGGCGCGGCTGTTGGGTCGGCCTGGGCAACGAGGTCACATTATTGAATCGGTGAAATTGGCCATTGAAGGTTACGTTTTCCTCCTCCAATAGCTTCCGCACCGCCTCCACTCCCTCGTCGAACCGGGCCCGGCTCTCGTCCATAGTGCGGTCGAAGCGCTGGAACTCGTGAGGCAGGAAAGCACGCCCAAAGCCGCAGTCCAAGCGGCCGTTGGATATGGCGTCCAACATGCCGATCTCGCCGGCTATCTTGAGAGGGTGGTTGAATATGGGCAGCACCGCGCCGGTCAACAGACGGGCCTTGCTGGTGCGCTGGGAAGCTGCCGTGAGGAACATATGAGGCGAGGGGCTGTAGCCGCCGTACGGCTCGAAGTAATGCTCAACGGTCCGCACCTGGGTGTAGCCAAGTTCGTCGCAAAGATCGACCAAACTCAGGCATTCGTTCCAGTACTGTTGCCCCGATTTTTCCGCTGGGCCGACGTCGGGAAAGAACTGAAGTCCGAATTCCATATCTGCCCCTTTTTGGGTTCCGAACTAGAGCCCCAGTTTTCCGGGGTTCATGATGTTGTTGGGGTCCAGAGCCCGTTTCAGGGCCTGCACCACTTCTTGACCCGCTCCCATCTCCCGGGCCAACAGGTGGTTCAGCTTGACGCCCACGCCGTGGCAGTACTCCATCACCCCGCCCATGTCCTGGGCCAGTTGCAGCACCTGCTCGACGGTCTTGCCCAACTGCTCCCTGGAGCCGGCCGCTGAGCCCGACTCTGGGACGATGAGCATGGAGAAGAGTTCAGGACGCGACCAGATGGCGTACTCGGTGGCGCGCACCCCTCCCTGAGACATGATTTCGTCGCTCCGTTTCTTGTACTCCAACACCCTGGAGATGGGCAGGCCAAGATGCAGATAATCGAAACCGCGCCGCCCCCGCCAGCGGCTCCAGCGGACACTGCGAGGCTTGCCCAGGGCCGACGCCTTGTAGTTCTCCGCGGACTGGCGCCGGTCTTCCCAGTAGGCGGTTGTGGGGTTCGGACCGAGTGATCGGCCTCCGAACTGGGCGCACACCGCCAAGGCCCGCTTCTCGTTGGCTTGAACGCCTTCGTTGAATCCCTCGAAGAGCAGGTGAAACATGATGCCGTCGTCCTCTTCGGTCAGGTCCACCAGAGTCGGCCGCACGCCCAGGGCGAACATTTCCACGGCGGCGTTGAACCCCTGGTCAAAGGTGTCGAAGGCGACGCCGCGAAATACCTGGGCCTCGGGCAGGCGGAACACCCGGATGGTGGCCTTCGTGATAACACCAAAGACACCCTCCGAGCCGATGAAGAGATGTTTCAGGCTGGGGCCAGAAGACTGATTGGGAACGGCGCGGGTGCTCATTACCCGTCCGTCAGGCAGCACTGCTTCCAGGGCGACAACTTGGTCTCCCATGGGGCCGTGAGCCCCGGCCCGGTAGCCCACGCCGTTGGTGGATATGGTCCCGGCTACGGTGGCGATGGGCACGCTGTAGGGGTCGTGGCCGGGCATAAGCCCTAGGGGGAAAAGGGCGTTTTCCAGGTCTTCCAAAACCACGCCGGCCTCAACCTCGGCGGTCATGTCCGTGGTGTTGATGGCTAGAATCTTATTCATGCGCTGCAGGTCCAACACGATGCCCCCCAAGGCAGGGACTGTGGCGCCCATAACGCCCGTGCCGGCGCCGAAGGGGATCACCGGCGTGCCAAACGCGTTTGCCAGCTCTAAAACGGCGCTGACGTCCTTGGTGGAGCCGGGGCGCGCCACCACGTCGGCCAGCCGGTCGAAGGAGTCTTCAGCGCCGAAGGCGCGTGTGGGAGAGAGTGCGTCGCCCGAGTAGCGGTCCAGGTCGTAGGGGTCGGTGAGGACGTTCTCCCGCCCCAGGACTTGGGTCAGGGAATCGATCAGTGTATCGGACAAGGCGGTATTGGGCATCAGTTTTGGCTCCGCGTACGGAAGCCTGTGGCAGGTTCGATCAAGAAGTGGGCCGGTACTCCCAGATGCTGCCCGCTGCCGAGTCTTCCACGGTAATACCCTGGCCTTCCAGCCAGCCGCGAATGTCGTCGGCCAGGGCGTACTGCTTGTGCTCGCGGCAACTGGCGCGAAGGACCACCAAACGGTCGATGTCCGGCCCGGACACGTCGGAATCCGGGGATGCTTCCTCGGCGATAAGGCCGGCCAACTCACCCAGTCCGGACTCAGCGAGCTGTTCCCTTAGGCTCTGCAGTATATCGGAGTAGGATTCTGCGTCGATGTTCAGGGCCACCTCCCTTTCTTGGAAGGTCAGACCCAATATGGAGCCCAGATGGCGCAGGCGGTCTTGGGCGGCGGCGATGGAGTGTCCGGCGTCCCGCTGCCGGTTCATCTCCCGGGAGAGATCGAACATTGCCGCCAACGCTTTGGGGGTGTTCAAGTCGTCGTCCATGCCGGCCATGAACTGCTCTTCGAAGGGGGCCGGGTCCATCGGCTCGCCACCAGACTTGGTCTCAGGTCCGGACCTTAGGGCGTGGCGCAGGCGGTCGGCGCTCCGCTCCATGGCACCGCAGCCTTCGTCGGTGTAACTCAGCGGACTGCGGTAATGCGAGCTTAGGAAATACAGGCGGATGGAGTCGGGGGTGTACTTGCCCAGGGCCTCTTCCACCGAAACCAGGTTGCCCAGGGACTTGCTCATCTTGTCTTCGCCCAGTTGCAACAGGCCATTGTGCACCCAGTAGTGGGAGAAGGGCGCCTCACCGGTGGACGCCTCGCTCTGAGCGATCTCGTTCTCGTGGTGGGGGAAGATCAAGTCCTGGCCGCCGCCATGGATGTCCAACGTCGCGCCCAGGTAGGTCATGGACATGGCGGTGCATTCTATGTGCCAGCCAGGCCGGCCGGGCCCCCAAGGACTTTCCCAGGACGGTTCTCCCGGGCGTGCGCTCTTCCAGAGGACAAAATCCATTGGGTGTTCTTTGTTCTCGTCGATTTCGATCCTGGAGCCGGCCTGCATACCGTCCAGGGTCCGGTGGCTGAGCTTCCCGTAGTCGGCCTTCTTGGTGACCCGGAAGAAGACATCGCCGCCTGCGGGGTAGGCGGAGCTGTTATCCACCAGGGTCTGGATGGTCTCGATGATGGGACCGATCTCCTGGGTAGCCCTGGGGTAAACGTGGGCCCGCTGAATATTAAGGCGGTCCATAGTGCTGTAGAAATCTTCGATGTACCGTTCAGCCAACTCATCGGGTTCGATCCCCTGTTCCTGGGCCCGTTGAATAATCTTGTCATCGACATCCGTGAAATTCTGGACGTGCTTCACCGTGAAGCCCAGGAATTCCAAATACCGGCGCAGGGTGTCGAAGGCAACGTAGCTAAGAGCGTGTCCCACGTGGGTGGAAGAATAGGGGGTCACACCGCAGACGTACATCTTGACTGTCTTGCCGTCGGCGGGAGCGAACTCTTGGGCATCGCCGCTCAAGGTGTTGTATAGCTTCATTGATTAACGATCAAACGAGGCCGGAATTAACCGAATCCGGTGCTGCGAGAAAGGCTCATAAGAGAGCGCTGGACATAAGGGAGGCGATGGCGCAGGCTGCGATTCCCTCTTCCCGGCCCACGAACCCCAGATAGTCAGTGGTGGTGACTTTGATACTTACGCGGTCTGGGGAAATGGAAAGGCTTCTGGCCACGTTCTCCCGCATCTCCCCGATAGTTGGGCCGAGCCTGGGATTTTGCGCCAGTATTGTAGCATCAACGTTTGAGACCCGCCAACCAGCCTCTGCGACGAAGACGCCGGCCCGCTCCAGCAGGATTAGGCTGGAGATGTCCTTGAATTGAGGATCGCTGGATGGGAAATGAGCGCCCTTGTCTCCCAGGTTGGCGGCTCCCAACAGGGCGTCCATCACTGCATGAACCAACACATCGCCGTCGCTATGGCCGGAAAGTCCCCGGTCATGGGCAACCTCAACTCCGCCCAGCACCAGCTTGCGTCCTTCGGTCAACGGATGGGAATCAATCCCGATTCCAGACCGGAATTCCAGGGGTCCAGGTCGTTGGGAAGAGGACATATCGCCGGAAGTTTACGTCAGGGGAAGCGGGAGAGTAAATCCCTGCGCCGGAGGCCGGGGTCCTTCGACAGGCTCAGGACGAGCGGTGGACTGAGGTGGCCACTAGAGACCAGTCGAAGCTTTCAGGAAAGCTTCGGCGATGATCAGGTCGTCGGCGGTGGTTACCTTAAGGTTCTCGTAGGCCCCCAGGAACATCTTTACCGGGTGGCCCAGGGCTTCCACCATGGCTGCATCATCCGTCACGTCTTCAGTCCAGGTGCGGTGGGCGTCCAACAACAGTTGATACTGGAACACCTGGGGGGTTTGCGCGGCCCAGAGTAGGGACCGGTCGGGGGTCTCGCTCACCATCTGATCTGGAGACACCTGTTTGATGGTGTCTTTCACGGGCATCCCGGCCACGGCCGAACCGCATTCGGCGGCGGCGTCCAGTCCCCGTTGCAACATTGCCTCGTCAAAGCAGGGGCGGGCGCCGTCGTGGACCAAGACCCAGTCACATGAAGACAGCGATTCCAACCCATTTCTGACCGAGTCCTGTCGTCTTTGGCCGCCGGGGCAGACGTGGGACACCTTGCGGTAACCCCGCTGTTGGACCAGTTCCCGGCCTCGGTCCATGGATTCTTCAGCCAGCACGAGCACTATCTGATCAACTTGGGGAAAGGACTCGAAGCGGTCGATTGTGTGGGCCACCAAGGGCAGACCCAGTATGGGAACGAAAGTCTTGTCGACACCCCCCATACGTGAGCTACGGCCGGCAGCTACGATTACTGCGCCAACTTTCCCCACTGCATCTCCGCATTGGCCCCCTTCGTCTGGGCCTTAGTCTAGGTCTGGATCCAGGGGCAATTCTGACGATTAGTCGCCTTTGGGCTGGGCGAAAATGATTCGTCCGGCCGTGGTTTGTAACACTCTGGTTACGGCCACGTCGTGGAAGGCGTTCAGGTAACGCCGGCCGCCCTCGACCACCACCATCGTCCCATCATCCAGGTAGGCCACGCCTTGGCCCACCTCTTTGCCCTCTTGGACGATGTTCACCCGCAGTTCTTCTCCGGGGAGCACGATCGACTTGAGAGCGTTGGCCAGTTCGTTCACGTTTAAAACCTGAACACCTTGAAGTTCGGCGACACGGTTTAGATTATAGTCGGTGGTGAGGATGGCTGATTTCATCTCCCGGGCCAGTTGGACCAGAACCGCGTCCACTTCGTTGCCGTTCTCCACACCCACGTCCAGGACCTGTAGTGGGACCGACTCGTCTTTGCGCAATTTGCCCAAGACCTCCAGTCCGCGGCGGCCGCGGTTCCGCCGGAGCGGATCACTGGAGTCCGCGATGTGGCGCAGTTCATCGAGGACAAAGCGCGGCACCACCAAAGAGCCTTCCAGGAAACCGGTGATGCTAAGGTCGGCGATCCGGCCATCGATTATTGCGCTAGTGTCCACGAGAATGTTGCCGTTTCGCGAAGATTTTTGCGATTTCACCCCATTTGTCTTACCAGTCCATCCGGCCCCATTGGAGCTGATGGATGGACGTGGTGCGTCGAGGCCAGGGAAGATGGCGCGCATATCCCGTTCCCGCTGGATCCCCAGCCAAAGACCGGAGACACCTAGGACCACGTTCACGATGATTGGCACGCCCCAACCGGGCCAGCCAGACAACGTGTACATGGGTATTGAGATAAGCGAGGCGACAACCAAACCCACGAGCAGGCCTGCAGTCGCCGAGATTAATGCCGAGCCGGGTAGGGATTCGATAAATTCTACGGTGATGCGCCAAGGCTTGAGGATAAAGTAAGGGACTAAAATTCCCCCGATGATTACGCCGGCCAAGGTCAGTGCAAGACCCCAGGGTAGGAATTCTTCTTTATCTGAGGATAATTCCGAGATATAAAGTCCAAGCCGCCAACCAATTACCCCAAGACCCACGGCACTCAACGCTCTCAGTATCCAAAGGGCCACCAACGGAGGTGCCTCCTTGCCAGCCGTGACTCCGGCTTTGGGCCAGCCGGGCCATCAGACGCTGGGCTTCTCATTTTTTGGATCTACGGAACTTGAGCCTGGGAATCGAAAAAGGGTTCGCTTAACTGCCCTTCCCTGATTTGGTCCGGGTGTCACTTTCTCGGACGCATTCCCAATTGCTTCTTACGATGTTTTAGTTGCTGGTTATCCTGTGGAATGCCCTGCTCCCCAGGTAGTATTTTCCCGCTCGATTGCTGCCGTTTCGCCCGGACCCAAGTACGTTGCTTTACGGGCCTCCGGGCTGCGGTTTAGTCACGATTTCGAGAAACTTTGTGCATCTCTTGATAGATTGAGAATAGCACATGTGCCTATGTTGGGGAAGGTAATTTACATAAGTCGGGCCATATGGCCCGCTCTGCTGACCCCATGTCGGCGGCTGGGTTATCCATCTGTATCTCATTTGTTATCCCGTCGTATACTTCGGGAACAACACTACCTTCACCGTGGATTCAGGCACAATTCAAACAAAACCGGGAGTTGGACCATGACTAGCGGAAGCAAGCCGAGGGTCTATCTGGTGGGCACCGGCGGGAGTATCTCATTCGTGGGACGCACCCGGACCGACTACACCAATTACAGCTACGACAGAAAGCATCTGACCATCAAGGAGATGCTGGAGCGGGTGCCCGAAACGAAGAGCTTTGCCGACGTTCAGGCAGAACAGTTCGTGAACCTGGGCAGCACCGATGTTACGCCTGAACATTGGCTGGGGTTGGCCAAGCGGATCAACCAGATATTTCGGGACGACCCCAATGCAGCAGGTGTGGCGGTCACTCACGGAACTGCAACCCTGGAAGAGACCGCCTACTTTCTTAATCTGACGGTGAAGAGCAGCAGACCAGTCGTGGTTACCGGCGCCATGCGCCCGCCGACCGGCTTGGGCACCGACTCAGATGTGAACCTGATCGATTGCATTCGGGTGGCGGCGGCCCCACAGTCCGCGGGAAGGGGCGTTCTAACCGTACTGAACAATCAGATCCAAGCGGCCCGAGACGTGACCAAGACCAACAGCTACCGGCTGGAGACCTTCCAAGCCTCCGACTTTGGGTTCTTGGGCTATGCCGATTCAGACGAGGAAGTGGTCTTCTACCGGCGCCCGGACCGCGCCCACACCGTCGACACAGAATTTGACGTGGAGAGTTTGGACCAACTTCCGAGGGCGGATATAGCGCTCGCCTACGCAGGCGCCGACGGCCTGGTGATTAAGGCCTTGGCCCAAGCGGGCGTGGATGGACTGATCGCCGCGGGTTTGGGCAGCGGTGGCTCGCCGCCCCCATTCATGGCGGCCCTGAAGGAAGTGTCGGACGCTGGAATGCCTGTAGTGATCGCCACTCAAACTGGGAGCGGCCGCGTGATGCGCACTCGCCGTTTTACCGAAGACGGCTACATAGTGGCCGACAACCTCACACCAAAGAAGGCGCGAATACTGCTTATGCTAGCCCTCGCCGTGACCAAAGACCCTACAGAAATTCAGCGGATGATGTTGACCTACTAACCAAGACACCCTGCGGCCGCGTCTCTAGAATCCGTCGGTGGGGGAAATTGGTCAGTTATCTCAGCCTGGCTTATGCAAGAGTAGGGGCGGGTTTGAAACCCGCCCTCACGTCGCTGGCGTCGATTTGGGTCCTGCGGAACCGTTAACCCGGTTCGAGAACCGCCCGCCGCCCGCTAGCTGGGATCAGGGGCCCCTATAACATCGTCGTATAGGTGCTCCTCGGAGATAACATTGGCCTTCCTGAAAGACTCGATCTCTTCTTGGGAGTAGCCCAAGATCTCCGAAAGCACCTGCTCGTTGTGCTCACCCACCGTGGGGGTGACGCCAATGTTTACTGGGGTGCGGGAGAAATGCCAGTAATCCCCCGAGACCGCGATGGTGCCGGCCAAGAAATCGTCCACCTCCACCATGGCGCGCCGCTCCCAGGGGTGGGGATCAGCCTCCGCCATGGGGATGTCGTTCACCGGAGCGGCTACCACATCGTGCTCGGTGAAATGGGCGATGGCTTGCTCCATGGTCATGGTGGCCAGCAACTCCCTCAGAGCCTCGTTCACGATATCGGCATTCTTGGCCCGGTCGGGACGGTTGTTGAATCGGGGGTCCTCCAGCCACTCGGGCTTGCCAAGAGCGTTACAGACCCGGTACCAATGGTGCTGGTCCCCGGCGGACAAAAGCACCCAGCCCTCCTTGCAGGGGTAGATACCCGAGGGAGGAGCGGTGGAATTCGAATCCCCCCGCTTGGGCGGGATGCGGGAACCGTGGTAGGCGGTGATGGGAATCTCGGTCATGGAATAGCCGGTATCGGCCAAACAAACATCCATGGACTGGCCTTCGCCGGAGATCTCCCGCTCGTGGAGGGCGGCCAGACAGCCGATGGCGGCATGAAGGGAAGTGATGCGGTCGATGATGGGGACGCCGGTCCGGATGGGCGGCATGCCCTCGTCGCCGGTGACCATCGTGATGCCGGACATAGTCTGGCCGATGGGGTCGTAGCCGATCTGGTCCCGGTAGGGTCCAAATTGACCGTAGGCGGAGACATTGACCATGATGATGCGCGGGTTGAGCTTCTTGAGTTCCTCGTAGCCGAAGCCCATCTTCTCGATGGTGCCGGGCCTGAAGTTCTGGACCAAGACATCCGAAACCTTGATCAGACGTCTCAGGGCCTCTTTGCCCTCTTCTTTACGGAGGTCCATGGATAGGGACTTCTTACCCGAATTGTACTGGACCCAGTAGGAAGACTGCTTTTTAACCCAGGGGCCGTGGTAGCGGGTCTCCTCACCGCCGAGACGTTCAACCTTTATGACCTCGGCGCCCATGCGGGCCAGGACTTGTGCGCAACGGGGTCCGGCCTGATGGCGGCCCAAGTCGATGACACGAACGTTTTCCAGGGGATGATTGAGAGCAGGCATGGGCGGAAGACCCCCTAAATAGCAAAATGGCAAGAATCGGCGCAGAATTTGCGCACCGAGCCTGGCCAATTGTAAGACTGGCTGTTGGAAAGAGCAAGGCGCGAAGCAGAAAGGACACCGAGGGGGCGGGAGCGGCTGCCGAGGCGGTTGGTGAAGTGATGGAGCAGGCCTTAGGCGCCGCTCCAATTATGGAGCACCGGGGCGGCCCAGCAGATCACGCTGGGGCGCCCCGCCATCAAGCTGCCAATTCCGTTCAGACTTTGACCGGCTCATCCGTTGCGAAGGTGTAGGTCTTGCTTTGAGGGCTGTCTGACCCCAGCCTGGCATCTTCCTCGGGGGACATGTAATGCCCGCACTGGAAGCGGTCGAAAAAACTGCCGTAAATGTCGGACGTTTCGTACAGGTCACTCTAACACCGGGGACAACTCTTGAGCCAGAACATGATCTTTCCTCCACGGGTGCATCTACGCCAATCCTGGGCCTGGGGCCTCCGCCTTGGCCAAATGATCGTCATCTCGGATGGTTAGCCATTCTGGGTGCCCACTACCCTATACGAGGAAGGATGACCGGTGCGTTACCTTAAAAGTCAGTCATTTTTCGCTTATCGGGCGGCCTCTAGTGGTCGTGGTCTTCGTCTTCGTCTTGGTGCTCCACTTCATGGGCCGCTCCCGTCAGTTCTTCCAACTCGTGGGCGGCATCACCGGTCTCTCCCGATTCAAGCAGGTCTCGGATCTCCGCCACATGTCTTGCGGTGGCCTGGTCGCCGCTCATGCGTTCCATGAAGTGGTCCAGATGGTGGAGCGCCCCGTCAATATCATCGATGAGCGCCGAAGAACGCGCCAAGCTGGCGTGCATCTCCGAGGGTGTCAGATCATCAACTTGGACACCGGCCAGCATGTTCTCGATAATATGGAGCGCTTCGTGCAGGTGTCCCCCTTCAGTCTTCTCTTTAGCCTCCTCCATCTGGGACAGATGTTGACCGGTCACTTGATCGATTATATGGTCGATATGGTGGACCGCCTCACCGGCTGAGCCGTCCTCCAGTGCGAACAGGGTCATCCAGTGATGCTGTGATAAGGCTGCTCCCGGGTCTGCCGGGCGCGCGTGGACATGGTCACCCACCAGCGATTCTATATACTCCCCGATCTGGACGAGTTCCTCGTTGGAAATCTTCGACGGTGGGAACACCGGCATGAGACCCAACGGCGCTCGCGCCTGCCGCCTTACTTGGCCGGCGGTGTGCCCGGCCAGCGCCGGTGCGATGGCGCTGCCCTGCCCTTGTGTTCCGTGACAAGCTCCGCAGCCGCTGGCAGTGAATAACCGCTCTCCCTGCGAATCTGGGGTTGGTGGTGCGGCCGTTGTCGGCTCAGCCGTTGACGTTGGCGGGGCGGCCGGCGTGTCGCTAGCCCCACCACAGGCCGCAGTCAGTGAGAACAGTCCCAATATCAAGCCCAAGAGTCCTAATCCCTTCAAGCTTCCACGAAGTCCTTTAACGATTATTGAGGTCCCCCTACAAGTACTGATTTTTTGTGTAGTGAACTTTTTCTTGCTGCCGCTGGAGAACTGTTTGTAGCTATTGGTGGAGTTGCCCTCTCAGCCCATCAGCCTTTCCACCATCGCTCCCGGTCTGAGACCGGAATCTCCAGCATGATCAGGTCCTGGTAATTCCCCCAGAAGTCTTTTACCCTGTCCTCCAAGGTGGCGACCTCTTTGAACCCAACCCGTTCCGCGGCCCAAACCGCTTCCCTCTCGCGCTGGGCCACGAGCTCGAACCCGACTTTGGTCAGTCCCAAGGCAGCCGCAATGTCAAGTATCTCCCGGATCAAACGGCCGCCCAGGCCCACTTCACGGTAAGCTGGGTCCACCACGACTCTGACCTCGCCCATGTGGCGCCGTGCCGGAGTCTGGCTGAGATGTAAAGTTGCATCGGCCACGATGGCGTCGCGGCAAACGGCTACGATGGGGATCACCTTGGAAAAATCCATGTTGGTGGTCCAGCCATGGATAACCTTGGCGGAGGCGACGTTCTCCTTGAGGTAATAGCGCTCTTCCTCGGGGACGCGCTCAAAAAACTCCAGCAGACGGACCTTGTCGCCCGGTTCTAGAGGGCGGACCGAGACTTGGTCCCCATCCCGCAACATGATGTCCTTGGGATATGCCTCAGCATTGGGTAGGCCTCTCATGATCTTACCTCCGGAGCATCCGATTTTGGTCCGATGTCGGCCCCTTAGATACCCGTGGGGTACTTGCAAGTGAGGTACGGCCAGGAAGGGAGAGATTTGCGCTCTGGGGTTACAGAGCTTCGTCGCCTGTTTCTCCTGTCCGGACTTTGATTGCGTTACTCACCGGGTAGACGAATATCTTGCCGTCTCCGATATTGCCGGTTCGGGCGTGTTGGACAATGGTGTCGACGGCCGTCTGAGTGCTTTCGTCGTGGACCACCAACTCAAGCTTCACTTTTGGCAGCATGTCTATCTCATACCGTCCGACTCCCCTTGAGCCACCTGCGGTTACTCCGCGCTGGGCGCCCCGGCCGGTGACGTTTACCACGTTTAGCCCGATCAGGCCGACCGCAACTAAAGCCTCTTTAACCTCGTTCAACTTCTCCGGCCTTATGATTGCTTCCACCTTGTTCATGACTCCTCCCAATCTGCGCAGTATGTCAGCGCCCCCGTCTGTTCGGACGTTGGTGGACCACCGGACCCCGGTGCACTAAGAGGCGCTTTGCCCACCAAGCTTGACGATTTTACGCGGCGATATCAAGGGCCGTTTGGGCGGATTATCCTGGCCGATTGTGTACATCACAGGCTCAGAATGGTGGCCGGGAAAGAACCTGGTGATGGGGCTAACTTTCAGTAACCCCTGGGTCGCGGCCGGCGGCCAACCTGATCCATTTGGCAAGATTGTCTGTGTCCACGTCCTTTAAAAGATAACCGTTCACTCCAGCTTGATAGGCTTGACGCCGTTCATTGGGGTCCAGGTAGGAGGTGAGGATCGCGACCCTGACCTTCTTGTCCGCGGCCAGCGCCCGGCGGCAGAGGTCGATGCCGTCTGCCTGCTTCATCTTGGTGTCTATCAGCACCACGTCTGGATTCAATCCCGGTATGTAAACGGCGGAGTAATAATGTGCCACAGAGGCGGTAGAGCCGCAGCGGTAGCGGCGGTTTAAAATTGTACCGCCCGAGGTCTTCTCTCTAAGCT
>MUCT01000025.1 GCA_002816585.1 SAR202 cluster bacterium Io17-Chloro-G6 | reverse complement strand
GCCAGGTGTGCGATGTCTGATCCTCGATTCGACCGGACCAACGATTCACCGGCATCTTACTTTTTCGAAAATCTAAATGAATCACAAGCTCTCAGAGTGACCTGGAGCAAGATCTGAATGACAGGCGTGGGCAAGAGATCGAAATGGCACGCGTAGCCACCGGATACCAACAGGAGCCCATCGACGTTGCCTGAATCGGGCGATACCACTACCGTTCAATGGGATTCGGCGCTGGAGGCCATCGAGCGCTGTTACGAATTGGGTTGGACCGACGGGCTGCCTGTGGTCCCACCCACGGAACAGCGCGTCGGAGAATTCATCGAACGTTCCGGCCGTCCTGCCGGAGAGGTGGTGGGCGAGCTTCCCGAGCGCCGCCGCGAGATAACGGTCGGCAAGGTGGCCGCCAACGCTGTGATGGCCGGGTGCCTGCCCGAGTACATGCCGGTGGTGCTGGCGGCCACCGAAGCAATGTTGGAACCCGTGTTCAACCTGGTGGGGCCATCGTCGAGCATGGGCGGCTCAGCCATATTGTCCATCGTCAACGGGCCTGTGGCCCAAGAGCTGAACATCAACTCACGGAATAACCTTTTCGGACCGGGAAACCGAGCCAACGCGACCATCGGCCGCGCCGTGCGGTTGATCTTGATGAACGCCTGCGCTGCCATCCCTGGTGTTTTCGACCGGAGCGTCATCGGCCACCCGGGCAAGTACACCTACTGCATCGCTGAAGCCGACGTTGAGACCCATTGGACACCTCTGCATGTCGAGAGGGGTTTCTCGGCGGACCAGAGCACGGTAACGGTGTTTGCCGGTGAGTCGCCCCGCCAAGTCAGGGCCGTGGGCCACCCTGAACCTATCTTGTACGCCATCGCCGACGTGGCATCCAGCCTCGGTAGCAATATGTCGACCTCCGGCTCCGTGGGAGACACCGCCATCGGTGTCCGTCAGGGACAGATCGTGGTCACTATCGCAGGCAACTCAAACCTTTGGAAAGACTGGACCAAAGCCCAAGTCAGGGAATACCTCTATGCCCGCACCCAACGTTCCGTCGCCGATCTAAAGGCAGCCAGCGTAATCAACGGTGAGCCGGAATCGGGGGATCACGAATTCATGATTCCGCTGATCCCGGCGCAGGACGACATCCTTTTGATATTCGCCGGCGGCGAGGAATCCAACATGTCTTCGGTGATTCCCAGTTGGGGACCCAAGGTGGGGTCGACCGCAGTGACCAAGGCCATTAGGCGGTAAAGGAGAATAAGAGGGTGCCAGACGAAAAGAAATATTCTCTGAAAGGGCAACTGCTGTCGGGTTGCAACTGCGACTGGGGTTGCCCCTGCAATTTCGAGATAGCGCCGTCCTACGGCAATTGCGAGGGCGCCTACTTCTGGCATGTTGTGACTGGGCACTACGACGGAGTTTCGCTCGACGACACGACCTTCGGGCAGTTAGCACTGTTTCCTGAAGCCGTCCACCTGGGCAATGGCACAGGATTATTCGTGATTGACGAACAGCTTTCCCCAGAGCAGCGGAAAGCCGTGGAGACCGTTCTCCAAGAAGTGCCACCTTTTAGTATTTTTCACGAACTGTGCACCAAGTATTTGGGGTTCAGCTACCAGCCATTCGAGTTGAACTTGGACGGCATCCGTAGCGGGTTGAAGATTCCAGGCGTTATCGACCTACAGTTGGGCGCTATGAAGAACCCGGTTACCGGAAAGGACGAGTTGGCGACTCTGACCAAGCCCACAGGTTTCACAGCCAACATCACAGAATTATGCTCAGCGGAGACGTTCACATTTGAAATGGACGGGCAATCATTCGACTACAGCGGCAAATACGGAGAGTTCTGCCCCTTCGAATATTCCAGCGAATAATGCCCAGCCCGTTGCATTTTCAAGATGAGGTTGCGACAATCCAATTAGGTCGCCGGTAATTGGCGCGTAGAGAGGGAACCAAATGGCTCAGAGCGAACACGTACTCGTTAACCCGGTTACCCAGCCCATAGTTGCTCCATTCGACGGCGCTCCGCGGCTGGCCAGCCTGGCCGGCACCCGCCTTGGGATCATCGACGATAGCAAGCGCAACGCCGACGTTCTTCTGGAGGAGCTGGCAGAGGTACTGAGAACGCGCTACGAGATAACCGAGGTCAAGTGGCACCGCAAGCCCAGCGCCTCCCGGCCTGCCGACCCCACAGCGCTCAGGGAGCTAACCGAGCAGGTCGACTCGGTCATCATTGCGATAGGTGATTGAGGGTCCTGCAGTGCGTGCAGTGTGCACGACGGAATCCACGTGGAGAATGCCGGCATACCATCGGCCACCATCTGCACCGACCGGTTTGTGCCGACGGCGGCGGGCATGGCCAAGATGTGGGGAGCGCCCGACTACCCAACCATCTTCACCCAACACCCAATTGAGAATCTGACCCGGGAAGCGCTTCGCGCCAGGGCCGAGGAATTGGCCCCAATCGTCGTCCGGGTCTTGACCGGAGAGGGCTAAGGCCCTGCGGGCGGCAAATACCTTCGGTCGGGTGGGGTCCCGGTGCTAAATAGGGTTTTATAGGGAGTTCAGTGGCATGAGCGCACCTGGGCGTTGACGCCGTCGTCCTAGCGTTGGCCAGTCATCTCTCTTTTTCCCGCAAATTTTTCTTCTTCATGAGTCCATTTGGCCCTTGGCGAACTCCGTGATGACCCATGTTAGCTTTGTCGAAATTTGTCGTCTGGAAATAGTCCGGTTCTTGGCGGACGTTAGTGGGCCTCCGGCTGGTCTAGTCTAGAAATTTGAGGTACAGGGCCTGAGTTTCAGACTCCGGCTCTGTTCCAACTTCTTCCACCAGCAACTGCCGGAACTCATGATATGCGGCCAAAGCTCTAGATCGGTTGCCAGTTGCGGCATAGGCCCGCATCAAGCACCGGTGGGTGCGCTCGCGGTATGGGTCCATCCTCAAGGATTCCAATGCTGTTTCCAAGGCCGTCTGCGGCTCGCCGATCTCCAACTGCATCTCCCCCAGGCAGTCCAATGCCCTGATCAGTTGACGTTCCAGTTTCGCCTGCAGACTCTCTCGCCAAAATCCTTCCACTCCAGGCAAGAAGGGACGCCGGGCTATGGATGCGGCCACGGCCGCCGGCCCCAATGCCTGTCTCGCTTCGCCAGATCTGACAGCGGCCTCCGCCCGGTCCAAGGCGGAAATCCCGGCTTCGATGTCTACCCAAGCATCGGTGGGTAGTTTGAGCTGATATTGGCCGAAACTGCGTGAAAAGGACAATCCCTGACCTGCCAGCCCATCGCCGGTAAACAGCGCAGCCAACCGGCTGGTCAGGGCGCTGAGCGCGGCCTCCCAAGACTCTGATTGTTCGTCGGGCCACAACACCGACGCCAACTCTTCTTTGGCCACTGAGCGGCTCCTTTCGCTCACTAGATAAACGAATAGCAGCCGGCCTTGTTTGCCACGGAATTGACGCTCGTCAATCACAACCCGGCCATCCATTTCGATCGCCACCCTGCCGGTAACGTAGATCCTTAGCCCCATCGCCTGCCAAACATTTGCCAAGATTTTGCCAAATTCAGGATTGTATTATAACGGCGTGTTCCGAGCCGAAATTAGTTCCAAAATTAGTTCCTAAAGGAGGATTAAGATGGCCAAGGTAGTGAATTGCCCATGTGGGGAAAAGATCACCGGGGATACTGACGATGAATTGGTGAAATTGGTCCAAGAACACGGGAAGGTAGTACACCAACAAGACGTCAGCCGGGATGACGCATTGGCGATGGCCCAACCCGCCGAATAGCCCTGAAAAACCCTGAGGCCCGCATCGCTTGGTTGGAGGATGCGGGCCTCATTGATTTTGCCCCTCGGTACCAGGAAAATCTGGGGCCGGCGGGAATTTGGATAGGTCGAGATATGTATGCGTTAAAGGCGCCAATGGCGCTCATAGGTATCCTATTGGCTGCGGTATTTCTCCCAGCCTGCGGAGATTCGGCATCGTTAGATGCGGCCGCCACGAGCGAAGCGAACCGGGACGTGGTCAGCAGGTTCATCGAGGAATTCAAAAACAATGCGAACCACGAGATCGTGGATGAACTGATGAGCCCTGATTTCGTTCACCATCTAACAGATCCCAGACTTCCCGAAGGCCGCGAAGGGATCAAACTATTGGGCCAGTCCATTGTGGCAGGCTTCCCGGATGTTCACGCATCGGTCCAGGAATTGCTGGCGGATGGAGATAAGGTGATCGAGCGGACACAGACCAACGCAACACACACCGGAGAATTCAATGGCATTCCGCCGACGGGAAGACAAGTCGGCTGGACTGAGATTCATATATACCGGCTGGAAGACGGCAAGATTGCCGAACAGTGGTCGGAGATCGACCTGCTGGGACTCCTAGTCCAATTAGGAGCCATCCCGGCGTCCTAGGCTGGCGTACCAATCGCTGCCGCCAGGACAAAACCAAAGGATTTGGGGATCAGCTACTCCAGCTCCCGGCGCAGGTCTGGCGGCAGCAGGTTGGGGATGGACTCCTCGATCGGGTAGGTCTCGTCGCACGCGGCGCAAAAGAGACTGCCGGTCACCACGTCGTCCCCCTCTTCGGATTCGGAGCTCAATTCCAATTCGCCCTTGCAAACGGGGCAGGCCAGTATCTCCATTAGGTCTTTCTTCATCGATACTCCATTCATGTGCGCCGCTCAGTGCGCCAGAGCGTTCTCAAGCAGTCCGTCCAGCACGTCAGACAATCCTATCACTATTATTCCGATTACCAATAAGGCGGTCGTTCCCGTTAACCGGCCCCGCAACCTCTGCCAGCCAGAACCACCAAGCTCTATTTCCTCGGGATAGGTGTCTTGACGCATGAACCGGACCACGTAGAACATGTAGAGCGCCAGAATTATCTTCACCACCAACACGGCCACGTAGGGGCTGGTCACCGCATCCTCGGTCAACCTTGAGACTGACAGAATGACCCCGGTCAGCAGCAATACGGCGATGGCGGTGCTGACAAGGCCTCGGAACTCGACGCCGATCGCCCGGTTCGTTTCCGGGGGCAGCCCCGCAGCCCGCCCTTGCGCCTGCCCTCGTGCCCGTTGTAACGCCGGGCGCAACACCATCAAGTAGAAGATGCCGCCGCCAATCCAGGCAACCGCCGACAGCGCATGTCCCCAGCGGATGGCCAACAAGATCCAGTCTAAGACGTTCATGGGACGGCGTCAGCCACCGAAACGGGCTTCTATGACGCCACGTCCCCGGTCAACGCGCGGACCTGCCGGATGATCTCCTCCGGCTCCAGGGTACTGATACGGGTGGCCACCACATTTCCTTCCATGTCTATGAAAAAAGTCTTGGGGAAATATTCCAACTCATACGCTTCAGCTATGCGGGCCAGGCGGTCGGTCGCAAAGCTGAAGGTCAATCCAAGCTCGTTTACAAAGTCCCGGGCATCCTGCTCCGAATCGAAGCCCTGGGGGACGTACAGGCCCAGGAACCGTACCGGACCGTCTTTTAGCTCTTGCCAGGCAGCCTCGAAGGCGGGCATCTCCTCGCGGCAGGGAGGGCAGCTGGGATACCAGAAATTCAGCACTACCGCATGGTCTGCAGTCTCCTGGGACAACCGGAAAGTCGCACCGTCAAATTGGACCACTTCAAAGTCTCGTGCGGACTGGCTAGAGCCACCACAGGCCATCAAGAAAACGATGCCAGCCAAGGCCACCGTGATGAGGAAGTAACGAAGGGTGAGCTGGATAAGGGAGTTTGAAGTGGGAGGCGTAGTGCCCGGTACTGGTTCCATATGGCGTTGTGGCCATTCTATCGGCGCCCTATAGCCGGGTCAATATCGGCCGTACCGGAGGTTGACACGGGAGCAGGCGAAGGCAGATGGAGGATGATAGGACAACGATGAAATCGGGAAGGCGGTCCCCCATTGTGCAATGGAGAGACCGCCTTCATTATTCGTTATTCCTTGGTAGGCCGGAATCCACCGGCAGGACCGCGGAGGTTTAACAGCCTGTCAACAGGACAGACTACCGATTGCCGCGGCCCTCTCCCTGTCCCTGGCTCTGACCCTCGTTGGATTTTCCAACCTTGATCTTTGCTTCATTGCTCTTGATAATGGCCTTGGCAATACCATTCTCGGCTTTCGCCAGCCCTTTCAGCATGCCCGCGACAGCCTGGGGAGGCAGGTTCGAGTTAGAGCTTACTTCTTCGATGACCGCCAAATGATCGGCCGCGTGATCTTCCAGCAAGGCTGCGATATCAGCAACACGCCGTGCCCACTTTTCCAGGGCCTTTGGGGACAGATCGCCCGCCTCGCTGGTTAGGTCATCAAGGAAGCTCTCCAGGCGCTGACGAACTGCATCGGCGCGCACGAGACCCTTGGCGACGGGAGGTCCGTTGCCGCCACTGCCCCGGCCTTGGAAGGCGGTTACCAGGTCGCCAACCTCAGGTAGCTCTGCGTCGGGGCCAAGCTGTAACTCCTTTACTTTCCCATTGTGGCGCATTATGTTGACGGTTCGAACCCCGTTCTCATCAGTCGTGATACTCACCACAGCTCCCACCGTATGGGGCGCCGGTTTGTCTGGTTTGACCACCACCTGCACGGCTACTTGGACCAGTCCATCGTGGCCCTCCTCGAACTCAACCAGTACCGCCACCTGGTCTCCGTCGGCGAGGATTCTTCCAGGCCGGCCCGGTGTCTTGATGATGGACACAAACGTTTCGGTTCGTTCAGCGATGGACGCTAGACCAGTACCGGGAAGCTGTATCGCTATCCTTTCACCGCTCTTTGTGGTGACAGTAAACTCTCCAAAGCCAGCGGCGACGCCAGCGCCCGTCGTAGAGGCGGTAGTGGAATTGTAGATACCCACATATCCATGACGAGTTCCTGCCTCCCTTACCCCTTCGTCAGCCTCCAACTCCTCGGCTTCGTCGCCTTCCTCTTCTTCCTCGTCCAAGGGCTGAAGTGTGAAGTCTACAGTGCTTCCCTCATCATCTGATATATCAGCGCCAACCGACTCGCTTTCGTACCCCTCGGCTGATGCCGTGACAACTTGCGCGCCTGCTGGCACCTCGCCAACCGAGTATTCGCCGGAGGCGTTGGTAACAGTTGAGAGGATTTGGCCCAAATCACTCTCCAATTGGACCTCTGCCCCTTCAATCGGAAATCCTGTCGTGGCGTCAATAACGAAACCGCTGATGGAGTTGGACTCCTGGGCCGAAATGAGTCCGACGTTCAGCGTCATCAGACCAGCGATTGCTAGCATGATAATGCCAATGGTTATCTTCATGATCTTGTCTCCAGAAATTGGTCTTGCCCTTATAACAATCCCGGATCGCCGAAGGTTAGCATCACGAAGAATAGTCATGGGAGGTAGAACACCGCTACCGTCTGAAAGCGAACATTCTCATCAATGTCGGTTGCCAATACTTCGATGAAGTTACCGCCCTCCTCCAGAGTGACGGTGGTAGAGAATATCCCCAGGCCGTTGATATCCACCGGGGTTCCATCTACTCCCACCACCGCATCTGGACTGGTGCTCCCAACAACCAGGATCTCTGGCTCCGACACTGTCAGGCTATCAGGAGGGTATAACAAGGTGAAGGGAAGCCCAGCAGCGGTGGATATGAAGAACACGGCCGCTTCTTGAGTAGCTGTTTGGCCTGATAGGGTTGTAGCTATTACTTCAACCAAATTAGGCCCATTTTCCAGGACCAGGTCATGCTGGAAGCTGCCATCAGCCGAGATTTCCACGGGAGTCCCGTTGACGCCTACGGCCGCATCGATTCTGGTTTTTCCCATGACCCTGACGGCATCGACTTCTACACCGGCGCCGTCGTCCGGGGCCAGCAGCTCCAATCTGAGTGGCGAAGCAGGGTCGGCAGTCGGCGGCAATGTGGAGCCCGGAATAGGAGTAGAGGAACCGGTCGTAGAGGGCGGAGGGAATTGTGTTGCTACAGCGGTCGAAGTTGGGTCAATTGTCGGACTAAAGCTTGTGCTCTCTCCCCCGCATGCTGCCAGGAGTAACATCAGGATTAGGATAACGCCAGTCATGGACAACGCTGGCAAAGATCCGATAAGGGGTATGCGTTCCAAGGCGGAATCTCCGAGTTTTGATGATTCAGGCGTGGGGGTCGAATCTTCCGCCTACGCCTTACTAATCATTAAAACCGGATTGGCCCACTGTTTCTAGGGCGGAGTCCACTCTTTCTTGTGCGGTCTGGAGTGCATTCAAGGCATTGCTGAACGCCGGCCTGCCTTCGGTGGGCACTTCTTCCAGAGCAGTTTCCAGCAAGTTTCCAGCGGCGCCCTGCTCGGCAATTGACTTTTGCAGGGCCTCCACGAAGTCTGAATCAATCCGCTCGACATTGCTGAGAGCAAGCTTGCCGTCCACCACCACATTGAGGGCCGTTAAGTGTTCTTGCATCCGTGCCAGAGCATCCGAAATGGCATCGAGGTTGGCCTGTTCCCGGGCCGCCATCTTGCTAACCTCCTCGACCCGCTCGTTCACGAAGCTGGTGTACATCTCAACTTTGGCCTCGGGAGATCGGGCGAACCACAGCTGCACACCTTCCCGCATCTCCTTGACCGGGTACAACATGTCCCCCGGAACTGAATTCGCCGCAGCGGTATTTGTACCCAGTCCGCCTAGCGCCAAGGCCACCACCAATATGGCAGTCGCGAACGCCAATCTTGGAAAGAGCGCCCACTCGGGGAGTAACGCCCGCTTGGAGAAGATTGATGGAATACGCAGATTCCAACGTCTTGGCTGGTGTTGGCGGTCCCACTCGGCCAGCACGCGGCCCCTCATGCGGGTCCGAGTCGGTAGAGGCAGGACCGCTGCAAGATCGCTTCGGACTGATAATGCAACGCGCAGTATAGGCTCCAAGTCCGCAGCCTCTTCTGGGTGCCGCTCCAGGCACTGCTCCAGTGTCTCACCTTGACGCAGAAGTTCGAGGCACTCCTCAACGATCTCTTGTTTAATGTCGTCCATGGCTGATCGCCTCTTGCAGATTTGGGACTCTACGCAGGGCCCTTAGCGCACTAAATTGCAGAAATTTCACCGCGCCTTCTTTGCGGCTCATGACCTTTGCCACCTCTGCAATGGAAAGGTCGGCGGAAAATCTAAGGCTGAGCACCTGACGTTGCAAGTCGGTGAGAGTTTCCATCGCTCCAATCACCTCTCCCAGCCTGACCTTTTCGAGCACTTCCTCCTCGGGACTATCGTAAGCGGCCGCAGTCTCCGTCAAGAGCGTTTCCTTGCGGCGTGCGGTCTTCTTCATGTAATTCACTGCTTGATTGTGTGCGATACGAAATAGCCAGGCTATAAGCGGCGTTCCCTCAGATTTGTACGATGGCAGGGCTTTCATCGCCTGCATGAAAACCTCCGCCGTAACGTCCTCGGCGTCGGCAGGCTCAGCCAGGCGGGACAAGAGATAGCGATATATTCGCTCTACATTGGCCTCGTATAGTTGAGCGAATGCTTCGCGGTCTCCCCGCTGGGCGGAGAGCACCAGGGCTACTTCATCTCGGTTCTCTATCGACACAGACGAGGCCCTTGTCCATTATTGCCATTCGTTTGATATAACAGCTCTGGACTGCAAAAGGTTAGCAGCAGTTTATTAATCCGGTTGGCCGCCCTTGATACACATCCAAACTTCCCAGGATAAGTGTCAAGCAGCATGCGGGTCTGCTGAGACGGCATTTCTCTTATCTCAATGAACCTGTGGGTGCGGCGTATTCTTGGCACTAGTTTAGCAATCATTACAGCGGGTCCGCCTATGTGTCATTCATTAGGTCCGGATGGGGACTATTTCACCTTAGGCGTTCACCTAATCCCTCAGTTACTTTTTAACAGTGGGTGGCATTTGGGTCTAGCCGTACCAACCAGTGACGAATAGAACCGATAACTGGCAGCTATGGTTGGTGGTCCTGGCCGGCCTTGCGAAGGGCGGGAGATAGACCAAGCCTGCTTGTGCTTAAATGAGACGCTGCCCGGTTGCGACCCCTTGACTAAGTGCGGCCAGGCATTAAAATCTGCGCAAGCAATTTATCGGAGGCAGCGCAATGCGTCTGGAAAATAAGGTGGCGATGATCAGCGGAGGCGCTCGAGGTATGGGCGCGGTGGAAGCCAGGCTCTTCGCCCAAGAGGGGGCCAAGGTAATCATCGGAGACAGGCTGGAGGATGAGGGCCGCAAGGTAGAGGCCGCGATCAATGAAACCGGCGGCGAATGCATGTTCGTGCTTCTAGACGTGGCCAGCGAAGACGCTTGGCAGTCAGCCGTGAACGAGGCGGTCTCCCGCTTTGGCAAGCTGGATATTCTGGTGAACAACGCCGGGATCTACCGCGCCCACATCGTGGAGGAGACCACATCTTCAGAATGGGACCAGGTGATGGACATCAACGCCAAGGGAGTGTTCTTGGGCACCAAGTACTCCATACCGGAAATGCGCAAGACCGGTGGCGGGTCCATCGTGAATATCTCGTCGGTGGCCGGGCTGGTGGGGGTTAAGCAGACCACGGCCTACACGGCATCCAAGGGCGCCGTGCGCTTGTTGACCAAGTCGACGGCTATCCAATACGCCACGGAAGGAATAAGGGCCAATTCGATCCACCCTGGCACCATCGAGACTCCTATGACCGAAGGATTATTGGCCGATGAGGCCATGCGGGAAGACCGGATGAACCGGACGCCTCTCGGACGCCTGGGAAGGCCTGAAGACGTGGCTTACGGGGCTCTGTACCTAGCCTCGGACGAATCGTCCTTCGTCACCGGATCAGAGTTGGTCATCGACGGTGGCCGCACGGCGGAGTAGATGGCAGTTCATTGACAGTCTGATCGCAACGTTTGAGGAGCCAATATGGAAAGATTGATTTCTAGCCTCTCGTTTGAGGAAATTTGGAGACATTTCAGCCTTCGAATTGAAGCACACCAAGAACTGACTCAAGATCTGGCCACCGACCGTGTTCAAGATTATGTGGACAAGGCACTAGGAATAGCGGCTCCACACGGAAATTACAGCGCGGCAGAACACGGACTTGGCCCGCAAATCTTAGGCAACTTAAACAATAATAGAATCTACGAACGAATCTTCAAATTCGCTTGGGACATCAATGGAATTACCGACCCGCTCCAAATACCCAAATTCATCGAAGACGCAAATATCCATTCACTGGGGATCAGTGTCGGTTCGGAAATTGCGATGATGCTTAAACCCCATCAAAATTGGGTCACCAATGTGCGAACCAACTACGCCGATTTATTGATGAAACACTCAGGAGATGTGAACAAAGCGAATATGGAGCTATCTCTATATCGAGAATCAATGCGTGATTCCGAAATCGACTACGGGCTTTGGGGTTCAAACTATCCTAAGCTAAAGGTCAGCTTAACCGAATTGGCCCGGCTCGGGAATAAAGCATCGGTTTCTCAAGGACTTAATTCTTCGAATGTGACGTTCCTATGGGCGGACGCTATCGCGAATAGTCTCTACGCCAAATACTCGAAATTGAGATAGCAAACCGACCCGGTCATTTAAACCAACGAGACCGCCGTTTCTCGTGCGCTTCTACCCAGCCTGGTCTACCGCCCCATGGCATAGCCGTCGCGCCGGGGGTCGGCGCCGCCGTTGCGGCCGCCCCGTTCCTGGTCCACGTGGATGGCGCATAGGCAACCCATGCGCGGCGTGAAATCATCCCAGACCTCCACGTTGTGACCCCTCTTGCGCAGGTCTTCAACCACGTCCGGGGCGATGCGGCCTTCCACGCCGAGCAGGCCCGGATTGTAGGCGTGGGGCCAAAAGGAGTTGGGGAAGCTCCAGGTCGAGACTCTGGGCGCTTCTATGGCCTCCTGCACTTCCATGCCGAACTCGGCCACGTTCAGGAACAACTGGACCATGGACTGGGGCTGTACGTCGCCGCCCGGCGTCCCAAAGGGCATCAACACCTTGCCGTCCTTCATGGCCAGGGCCGGATTTGGGGTCAAACGAGGCCGCTTGCCCGGCCGCATGGAACTGGGGTGGTTGTGGTCCAGCCACGACTGGGAGCCGCGGCCGGATACGATGAACCCCAAACCCTTGACGATGGGGTTGTATTCGATGTTGTCGCTGGGCGTTGCGGAGAAAGCGTTGCCCCAGCGGTCGACAACAGCGGTATAGCTGGTGTCGGCTGGGAGACCGCCGCTTACCGGTTCGGGGCGGGCCGGCTTGCCGATGGGCGACTCCATGCCCTGATGACGCCAAGGGTTGCCGGCCTCGGGCATTTCGCCGAAGGCCTTGCGGGGATCGATCAGGGCCCGTCGTTCTTCGGCGAAGGACTTGGACATTAAACCTTCCATCGGCACGTCCACGAAGTCAGGGTCGCCGTAATATGCTTCACGGTCGCTCAAAGCCAAAGCCAGGGCTTCAACCACCGAGTGGATGTAATCGGCGCTGTTGTGGCCCATGCTCTTGAGGTCCATGCCCTCAAGTATCTGCAGGGCCTGGATACTCACCGGACCCTGGCACCAGGGCCCACAGGTGTAGACGTCGATTCCCTTGTAAGTTCCATGAGCTGGAGCCTCGACGCCGACGTGAAAATCAGCCAGGTCCTCCATGGTGAGGAGGCCGCCATTCTCTTGGTTGAATTTCACCATTTCTTGGGCGATTTCACCCTTGTAGAAGAAGTCGCGTGCCGCCTGGATCGCGGCTTCTCGGCCTTGGGAGGAATTCTTGCGTTCAACTTCGATCAGGCGCATGAAGCTGCGGGCCAGGTCCTTCTGCACCAGAGTTTCTCCGGTCTTGAAAGCCCTGCCGCCTGGGTAAAAGATCTCTTCAGTTGAAGGCCAATTAGCCCCGCCACTGGTCTCGTGGGTCAAATTGTCGCCCGACGAATTGGCAAAGAAGCTCGCCAATGTTGACGGCACTGGAAACCCAATCTCAGCCAACTCCATCGCCGGAGTGACCACCTGCTCAAAGGTCATTGTCCCGTATAACTTTAGTGCGGTCATCCAGGCGTCGGCTCCCGCCGGGGTAACCGTGCGGGGGATGCCGGGGGGCAGGTCGCCGCCGAACTTGGCCAGGTAATCGTCGATGTTGGCGGCTTTGGGCCAGCGACCAAGGCCGCTAATTGAAACGGTCTCTTTCTTCTGGGCGTCGTGGATGATAATAGGGGCGACGCCGCCAAAGTTGGTCCACTGGGGCAGCACCACGTTGAGGGTGATTCCTGCCGCCACACCGGCGTCAGTGGCGTTGCCGCCCTGCTCCAGTATCCGGTATCCCGACGCCGTAGCCAGGTAATGCCCAGCCGTCACCATGTGGGTCCCACCCGATACGGTCGGACGATAGGTCTTGATTCCTATGGACACGTTGCACCCCCTTGCGACATCATTGCTGGCCAGCGCCCGTGCCTAGTAAGGCCAGGCTCACTCTGAGGCAATGATACGTAGGGGGCTTGGGGGTGTCAACAAATGGAGCTATCTGCATCCAGCTATCAGCGAAGGACCGTAACCTGAAAATCCTCCAGAAGCCCCCTTGCGCAAAGGGGGTTGAGGGATTTCCGTATCCTCACCGCAACCCAAACCACCTCATTCAGCAAGCTTACCGCTGAAAGCTCACCGTTATTACACGAACCCGCGCAGCTCAACGGCCCTGGCTACGCGTTGCACGCCGACCTCAAAGGAGGCCTGGCGGTGTGTGATAGCCTGGTTGACGCTTCGCGTCCGCACTTCCTGGTAAGCTCGGAGCAGGGTTTTCTTGAGCTCCTCGTTGACCCGGCTCTCCTCCCAATGAAATTCCTGGAGGTTTTGGGTCCACTCGAAGTAGGACACCACCACGCCGCCCGCGTTGACCAAGATGTCCGGCAGAATGGTGATTCCGCCGCCGCTTAGTATTTGGTCGGCTTCGGGCGTAATTGGGTGGTTGGCCGCCTCCAAGATCAATGGAGCCTTTATGAACCTGGCATTGTCTTCAGTGATCACGTTATCGATGGCCGCCGGGACGAGCACGTCGCACTCCAGCTCCAGAAGCTCGCGGTTGGAGATCTGCTCGCCGCCGGTGAATCCAGTAACCCCGCCGGTAATCTTCTGAAAATCTTGCAACCGTTTGATGTCCAGACCTCTGGGGTTGTAGACGCCGCCGTCGACTCCGCTCACGGCTATGATCCGGCAACCGCTGTCATGCATAATCTGAGCGGCCCAGGACCCGACGTTGCCGAAGCCCTGCACAACGATCCTGGCCCCCTGGGTGTCTAGACCCAGGTCCCTGGCGGCTTCTTGGAGCAGGATTGCCACACCGCGGCCGGTGGCGGCTTCCCGGCCTAGAGAGCCTCCCATCTCCACTGGCTTTCCGGTCACGATGGCCGGCGAATGCCCGTGCAACTGCCCGTAGGCGTCCATCATCCAGGCCATGGTCTGGGCGTTGGTGCCCATGTCGGGAGCGGGGATGTCCCGGTTGGGGGCGATCAAGTGCTCGATACTCAACGTGTAGCGACGGGTGAGCCGGTTTAGCTCGCCCTGTGAGAGCTGCCCGGGGTCTACCTGCACCCCGCCTTTGGACCCGCCATAAGGAAGGTCGACCAAAGCAGTTTTCCAGGTCATCAGAGACGCCAAGGCACGCACCTCTTCCAGGTCGGCCTCCGGGTGGTAGCGGACTCCACCCTTGTATGGCCCCCGGGCGCCGTTGTGCTGCACCCTGAAGCCGGTAAACACCTGGACCTCGCCGTTGTCCATGCGCACTGGAACCTGGACTTGAAGTTCTCGCCATGGGCGTTTCAGCATCTCCCTTAGGCCGCTGCTCAGCTCCAGCCGGTCCGCGGCGTCATCGAAAAATAAATTAACCTCGTCAAATGTGCTATGTGCCTTTGTTTCAAGCATTTATTATCTCCGGTGATCGTCCGCCAATGGATACCAAGAAAGGTCCCATCGGCTCTTATCTTCTCCACTATCTCTGGTATATCCCAAAACAGGCCCTAATCTCTGTCCTCCAGGGTCCGATTGAATGGTCCTTTGGGTACCGACTACGCTGGCCCTTGAGTCCCTTAATAATTAAGATGCGCTGCATTGGGTATGGGCGCGGCGCAGATGATAGTATGGGGAAAACTCCAAACGGGAGCAGGAACTGATGCTGGTTGAAGTTGAAGTCGCCGGCGGCGGGAACAGCCCTCTGGACCTGCATAGAATGTTCGACCTTTTGAGCGACCCAATTGAGGTGGTGCGGGTGTACGCCACTAATCCCATGGGAGAGGACCTTTGGTGCCGCGTCACCGGCTGGAGTTCGCAGGGCCCATGTATCGCGAATTCGGCCTTGGCGGAGGATTCGGGAGAGGGTGTGGTGCTGCTGGTCTACGGCGGAGACGAAGGGTTGCGTTTGCAGCCCGCTGGTTCGGGGGACGAGTGGGACCTTGCGAACCCGAACCAATGGGGGGAGGCGTGCCTGATGCTGGCCAAAGGCACCCCGGTGGAATAATAGAAATTTGTACACAATTTCAGAGACAATTGTTACGGACGTCCGCTCGTAATGAGCCAGTTGACTGGCGAATAGCCGGTGGTTCGACAATCTCACCATGAGCAGAGTGGATAGAGCCGATTTTTGCGACGGAGTGCTAGAACGAAGGTCCGGAGATCTCCCCGATCAGGGACGACATTGCTTCGTTGTAACGCACCTCATCCTGCCAGCCCCGGAAATCCACCACCAAGCCATCCCGCAGCCCCGAGCATAGGCGGTCTTCGCGCTGGTAGAAGATGTCGTCGGCCGCCACGGTGATCAGAGTTTCTCCCAACGGGAACCCAGACCCGTTAACCAGGGTGCTGAAATGACGGCTGGTGTGGGGGTTTTCCAGGGACTCGGCGGTGCATAGGAGAACCAGCCGGTCGTAGTAGAACACTTTTTCCAAGTTAATCGCGCCGGACTGCAGCGAGGCCTCATCATCAGCGGCGATTATCCAACTGGGCACCTGGGCCTCCGCCAGGCTGGTTCTAACCTTGGCCGCGAATTCTCCGTCGTTCTCCGACCCCAACAGCAATACCCTGGTGTAGGTCGATCCCGATGACCTAATGGCGTCCTGAGCGGCGATCAGGGGAGGGGCTACCCCTGCGCCTTCCAGGAATTTGTCAGGAACTTGGCCCTTGGAGCGGGTTAGTGTATCTAAGGAAATCATGCTGGGCCCGGAATGCCGCACACCCTCAAGTCCGATGACGCGGGTCAGGTCGCAGTTGGCGAAGGTGGTTACCCCGCATATTGACCCGCTTAGACTAGTGCTGTTGAGTCGGGTCTTGATAATGGTAGCGCCTCGGAGGTCCGCGCCAGTCAAGTCGGCCATATCCAGAATGGACCCGATAAGCCGTGCGTTGCGGAGATTGGCGCCGTTGAGGTTGGCCCATGAAAGATCGGTTTGGGTGAGGTCGGCTCCTGAGAGGTCGGCCTTTTCCAGGTCAGCGTAAGAAAGGTTGGCATATGAGAGATCAGCGCCTCTGAGGCTGGCCAACCTAAGAACGCTGTTGGATAGGTTGGTCCGGCCCAGAGTGCAGCCAGCCATGTGGGCCTCGGTGAAGTTGGCGCGGGACAGGTTGGAGCGCCAGAGGTGAGCACCCTGAAGGTTGGCCCCGGAAAGGTCCGCCAGGTGGAGGTCCGAAGCAGTCAGGTCGGCGCCGCTGAGATCGTCGTGCGCCAGGTCGGCCCCAGATAACTTGGCCGCGCTTAACATGGCATCCGAGAGATCCAGAGTAGGGCGCCCATAGATGTATTGGGGTTGAAATGTTTCTCCTGCAGCTAGGTCCTCCAGACGATAACCAAGGCTGAATTTGGGCAACTGGGTGTTGGGCCTCCGCCACGTCGCCTCCCGCCACCGGGAAATGGCGTTAGACCCAGACTTGGCCAGAGTTATATGTTCGGGGACCGACAAAGGCCACTCCTGCGCCGGACACGCCGCCTGCTGTGGGCGTGTACCTCGTTACCGTTAGGTTATGACAAATTTCTTTCGGATCTGCTTGATTACTACTTGGTCGTCAATCTCAGGTTTGCTAATTCCGTTCGTGGTGTCCTTCCGCGGAAGGATGTCGAACCACCACTCGTGGCAGATAAAACTTATCCGGTCAAAAATATGACTGATGCGCATCCTTCGACAGGCTCAGGACGAGCGGAGGAGCCTAGCGGTTTTTACGAAAGTACATCCTCAGGCATCAGCGATCCGTGAACGCCGGCATGACTTCCTTGGAAAAAATCTCCAACTGGGGGCTTAACTCGTGCCAGGGCATACCCTCGGGCCATTGGAGGACAATGTCTTCCAGACCGGGGTATTTCTCTTCAAAATACTTGAAGGTCTCGATGAAATGTTCGGGCGGTCCGCAGATCCAGGCCTTCTGCTGCACTCCGTCCTCCACCTGGGGTGTGCGAGCCGGGGCTCCGGGGGTGCCCCACATCCGGCCCTCTTCGTCCACATAGCGGACTAGCCCGAAGGGAGCGAACCACTTGTAGCGTTCGTCATGGAATGGACGGACCTTTTCCATGGCTTCCTCTCGGGTGTCTGCAATGTAGAAACCGAAGCCCAAGGCCATGTCCTGTCCCAAAGTTAGGCTGCGCCCCGCAGTTTCGGCGGTGTCTCGGTAGGTGTTGAAGAACTGGTCCACCACCTTCTCACCGCTGAGAGCTGTCATGCCTTTGATGCCTTTCTTGGCGATGAAATCGATGGTGCGCCCGCTGGTCATCGGCTGCCAGATCTCCACTGGCAGATGGGTCGGCCTAGGCACCAATGTAATTTCCTTGAGTTGGTAGCCCCGGTAAGGGACATCGGGCGGTATCTGGTAGTGTTTTCCGTGATGGCTGAACGACTCCTGGTTGAAGGCCTTCAAAAGAATCTCAACCTGTTCTTCAAAGAGCTCGCGGTTGGCGTCCTGGTCGATGAGTGGAGACCCGAAGGTTTCGACCTCCCTGGCCTGATAGCCGCGTCCGATCCCAAAGATCAGCCTCCCGCCGGTAAGAACGTCGCCCATGGAGAAATCTTCCGCCAGGCGTAGAGGATGCCACATGGGCACGATGTTGAACGCCGCCCCGAATTTGAGGTTCTTAGTATGCGCCGCCAGGTGTGTCCCCAGCAGGGTCAGATTGGGAATGCACTCATAGCCTTCCCGTTGGAAGTGGTGCTCGGCAGCCCACAAGCAATAAAAGCCGGAATCGTCCATCTGCTTGGCCAAAGCCATGGCGTGGTCGTAGGTCTGAATCAATTGCTCATTGGTATAGCGGCGGTCGTCGGGAGCCCGGCCGTTGGCGCCCACATCTTCAAGGTCGATCTGGCCCACGTACAGGACTGAGAAGCGCTTAATCAACTATCTTTCTCTAAGCCTTGATATCAATAGTAATCCGGCCAGTTTATTCAAGAATCACCAGGTCGCCGGACGTATTCCGATGCCGAGCCGGTCATTGTTGGAGCGGCCATAGTATAGCACGCCCGGAGCCTTGTTCTATTTCCTCCGGCGTTGGCGGAGCTTTATTGCACCACCTGGCGGCGCAACAGATCAGCCACCGCCGCTGGGTTGAAGCCCAGTTCCTCCAGAACATCCGCGGTGTGCTGGCCAGTAACCGAGCCAAGATGCCGGACCTGGCCAGGAGTATCAGATAGATGGATCGCCGTACCCACCTGGCGCACCTTGCCCTCGGGGACATCCGGTGCTTCCACTTCAAGCACCATGCCCCGCTGCTGGGCGTGTGGGTCGTCCAATGCTTCTTCCAGAGAGTAGACCTTGCCCACCGAGATGTTGCTGTCTTTCAGGCTTTCAAACCACTCATCCCGTGTTTTAGTCAAGAAGGCATCCGCCAGCGCTTGCTCCACCTCTAACATTTGAGCTCCGGTGGCTTCTTGATGAGGCAGAAGGTCGTCCCGTTCCAGCGCGCGGCAAAGGTTCTCCCAGAACCATGGCTCGATGGCCGCGATGGAGAAATATTTATCGTCCTTGGTCCGGTAGACGTTGTAGTACGGCGCGCCTCCGTTGAGCCGGTTGCCGCCCCGCTCGGCAGATATCCCCCTGGCAAGCACGTCGGAGATCAGCCCGGACAGCATATAGAGCACCCCTTCGCTCATGGCGATGTCCACGTATTGACCCCGGCCCGTCTTTTCCCGGGACATCAGAGCCGCCAGAATACCGACGGCGCCGCAAAAGCCGCCTCCGGCATAGTCGGCGATGAGGTTCAGAGGGATGGCGGGTCTGCCGCCTTGGGGCCCGATCAGGCCCAGGGCTCCGGCGAAGGAGATGTAGTTTATGTCATGTCCGGCCATCTGGGAGTAGGGGCCGTCTTGGCCATATCCAGAGACCGAGCAGTAGACCGCCCGGGGATTGATGGAGTGGACTTTCTCGTACCCTGCGCCCAACCGGTCCATGACACCCGGCCTGAACCCTTCCACCACCACGTCGGCAGTCTCGGCCAGTTGGTGAAAGATCCGTTGGGCTTCTGGTTCCTTGAGGTTGAGTGCGATGCTGCGTTTGTTCCGTTGCAGGGCGTTGAAAGCGGCATGACGTCGCTCGTCGTCCGCCCCATCGATGCCGGCGACTATCTTCTCGTAGGCAGAGCGGGCTTCGTCCATGGGCCGCTCGATCATCAAGACGTCGGCGCCCAGGTCAGCCAGCACCATGGTGCAAAACATGCCCGGTGCGTTGCGGCAGAAATCCAGTATCTTGATACCTTCCAACGCTTGCATTTTTCCCCCTCGATGACGTGTGCCCAATTATAACGCTAGCCCGGCCACTGAACAGCCACCAGAATATGCACCCGGGGCCAACTGCATCTATAATCCCTGTGCCCCGTTTGCGGGTGGCAATGATTGGGCGTCAACAAAGATAAAATCGCTGCAAGTACAGGAGGCGGCAATGGACCTGGCATTGCAAGGCAAAGTCGCAATGATCACCGGTGGCAGTCACGGGTTGGGAAAACAGGCGGCGGACTCCCTGGCCAGAGAGGGTTGCAAGGTTTCGATCTGCGCCCGGGGCCAGGAGAACCTGGACGAAACGGCCGCCGAGTTCAAGGCCAAGGGATATGAGGTCTTGTCCGTTCAGGCCGATGTCATGAAAAAGGAAGACCTGGTTAAGTTCCACGACCAGACCGTCAGGACCCTGGGCCCAGCCGACATCCTGGTGAACAACGCCGGCGGACGCAAGGGTGTCGCAGACTTCCAAGAGACCGGAGTGGAGACTTTCCGCGAAGGGGTTGAATTCAACCTGATGAGCCCGGTTGAGTTGATCGCCCTGGTGCTGCCTCACATGAGGGAGCAACATTGGGGGCGGATCATCAACATCTCTTCCATCTACGGGCGGGAGTACGGCGGCTCCATCGATTACATGACCGGCAAGGCAGCTTTGATCGCCTTCTCCAAACACCTGGCGCTAAATCTAATGAAGGAGAATGTGCTGGTCAACTGCATCGCTCCTGGATCAATCGACTTCCCCGGCAGCACTTGGGACCGGTTCCAGCAGAGCAGCACCCCGGAGCAGGTGACGGAATTCATTGACCGGAACCTGCCGGCCGGCAAGTTCGGCTGGCCCGAGCCCATCGGCGACACCGTGGCCTTCCTGGCCTCAGAGAACGCCAACCTGATCACCGGAACCTGCCTGAACGTGGACGGCGGCCAGTCGCGGTCGCTGTTTTAGAGGGTTTTCTTATCACACCGTCATTAGCACCTCAATATCAAGCATGATGTGATGGCCGGGGGCGCACTCATCTGGGTAGTCAACGGTCCTTTGGTACACTTCGCCCGCTGAGCTCTCGAATTTTGGTTGACGCCTCAGGGATACCGTCTTACAGTTCGCGGTAATCCGCGGCGCTTATCAAATCGATAAGGAGAGGGACATGTCAACTGAAGAGAATAAGGCGGTTGTTAGGCGGTACTTCGAAGAGGCTCGGAACAAGGGCGACCTCGGCGTCGTCGAAGAGATATTCGCAAGCGAGTACATCCGCAAAACGCGGCGTGGTCCTCAGCCCGGTACGCACGAAGGTCAAAAGGAAATCATAGTGCGCTGGCGCGCTGCATTCCCGGACTACAAAGACGTTGTGCTCTCGTTAGTGGCAGAAGATGATTACGTGGCTGCGCAAGTGTTATTCAGCGGCACGCACACGGGAGTCTTTGAATTCGGCGGGCTTGGCCCATGGGCACCAACTGGCGAGCACATGGGAGTATTGGAATTCTTCCTTTATCGGTTGGCGGACCGCAAAATCGTTGAGACTTCCGCTGTATGGGATCGATTCGACTTCGTCGAACAACTAGGCCTCGGCACTACGCCTGCCCCTACCTTAACGGCTTGATGAGCTCATACACGCAGGCTTTGCCGAAGGGTGAAACCGTTGAACAAGGTTGCGGGCCCTAAAGGGTTTGAACGCGATTTGCTCCCTAATGGAGAGAGCGTCGTCCGGGCGCGAAAGATTGGATAGAGACAAGCCGGTCCCATACACCCTTGGACACAGCAGGGGCCTCTCTGGCTACGGCCTGGACTCGGGATGGCCATCGCCGGGACCTTCCGGTGAGGCCGGAGAGAAGACCGGACCTCAGCCGCCGCTAATCTCGCCCAGGAACTGACGCCAGGCTAGGACGCACTCTTCTGGGGCTGAGTGCTGAACGTAGCCGCTGGTGCCTGGTATCGCCACCAAGCGCCCGTTGGCCAGCTTCTCGGCGAAGAGAGTGGTGCGGTCTGGGTTGTCCTTGGCGTTCTGTTCCGAGGCCAACACCAGGGCCGGCGTCTTGATCTGGGGCAGGATGTCCGTCAGGTCCTGAGTGGCCAGGTAGGCTAGGGTCTCCAGCACAACCCTCTTCGAAGTTTGCGACATCTGCTCGATGTACCACTGATGATGGGCCGCGTCCGATTTTCCCGGCTCCAGTCTCCGGTCAGCGGTTTTCCGCACCCAGGCCGCCACGCCCTCTTCGCTGACCATCCTGTGGGACTCTTTGTAGGTGTCTACCCCAACGAACTTAAAGGGCGAGGTGCAGGTGGTGAGTGTGTGCAGCCGCTCCGGGTGGTCGTAGGCGAACTGCACGGAGATTGTGCCGCCGACGGTCTCGCCAATGAGGTGCACCTTGTCCAACTCCAGCAGGTCCAGCAGCCGCAGCAGGTCCGTGCCAAAGTTGCTCAGCGACCAGTCGTAACCCTCTGGCGGGACATTCGACCGGCCGAAGCCGCGGGCGTCCAGCCGCACCACCCGGTACTGCCGGGCCAGCAACGGGACCCAGGCATACCATAGCTTGGTGTTCTTGGAATTTCCGTGGTGGAGCACGACCGTCTCTGGCTGACGCCACGGGTCGGAGAAGTCATCGTCTTCGTAGTACATATCCAGGGTGTCGTCTATTTTGGCGAATGGCATGATTCTTCTCCTCCTATCTGCTGTGCCCGGAGCCTATCGTCGCGCCCTAATCGACCAGGGGAATGGCTACGGAGACCCGGACCTTGTCGCCGTAGACGGCGGTCGTATGCCCCCGGCCGGTCAGGTCATCGGCCAACAGCACGTCCCCGGCGCCGAATACCCGCTTGGTTCCGTCGCCCAGACCAACTTCAACTTGGCCTTCCAGGGTAATCACGTATTGGCGGCGCGGCGCCGGATGCCAATCGACGAAATTCCCCGGCTGGTAGCGGCGGAAATGGATGTTCTCGGCGTTCTCGACTGCCGTCCGTTCCGCCGCGGCTACCTTTTCGTAAGGCAGATCGATTTCTTCAAAATGGGACTCGCCGTCGTCTCCGGTGTAGATGCGGACCACTTGCATTGGGGCCTCCGTTTGCTGGGCGTGTAGCGTATCTGGGGCATCATAACCGTGGGCGTGGCAGGCGTCAATTTAGCTGTCAGCTTTTAGCTAACAGCGGCTGGCCTGTGGCGCGAACGTTTGGAAGGGCGCCAGTCTCTCGCCTCCGGAACCCGGTTTGAGCGAGTTTACCAACAGCGATGTTGCATCGAGGTGCTAACTTTTGGTCACCGGCGATTGCTATCAGAATAAGACCATCTGAAGAATTTCAAGGGCATCATGAATTACGACGACAACGCCAAACGAATCGGTCGGCGAGTCCAGGCCAGCACCGAAAGAAAAAAAGCCACGAGCAAGACTGTTTGGTCAGTCCGCAAGCGGCCCATTGATCGTCGTTCCCCAGGCCGCCTAGTTTGGAAGCCGGCTTAGCGTCCGTCCATGCCGCCTCAGCCGCTGTAATCGGTCGTAACTGACCGTCACGGGCACCTCAGCGTCCCGCACCACTTGGTGGCCGGTGACAAACTCGTTCGGGTAGTCCACCGTCCTTGGTTACACATTGCTCTCCACCGTCCCGGTGTGGCCGGTGTACTTGCCGCTCATAATCTTCACCCGGTCGCCGCGGTCCCGCATCGTTCTCATGGGCCTGGAACCAAACCTGATACTGAATGTCGTTGCGGCTATGGCTATCGGCCTCATGCTCGCGAAACGTGGCGAGGCACTACTGCTAAAGTGGCCACCTGTAGTAATCCTCATAATCGCCATATCAAATAGAACACAACCGAATTTACTATAAGAATCCTAGGAAATATCGCCGATAGACTTTCCTTTGAGATTTATCGGGTACGGATTAACTCTGGGAGGTTCAAGGACTCATGTGGCAGCCGGTTCTTGCCAGCGGCGGCATCCATGATAGGTCCGATTGGTGCTCAACGCAGTGTTGCCGTTGGCGGTCATATGGCCGTTGTGACCGTTATTAACAGTCGGGGAATGACCGGTAATTAGCCAATCCGAAACCGCTGATTATGAAGCCCAACATGTTCCGCAATTTTCCGTTGGGACTACCCCATTTCCCGTCACAGCCGATCCGGTTTGACTGGGATATTATTGGGTGCGAGCGTTACTTGTGTTGGAGTCAATACAACCGAAGTATAGGGAAGAAAAACGGAGGCAGGTGAAACGGCTTCTTATAACAATCGCCATAACAGTCGTGTTTACGGCCATGCTAAAGTCGTCGAAGGTCACTGCTCCATAGAAGCCGATCAACAGAAGCCGATCAACTCTTCCCTCAGACACTCCCACTAGGGCAACTGTAGGAGTTCCGGTGTTAAAGCAGATTTTGGATATAGCGTGCAAAGTCGGGTTGCACCATGGCGACTGGGTCTACCGTAGCGACGGTCAGTGTATGCGGACGCGCATCTGTCGGAATTGTCGCGCGCGAACCCGCAGAGTCAAACACAAGGTACGAAAGTGGCATACCGATGGTTTCTTCTCTACAGAGGAACACGGTATTTGTGAGCGTTGTTCCAAAACCCAAACCCGCGATAGATCCAATGATATGAACCAAAGTTGACCAGGGTGAACAGAACCTCAACGGTTGCTGTCGTCATCAAGAGGGCGCCGGAGCCTTTGGAGAAGGAAGCAGCCAAGGAATGACCAGCGGGCGTGGCGGGCGTCAATTTGGCTTTTAGCCGTCAGCTATCGGTCCTGGGACTGTCCGGTGGCGCAGACGTCCAGAAGGCAACAACCTTCGCAGCGGGGAGTTTTGGCGCAGGACTCTTTGGCGTGGCGGTCCCACAGTGCATGAAATTCATTGAACAACTGAACATTGGGGGGCAGATTATCGTGAAAGACGGCCTGATAATCCCCGTACTTGGGTCGGGCGCCGTCAGGCGTCATGCCCAAGCGGTCCATGATCCGCCGGGTGTAGGTGTCGATCACAAACGAGGGCTTGTTCGCGGCGTAGACCATGATGTCGTCGGCGGTCTCATCGCCGATGCCGTGGATGGACAGTAACTCCTCGCGCAAAGGAGCCGCCGGTTTGGAAAAAAACCGGTCCAGGTTTCCCTGGTAGTTGATGGCCACGTGAGCGGCAAAGGCCTTTAATTTCCGGGCTTTGGCGTTGAAATACCCGGAGGAGTGCACCAACTGGGCCAGATTGGATTCCGGAATCTGGTCCACGGCTTCCCAGGACCAGCAGCCCGAGGCACGCATGCTGGCCAGAGCTGTCTCCACATTGGTCCAAGCCGCCGACTGGGTCAAGATGGCCCCAGCGACAACCTCAAAGGGACTGTCGCCGGGCCACCAATGCTGGGGGCCATAGGCAGCGTACAAACGGTGGTATACGTCCATAAGCCGGCTGGCCATTAAAGTGTCTTCAGCCATTTCTTGCGCCATGGGCATAGGGGCGGATGGGAAGAGTTTGGTCCAGCCGGAGCACCGTCTCGGTTACCAGGCAGTTGTAGGCGTAGGCTTCAACGCCCAAGGCCAGAGCAGACTGGAATGCCTCGGCCAGCGCCGGGTCAGCTGGGTCGTTCGTGGCGAAGGAAGTGGCGTCGGGTCGTTGAACCACAAAAATCACCGCAGCCCGGTGGCCCGCCTCAAGCACGGTCTCCAGGGTACGGAGGTGTTTGGCTCCCCGGATTGTGGGAGAATCCGGAAACAGGCCCACTTCGTCCACCACCAGGGTCACAGACTTGGCTTCAATGTAGCATCTGCCCAGTGGCCCATCCAGCATCAGGTCCAGGCGGCTGTCGCCAAATGTAACCTCCCGGTGTATCTCGGGGTAACCGCCAAATTGTGGCAGATGACCGCTGGCCACACCCTCGGCAATCAGCGGGTTGGGCATCCGCGCGTCAGCAGACGCCAAATTATCGCCCATGTCCACCAAAGCCAGGTCGAACTTGGTCTTGCGTTGTTCGCTGGTCACGGGGCGGACCAACACCCGGCAACCGGGGATGAACAGCTCTTTCATGCGGCCGGAGTTGGCGACGTGCACACCCACTTCCCGCCCGTCTACCTTGACCATGGCCAGGAAGCGGTTCACCCGCTCCAGGAATATTCCCTCAACCAGATCAACGCCAAGGTCCAATGTCGCCCTCCCGCATCCGGTCCGACTATCGTAACAACCGGGATTGTGCCCTAGCAATATTAGAGTGCGTCGCAAGGTAGGGTATCGGCAGGGCCGGGCGTGTGTTCGTGTATACTTTTTACACTTGACGACTGCGCCAAGTTTCAAGGATTGTGGGGAATGGGGACATCGATGAGTACCTTCGCCGAACGGTTGGAACGGGCTTCTGAGGCGGCCAAGAGCCTCGTCTGTGTGGGCTTGGACCCGGACCCGGCCAGGATGCCTGTGTCCAGCGTTTTCGAGTTCAACCGCGCCCTCGTGGATGCCACCGCCAGCCTGGTCTGTGCTTACAAACCCAACCTCGCCTTCTACGAAGCGTTGGGCCTGCCGGGTTTGCAGGATCTGGAGAAAACGATTGCCCATATCCGGAGGGCCGCGCCGGAAGTGATGGTTATCGGCGACGCCAAACGGGGCGACATCGGCCCTTCCGGTCAGGCATATGCCAAAGCATTGTTCGATGTATGGGGATTCGACGCCGTTACTGTCAACGCTTGGGGTGGCCGGGATACCGTGGCGCCGTTCCTGGAAGACGAGTCAAAGGGAGTATTTGTCTGGTGCCGGGGGTCAAATCCGGGCTCGGCCGATTTCCAGGACATGCAGATAGTAGCCGAAGGCGGGAACGTGCCCATCTACCAGAGCGTGGCGCTGGCTTGCCAGGAATGGGACACCAAGGGGAACCTGGGATTGGTGGTGGGAGCAACGGTACCTGAACAATTGCGTGAGATTCGGGCCGCCTGTCCTGCCATGCCATTCCTGATTCCAGGGGTTGGCGCTCAAGGCGGCGACCTGGAGGCGGCCGTACGGCTGGGGGTCGACGGCAGGGGCCGGGCGGCATTGATCAACTCTTCCCGGGGGATCATCTACGCTTCCCGCGGGACCGATTTTCCCCAAGCGGCCGCCCGCGAAGCAGAAAAACTGAGGGTGAGCATCAACCAGGTGCTAGAAGCCGAAGGAAATGGATGGCCTTAGACCTAAATATCGGTGACGTCCTTCGGATGAAGAAACCACACCCTTGCGGTGGGTCGCTTTGGACTGTTACCAGGCTCGGAGCAGACATTGGGATGACCTGCCAGGAATGCGGACGATACGTGCTGTTGGCCCGGCCGCAGTTGGCGCGGCGACTGAAGCAGGTAATGCCTCCAGCCAGCCTATCAGAGGATGGAGTCTAGCGCGTTAGTCGTCCTTGGCGCCCACTTCGGCAAGCCCAGGCTTCGACTGGTTTTCTGCTACCGGCCAGAGATCTGCGTGAAATCCCCGAATCTGGTTGGACATCATCTCGACGAAGTTCCGAACTGCTTGGCCCGCGAACTTTCCTTTCAGCGTGCAGACGCCGATAACTGAACTGGGGAACAGGTGACTGAGACTGATAACGCCGAACCGGTCATGATCGTCGGGGTGCAGGGTAAAGTCGTTTCCGACTGCGATGCCCATCCCGATCTCGACGTAGCGTTTCATGGACTCGGTGTCGTCCAAAGCCAGTACCACATCAGCCACCAGCCCACGGGCTTTGAAGGCCTGCTCCACACGTTGGCGCAGCAGGCTATCAGGAGCCGTAAGGATTAGCGGCCAAGAGGCGACATCCTCGAGTTTGATCATCCGGGTTTGTAAAAGTTCGTGCCCCGGTGGAGTCAATAGAACGGTGTTGTAGGTGAACAGTTCTTTGAATTCCAGCGTTGAATCGTCAGCCGGGGGTGAGGAACAAAACGCCAGGTCAATCTCACCGGAACGGACTAATTGAATCAACGGGCTATAGGACCGGGCGAGGAGCCGAATGCGGACGTCTGGGTAATCCCGCCGGAAGCTTTGAATACCTTTGGGCAGGTGATGGGTCACCAGGTCCGGATAGGCTCCGACCACGAATGATCCCCGTCGTTCGGAGTAGTCCATCTGGGTCTTTAATGCATCTACAGACGTGACTACCGGGGTCACCAACTCAAGAAGAGTCACACCTTCGGAGGTCAATTGGATCGGACGTTTGATGCGGTCAAAGAGGGTGATGCCGAATTCATCTTCCAGTTTACGAAGGTGGGTTGTAACGGTGGGTTGACCCAGTTCCAGGGTTCTTGCCGCCTTGGAGACACTGCGAACTCTGGCTACGTGGTAAAAGCTGATTAATTCCCTAAGTTCCATGCAACCCCCATTGAACACCACTAATCGTCTGATATAATATATCATATACTATCCCTTGACAAAATAAGTGGTCGATTTGAAAATATACCGGTCCACTGTTTTAAGGTGGGGTATTGTCGTGTCCATAGTCGTGGACCATAACACGGAATTTTCCACAACGGAATTGGCATGCCCTATGTAATTACAGAGCCTTGTTCCGGGGTTAAAGACGCCTCCTGCGTGGAGGTGTGCCCTGTTGACTGCATCATCTCCACCGATCAGGAGGAGATGTTTTATATCGATCCGGCCACTTGCATAGACTGCTCGTATTGCGTTTCCGTTTGCCCAGTGAACGCCATTTTTGACGAATTCACCGTGCCCTCAGAATGGCGCCACTACATCGCCAAGAACCGGGATTTCTTCAAATAACCTGGTTCTCGGTTCTTCCCCTCCGGGAATTACCTTCCATCGTTTTCCCGGCGCACTATCATATTCAGCCTCCCCCTATATAGCCAGCGCCTTCCTCCAGACGTATACTAGCCTCCACCAAACGGCCAATGGCAGATTCACGGCCAATCCCAACACGGAGATATTCGCCAATGACCCTGTTCCTCAAAGATGACGATGTGGCCCAATGCGTGACTATGGACGCCATGCTTGGGGCCATAGAATCGATGCAGCGAGAATACGGCAACGGCCAAGCCCACAACATGACTCGCCGCAAGATCATCGCCGAAAGCGGCATGCTGTCCGTGATGGGTGGAGGCCTATTTCATGAGGGGTTGCTGGGGGTTAAGACCTACACCGTGGTCAAGGGGTCTTACTCATTCCAAGTTAGTCTCTATGACGCTGACACCGGGGAACTGCTCTGTTACACCCAGGCCAATCGGCTGGGTCAGTTGCGCACCGGAGCGACCACGGGCGTTGCGGTAAAGCACCTGGCCAACCCCGGAAACGTCTCGGTGGGAGTCATCGGGACGGGCGGCCAGGCCCCTACCCAGTTGGAGGCAGTGTCCAAGGTCCGGGGCATCAAAATGGTCAAGGCTTTCAGCCGCACGCAGGACCGCCGGGAGGGGTTTGCCCGCAGGATGACCGACGCTATGGGCGTTGAAGTCTTGGCCGTTGGCAGCAACGAAGAGGCGGTGAGAGACCTAGACATCGTTGTTTGCATCGCCGCCACCATGGAACCGGTGGTACAAGGCGCATGGCTCAAGGATGGCGCCACCATCATCGGAGCCGGACCCACGACCTGGCGCGCACGGGAGGTAGATGAGGCGACCATCACCCGGGCCGGAAAGCTGATCGTGGACTCGACAGAACAGGCTGCCATCGAGGCCGGAGACTTGTGTAGCGCCGCGGACAAGGGACTCATCCAGTGGAGCAAGGTGCACGAACTCAGGCATATCGTGTCCGGAGCCGTGACCGGCCGGGACACTAAAGACCAAGTGGTCTACGCCAAGATCATGGGCACCGGGTTGGCCGACGTGGCCGCCGCCAAATTGGCGTATGACTCGGCCAAAGCCAAAGGACTGGGCATGGAGATGGACTGGTAGGTTTTAACCCGAATGGTGGTATTCGCTGATGGTCGCGATGTTGTAGGCCCCAGGCTCAATTGACAAGCTCTCAGCCGCCGTCCTGGCGGTGTCCAGAGAAGTGAAGCAGGGTATGTGCTTCTCGACGGCCGCCCTCCGAATGTAAAACCCGTCCCGCATGACCTGGGGCGCGCCAGAGATGGTGTTGACCACCGCGCTAACGCTTCCGTCTTCTATCACGTCGACGACATTGGGATGACCTTCACTGAGTTTCTTGGTGGTCATGTTGACCGGTACGCCCATGGCCGAGATCATCGCTGCCGTACCCTCGGTGGCGTAGAGGAGGCAGCCGGCCCGATGGAGGTCACGAACCAGGGACACCGCCTCCGATTTGTGCTGGTCGGCGATGCTGAGCAGAATTCCGGTTCCGGGTTTGAGGTTAAGATTGGCCGCCAGAAGGGCCTTGGTCAGAGCCTTTTGGAAGTCGCGGTCCACCCCCATCACCTCGCCGGTGGACTTCATCTCGGGGCCCAAGTGCCAGTCAACGCCCACCAGTTTGGCCATGGAGAACACTGGAGCTTTGACGCCCACCAGGTCCTGGGTTGGCCATAGACCTCCCTGGTAGCCCTGGTCTTTCAGCTTTTCCCCCAGCATCACCTGTGTTGCCAGCTTGGCCACTGGCACCCCCGTCAGTTTGGATATAAATGGGATAGTGCGGCTGCCTCGAGGATTAACTTCAATAATGTAAACCGTGGTGGGTTCGCTATTGTCTTGAGGAGTCATCGGGCTTCTATAGGCTGGGCCGCCGTGAATGACGAATTGGACATTCATGAGGCCCCTAACCCCTAAGGCCAAGCCGATACGCGTGGTGTAGTCGACGATTGTGTCCACTTCTCTGGGGCTGAGGTTCAGGCCGGGGTAGATAGCCATGGAATCGCCGCTGTGGACGCCGGCCCGCTCCACGTGCTCCATGATGCCGGGAATCAGGACCTGTTCGCCGTCGCAGACCGCATCGACCTCGCACTCTTTCCCCTCCATGTACCGGTCGATCAGGACCGGCTTGTCGGGGGACATCTCCGTGGCTGCTGTGAGGTACTGGATCAGTTCGGTGGCGTTCTGGACGATCTCCATGGCGCGCCCGCCCAGAACGTAACTGGGCCGGACGACGGCGGGATAACCGATGTTCTGGGCCACCTTCAAAGCCTCTTCCACCGAGGTTACCGCGGCGCCCGGCGGTTGCGGTATGCCCAAGCGGGAGAGAAAGTCCTCGAATTTATGCCTGTTGGAAGCTATGTCGATGGCCTCGGCGCTGGAGCCTAAGATGGGCATGCCGGCCATGGCCAAAGATTGGGATAGGTTGATGGCAGTTTGGCCGCCGAATTGGACCACCGATGGAGGCGGCACGTTGTCAACCTCTTCGTTCTCCAGGATGTCGCGCACCGATTCCTCGTCCAGAGGCTCAAAATAGAGACGGTCGCTGGCATCGAAGTCGGTGGATACAGTTTCCGGGTTGGAGTTGATCATTATGCTGCGGACTCCAGCCTCGGAGAGCGCGGAGGCTGCTTGCACGCAGCAGTAGTCGAACTCGATTCCCTGTCCGATGCGGATGGGACCACTGCCGATCACCACGGCCTTCTTGCCTTCCAGAGGCAGGGCCTCATTTTCCTGGTCGTAGGTGCTGTAGTAATAGGGGGTGATAGCCTCAAACTCGGCGGCGCAGGTGTCTACCGTCTTGTACACCGGTTTCAGCCCCCAATCGTGGCGTAGATTCCTCACCTGTTCCGGCAGCATTGCTGCCAGAGTGCCCACCTGATTGTCGGAAAAGCCCATTCGCTTGGCCGAGCGGAGCAGGCTGGGAGTGAGTTGTTCAGCGAGCAAGCGGCGCTCCATCTTGACGATGCGCTCCAAGGCGTTGATGAACCAGGGCTCGATGTAGGTGTGCTCCACCAGAGCGTCCGCCGTCGCACCTTGACGCAGCGCCGACATCAAAGCCCATAGCCGTTCGTCGTTGGGGCCCAGCGGCAATTTGTCCAAGGACAATCCCCCGTCCGTGCTTTCTGCACGCCAGGCTGGGTCTTCCCAGAGCAGATTCCGGCCGCCCAGCTCCAGGGCGCGCGCGCCTTTCTGCAAGGCGGCCTCAAAGGACCGGTCGATGACCATGACTTCGCCGGTGGCCTTCATCTGGGTGGTGGTGCGCCGGTCGCCATTGGGGAACTTGTCGAAGGGCCACCGGGGAATCTTGACCACACAATAATCCAAGGCAGGTTCAAAGGCAGCCTTGGTTATTCCAGTGACTGCGTTTTCAATCTCGTCCAGTTTTCTGCCGACAGCAATCTTGGCGGCAACCCGAGCGATGGGGTAACCTGTGGCCTTACTGGCCAAGGCAGAGCTGCGGCTGACCCTTGGATTGACCTCGATCACGTAGTAGGGCGACTCGGGTTTCCATTCTTGCTCAAGGGCTTTGGAGACACGGGGATGGGGCTGCAGGGCGAACTGGACATTGCAACCGCCCTCGATTCCCAATCCCCGGATGATCTTGAGACTGGCCGAGCGCAGCATCTGGTATTCTTGGTCGCTCAGCGTCTGGCTGGGCGCCACCACGATACTGTCGCCGGTGTGGACACCCATCGGGTCTAGATTTTCCATGTTGCAGATGGTGATGCAATTGTCCGCGCTGTCCCGCATCACCTCGTACTCAATTTCCTTCCAGCCGGCCAGCGAACGTTCCAGCAGTACCTGGGAAATCGGGCTGGCCGCGAGACCAGAACGGGCGAAGTTCTCGAACTCTTCTTCGGTGTTGGCGATACCGCCGCCGCTTCCTCCCAGGGTGTAGGCCGGCCGCACCACCAGAGGAAGGCCCATATGCTTGGCCGCGGTCCAAGCCTCTTCCATGGTGGTGACGCTGATGTTCTCGGGCTCGGGTTCGTCGATCTCGTGGAGAAAATTTCGGAAGTATTCGCGGTCCTCAGAGCGGCGGATAGTCTCCAATGGGGTGCCCAAGAGCCCAACGCTGTAACGATCCAAAACCCCAGCATCGGCCAATTCCACAGCCAAGTTAAGGCCGGTCTGGCCGCCAAGGGTGGGCAAAATGCCGTCGGGCCGCTCCAGTTCGATGATTCTTTCCAGGACCTCCACAGTAAGCGGCTCGATGTATACCCGGTCTGCGACGCCCTCGTCGGTCATGATGGTGGCCGGATTGGAGTTGACGAGAACTGTCGTGACGCCCTCCTCGCGGAGGGACTTGCAGGCCTGGGTCCCGGCGTAATCGAACTCGGCCGCTTGACCAATAATAATAGGCCCGGAGCCGATTACGAGCACTTTCTTTGGCTTAACGGAAATATTAACCTTCCTTTCCGCAGTGCTCTACGGCCACGGCCTTATTAAGGGGTTTGAGATATGTGCCTATGGATGTTATACCGGGTTGCGTCGTTTTGCTATCCGGCCATACCGGTCGCCACTCCCATGCCGGTCGCCACTCTAGTTAGTCGGCAGCACACCCGGCAGGTCTATTAACCCGCGGGAGTGCAGGGAGTTCAATAATTGAGAGACGAAGGAACTGAAGAGTCTGCCATCCCAATCGGCGGCGTCGTCTCCGAGAACCGTTTGCTCGATCCGTGGTGGAATCTTGATATGAGACATGTCGTCGCCGACGGGTTCAATTTCCATACGTCCCAGTGGGAACAAAGGCTGTCCTTCCATGTTGGGGTCCATGGCGTTTACCACCAAGTCCCAATGCTTTCCCAAGACACCTTTGCCAACGTTAACTTTGTATATGTACTCACCACATGAATAGCGGGCTGACTCCTCCGATAGGAAAGTGGGCATACCCGCAAAATCCACCGCCACCTCCACATCCACACCCCCCTCCAGCAGAAACATGGCGAATGAAGACATTAATAATAATCCTCCGATAAATTACACGCCTGTCGGGGCCGGAATCTGAATTTGGGCTTTTCGAAATTAATCGCCCTCTTTTTTGATTGCGATTGGATCAGGGGCAGCCTCCTTAAGCAGCGGGCGCTATTTGGGAACCTTTGGGCCTGTCTTTGGGCCTCACCGGCTAGCGTGGCAATACGTCAGCCGTGAAAGTCCTCAACCATCTCGACGAACTGATTAAACAGGTATTCGTTGTCCAACGGTCCGGGTGAAGCCTCCGAATGATATTGTATGGTAAACAGGGGCATAGTTTTATGGCGAAGCCCTTCCACAGTTTGGTCATTTAAGTTGATATGTGAGACTTCCAAGCCTGATGGCAATTTCTCCGGACTGACAGCATAGCCATGGTTCTGAGCTGTTATGTAAACCCTGCCGTCGGCCAGGTCTTTAACGGGATGGTTTCCGCCCCGGTGGCCGAATTTTAGCTTGAAGGTCTCGGCGCCCAGAGCCCTGGCGACTATCTGGTGTCCCAGGCAGATCCCCATCACCGGAACACGGCCCAATACCCGTTTGGCGTTATCGACCGCATAGTCCAACAGTTTTGGGTCGCCTGGCCCGGGCGATAACAAAATCCCCGAGGGCTTCATGGCCAGGAGTTCTTCGGCCGGTGTGGCCGCCGGCACCACCGTCACCCGGCAACCCCGGCGGCGCAATTGCCGCAGAATGTTGTATTTGAGGCCGCAGTCGGTGACCAGTATCCGGTGTTTGGCTTCGCGCGGATCATCACCCGAGGAGTTCCAATCATATTCCTCGCCGGTGCTGACCGAGGCAACGTGGTCCAAGTCGCCGTAGGGAGTCGCATCTTGCAGCCGCTTGATGGCCGCATCGGGCGCTCGGCTGGTGATGATGCCCATCATCACTCCATGGGAGCGCAACCGCCTGGTGACCGACCTGGTGTCGATCTCGCTGATGCCGGGGATTCCCTGACCAGCCAGGAACTCGTGCAGGGTACGGTCGCTGCGCCCGTGGCTGGGCAGTTCGCAATGTTCCCGAACGATCAGTCCACCGACTTGAATCCGGGCCGATTCGGAATCTTCCGCATTGATACCGTAATTTCCAACCAGTGGATAGGTGAGGGTAACCAGTTGTCCGGCGTAGGAAGGATCGGTCAGGATCTCTTGATAGCCGGTCATGCTAGTGTTGAATACTACCTCGCCAAGGCCGTCTTTCTCGGCGCCGAAGCCAACTCCTTCGTGGACCGAGCCGTCTTCCAGGACCAGATAGGCTGGCATGTGCAATCTAGCGCACCCGCCTTTGATTAAGATTAATATTTGAGATCGTTGCCCCAGCGCCAACCAAAGACTGGTTTTTCGCCTCCCGGGGCCGGTTAGCGCCCGGCATAGGGCTCCTCGATCTTTAGTCCCGGTCCTTGGTACACCAGACGTCCCGAAGCGAATGTGGCCACCACGCGGCCTTTCAATCCCGTGCCTTCCAGAGGTGTGTTTCTGCCCTTGGACTCGAACTCGGAAGTGTCCACCGTCCATTCTTGTTCTGGATCGAACAGGACGATGTCGGCTGGGGTTCCCGACTGCATGGAGGCCAGGTCGGCATAACTTTCGCCCAATACCCTTGCCGGGCCCGTGGTCAACCGGTCGACCGTGGCGCCCATGCTTATTTTCCTGCGGTGCACCAGCTGAAGCATCGAGCCCAAAGCCGTCTCCAACACGCTGATGCCAAATGCCGCGTCTTGGTAAGTCACTTGCTTGCTGGTCAGGTCATGGGGCGCGTGGTCGGTGGCGACGCAATCAATCGTCCCATCCGCCAGGGCTTCGACCAAAGCGTCAACATCCCGTTGCGCACGAAGGGGAGGATAAACCTTGGTGCTGGTGTCATAGGCCAGGCCGCCGGCCACGGTGGTGGGTTCACCTTTGTCTCCCAACACCCATTGGTCGGTGATGGTCAGATGATGAGGGCAAACCTCGGCGGTCACGGAGAGACCCCGTTCCTTGGCTTCGCGCACCAAAGGCACGCTGCCGGCCGTGCTGAGGTGGGCTACGTGGAGCCTCCCACCGGTGGCCTCGGCCAGGGCAATGTCCCTGGCGATCATTGCTTCCTCCGCCGCCGCGGGAATGCCGTCGAGGCCCAGGTGTGTGGCCACCGAGCCCTCGGCCATCACCCCGTTGCAGGACAATGAGAGGTCCTGGCAGTGATTGCTAATCGGCAGCCCCAGGTCTGAACTATAGGTCAGAGCCAGACGCATCAGGTTGGCGTCGTATACCGGGTCGCCGTCGTCGCTGAATGCCACCACCCCGGCGCTGGCCAGTTCTTCCAACTCCGCAAGTTCGCGTCCTTTCCGTCCCTTGGTCACACAGCCGATGGGAAGTATGCGCACCAGAGAATCGTGCCGGGCCCGCTGGTGGATAAAGTCCACCACTGCGGCATTGTCAATGGGCGGGTCGGTGTTGGGCATGCAGCAGAGGGTGGTGAAGCCGCCTTTGGCCCCAGCCCTGGACCCGGCTTCGATGGTCTCTTTGTACTCAAAGCCCGGCTCGCGGAGGTGGCAATGTAGGTCGATAAAGCCGGGGCTTGCCACCAGACCGGACCCGTTGATGATCCGGCAGCCGTCGGGTACTCGTTCCGCCCCCACTCTTCCAGTGGCGAGTATCTCACCGCCGCCAAGCAGCAGGTCGCCCACCCGGTCCAACTGACGGCTGGGGTCTATGATCCTGACGCGGCGAATCAAGATGGTTTCTGTTTCCACACACCTCTCCAACGTTCTGGATGTCGCACTTTGGCGCCTTGGTGACTATCGGATTATTGGCCGGTTCCGGTGGTGAGTTGGAACAGCAAGGCCATGCGCACGGCCACTCCGTTGGTCACCTGGTCTTCTATCACGGAGTTTCCGCCGTGGGCGATGCTGGAACTGATCTCTATACCTTCATTCATGGGGCCGGGATGCATAACTAATGCGCCAGGTTTCGCCTTGGCCAGCCGGTCGTCCGTGATCTGCCATCTGCGGATGTACTCCCGCATGCTGGGCAAGAATCCAGCGTTTTGCCTCTCCTTTTGCAGGCGGAGGGCCATGACCACGTCGGCCCCTTCTATGGCCCGGTCCAGATTGGTGTCCACTTCCACCAAGGAGGCGAACTCGGAACGGGCGATTCTCCCACTGGAGCGGAGAAGGTCGGCTGGAATAAGTGTGGGTGGGCCGGACAGAACGACTTTCGCCCCCATTTTCGCGAACCCCCAAATGTTGGAACGGGCGACCCGGCTGTGGAGCGCGTCTCCAACGATGACCACCTTCAGCCCTTCGAGTGAACCTGGCGTACCCGATCCAGGGATGCCGGAACCCAACTTATCCTGCACGGTGTACAGGTCCAGCAGGGCTTGTGTTGGATGGGCGTGGAGACCGTCGCCCGCATTAATGATGCTGACCTTGTTCAATTGCTGGGCCAACAGGTAGGGCGCCCCGGAATGGGGGTGGCGCAGCACGATGGTGTCGACGCCCATGGCCTGAATCGTCAGTCCGGTATTGAGCAGCGATTCGCCCTTTTCGGCGCTGCTGCCCGAAGCCGACATGTTGATCACGTCGGCGCTGAGTACCTTTCCTGCTTCCTCAAAGGACATTCTGGTGCGGGTGCTGGCCTCGTAGAAAAGGGTCACAATCACTTTGCCGCGAAGGGCCGGGACCTTCTTGATGTCCCGCCCCAGGACCTCTTTCATGCTGCGGGCGGACTCGAGGACACCCGCAATCTCCTCTTGGGAGAAATCGTCCAGGTCCAGGACGTGCTTTCTCGGCGCAGGTATTGCGTTTAGCACGTCGTCTAGGTCCGGGGTATCGATCGTTCGGGTAAGGCTCATATCAGTCAGTCCTATTTTTCACCATGGGTTACTCGTTAGCATCATCAGAATCAGAGCTTTCCAGGGAATCTTGCCCATCCTCGAGTTCGTCCTCGAAAATCAGAGCCACTTCGTCGGTGCCGTCGGTCTCCATCAGGCGAACTTTCACCCGTTCATGTATCGCCGTGGGCAGGTTCTGGCCCACGTAATCGGCCCGGATGGGCAGTTCCCGGTGGCCTCGGTCCAGCAATATGGCCAGTTGGATCTGTTGGGGCCGGCCAAGGTCCACTAAAGCGTCCATCGCGGCGCGGACCGTGCGGCCAGTGTATAGAACATCATCTACCAGGATCACGCGCTTGCCTTGGATACCCATTGGTATTTCAGTGGGCTGCAATTTAACCTGGGCCCGGCCGCGGATGTCGTCCCGGTAAAGGTTGACGTCCAAGGTGGCTACCGGCACCTCCACACCCTCAAACTCCGCCAGGTTGGCGGCGATACGGCGGGCCAGATGGACCCCTCCCGTGTGGATACCCACGATCACAAGGTCCTCTGCTCCCCGGTTGCGCTCCAGGATTTCATGGGCCACCCTGGCCAGGGCGCGGCGCATGTCCTCTTGATTCATTATCTGTCGTTCTTGCATCACTTGGCTTTCTTGCTTACCTGGCTGGTCCCTATCCCGGAACTATCCCTTCAACGTTACTCAATAAAAAACCCTTGCCTTCAACTGGCAAGGGCGTGAGCAACTCAGACAACGGGCGTCTACTATGCACCCGGTAGAGACTTGGGACGCTCAACTTTGCCAGCCTCACTGGACCGTCTTAAAAGTGTGGCCAAGTCTCGGTCAGACCGGCCGCACGACCCCGGTGAATTATTCGATTGTGCGTTTATCTTAGCAGAGCGTGGGGCCTCTAAAAAGGGGTACCCAACTCATTCCAACGATATATTTCTTGTCTATGCCGAAACCCGCTTTCGGCGATTGGACACGTAATCCACCAGCAGGTATTCGCCCAGGTTGGCGGCGCTGCTGTAGAAGGCCCGGCCGCTGTTGATACGGGTCATGCGTTCGACGAAGTTAACCAACTGGTAGTTGTTCTCCAGCATGAAGGTGTTGATCACAATGTCTTCTTGGGTGCACTTGCGGACTTCTTTCAAGGTCTCAAGTTCTGTGCGGTGGCTGGGCGGATAGGCGAAGAACGCCCGGTCGCCTTCCAGGTGGGCCGTGGGTTCGCCGTCGGTTATCACCAATATCTGACGAGTGCCGCCCTTCTCTTTGGAAAGAAGTTTCCGGGAGAGCAGCAACGCGTGGTGCAGATTGGTGCCCGAAACCCAGGCGTTCCAGGTGCATTTCGCCAGGTCTTCCTCTTTTATCTCGCGGGCATAGTCGGAGAACCCGACGATGTGGAGGGTGTCTCTGGGGTATTGGCTGCGCATCAAGGCCATCAGGGCCAAGGTGACCTTCTTGGCCGCCTGCCAGTTGTTGAACAGACCCATGGACCGGCTCTGGTCCAACAAAAGGACAGTCGCGGTCTTGGTCATGTGCTCGTTGCGGTAGATCTCGAAGTCTTCCGGGCTGAGCCGCACCGGGACCTGCGGTCCGCCTCTGAGGACGGCGTTCTTCACCGTGGCCTGAAGGTCCACCTGGAATGGATCACCGAACTCGTATTGCTTAGTCTCGCCCAAGATGTCGCCGTTGGCCCCACGGGTGTGCATCTGGTGGCTGCCAATCCGATCCTTTTTGAGGTGGTTGAACACCTCTTTGAGGGCCTTCTGGCCAATTCGACGGATGCCCCGCGCGGTGAGGTCCATCTTTTCGTCGTTGGTCACGTACCCCGCGTCTTGAAGCAGCTTCCGTAGCCGGTCCAGTTCGTCGTAGATACGCCGGGCCTCGTCCCCCAGCAGGTCGGCCAGCTTGTCGGGGTCGATGTCGTCCATGTTGCCGCTGCGCATGGCGTTTTGAAGAGACTGTTCCAGTTGGTCCAGTTCTTGTAGGCCGCGCATCATCTCCATGGCCTGCTCCATAGTCAGGCTGTCGTCGCCCAGGAAAGGATATTGGCGGCGCAGGTCGTCCATGGGCATCAATTGTTCCATGAGGGAGGCGAACTGGGCCATCTCCCGCTGGGTTTCGGGATCCAGGGCCTGGGCCAGCGCGTCCTCCATCTCCCGGCGGGCTTCGGGCGACATGCTGTCCAGCATAGATTGCATCTGGGCCAGTTGCTGCTGCAATTGCTCCATCAGTTCGTCGAAACTCTGGGGCGGGTTGTCGCCAAACATCTGGCCGAACTGTTGCATGAAGCCGTTGAAGTCCGGCTCCTGACCGGACAGCTTGTCCTTGATCATCTGGTTGAGCTGCTGCATCATTTCGCGGGTGGCGGCCATGTCTTCTTCCGACATGCCCTTCACCTGGTCCATCATCTGTTGGCCCATGTTTTGGGCCATTTGGCTCTTCAGCATGTCCAACAATTCTTGGAACTTCTGCTGGGCTTCCGGGTCCATGAAGTCGTACTCCATCAACTCCTTGATCTGGCCGGCGGGGCTTTCGGGAAGCTCCTCCAGCTTCTCCCGGTTGCGCTCGGCCCGTTTTTCCAGCAAGTCTAATAGGCCTTCCTGCTGGGCCCGGTCCTCGCCCTGATTGGCCTCAACTTGCTTCGACGCATCGTCCAACCGCCGCTGAATGCCTTCCCGCTCGGTCCGAACGATGTCTTCCAGCCTTTCTTTGAGGTCGTCCACCACCGAGTCCATGTTGTGTTGTTGCATCTGCTGGCGCCGCTGGTTCTTCAACTGCTCCATCAGGTCTTTGAGTCCGGGCATCTGCCTTCCGTCGGGATCCTGCATACCCTGACGCATTAGGTCCCGGAGCGCCTGCATGACGTCTCCCTTGTTGAGGATGTCCTCCGACAGGAGGTCCATCAACTTGTCGGCGTCCAGCTCGAAAATCTGCTGGCTGCCATCCCACTGGGAGTATTTAAAAGTGCGGTAGAGCATTGCGCCTTCCTCACTGGACGGGCCGTTCACGGTTTGGACGGTAACCTGAATATTAGGCTCATGATACCTGGGGGCTTCCGGGAATAGCAAGGTTGCAAGGCTGGGTTTAGGCTCGTAAAGCTCTGCTTCGCCGTGCGCCGTTGATTAGTTATGGTAACCATTGCGCCGGGGATGTCTAAGCATCCTAAAGCACCGATGTGCCCAGAATGTCTTTCAGATGGGCCAGGGCCCAATTATGAGCCTCGGGGTTGAAGCTGGCCACACAATCCGAGGGAACCTCGACAGCATAGTCCCGGTTGCGGGCGTCGGAGGCGGTGTGCAAGACGCAGATGTCGGTGCAGACGCCGCAGATGATGATCTTGTCCGGCTTTCCGGCGGCCAGGCGGGCTTCAAGAGAGGTGTTGAAGAAACCACTGTACCGGTTCTTCGGGATGACGTTGTCGCCGGTCAAGAATTCGGACAACTCAGCTATTACGTTGGGTTCCTCGGTGCCCTTGACGCAGTGGACCGGAAATACCTGAAACTCAAGGTCGTCAAGGTCGTGATGGTCCGAGACGAAAAGAATCTCCGACCCGGCGGCCCGCTCCCGAAGCAGAAGACCGTGGACCCTGGGAATTATCTCCCGGGACGCGTCGCCGCAGTAGAGATTGTGGCCCGGCTCCAAGAATCCCTTGACCATGTCGATGACCAGTACTACGTTTGACATAGTTCTTTCCTGCCTTACCGTCTGGGCGGTGGGGCTACTTCCGCCGGCCGAACCGGCTCGGGAGGCCGCGGCGGATCCCTGGGCGGAATGGCAGGGGCCACTGGACGATTGGGATCGAATGGCTTGCCGTCCACCAGCAGATCTTCGATAACCGCTGTTCCGCCGGAGCCTATGGCCACCCGCACCTTGACGTCGCGCGACCTTTCGATAATATGGCCCGTTCCCTCCGGAATGAAAAACGTGTCGATCCCGAATTCCAGCCGGCCCGGACTGTCTACCCTTCCCTTGATGAACACCTCTCCGCTCTTGGGCTTGCCACGCTGGTATCCCCGTTCCCTCCACACACCGTCCGAATCTTCACGTAGAAAAACATAGAAAGTTTCACCCCGGCTGGCGTTTCTGGCCCAGTCGGGCATCTCACCAATCTCGTATCTCAAGACTACGAATTCGCCCTGGAGCAAAGACAGAGGGTCGACGGGCACGGTCTGCAGCAACACGCTGGTGCCGGTGCGCAGGGTATTCTCTTTGACGGCTATGAATGCGGCCAGCAGGATGATCTGCCCGGCTACGGTGGCCCAGAACGCAATCTTCATGAAGTGGCTCATGGGGAGCCTCTTCCTGTTCTGATTCGTTCAAGCATCTTTTGACGGCCCCGCTCTATTACGAATCCGCCCAGCAGCAGAATCACACCTGCCGCCACGAAGATGAGCGACCGGTCCATCAGTCCCCAACTGTACTCGAAGTAACGGGCTATAACGTCAATACCGATAAAGACCAGGGCAATGTTCACCCAGGTCTCCCGTCCCCGCATGTATCCCGACACCAACACCCCAAGGAGGGAGAGTACCAGCAGGACGTTGAAGGTTACGGCGTAGACGACCTCTCCGCCGGTGTCCACTCCTATGACCACGTAGGCAGAAGCCAACAGTATGGCGATGGCGACACCCTCGACCCCGGTGAGTGTAAATTCCCGTTCCCGGCGCCGGTGCAGCCAGGCAGCCGCGAGGACCAAAGCCAGCGTCAGCGCTCCGGCCGCCCCGATCATCACTCGGAAGCCCAGATCGGCGTCGCCTTCGATAAAGACGCCGCTCAAGCCCCTGTCGAAAGAGTCGAAAACATCTCTGAAGGTCAGGACGAAAACCGCTCCCAAGGCCGTAATCATGCCCACCAATTGGAAGACCTCTGAATAGGGGTGAAGGGCAGGTATCTCCTCTTTCAACCGCCCGATGGCCAGAATCAACAGACCCAGGACCAAGAAGAGAGCCAATCCCAGAATTGCCTCACCCCTGGAGATGGGGTCGAGCCAATCGGGTAGACGGAACCCCACCGCCAGCAGGAATAGCACCAAGCCAAGGAATTGGATCGGCTGGGACCTAACGATATAGACCAAGGGAATAACGCCCAAGAACCAGAAGAGCATCAACCTGGGGTCGTTCACGTCGACGTTGTACGCCTGAGCAACGAGGTGGACGCCCGCCCCGTAAATGAGGCAAGCCAGAAGCACCATTGCAGAACCCACCCTACGGTAGCCACGGTGATAGCGCAGATAATAGCCAAGGCCGTGGGCGGCGACGATGGAGGCCAGGATGATTCCGATCTTGGTCCACCGGTCGATGCCATCCCAGTTGGCTGCGAAGAAGAGGATTACTCCCAATCCTACCAACACCGAGCCGACTATCGCCAAGCCCGTAACGAGCCTTCCTTGGGCGCGTTGGGACGGCGGGACTACCTCTGAAGCGGAATAGCTGCCGAGGATGGCCTGCCCCTGCTCGGAGGTGATGATGCCATCGTTCTCCCAGCGGGACACTTCGCTAGGCAACCGCTCTAAAAATTGGCCGCCCTCTAGCCCGGTGTTGGAACTGTCTTCTGCCATATCTCTATATTAGAGACGGAACGCACTTAGTAAAAGTTCCATCCGTGCCGAATAGCTAGAGGTTACGGTACTTCAGATGGGAAGCGGCGCGCCTATACAAGACTGGCAAACCGAGCGTCCTCGGCCAGCATGGTGGACAGTCCCATGGCCTCGAAGCAATCTTCCAGGCTGACCATGCTGTCCATCAAGTGGGAGGTGGTGCCCTTTTCTTTCAATTGGGCCATGACCTGCCCCACAACGTGGGCCACCGACAGCAGGGCGCTCGCGGGATAGATGACAATCTTGAAGCCGAGTTTCTCCAATTCTGAAGCGGAGACCAAGGGAGACTTTCCCGACTCGACAAAATTGAAAAGCAACGGGATATCGAGATTCTTGGCGGCCCGTTCCACTTCCTCCGGGGTGCGCAGGGCTTCGACAAATAGCACGTCGGCCCCGGCTTTCATATACTCGTCGCAACGGTGCATGGCATCGTCCCAGCCCGTTACCGCGATGGCGTCGGTGCGCACGATTATGGTGAAGTCATCGTCGGTTCGGGCGTCCACCGCGGCCCGTATCTTCTGGACCATATCCTCGGCTGAGATGACCTTCTTGTCGTCCAGGTGGCCGCAGCGTTTAGGCGATTCTTGGTCCTCGATGTGGATGGCCGCCACGCCGGCCCGCTCGTACTGCCTGACGGTCCGTTGCACGTTCAATACGCCGCCGTAGCCCGTGTCGGCATCGGCGATTACCGGAATGTCGACCACCTCAGCCAGAGAGGCGGCGTTGTGCACCATCTCGGTCATGGTCGCCAGGGCCAGGTCGGGGTAGCCGAGTCGAGCGACCGACGTTCCGGCCCCGGTCATATATACCGCGGGGAAGTCGGCCTTCTCGATTATCTTGGCCGTGAGGCAGTCATAGGCCCCCGGCGCCTGGATGATCCCCGGCTCTTTAAGCAGTTGGCGGAACTTGGTGGTCGTGCGCATGCGGGCCTCCGTTGCCAGCGGTATTTGTCCGAAAATGTGTACCGGTATTATACGTTGCCGCATCCCCGGCAAAGCCACCTACGGCGGGGCTCGCATATTCTCAGGGAACTGGATCCAAGAAAGGGCGGCGCGCCGCTCAGGCGATCATGCCGCCGTCGATGGTCAGGACTTGGCCGGTGATGTAGCTGGCGCCGTCGCTGCAAAGAAAGACCACCGCCTCGGCCACATCCTCGGGCGTGCCAAACCGGCCCATGGGGATGCGGGCCAGTATCTTCGCCCGGGTCTCCTCGGTAAGTTCATCCACCATCGCAGTGGTGATGTATCCGGGCGCCAGGGCGTTGACCGTAACGTTGCGGGAGGCGACTTCCCGGGCCACCGCCTTGGTTAGACCCACCAGTCCGGCTTTGGCCGCGGCGTAGTTGGCCTGGCCGGGGTTCCCGGAGAGCCCAACGACCGAAGACATGTTTATCACTCGGCCGGAACGCTGCCGGATCAGGTGAGGGATAACGTACTTGGAGCAAAGAAAGGCGCCGCGTAGATTTACGTTGATAACGCTGTCGAAGTCCTCCGGGCTCATGCGCATCAACAATCTGTCTCTGTTGATACCGGCGTTGTTGACCAGGATGTCGATGCCGCCGAAGTGCTCCACGACTAGTTTGATGACGGCTTCAGCGGTTTTTTCTTGGGAGATGTCACCACCAACCAGGAAGGCTTCCCCACCGGCCTTGTTGATGGAGTCAACGACCATTGTGGCGGCCTCGGAGCTGGCGTGATAGTTGACGCCAACTCTGGCCCCAGCCTCGGCAAGACGGCAGGCGACAACAGCGCCAATCCCCCGGGAAGCTCCCGTGACCAATGCAACCTTGCCACCCAGGTCGAAACCGGGCATCTGGTGGATCTACCTGTCCGCGCCGCTGCCGGTGGCTTTGGCCGCTGCGTTCCTGTTCGCTGCGTTCCTGTTCATAGAAGCAAGGTCTTCCCGCATGATGTCCACCATACCCAGTTGCACATACCGTATGGAGGTATTGATCGCGGCCAGGATCTCGTCGGCCCGGCTGGAGCCGTGACCCAGGATGACAGGACCGTTGACCCCGAAGAGCGGGCCCCCGTTTGTGCGGGTGCGGTTGGTCAGCAGGACCAACTCGGCGGCGAATTTGGAGAGGCTTGCCTCGTCGATGGATGCGGACAGCCGTTTTTTGGCGAACGCTGAGAACGCCGCGCCCAGGCCCTCGGTAAATTTGATCAGGATGTTGCCGACGAAGCCGTCACAGATGATGACTTCGGCCTTGTCCGTGAAGAAGTCCATCCCTTCGACGTTGCCGACGAAGTTAAGATGGCTGTCTTCAAAAACTTGATAACTCTCCTGGATCTGTTTGTTGCCCTTGGCTGCTTCCGAACCTACGCTGAGCAGGGCGACCCTAGGGTTCTCGATTCCCATATAGGTCCGGGCCCAAGAAACGCCCAACGAAGCGAAGCTAAGCATCAACGCAGGCCGACAGTCCAGATTGCTTCCAATGTCCACCAGAACGGTGTTCGGGGCCAAGCCAAGGAATGGACCACCTACGCAGGGGCGCTCCAGGCCTTCCATCAGGCCCAACGTGAGGACAGCGCTGGCCATCGACGCGCCGGTGGAACCCGTGGAGGCAATAACATCTGCATCGCCGCTCTTGACCAATCCAGTTGCGACGAGCACCGATGCCTTGGGCTTGGTCCGCAGCGCACGAAGCGGGTGCTCGTCATCGCGAATCCAATCTTTGGATGGCACGATGCTGATGGCAAGGCCAGAGACGTCGTGGTTCGCCAGTTCCTGTTCCACTGGGCCTTGGTCTCCCACCAATATTATTTCTACATTGGCCGATTGGGCGGCCAGCACGGCGCCCTTCACCGTTTCGATAGGACCGTGGTCTCCGCCCATGGCGTCCAATGCTACCCGAACCGGCCCTGTGCCATTATTCGTCTCTGTTTGCATAGTGTTCCTCTCGTCAGACCTCGGCGCCTTAAAGAGTCCGCGAGGCCATTCGCCAAAGGTTCCTAACTTTGATTTAACTCGATGCCGGCAGTCCCCGAGATCAGTCCCTGCCCGCTGGCGCTATTCCAAACCCCGACGGAATAAGTGCGCGACGAACCCTGCTCCTTGACTAGGTTTCCCCTGGTCTCGAGCCGGCCGCCAATGTAAGCGGCTCCTTTGAACCTCACCTTAAGTGATCCCGATGCCAGCCAATCCAGCCCGTGGGCCGCTGCCATCATCTCGGAGATGAAGGCTAGGGTGAGCATGCCATGGGCGATGATTCCCCCAAATTGAGACGCGGCGGCATATTCTGGGTCCAGATGCAGCGGATTGTCGTCACCCGACGCTTTGGCGTAGGCGGCCAATTGCTTCTGGTTGATCTCTTTCGAAATCATTGGGAGGGCACTTTCTGGGGCCTTAACGCCCTGTCCTGATTGCTCCGTCCGTGTTCCCTTAGGTTGGGTTCCTTTAGGCGGCGCTCCCTCAGATGCGCGGCCGTCGGTAAGGAGCACAGTACTCTTGGACGTAAGCGCCGTCTGGCCGCCCGACTGGACATTACAGATAGCGGTTATAAACTCAAGTCCGGCCCGGCGGCGGGGTTTCTCCATCAATGCGCCGACCTTGATTTCGCTGCCGGTGGCCATGGGCGCCAGCACCGTCACTTCCTGCAAGCTGTGGATGGCACCAGGAGGGAAAGCGAGTTTCCGAAGTAATGAGCCGAGGGCCGAAGCTGCCAAGAATAGGGGCGGCACAATGCCGGTTTCCTTGTAGATGGGCAGGGAATCGCCCACCGATCGCAGGTACTCATCGACCGAGTCCGGTGCCGTGTCGAATGACCCAAGATCCAGAATGCGCTCAGTCTCAAGCAGCAACGCCTGCCTGCCTCTCCCCATCTATTAATAATGGGCTATTCAAATATTGACCGCCGAACTTTGCAGCAGGCCCGATTATACCCATGGGCAGGACCGCCATCAATATTATGTGCATCCAGCTACGGTGGATTTTTGCGTACACGCGGGATGGTTTCCAGGTTGCTATTCTGCCCTCAGAAGTTCTCCACGGCTAGACCTGCGATGTGCTCCCCGATGGCCAGCGAAGAGGTTGCGCCCGGCGACGGTGCGTTCAGCACGTGGATGGTGTCTTGTCCTTGGATGATGCTGAAGTCATCCAACAGCGACCCGTCCCTGGCCACCGCTTGTGCCCTAACCCCGGAGCCGCCGCCCGACAGGTCCGAGTCTTTGATCTCCGGCAGCAGCCGTTGCAAGTCACGCAGGAACACCCTCTTGTTGTAGGACCGGTAAACTTCGCCCATGCCGATCTTCCAGTATTTCATGGCCATCTTCCAGAATCCGGGATAGGCCAGATTGCCCAGGTTATCGCCGAGGTCGAAGTCCCGCTTGCGGTAGCCCTCCCGCCGCAGCGCCAGCACCGCATTGGGGCCGGCTTCAACGTGGCCCTTAATATTGCGCGTGAAGTGGACACCCAAGAACGGAAATTGGGGGTCTGGCACTGGATATATCAGCCCCGAGACCAGATGATGGCTCTCGGGCTGCAACGTGTAATACTCACCACGGAAGGGGATTATCCGGACCGGCACGTTCTCGCCGGTCATGGCGGCGACGCGGTCGGCGTAGAGCCCGGCGCAATTTATGAGATTCTCGGCTTGGAGGGTGCCTTTGTTCGTTTCCAAGGCCACGGAACCGGTGGACCGGGTAATCTTGCGCACTGCGGCCCCGGCGAAAATGTCTCCCCCGGCCTGCTGGAATTTGTTTGCATAGGCCGCGGCTACTTTGGTGAAATCTACTATGCCAGTATGGGGCGCCCAGAGGGCCTTGATCCCGGTGACGTGTGGTTCGATCTCCTTGAGCCGTTCCGGGCCGACCATCTCCAAGTCGGGAACCCCGTTTGCCGTCCCCCTGTCGTAGAGGTCCTGCAGCCGGCCCAGTTCAGACTCTTCGATGGCGATGATAACCTTGCCGCATTGCTCGTATTCGATCTCGTTTTCATCGCAGAAATTGACCAGGTTGTTCAGGCCTGCCACGCAGAATTGGGCCTTATGTGAGCCGGGCCGGTAATAGATGCCCGAGTGCATCACCCCGCTATTGTGCCCAGTTTGGTGGGTGGCCAGTTCTTCCTCTTTTTCCAGCACCGCCACCCGCCAATGGGGAGCGCGGCCGGCCAATTGCATGGCAGTGGACAACCCCAGGATACCGCCGCCGATGATTGCGATGTCATACTGGCCTGATTCCATCTATAGCAACTTCCTTACCGGGGGATAGCGGTCTTTTCGGCTAGACCGTGTCATTGGACGGATAATCAATAACCTAGACGACGCTAAGATTAATCCGCAGGTCTGGGGGGGTCAAGACAGTGCTACCAATTGCTTGTGCGTTATAGATGTATGCGCGAGGCGCCAGCGGGAATCTCCCGGGCTTTTTCGGTTACGCCGACTGGCCGACGGACGGCTTTCGATTAAGCAACACGTCTGGTATATCCGCTTCAATTTCCCCAACTACGACGTGGTCAACACGGACATTCGGGGCTACGGGGTCCGCCCCCAGTTCGGCGAGGCCTTCCATGTGGAGTTCGACAGCTTCGCGCGCGTTCTTCAAAGCCTCGTCGACTGTGGCGCCAGAGGTGATGCAATCAGGATAATGAGGGAACACTACCTGATAGCCGTCTTCGTCCGGCAAAAGAATAACCGTAAATTGCTGCTTACCCATTAAAGAGCCTGCCTTGCCGCTGCTTCAAATTCAACTTGCCTGAGACCGGCTTGTTTGAGGATGTTCTTGAATGTACCGATTCTGACTTCCCGACCCGACGTAGGAACGGTGATGAGTCCGGGACGGCCTTCCCTTGTTAGGTTAACATGGGAGCCCCTTTGCCGCGCGACCTGCCAGCCTAAGGGTTCGAGAACCAGGATGATTTCTTGAGGTCGGTAGGCCGTTGGCATCGTTGGCGCTCCATGTCGTGATCAAATAGCCTATCACCGTGTAAGCCTCGATTTCTTGACCCTAGTCGCTCCATGAAGTACTTTTGAACGTGGCATTGCCCATGGCCTACCGCCGTCCAGGTCTCGGGATGATGGAATCTTGGCGAAAAAGGGAGCGCAACATGCATTTCGGCGCATTCATGGAGTTCGGCAACAGGGCCGGTGTCAGCGAGGCCCAAGCTTTTCAAGAGGGGTTCCGGATGGTCGACGCTGCCGAGGAGATGGGCTTGGACGGCGTATGGTTGGCCGAACTGCATTTCAATCCGGTGCGCTCGGTACTTTCGTCTCCCATCGTGGTGGCCAGCGCCATCGCCGCCCGCACCAAGAGGATAAGGGTAGGTATGGCGGTATACGTGCTTCCCCTCAGCAATCCGCTTCGAATTGCTGAGGAAGTGGCCACCGTTGACCACATCAGTGAAGGTCGCTTCGAGTTCGGTATCGGCCGCAGTGGGTTCGCCCGCTCCTACGATGTTTATAGCATCCCTTACGAAGATAGCCAAGCACGGTTCGCCGAGTCGCTGGAGATCATTCTACAAGCCTGGAAAGGTGAGGAGTTCTCCTACAAGGGTAGCCATTACAACGTGGACAAGGCCACGGTCACTCCGATGCCGTATCAGCAGCCGCATCCTCCGTTGCGGATCGCCGCCAACTCCTCAGAAACCTTCACGCGGTTGGGCAAGGCTGGCCACCCCATATTCCTTGGGCTGCGAGGGATGGATGTCCCCGAGTTGCGCCGGAACGTGGACGAGTACCGCCGGTGCTGGAAGGAGGCCGGGCACCCCGGTGCCGGTGATGTGTCATTACGAATCCCGGTTTATGCCGGAGAAACCAAAGACGAAGCGATGGACGAGCCCTTTGAGAGTATCAGCGGCTACTTCAGCCGCATGGGCAGCCTCTATCGGGAGGCGGCCGGAAAGGCCGGTATTGACGTCACGGAACTGGGCGACGGCCGGGCAGACCGGCTGGCCGCCCTGAGTTATGAGGACATGCTGGAGACCAAGATTGCCTTTGGCACCGCTGAAGGGCTGGTGGACCGTTTCACGCAACTCAAGGAAGAGTTGGGTCTGGACAGCCTGGTTGCCGAGTTAAACGCCGGTGGCCTGATTCCCGAAGAACGTGTCCTGCGCAGCCTCCGCATCATGACCGAAAAGGTTATGCCGGCATTCAAGTAAATCGATCAGGCGATTCGCCATTAGCGGTGAGCATTCAGCTATCAGGGAGAGAACTCAGTTGAAATTAGCAGTGTTGGACGATTACCAAGCCACCGCCAAAGACCTGGCGGACTGGTCACAATTGCCTTCTGGAACCGATGTGGAATTCTTCCAAGACCACATCACCAATGAAGACCGACTTGTGGAGCGGCTCAAGGATTTCGACATGGTCATGGGGATGCGGGAGCGGACTCCATTCACCCGTTCCATAATGTCCCGGCTGCCCAAACTGCGGCTGCTGATCACCACCGGCCGACGGAACGCTTCATTCGACATTGAAGCCGCCACCGAATTGGGCATTCCAGTCTGTGGCACCAGCGGGGCGGGCGAAGGCCCCACCGAACTCACCTGGGGCTTGATCATCGCCATGCTGCGTCATATCCATGAGGAAGACCAGCGGGCCAGGGAAGGCGCTTGGGGCACCACTGTTGGAGTGGGCCTCAAGGGCAAGACCCTTGGGCTGCTGGGATTGGGCCACATTGGGTCCCTGGTGGCCAGGGTCGGTGCGGCCTTCGATATGAACATCATCGCCTGGAGCCAGAACATGACCGCCGAGCGGGCTAAGGAGTGCCAGGCCACTCTGGTAGACAAGGACACTCTGTTCAGAGAGGCCGACATCGTCTCGGTCCACCTGGTGCTGAGCGACCGTAGTAGGGGACTAGTCGCCGCCCGTGAGCTGTCCCTAATGAAACCCACCGCCTACTTGGTGAACATCTCCCGGGGTCCCATCGTAGACGAAAAGTCGCTGATCGATGTGCTGGAGCGCAAGGCCATCGCCGGAGCCGCCCTGGACACATTCGATATTGAGCCCCTGCCCGCGGACCATCCCCTGTTAAAGACCCCAAACACCTTGATCTGCCCCCACCTGGGCTACGTCACGGACGAGAGCTACCGGGCCTTCTACGCCGGGGTTATCGAAAACATCCGCGCCTTTGCCAGCGGGGAGCCGGTCCGGATGATCAACGAAGATGTGCTAACTTCGTCCCAGTTCCGTGGCTATAACTAGTACGGCATAGAAGCGAAGCCAGCTCGGCCCTTCCCCCTTGCAAGAGCAAAGGTCAGGACGGGAGTGTAGTTGCCAACCAAGACCATCCACAAACCAGGGAGAATGCCCAAATGAAAGCGGTTCGTTTAAACGAATTCGGCGGCATCGAAGTTTTGAAGTTCGAGGATGCGCCTGACCCCAACATGCGGCCTCACCACGTCATGATCAAGGTAGACTCAGCGGGGGTAAATTACGCAGACATCCTGCGCCGCGGCGGCAACTACCCCGGCCCCGACCTGCCCTCCTCCATGGGCCTGGAAGCGGCGGGGACCGTTACCGAGGTGGGTTCGGCGGTCAGCGGCATTTCCGTTGGTCAGAGGGTGATGGGGATGGGACCAGGCAGCCAGGCCGAGTTCGTGGCCATCAACGGCAACCTGGTGTTCCCCTACCCAGACTCCCTGGACCCCATCGTGGCCGGGGGCATGCCAATCGTGTTCCTGACCTCATACCACCTGCTGAAGACTCGCGGTCAGTTGGAGCCGGGACACACCGTGCTGATTCAAGCGGGGGCTTCCGGTGTGGGTACCGTGGCGATCCAACTGGCCAAGGCCTGGGGCGCCAAGGTCATCGCCACGGCATCGACCCAGGACAAATTGGACCTATGTAAGTCTCTGGGCGCGGATGTCACGATCAACTACACCGAAACCGACTTTGAAGAAGCAGTCAAGGAGGAGGCCGGTGGCGGCGTTGAACTGGTGTTGGACGCGGTCGGGGGGCCGGTGTTGGAAAAGAGCGTCCGTTGCGTCGCCTTCAACGGGCGGCTGGTTAGCTATGGCAATGCCTCGCAGACCCCGGCGAACCTGGCGGCCTCAGACATCACTTCCGCCAACCGGACATTCATCGGCTTCAGCATGGGCCGATCGCCCGCGGGCAGCCTGGACCACAAATCGGCCATGGCTGACATGTTGGGAATGATTGCAGACGGAAAGGTCAAGTTGATCGTAGACCAGGTGCTACCCATGTCCGAGGTGGGCAAGGCTCACCAGCACCTGGCCAGCCGTGGCACCCGCGGCAAGGTAATCCTTACTCCTTAAGGCTCTGCCCCATGGGGAGAATGTTTCCAGGCGTTAGTCCCAGCGGAAGTCTTAGCCCGACTCTTTCTCAAAGATGGCTTCGAGGACCGCTGTTGGTGACATGGGTGTCTCCGGTCATGCGGATGCCCGGGGCTTAGTCTCGATAACATATTTTATCAATACTGAAGTGTCGGCCCCGGCAAGAGTAAAGAAACGCATCTGTCACAGCGTGTTCTTACCCTAGATTACTTGACCAAGATTCTTGACTCCTAGCCAGGTAGAGACTGGGGATGATTGGAGGAGATTCCGCACCGTAACGAAAACGACGGTTTTCGTCACTGCGGTTGACCACTTGATGGCATAGACTTGGCCCGCCGACACCAAAACAAAATAAGGTGCGGCGACCGTACCTGATTAAAATGCCTCACCATGGTCCCCGCTAGCCTGGCGATAGGCCGTACCTGATTAAGATGCCTCACCATGGGCCCCGCTAGTCCTGCCTAACACAGCTGGAGGAGCCGCCCTTCATTTATTCGGGGTACCGGTATTCGGGGTACCGGCTATTTATCCTTAACAATTGCGGAGCCTCAGGCTTCCCGACGCCACCGCCGGCCCTTGAACGGACCGTCCTTTCTTCAGTCCCTAAGCCGACGGTGGCCCCGTAATGGTACTGCCATGCGTGATCCAATTCGAACTTCTTCATGCCAATGACCTCCTTCCGATCGTCCGTCGACCGGCGAGGGATGATTTACCCCACCATGGCCAGCGCTAGTGGAACTCGCCATCCGCGCTTGATTGCGAGGCTATCAGAATGCTAATAATTTGTCCATATCGGTAGAAATAAGCAATTGGGATGCTGAATATTGTGAAATTTTACACATAAAGTAACGAATTATCGTGATAATTAACACAATATTGACAACAGCGCCGTCCCACATTACCCTGCGGCTCCAATATATGTTATCAAGATCTAGGAGGTGAAATTGCCCATCATATATGGGAATTCTTTCACAAATCCCAAACCATTGACATTTGAAATATGGATACTTTATATTTCGTTTAAATAGATAAGTAATCGGATATAGAGTATTTGTGAATCGAATATAATTCCGATGGATTTATCTGAAAAGCCCCTTCGAGATCGTCTCTAATTTGAACAGCAGGAGGCCCATGATGTTGTTAACGTCGATTCACGAGTCAATGGCAGATGAATTGGTACTTCTTGAGTTTGAGGACTCATTGGAGCGATACGAGACATTTTACGAAATTCTAGAAAATGAGGTTGAATCTCCTCCACGTGAGACTCCGAAGTGGGGTTATCGATTAGTGTCTCCGGGAGTGAAATACTACATGTTCCAATGAGACTCCGAGATAGGGATTGCCCCGGATCCCCAATTTAGACGAATAAAGCCAAATTGGAGACAGGTGAGGATATGAACATAGAGATGACCGACGGGACCGCCTACCCGCTGACTTGGGAAGAATATGAGTGCTTGGCGCTGCGTGTCGCCGAAGACCCCAATGTAGCGATCGGTTTTAGGCCGGCCGCCTGGGGTACGTACGCCAGGCAGTTTTTCAGTGGTACGGAAGACGACGGAGCATTCGGGGAGGATGTTCTAGCGGACATGACAATTCCCGGTGCGTTTTTTATTTGAGGGCGTGTGCCAGCGTCGCGGCGATACCAACGTGGGACGTCTGTGGCGGGCAGTATTGCAGTGTGGCCGCTAGGTGCCCGTGCGTATCGAAATCCCTTGGGCCGCCCGGCGCAACTTGAGTGGCCAAGGCCCGATCTAGAACACCGGATGCAACAGGATCGAGAGGTTGGTAGTGACCACACTAGATCAGCGTTACGGAGAAGGGCGTCAAATTCGGAACGCCATAATGGCCGGCCTACTCGGCTACGACGAATCTCCTGGTATTAAACTGGCTCCAGATCTCCGCCGGATCGTTGACGAAGCGCTCTTTGGTTCGGTCTGGCAACGGCCTGCTCTGGGGTTCAAGGACCGGAGCATCTGCACCATTTCGGCGATGACCGCTCTCCGGCATCTGACTCAGCTCCGTCAGCATATCAGTGCCGGGCTGCACCTTGGTCTAACCCCGGACCAGATCGTAGAGATTTTTATTCAATTGACATTCTATGTGGGCGTGCCCACTGTGGAGGACGCCCTGACACTTGCAAGTGAGGTATTCGAAGCCGAAGCGATCGATTTCACTCCCAGCGTCATTTATGACACCGATAGGTCTGTGGCAGATTTGAGCGATTTAGGGGCCCGGTCGCTCCTGGAGCACATAGGCGATGCAACGACATACCAGACGGACGACGCTGAATCCGAGGAGATGCAACTGGACCGGCTAATCAATGAATACCACTGGGGCGCAATTTACACCCGGCCTCACCTGGACGCGAAGAGCCGGGCGATCTGCGCACTCTCGGCGATGACGGTGCTGGGCCATTATGACCGGCAAATGCGCGCGCGCATCGAAGGAGCGTTGCGGGTGGGCGTCAAGCCCTCCGAAATCATGGAGCTATTCATCCACCTCACGCTCTACGGCGGGTACCTCACCACGCGTACGTCCATGCTGCGTATAGCCAGGTCTGTTTTTACCGAGCAAGGCCTTCAGGAACCAGCTGGAGAAAGAGAACACCGGGCTTCAACATCCTCTACATGATGATCGCCCACCAACCGTAAAGGCAAGATGGTGGCAATGGAGCGGTGAGAAGCGTGTTTTATTTTAAAGCGTGCCCCCCGATGTCACGGCGATATCTATTTCAATTCAGATGTTCACGGCGGTCACTATCAATGTCTCCAATGCGGCCGCTTTTTCCTGCCTCAAATTCTCGATTATCATTGGGAGTACGGCGTCCTTGGGGGGTTGAAGACTGCGCGTACGCTCCAGGCGCACTCTCCTTGATTCTTGTGCCTGGGGGCCGGTCGCTCCGTGCAAAATATGGTCAGTAAAGAGCGTCACGTAGTCCTATTTGGAACGTTCGACGGTGTCCATGACGGCCACCGGGACCTGTTTCGGCAGGCACGGGCGTTTGGAGGACGACTCACCGTGATTATCGCCAGAGACCTGATGGTACTTCGATTGAAGCATCAGGTTCCCAAATTGGCTGAAAGGATCCGGCATGACATCGTTAAGGGGGAGGAACTGGTGGACGCAGCGGCATTCGGGGATTCTGAACTCTCCGTCTACCATACGTTGAAGGAACTGAATCCGGACATTATCTGCTTGGGTTACGATCAACAGAAACTTGGCGCCGATCTAAAGATTCAATTGGGCGAATCTGTCAAGGGCGGAGAGAAATTGTACCGGCAGGGCGGAGAGAAACTGTACCACTAAACGCCGCGGTGTGAGAGTCAAAGTGTCGTGGTATGTGAG
>MUCT01000024.1 GCA_002816585.1 SAR202 cluster bacterium Io17-Chloro-G6 | reverse complement strand
TTTCCGGGTCAGCACGGGAAGGCATAACAAACCGATTTACTCACAAGCTCTGAGCGTAGCGAAGGGTCTGCCAAGGTCATGTTTGGAAGACTCTTCGTCGCTTCACTCCTCAGAATGACATTTTGAGGCAATTCCCAATGGGCACCTGGGGCTCGGTCCGCTAGAGCGCCCCAGCCATAATTTCTATTACTTTTGTCCAATCGAGGCCAATTAGAATTGCCGCAAGAACCGGAGGTCGTTGGCGTAGAAATGCCGGATGTCGTCGATGCCGTATTTCAACATGGCGATGCGTTCCGGACCCATGCCGAAGGCGAAACCAGTGTATTTTTCGGTGTCGTAACCCACTCCCTCCAAAACTTTGGGATGGACCATGCCGGCGCCCATGATTTCGATCCACCCACTGTCCCGGCAAACGCGGCAGCCGTCGCCGTCGCCCTGACAGGCAAAGCAATCGATGGACATGTCCACGCCGGGCTCCACGAAGGGAAAATAATCACAGCGGAAGCGTATCTGCCGTTCCTCCCCGAACATCCGCCGGGCAAATTCGTAAAGAGTCCCCTTGAGGTCAGCGAAGGTGATTCCTTCGCCAACGGCCAGGCCCTCGACCTGATAGAAATGCCATTCGTGGGTCGCATCGGTGGCCTCGTACCGGTAGCACTTGCCCGGCACAACCACCCTGATCGGCGGCTCCCGGCCCTCCATGACCCTGGCCTGCATCGGAGAGGTGTGGGTCCTGAGCAACATGGAATTCTGCCCCGCCGGGTCGTCGTAATCCACCCACAGCGTGTTCCACATGTCCCGGGCCGGATGATTCTTGGGAATGTTCAGCATCTCGAAGTTGTAATGATCCCACTCCACCTCCGGGCCTTCGACGACGCCGAAGCCCATGGCCACAAATACGTTGCATATTTCCCGGACGATCTTAGTCGTGGGGTGGAGCCTACCTTCCAATGCTGGGCGGCCGGGCAGTGTGACATCCAAGCGGTCTTGGCTGGCGGAACGCTGCAGCGCCTCTTCGTTGATCTGGCGAATCTGCCGTTCGAGGTGTTCTTCCAGAGTATTTTTGGCCTTATTAGCGGCCGCGCCTATGGTCCGGCGATCCTCTACGTTCAGAGATGACAGTCCGCGAAGTACTGTCGTAAGGCTGCCGCGTCGCCCCAAATAAGAGACCCGCCACTGTTCCACCGCTTCCAGATCTTCCAGAGAATCCAACTCCACTGAAGCTGAGCGGGTAAGTTCATCAATGCTCTCCGCCGTCTGAGGCTGGTTTGAGGGCTCGGTCAATCGGGGTGCTCCTCCAGAAGTTCTTGTCGCCGGAATGGGCTAATGATCAGGCGTGAAAGTTTCATACCCGCGACAAACAATTATAGAAACCGCCAAATCAAGGGTCAAGGCTGCCAGGCTCGAAGAACACCATAATCGAGCTATACGTTACGTCAATCTGACAGGATACCATTGTATAAGAACATACGTTCTGATAACGTAATCATGTTGGTTAATTATTCCCAGGCCACTAACGTAATCGGACAGACCTGACAGTGATGAATCGTGAATTGGTTCCGGCTAAAGACCTGCATCAAATGCCAGGGAGACTTGGCAGCAGACAACGGCGACTGGCTCTGCCTTCAATGCGGCACGTATTATTATACCGGCCTCTACCAGCTACACCCGCATGCTGATGACGGCCCACAAACCTCGAATCCAAATGACTCAGAACGGCTGCGGGAGAAGCTCTTGGGCGTTGTGACGGCCCCTGTATTCCCGGCCCCCAATTCGCCGGGCCCTAGCTCAGTCATGGCGGCCGCGATTGTTGCTGCGGCGGCGCTGTGACGGCCGACAATGCTCCTGGGGTGCTTTTAGCTCTGGACGCGGGAGTCAGAGAGACCGGCTGGGCCGTGTTCAAGGACGGAGAGGTGGCCACAAGCGGGATCACGGGACTCAAAACCCGGCGCAAATTGAAACCCTCCGTCCGGGTCTCCCACCTCGTCGAGTCTCTGAATGAGTTGGCGGGCCAATGGAATCCACAGGCGATGGCCCTCTGCCAGCCCAGTGGGATCAACTGGCCAGTGCCGGCGTTGGACTTGCTGTTGTCCTCATTAGCCACATGGTCTTCGGAACGCGGCCTACCTCAATTCTCCTATACCGCCCAAGAGGTCCGGACGGCCATCGCCGGGCATCCCAACGCCTCTCGAGACGAATTGGGTTACGCCATCATGTTACTGTTGGGGCTCATTGGCCAGGGGCGTTCAACCCACGAATGGGAGGCCATCGCCGTGGGCCACTACCACTTGACCCTCGCCGCCCGAGTCTAAAAATACAATCCCCGGCCTAGCGAACCACCGCCGTCATAAAGAGGCAGACGGCGTCCTAATGGGCCTCGGCATCAGGGAAAGTCTTCTCGCCGGCGGTAATGGCCACTGGAAGCCGGTTCTCGGCCGGTGGAATGGGGCAGCTCCAATGTGGATTGTAGGCACAGTAAGGATCGTAAGCATAGTTGAAATCCAGCAATAAGCGGCCGTCTCCGGTGGCGGGCAGGTCCAAATATCGGCCGCCGGAATAGGACTCTCTTCCGGTGGTGACGTCCGTGAACGGCAGGAAATACTCATCTCCGTCAACGTTACGGTAGACCGTCAAGACCACGGGCGTACCGTCAACCTCGAACTTGAGTTGGCCCCACCGAAGATGGGACGCCGTCTCTCCAGTACTTGTCGCCATCTGGATCACGTTTCTGTCGTCCCTGGAAAACTCCTCCACGGACAGCACAAACTTCAGTTTTGAGTTCTCCGGGAAATACTGCAACCCCCGGAACCGCTTCCGCTGCTCGAAAGTCAGCGGCGAATCTTGATCGCCTCCGAAATATTGGTCCTTGGCTTTCCTGAAATCACCTATCTCTGACATCACTAAGTCGGGCTCCCCTGGCTGTTTGTGTTCCTGATATTTATGATGCGCTGGCTGAGATTTTGGTGTGCTGGAATTGGACATTTGGGTTGAGGCCCTAGCAGGTGTGTATAATAAGGCCCTGGCCCAAACCAGCGGGTCTGACCGCAGCAATACAGTGAGAAATCACGCGGCCTCAATCCGCGAGAACCCAGTACCTGTGGAGGTCCAATGCCCATCATTCAGCGGCCCTACGTACCCCCTGAAGACCAGGTGCCCCAAGAAGATTCTTACGTGAATCCAGGTGAAACCGCCGGGGCGAGTGCAACTGCTCAAGAAGAATCCCTCGACCCAATCACGTTTTACAGCGACTCCATGCACATTTTCAGCAGTCTCTATTCCGCGGTTTTGTTCTTCGGAGAGCAGATGGAGGAGCGGGAGCCCCTACTTCGCGCCCGCATCAAGGTCAGCCCTCAGATGCTCAAGGCGATCGCTCTGCTTACAACAAAGCACGTGAAGGAATACGAAGATGCGGTGGGTCCAATCACCCTGCCGGACCAGGTTTATGCCGCTTGGGAACTGGACGGCACGGACGAGGGAGAGCATGGCCACGCCGCAGGATGACCGCCCACTAGCCGAGGACATCACAACGCCGGTCGATATCCAACCCGGACTGGACCGCGCCACTCCAGAGGACTGGACTTGGCGGAGTGTCTCCACCAGCCAACCCAACGCCGCTGTCTTTCACATCAGCCATTCTGAGTCCACACGAGTGCTGGTGGACATGCTGCGCCCGTCAGACAGCGCTCCGGACGCAAATTTCGTGCTGAAGAAAGAGATTCCAATCGTGATACTGGACAGCCTGGATAAGTACTGGGCCGCGGAATCGCGCACCCAACTGCCGCTGGCGGGGATCAGGGTCCCGGTGGAAGGAGAAACTGTGGCGGAGGCCAAACGTGCCCTGGCGGCGGACCTGGCGGCCCAACTCCGCCTGCTGTTATTGCTGTCAAGCTCGCATAAGGGGAGGATCGCACCAGCGCTGTTGCAAAACCTGCAGTACCTTTCTTCCTGCATGGAGCCGGCCTCCGGAGCCAGTACTTAGTCCGGAGCCCGGACCACGGGTCCGAAGCCTACTCTTCGGAGGCGGCAGTTAAACGTCGGCGCACCTCATCTACCACATCTTCCAGGGAGACGGTGCCAGCCTCGGACTCGGTCCTGCCCTTCAATTCCACCACGCCGTTCTTCATGTTGCGGGGGCTGACCACCAGCCGAACCGGCAGGCCGAGCAGGTCGGCGTCGTTAAACTTCACGCCCGCCGCCGCGTCCTCCCGGTCGTCGTATAACACTTCAATCCCGTCAGCCTCCAATTCCTTGTACAACTTGTCAGAAGCCTCAGCCACTCCCGGATTGGACAGGTTCAAGCCGACCATATGGGCCTGATAGGGGGCAATCGGAGTAGGGAACACAATGCCATTCTCATCGTTGTTCTGCTCCACCGCCGCCGCCAGCAACCGCCCGACGCCGATGCCGTAGCAGCCCATTATGATGGGCTGCTGCTTTCCTTCACTATCCAGGAAGTCGGCGCCGAGGGCCTCGCTGAAGAACGTCCCAAGTTTGAATATATGACCCACTTCAATTCCCTTGGTGGCTTCCAGCATGTGCCCGCAGCGGGGGCAGAGTTGCCCCGGCTGAGCCAAGGCGATGTCGGCCAAGATGTCCGCTTGGAAGTCTCGAGGGTAATTCGCCCCCCGGAAGTGGGTTTCGGGCTTGTTGGCCCCCACGACGAAGTTGTTGCCACTGGTTATTGACAGGTCGGCCACCCGCTTGATCCCGTTGATCCCAATGGCCGACGCGGAGCCGGCGACCAGGCCCGCCGCCTTGACTTCGTGGTCCTCCGCCAGGCGCAGATCGTGGGATTGGAGGGCGTTCTTCAACTTGACGTCGTTCACGTCGAGATCGCCCCGGATTGTAACGAATACTGGCTCACCGTCCGACATGTAGAAAACCGCTTTTAGCGTCTTGGATTCGGGTACGTTCAGGAACGCGGCCAGTCCTGCGATTGTCTTCACATCGGGAGTGTTGACCTCTTCCAGGGCCTGCTCCGGTTCGGCGGGGACTTCCGGGTAGGTGGATTCGGCCTTCTCAGCATTGGCAGTGTAGGAACATGAAGGGCAGGTAATGACAGTGTCTTCTCCGGTTTCGGTGGCCAGCAGGAACTCATGAGAGTCCTTTCCACCGATGGCCCCGCTGTCGGCCTCGGCCATAACAACCGGCAGGCCGCAGCGCCGGAAGATGTTGCGGTAGGCCTGCGCCATAGCCTGATAACTCTCATCCAGACTGGCCTCGTCAGCGTTGAAACTGTAGGCGTCCTTCATGTCGAATTCCCGCACCCGGACCAGGCCGGCCCTGGGACGCGGCTCGTCCCGGAACTTGGTCTGGATCTGGTATAGAGTGATCGGCAAATCGCGGTAGCTCTGGACGTTGGCCTTGACCACGTTGGTGATCACTTCTTCGTGAGTCGGCGCCAGCACCATCGGGCGGCCCCGCCGGTCCTGGAACGAAAACATGTTATCGCCGAAGGCCTCCCTTCGGCCTGTCTGATCCCAAAGCTCCTGGGGCTGGAGCGCGGGCATCATCAACTCCTGGCCTCCGGCGGCGTCCATCTCTTCCCGGATGATGTTTTCAATCTTGCGCAGCGACCGCAAGGCCAAGGGCAGATAGGTATAGACACCGGAGGCTACCTGATGGATCAGTCCGGCCCGGAGCATCAGGCGGTGGCTTGCGGTTTCGGCGTCGGGTGGGTCGTCCCTTAGCGTTTTGGAGACCATCCGGGAGAATCTCATATCTGGGCGAAGCCCCCTTGGCAGCGATTAAATCGCGATTATTGAAATTGGACTTGGTCGTGCCATTCCGAGCCAATACATTATACCGATTGCCAGTCGGCAGATGGGTGAAGGCAAGCTTGGAAAAGAAATGCTTCCAACCGCCGTCGGGGAGCCATCGAAGGAGGAGAACCCGTCCAGTTGACTCCAAAACCGCAGGCCGATAAATTTGCCGGATACGGACTCTAGGGAGAATAAATGCGGGTGGTTCAGTCTCCCGCGGCAACCGGAGTGTTTTCCACCTCTTCCATCAGGGCGGTCAACATCTCCGATTCAGGCACCACCCGCACCTTCTCGCCCTTGCGGAAGATCACGGCACGGCCCGCGCCGGCGGCGATGCCCACGTCAGCGTCTTTGGCCTCGCCTGGACCGTTGACCTCGCAACCCATTACGGCCACGGTTATCTCTTTTTGGCCCTTCTTAAGCAGGGCATCTACATCGTTGGCCAGCTTGACCACGTCCACATCGGCCCGGCCGCAACTGGGACAGGCCACCAACACCGCGCCTTTCTTGCGCATATTGAGGGACTTCAGGATCTCGAAACCTGCAGCAACCTCTTCGGTGGAGGGGCCACTCAGGGAGACCCGGATGGTGTCGCCGATGCCGTTATAAAGCAAGACGCCCAGCCCCACCGACGTTCGGATTGAGCCGGCCATTGGAGTGCCGGCCTCGGTGATGCCCAAATGCAGCGGGTAGGGCATCATGCCGGCGAGACGCGTATAGGCTTCCACGGTCGTGGGTACGTCGAAAGCCTTCATGGAGATCTTGATCTGGTCGAAGTCCTGCTCTTCCAGCAGGCTGATCTCCCACAGGGCAGTGGCGACCATGTGGTCCACCACGCTGTAGTCGCCCTCTTTGACCTCTCCTGCTTTGGGCAATTGGTTGACCAGGTCCAGGTGCCGGGAGAAACCCTTGGTGCGCCCAATGCCGCCCACCGGAGGCAGGCTGCCGAAGTTGACACCGATCCGGATGGGTACGTTGCGTTCTTTGGCCGCGCGGACCACCTCGCGTACCTGGTCTTCGCTTCGGAGGTTGCCGGGGTTGAGTCTCAGACAGTCGACCCCACCCTCAAGGCATTTGAGGGCCAATTGATAATGGAAGTGGATATCGGCGATCAAGGGAATGTGAATCTGCTTCTTGATCTCGGCCATTGCCTCTGCCGCATCGGCGTCCGGCACGGCGCTGCGTATAACTTCGCAGCCCGCCTCTTCAAGCTCATGAATCTGCTTGACGGTGGCCTTAACGTCGCGGGTGTCGGTCTTGGTCATCGACTGAACGGTGACATCCGCTCCGCCGCCTATCTTAACGCCGCCCACGTAGACCGGCTTGGTTACTCTCCGTTTATTCATACCGCTCTCCCTCAACAATCAAAACCCTGCCGGGGTTTTGATGGGGTGAATCTCGTGAGAAATTTAGCCTGAATAGGCATACCTCGCTATCCAATGCGAAGGCAGGCTAATAGTACACGAATGGGGAGAGCGCTGCCATAGGGAGAAGCGCCGGCGGGAGACGTGTTTACAGCATCAGGTTCCGGAAAACTAACCCAGGAAACTGCGTCCGTCAATTAGGCGGCCGATGTCGTTGGCGCTAACCAGCACGATGCCGCCCATGAGCAACGCGAAACCAATCAGGTGGACCATTCCTTCTCTATGGGGCGGTATCTTCTTCCCACGCCGGACCCACTCCACCACCACGAAGAATATCCGGCCGCCATCCAGCATCGGAATGGGCAGCACATTCAATACGGCCAAGTTTATGCTGAGCAAAATGCCCACGCCCAACCAACCGATCCATCCGTTGCTGCGGGTGATCTCTCCGGTTACCTGGGCTATCCCAATGGGTCCGGAGAACTCCGGCGACGATCCCTCGCCAAAGGCCCCGCCAAGGGCTTGTTTGACGAGCACCAACATCTCCCAGGTGTTGACGAAGCTGTTGGGGACCGCCTCCCAGATGGGCTGGGACTGCTTTTCGATCTTGTAATCGACCAACTGGGGGATGACGCCGACCAGCCAGCGCGCCGATTCAGTGTCGAACCTGGGCCGCAACAGCAGCAGTAATTCTTGCCCGTCCCGTTCGACCAGCATCTCCATCTGGGAGCCGCCGTTCAGGTTGATCTCACGGGTAAAATCAAGCCGGTTCTCAATGTCCCGGTCATTGGCCCGAAGGACGACATCCCCGACCTCTACCTGAGCTTCCGCGGCTGCTGTGCCTTCTCCGACTTCATTGATGACAAGATGCCCGACCGCGACGTCCTGGGGAATCATCAGCAGCACGGTGAAGATGAACAGCGGGAGGATGGCGTTCATCAGCGGCCCGGCAATTAGGACCAGGAATCTGGTGCCGGTGCCTTTGCTGGCCAGGCTGCGGGGGATATTGGGGTTGGCTTCACCAGCTAGACGAACGAACCCGCCTATGGGCGCCCAGTTCACCGAGTAGAGCATATCGGCCAGGACGATGGAGCCGTCACCAACGGAGCGGACCTTTCCTTCATGCCTCAGGAGGTCCTCTTCACCGGGCCGTTCTCCCTCAGAGTCCTCTTCCCGTTCGCCCTTGACGGCCTTCTTGCCCAGCTCTATGACCCGGGCAACCAGGTTGCCCTGGGCGTCTTCGGTAGAGCTGACTTTCACCTTCTGGCCGCGGCCTACTTCCGAGAGACCGGACAGGCCGATGAACCGGGTGGAACCGTCCACCAGAACGGAGGTGTTGCCGGTGTAAACCCCGAATGCCCGGGGAGGGAAACCCACACCGAATTCCAGGACCTTTACACCCATCGCGCGGGCGGTGGCGAAATGGCCAAATTCGTGGATGACGACCAAGATGACGAGGAGCGGCACCAGAGTGCCAATGGCTATGAGGACGGTTTCCATAAATATCTACTGTAAATGATTACGGTTCAAAGACCGTAATGTATCTTTATTTGTTGGTGAGTTCGGCGGTTCGTCCCGTGGCCCAGCGGTCCGCTTCCAAAAAGTCCTCCGCCACGTCGCCGGGCAGAGAATCGTGTTCGGACAGTACACGGTCAATCATTTTCGGGATATCCGTAAAGCCAATCTTCGAGTCCAAGAAGGCCTGGACCGCCACTTCGTCGGCCGCGCTCAACACCGCGGGGTAGGTGCCGCCTTTCTTCGCAGCGGAGACTGCCAGATTGAAGCACGGATACCGGTCGGGCTCCAATGGATCAAAGGTTAGGGAATGGGATTTCTTGGTGTCCAGTCTGGGTATCATGGCGTTGGGTAGCCGTTTCGGATAGAACAACGCATATTGGATGGGCAGCCGCATGTCCGGCGGTCCCATCTGCGCCTTAACTGAGCCGTCTTCAAACTCGACCATGGAATGTATGGTGCTTTGTGGATGGACCACTACTTCAATTCTATCCCAGGGCACGCTGAACAACCAATGAGTTTCGATCACTTCGAACGCCTTATTCATCAGCGTAGCAGAGTCAATCGTTATTTTCCTGCCCATCTTCCAAGTTGGATGTTGCAGGGCCCGTTCCGGTGTGACTCCATCCATCTCTTCGATCGGTGTTGTGCGAAACGGCCCTCCCGAAGCGGTGATCAGCAACCTGAGTATCTTGTTGTCTTCGCCCCGCAGGCATTGCCAGATGGCGCTGGGCTCACTGTCCACCGGAAGCACCTCGCCGCCGTAGCGCGAGGCATACTCCTTGATCAGCCCACCGGCCATTACGATGGGCTCTTTGTTGGAAAGGGCGACGGACTTGCCGGCCTTGAGGGCGTTCAGTGTCGGTATTAGGCCCACGCTGCCCATGAGAGCCACCATTACTTGGTCCACGTTGTCCAGGCCCACCATGTCTTCCATGGCTGTGAATTCGGGGGTGAAATTCGAGCCGGAAAAGGCCCCGGCGGGCGGGTCGATACAGCACACGTGTTTGGGGTTGAACTCTTTGATCTGCTTCGTCAGCAGCTCCACGTTGTTGCCGGCGGCCAGACCCACCACCTCGAACTCGTCCGGAAACGCGCGAACGATATCCAAAGTTTGGCGGCCAATGGAGCCGGTAGACCCAAGTACGACGATTCTCTTCATAAAATAACCACCGTAGCTAGCAGGTAGCCAATCATTTTCACGGAACAAACACCGTAACCAACAGATAATAGACAGCCGGCAATACCAAGAACATGCTGTCCAAACGGTCTAATAATCCGCCGTGCCCAGGGATTATACTACCAGCGTCCTTAACGTCCGCAATCCGTTTCAGCTTGGACTCGATCAAGTCTCCCCATTGGGCAACGACGCCCACAACGCCTCCAATCACCGCCTGCTGCCAGACCTCAATTCCCAAGTCAAACGCCACGCCCAGAGCCAGCGCTGCGGCCACCGCGGAAACCAACCCGCCCAGGCTCCCCTCCCAGGTCTTGTTGGGGCTGATGCTGGGAGCCATTGGGCGGCTTCCTGCGGCACGTCCAACCAGGTAGGCTCCAGTGTCGGTGGCGAATGTGGTCAAAATCGCAAACAAGAGCCAATTACGCCCCAAGTTGGCTACCCCGTCTATCGCAAAGTGAGGCGGCTCAAGGTCGACAATCCGGGTTCCGGTAATCTCCCAAAGAATCAGGGCATGGGCCAAGAAAAAGCCAACGTAGAGCGGTCCGCCTAACAGATAGCAGAACCCGGCGAGAAAGCTGCCGAATCCCGGAGCCCCGCCGTTTCTGGCGTCGCTCTTATAAAAGGCGATGAACCAGAGCAATGAGGCGAATGACCCGGCGGCGGCTATGCCACCCGATATGATCAGGAAATTATCCCGGCCGGAGGAAGCTTGGGCTCCCAGGAGTAGCGCCACCACCCAGGCAGACCCCAATACGGCTGGTAATGAGCCGACGCTGGCAGGGGCCAAGCGGTAGAGTTCCCAGACGCCAACCACCCCAGCCGCCAGGACCAGCACGGTGAGCCAGGGGGGCCCCATCCAGGCGGCAACCATCACGATGGGGAATCCAACCAACGCCGTTAGCGACCGTTGGAGCAAGAACCTTTCCCCGGGTCCTACTCTTGGACTGCTGGGGAATCGGCAGGCTGGTGTTCCGGATTGAGACCGCCGTAGCGGCGCCGGCGGTTGCTGAAGGACTCCAGAACTTGCACCAATTCAGCCTCGTCCAAGTCTGGCCACAGGGTAGGAGTGCCGTAGTACTCGCTGTAGGCCGACTGCCACAGGAGGAAATTGCTTATGCGCATTTCGCCCCCGGTGCGGATGATCAGGTCGGGGTCGGGGCTGTGGGCGGTGAACAAGTACCGGCTGAACAACTCTTCGTTGATCGCATCTGGACTGAGCCCATCCCTGATTATTCGCCGGACAGCTTCCAAGATCTCGGCGCGGCCGCCGTAATCGAAGGCTACATTGAGGGTGATACCGGTGTTTCCACTGGTAAGACGCTGTGCTTCAGCCACGGATTCGCGAAGATCGGGCCCCAGGTTTTCGCTGCTGCCCACGTGGACTACGCGGACGTTCTTCGCGTGGAGTTCTTTCGTCTGGTGATCTATCGCCTCGGAGAAGATCTCCATGATGCCATCGACCTCTTCTTGAGGGCGGCGCCAGTTCTCTGTGGAAAAGGCATAGATGGTGACGAACTTCACGCCCTTTGGCTGCAGGGTCTCCAATACGCCCTGGATACACTTCACGCCGACCTCGTGACCGGCGATGCGGGGAAGGCCCTGCTTTTGGGCCCAGCGGCCGTTGCCGTCCATTATGAAGGCGACGTGTACCGGAAGGTTGGCGCCGTCACTGGACGCGGGCTGGAGCGGCGGACCCTCGACCGGCACAGCCCTATACCTGCATTATCTCCGCCTCTTTGGCGGAACCCGTCTCATCAATCAGCTTGGTGTGCCCGTCGGTGGTCTTCTGTAGCCGGTCCTGGGCGCGCCGGTTCTCATCTTGAGAGATGGACTTGTCCTTCTCCAATTTCCGTAAGGACTCAAGACCGTCCCGCCGCACGTTCCTGACCGAGACTTTGCCGTCTTCGATCTTGCGCTTTAGAATCTTGACCATCTCTTGACGGCGCTCCTTGGTCAACGAGGGAATGGGGACCGTGATGATGGCGCCGTCGTTGGATGGATTGAACCCCATTTCTGAGGTCATCAGGCTCTTTTCTATCTCGCGCATCGAACCGGTGTCCCAAGGCTGAATCATGATGGCCCGGGCGTCGGGCGCCGAGATCGAGGCAATCTGCTTCAGAGGTGTCATTGCGCCGTAATAATCGACCGCCAAGTTCTCCACCAACGCCGGGGTCGCCCGGCCCGTGCGCAGTTGAGTCAGGTCACGCTTGAAGGCTTCGATGGTGCGGTCCATCTTGGTTGAAACTTCGGCCAATACAGCATCGGGTGTTAAGTCCGCGCCGCCACCTTTTGGAGGCATGATCAGTCCCTCCCTGATATTAGAGTGCCCACGGTTTTGCCAGTGAGGATATTGCCTATGGTTCCCGGTTCAAAAACGTTGAAGACCACTATAGGCAGATTGTTATCCATGCACAGCGAAAGTGCTGTGGAGTCCATGACCGCCAAACGCATGTTCAAGGCATCCATATAGTCGAGGTTGCCAAACCTAACGGCGCTGGTGTTTTCGTTGGGGTCGGAGTCATAAACCCCGTCTACGTTGTTCTTGGCCATGAGTAGAACATCGGCATTGATCTCCAATGCTCGTAACGCGGATGCGGTGTCGGTAGTCATAAAAGGATTGCCGGTGCCGGCGGCGAAGAGCACAACCCGGCCCTTTTCCAAGTGGCGTATGGCCCGGCGCCGAATATAGGGCTCAGCCACCGCTTGCATCTGCAGAGCGCTTTGAGTGCGGACATCTACACCCTGCTGTTCCAGGCCGTCTTGGAGCGCCAGCGCGTTAATGATAGTGGCCAGCATACCAGCGTAGTCCGCGGTCGCCCGGTCCATGCCCCGGGACTCAGCCGCTTCCCCTCTCCAGATGTTACCGCCGCCCATGACAACGGCGATCTGCACACCCAGACCGGCGGCTTGGCCGATCTGTTCGCAGAGATAATTTACTGCTACGGGGTCAATACCAAAGGGAGTCTCACCCTTCAAAGACTCGCCGCTGATCTTTAACATTACGCGGCGGTAGCAAGGTTGAGCCATACTTTCGGTTTGAACTATTCGCCGACTTCTAACCGGTTGAAGCGGACCACCCTGATGTTCTCTCCGACCTTGGCCGCCAACTCCCTGACCATTTCGCCAACGGACGAGGAGTTGTTTTTGATGAACGGCTGTTGCATGAGGCTGGTTTGGGCTGGGGGCCGGGTGTCTCCGTCTTCGATCTCCCCTTCATCGACGTAGACCGGGCCCATAGCCGCCACCTGCATGGCAATGTCATGCGCCAGCTTTTGAAATTCCTCCGTCCGGGCGACAAAATCGGTCTCGCAGCCAAGTTCAACCATGGCTCCAACTCGCCCGCCGGTGTGTAAATAGGACTCGATGACGCCTTCATGGGTGGCCCGGCCCATGCGTTTGGCCACGCTGGCACGACCCTTTTCACGAAGGGCGATGGTGGCCTTTTCCAGGTCACCGTCACTCGATTCCAAGGCTTCCTTGCATTCCATGATCCCGGCGCCGGTCTGGTCGCGCAGGGTCCGGACTAGTTCAACGCTGACGGCCAATTGATTACTCCTATAGCCGGCTAAAGGTTGGCCGGTGAATTGCAGGGGAGAACAATTACGGTGCCTGATTTAATGCGTTCTATTCCGTTGTTTCAGCTTTGGGCTCAGTCGCAGCTTCAGGAGCAGGCGTTTCCGCCGCAGGTTCTGCTACTGTTGCTTCAGGCGCGGGAGCGGCCGCGACAGGTTCTGCGACGGCCGGTTCGGGCGCAGCCGCTGCCACTACAGGCGTTTCGGCCACTACTACCGGCTCGGGAGCAGGCGCTGCCGCTACGGGCTCTGCTGCCGCTGACTCGGGCGCCGCTGCCACAGGCTCTACTGCCGCGGGCGCTGGGGCTACAGTCTCTACTGCCGCTGCTTGGGGTGCCGGTGCTACTGGATCTTCTGTGGGCGCTTCGACTACCGGCGAAATGCCGGCCGCTGCCGTAGGTGCAACTTCGGCGACAGTGGTAGCGTCCAAGCCTTCCATTTCCGGAAGGCCTTCTTCTTCATCATCGGGCGACACATATGCGCTGAGGAACGCAGACTCCTCCACTTCCGACATCGCTTCAAGCTCTGCCTGCAGCATGGCTTCGCGCTGGGCAAGACCTTCGAGGACAGCGGTGGCCATGCGGTTGGTGATCAACCGGATGGAGCGAACCGCATCGTCGTTGCCGGGGATTATATGATCGACCTTGTTGGGATCGCAATCGGAATCGACGATGGCGAATATCTCGATACCCATGCGCCGGGCTTCGGCGATGCATATGTCTTCCCGGCCGATGTCGATGACGAATATGGCCTTTGGAACTTCAGTCATATCCCTCACGCCTGTGAAATACTTCTCCAGGCGGTTCAGGGTGTCGCGGAGCTTCACTCCCTCTTTCTTGGGCAACACACGGAAATACCCTTGGTCCCGCTTCTGCTGTAATTCCAGCATATAGCTGATGCGGGTCCGAATGGTCTGGAAATTGGTCATTGTGCCACCCAGCCAGCGCTGGTTGACGTACATCATGCCGCAGCGTTCAGCTTCGCTCTGAATCACCTCTTGCGCCTGGCGTTTGGTTCCCACGAAGAGTACTTTGCCACCCTGGGCCACCAGGTCCACCATCTCCTGATAGACGTTGTTTATCATGCCCAAAGTCTGCTGGAGATCGATGATGTGAATTCCGTTTCTTTGGGTGAAGATGTACCGCTTCATCGTGGGGTTCCACCGCCGGGTCTGATGCCCGAAGTGGACTCCGGCCTCGAGAAGGGCTTTCATCGTGAGGTGTTCCCGTACGGGAGCGGGTCTGGGTTCGTCCGCAACTGCAACCGCAGCGGGCCTGGGTTCTTCTGCGACGGGGGCGGGCGAGGGTTCTTCCGCGATTGAGGCTATCGAGGGTTCTTCCTGGGGTGACGGCTGCTCAAAAGACTCTACCATTAATCCTGCCTTTTTAATCTCACCGGCCGATCTAGCCGGTTGCGTCCAAGAGTCCACCGCAGGGGGCGGCGAGACCCGCAAAATCCCTGTAACCCATGGCCAATTCGACGCCTGGGCCGAAGCTGGAGGGGGACAGGTTGATGCTTGTGCGAGTATACCATACGGGTTTTTGCCGGGCAATGGAGTTAGGCTCGGCCGGTCCGCTTAGAAAAAGAGCCGGTAGACGACGTTTAGCCCAACCGCTCCCACCACTCCGGCGGCCAGATCGTCGGCCATGATGCCCAGACCTCCCGGCAGCCGTTCGAATCGGCGGATCGGCCACAGTTTTAGGATATCTAGCACGCGGAACACGACGAAGGCAGCCGCCAGCCAAGCCAGGGTCTTTGGCAGCAGCAAACAGGTGATCCACATGCCGGCAAATTCATCCCAGACTGCACGGCCCGGGTCGTGATCGTCATCGGTGATCAGAGTTTGGCAGGCCCATATACCGGCCAAAAACCCCAATCCGCAGAGCAAGAAGAAGCCCACAGAATCTTCCGCCAGGGGAGAAAAACCGTAGACTAAGACCGCCACGAGACTGGCCACAGTGGCCGGAGCAATCGGGGCCAGCCCTAGACCCAGGCCGGTGCCCATAGCCCAGCCAGCGCGCTTCAAGACCTGCGCCACTAACCGTATCCCAACCGGTGCAGGTCGTCCTCGCTCATCCCCAGGTAGTGGCCGATCTCGTGCCACAGAGTGACCTTGATCTCGCGTTCGGCCTCAGTACGGCTGGAGCAACTGCGCAAAATGGGCTGACGGTAGATGACGATCCGGTCGGGAAACATCAGACCGCCGCCCTCCCGTTCGGTCAAGGGGACGCCTGTGTAGAGCCCGAACAGAGTGCCTTCGCCGTTGATCAGTTCCTGTTCTTCGGGCCCCGGCCAATCCTCAACTGTCACGTCCACGTTGTCCAACGCCCGGAGCACCTCTCCGGGTATCTCCCGGTAGGCCTGGCACACCAGCCGAATGAATTCCCGGTTGGTCATGTTGATCAAGGGGAACGCCCAACCTGGTGCCTGATCTTCTTGAGGATGTCGATGTTCCGTTGGTCGGGGCCTTTGCCCTCGAAACCCGGCACCTCGAGCAGAAATGGCACGTTTGCGAAGGCCGCGTTACCCATGATGGCGGCGAAGCCCGCTTCGCCGATGAACCCTTCGCCGATATTGTCGTGCCGGTCCACCCCCGATCCGCAGACACGCTTGGAGTCGTTTGCGTGGACCGCCACCACGTTGGCGCTGCCGGGGCCGGCGTCCAATTCGTCCAACATCGCCTGTATCCCGCCGGGGTTGGACAGGTCATAGCCGGCGGCAAAGGAATGCTGGGTATCCAAACATATCTTGAGACGGGGGTTGTTCACGGCCTGCATGATTCCGCCAAGTTCGTCGAATCTGGCCCCGATGTGTTGTCCCATCCCGGCCATGTTCTCCACGGCCAGGGAGGGACCGTCGGGCGAGGCATCCAGCACCGTCTTGATGGCGGCCACGGTCTGGGGCAGCACTGCTTCGTAGCCCTGGCCGCCGTGGCTGCCCGGATGGAAAATGACGGCGGCCGCGCCAATGCTGGCCGCCAGAGTCATGTACTTGACCAGGGAATCGATCCCCTTCTGCAGATTGTCCTTGTTGGGAGTACCAAGGTTGATGAGATATATAGCATGCAAAAAAACCGGGCCAATGCCGGCTTCGGCTAGGTCCTGTTTGAAAAGTTCGATCTGCTCTCCGGGCACTGGCTTAAAAGCCCAAGTCTGGGGCGATGAACCGAACATCTGTATGGCCTCGCAACCTATGTCCCGGCCCCTAGCAACCGCATTGTTGATGCCTCCAGCAGTGGATACATGGGCACCGATTTTCATCGCCTACTCCCCGGAATGACTATTGGCTCTCCGTTTGGCCGCAGGCTCAGGTCCGAGCCTGAGCTAACTGGACCGGCACCACCAATTATACGGGAGGGTTGCCTTGGCGGTATACGGTCCTGGGAATATAATCCGCTGGTATGAAAGCCTTAAATTTAGTCCAAACGGGGACACGGGCAAGCGGCCCTCCGGTCGTCGAGGTGATCGATGTCCCCGTTCCCAGACCGGAATCCCACCAGGCCTTGGTCCGGGTTACCGCCTGCGGATTCTGTCACCACGACCGGTCCGTTATGGCCGGAATGCTTCGACGCGGCGTTGGGCCCGGCGTGATCCTGGGCCATGAGATATCGGGCCTTGTGGAGGAAACCGGCGACGGCGTCACCGGACTTAGGCCGGGGGACCGGGTGGTCAGCCTCCTCACCGACGCCTGCGGCCACTGTGACCGCTGCGCCAACGGCCGGGAGCACCGGTGCCGGGAGGGCCAGGGCATCGGCCACGGGCGCGATGGCGGGTTTGCGGAATACGTGGCGCTTTCGGAACACAGCCTAGTAAAGGTGCCCGAGGGCATTGATCCGGTTGGAGCAGCCCTCTTGGCCTGCCCGATGGGAGTGGCCCTTCAAGCGGTGCAGAACACAGCCCAGGTAAGCCCAGGAGAGACGGTGGTCGTCACCGGCGCGGGAGGGGGGCTGGGCTCCCATGCTGTGCAGGCTGCAACGGCCCTGGGAGCGCGGGTGTTGGCCGTCTCGTCGTCACCGGACAAAGAGAATGCGCTACGCGACCTGGGCGCGGCCGAGGTCCTGGTGGACAACGGACTGGACTTCTCGGAGTTGGTGCTGGCGATGACCGAAGACGAGGGCTCGGAGGTGGTGATCGACACCGTGGGCTCAGCCCTGTTCCCATCGACCCTTGACAGTCTGGCCCAGTTCGGCCGCTTGGTCTTGCTGGGAGAAATCCTGGGCCAGAGGATCAGCTTGAATCCCGCCGAAGTTATCTTCCGGGACGCCCGGATACTGGGAGCATCGGGAGTTTCCAGGGCGATCGTGGAACAGGCCGGCAAGATGGTGCTGGAGGGCAAGTTGCGGCCCTTGGTGGACCTGGAGCTGCCTTTGGAGCAAGCATCGGTGGCCTACGGCTTGGTATCGGAACGGAAACCCACGGGGCGGATAGTCCTACTGCCTAACACTGGGATAGGTTAGGTGAACCTAGGGTGGCACGCCACATTAGCGTCCGATAATGTGAAGCAATGATGAGGCAGCGGCCGCCGGCCCTCGCCGGGAGAATCGGCCAATCTCGCCCCGGTCCCACATCACCAGAAATTGGCTGGCGATGAATATGGAGCTGTAGGTCCCAATAACCGCGCCGATGGCCAGCACCAATACCAATTCGCGGATGCTGTTGCCCCCGATGAACAGCATGGCCAGCAGCACCACCAAGGTCGTGATACTGGTGTTCAGAGACCGGCCCATGCTCTCCATGATGCTCATGTTGACCATGGGCGCTAGGTCGCGGTCCGGATGCCGCGATACATTCTCTCGGATGCGGTCAAACACCACGATGGTGTCGTTTACGCTGTAGCCGGCCACGATCAGCAGCCCCACGATGAACATGGAGTTCACTTCAAGGTTGATGACCCTCCCAAGGATCGAGAATACGCCCAGTATCACGAACAGGTCGTGGACTAGGGCCAGTATCGCGCTCACTCCATACCGGTGCGCTTTGGGTACCCGGCGGAAGGCATACCACACGAAGAACAGGATGAACACTGAGGCGGCGGCTAGGGCATAAAAAGCCGTTTTCACCGTTTCTTGGGCCACGATGGGGGAGACGGTATCGAACTCAACCCGGTCCCGTTCCATGCCCAGGAATTTCTCCAGGTCGCGCTCGATAACCTCTCGCTCAGACAGACCGTCACCAACTGCTTCTTGCAACACCTCCGTGCGGATAAAAAAGTTGGTACCACCGATCTTTTGGATCAGCGCCTCGGTGTGGCCCAATTCGTCCATGCGTTGCCGAATATCGTCCTCCTTCACGGGATTTCGGAAGGTAACGTTCATCACGGAACCGCTGGAGAAGTCGATGCCTACTTTCAACCCCGAATCCCCGGTCAGCCAGCCGGGCGGGGCCATCATCGATATTAGGCCCGGCACGATAACCAGAGCCGAGATCAGGAAGTACCAGCCCCGTTTGCCTACAATATCCAGCACTAGCGGCCTCCTCCCTGGATCTGAGCTGCTTGGCGGTCGCGCTGCAACGGCTCGGGCGTGAACAGGTCGATTCGTCCGCCAAGCCCGATCCAGGCCATTAGCTGTAGCAGGTTGCGGCTGACCACCAGGGCGGTGAACATGCTGACCGCAACGCCGATGAACAAGCTGATGGCCACACCTGTGACTAACCCGCCGCCCAGCCGGTCGCCGAACCACAGGAGCACCAGGCAGGTGATCATGGTGGAGATGTTGCTATCCCGGATGGCCGGCCAGGCCCGGTTGAACCCCACCTCCATAGAGGAAGCCAACGTGCGGCCGATGCGCACCTCCTCTTTCATGCGCTCAAAGATCAGGATATTGGCGTCAACGGCCATACCGATGGACAGGATGAACCCTCCGATGTGGGCCAGCTCCAGAGTAACTGGGATCATCTTGAAAATGGCCAACACGATGATCGCGTAGAACACCAGGGCACAAGCCGCCACTACTCCAGCCATGCGGTAGTAGATGATCATGAACACCAGCACCAGACCCAATCCGACCAGGCCGGCAATCAAGCTGTTGCGCAGCGACTCAGACCCCAGCAGGGCGTCGACGTCGCTCTCTTGTATCAATTTGAGGGGCACAGCCAAGCGGCCCGACTCGAGTTGGATGGAACGAGTCCGGGCCTCTTCTCTGGTGAAGTTGCCGCTAATCTGGGTGCGCCCGTCGCGGATCCAGGCCCTAGCCGCAGGCGCGAGCAGCAATTCATCGTCCATGATGATTGCGATCAGCTTGGTTGGATTCGGTTCCGACGTCTGAATTCGGCGGGTCAGGTTGGAGAAAATCTCGGCGCCCCGGCTGTTGAACTGGAGGTTTATCACCCAGCCAATGCCAACCTGGTCTGTCGAAGCCTCGGCCCGGGACAGATCGTCACCAGTCAGGCCCAGGTCGGCATCGGTGAAATTGATGCACGCCGGGGTCTGACAAGTCCGCTCCTTGAACTCGAGCAAAGCCGTCTGGCCAATTAAAGCCTTGGCTTCGTCGATGCCGCTGTTCACCCGGAATTGGGAGAACGGACCGATCTCCGAATTGACGGCTAGGGCCGCCGTGGACTGGATATCGGCACTTACCGTATTTGACCGGATGGTGATGGTGACGTCGTCGCTGCTGCGGTCAACCTCAAAATCTACGTAACCCGCTGCTTCCAGCAACGCCCGCAGGGTCTCGTCTACCTCCGGACCAGGGGCAGGATCAACCAGAACTATCTCGGTCACTGAGCCGCTCGCCCCTGGGAGCTGGACTATGATCCGGTCTTCGCCGAATATCTGGATGATCGGCTCTTCGGTGCCGAACCGGTTTACCCGGCGGGTGATGTTGTCCAATACCCCTTTCATCTGGTCTTGCGTTGGTTCCTCTATAACGCTTACCTGGAAGAGTTGGACCGCGCCCAGGGCCTCCCCCAAAGCTTCATTCAGTCCGGTTCGTCTGGGGTCGTCTTCCGCCAGAATTCCGGTGCGAATCAGAAAACGGTTCGCCTCGCCGCGGGGCAGAACCTGCAGGTCCTCCAAAGCGAGGTCGTTATCACCGAACCTCAGTCCTTGCAATGTGCTGTCTAGATCGGCCAAGGTCACGTCGCTGGAGAAGGTAACGTCGAACCTGGTTCCAGTATCCGCCTGGAAGACCAAGTGACCGCCGCCTCGCAGGTCGAGACCCAGTTTGAGACCCAGGGGTCCGGTGCCACTGCGCTCCAATTTGGGAAAGCCGGGGATATTGATGTTGATGTCTTTGAATCCCAGGGCGGCAATGGCGATGCCTAGGATCAGGATGATCGTTATTGATATGCGAATGCTGCGAGAACGCATGAACTAGTCAGACCTATCGCGGTGCATTTCCAGCACCGGGCGCCCGGCCATATTTTTCAACAAATCGGAAGCCATTTCCAAGGCTTGCTCCTTGGTTTCGATCTCTCCAACAGCCTGGGCCTCTTCGACATGTTCCAACACGGCTCCGATCTTAGGCCCCGGTTGAAGGTTGAAATGGGTCATCAGGTCATGTCCGGTGACGAGGCGTGTGGCGGTGAGCGAAACGGGCTCACTTGTGCCTACGTGGAGGATATGTCCCATCATCCTAGCATGGTTTAACCAATCTTCATGCACCAAACCGGGCCCTTTTGCGGCCAAATAATCGGCCATACACAGGTACAAGGTGTCGATGGCGACGTCGCCCAGGTCGCGAAAATAGCGGTAGACCGCCCGGTCGGTGGGCCATTCTTCGCCGTTCTGCATGTTGGTGGGACGCAGGTGCTGCTCAACCATCTTACCCACCATCTCGATGCCTTTCGAGCCGACCCGCAGCTGGCCCAGCCGACTGGCGGCTATCTCAGCGCCCTGTTCAGAATGGCCAAAAAACCGGGTGCGGCCGGTGGCGTCCAGGCTCTTGGTCTGAGGTTTGGCAACATCATGGAACAGTGCGGCCAGTTTAAGCACCGTGCGGCGGGTGTGGCCATCAGTGGCCATGCGGCTGAAGTGCGCTTCACTGTCGGGGGTCCAGGGCACGCAGGAATAGATGGGCGAATTCTGATGCCCTTTGGTCACCAGTTCCGCGGCTTCTACCGTGTGCATGGTATGGCCCCAGACGTCCCAATAATGCATGTTGGGCTGGTCGACGCCCTTGGCGGATTGTAGCTCAGGCACCACCAACTCAAAGAGGCCGAAGTGGTCCAGCACCTCAAGTTGTCCTTTTGCCCCGTCCAAAGAAAGGATCTTCAAGAATTCCTCTCTGACCCGTTCCGGAGACACGCCGGCCAACAGCAGGGCGTCGGCGGCGATTTGCTTGGACGTACCCGGTTCGATCCGGAATTTCAATTGGCCAGCCAATCTCACCGCCCGCAGCAGTCGGCCCGGGTCATCTTGAAACACCGTTGGGCTCAAGGCGCGGACCGTTTTGTTAGCCATATCGGTCCGGCCTCCCAACGTATCGATGACAGCGTCAGACGAACGCCAGTCGGACAAAGGGACTGCGATCGCATTGATTGTGAAATCCCGCCGGACTAAGTTATCTTCAATGCCGCCGGTGGCGCCGCCCACATCGATATTCCAAGGAACATTCTCTTGGTCTGAATCACCGGAATCACTGTGAGTTACAACCCGGACAACGCCGTGGTCAGGACTTAAGGGTACGATTGTGCCGCCGAACGCCCGTACAATGCCTTGAGCGACGGCCTCCGCGTCGCCAAAGACGACTATATCAATGTCACGGCCCGGCTTGGCAGAGAGTAGCCAGTCCCGCACGTATCCGCCCACCAAGTAGGCGTCTATCCCTCGGGTCGCAAAATAGGCGGCGAGTTTATCTATCAATATCTATCGAATACGAGCAAATGCCGGCAAATAGTTTTCAATTACTAGCGAATGGCTGGCGCAGGATCGGAGGAATTACGCGATATTCCATCAGTCTAGGCAAACTGGTGTTCACCGACGGGGGGACGAGAAGATGGCTTTGGATGGCTGTGTTCAGTCCTCGCTGCTGGAAGCTGAGGTCTCTGCGGCCGCAGTCGCTGTGGTCTCTTCCGCCTCATCTTCCTCGTCCTCTTCGAGTTCCTCGCCGTCGTGGGTGGAAGTAATCTTGCGAAGACTTTCGTGGCTAACCAGATGGTCGATGTACAGGATGCCATTGAGGTGGTCTATCTCGTGCTCCAAGGCCTGGGCCAGCAACTCTTCGGCGTTAACCCGGTAAATCTTTCCATCCAGCCCCATGGCCTTGGCCCGGACCTTCTCGGAACGGTTGACCAGCCCCCGGTAACCGGGCACGCTCAAGCAGCCCTCTTCTACCTGGCGTTCACCCTCTGCCTTCATGATCTCAGGGTTGATGAGCACCATGGGTTCCTCCATGTCGGGAGTTTGAATCACCGCCACTTTCTGAAGGGAGCCCACTTGGTTGGCGGCCAAGCCCACGCCATTCTGGTCATGCATGGTATCAACCATGTTTTCGACCAATTTCTTGAGCTGTGGCGTAACTTTCGCCACTTTCTTGGCCTGCTTCCTCAGAATGGGGTCGGGCAACAGACGCATGTTCAGGATCGCCACTGGGACAACCTCGCAGGTGTGGAATTACCGGTTACGGCGGGCCGGTTAAGCTGGCCCCCAAATGGGTTCGGCAACCAGAGCTAGGTCAGGTAGCTTGCAACCCTATCCATTATATTCAACGGTTCTCACGAGTGTAAAGCTGGCTATAAGACGTGCACCGGGTCCACGTCGACGGTACAGCCGGGCGGGAATTCCAGGCCCTCCATAAAACGCAACAGCCCCCGGCCCTTGAGGGTCAGGTGCCAGCGGTGGCGGCCCCTGATGCGGGAGGGCACGCCCGGGGCCGGACCCACGACGTCGATGTCGGTCAGGCCCTGGGCTTGGGCGCGCTGGGAGAGGGATTTTGCGGTCTCCGTCGCCTGCCGTACCGCCTGGTTCTCGTTTCGGTCTTGGAAAACCAGATGCACCAGTTGGTTGAAAGGCGGGCTGCCCATTTCCCTCCGGGCGTCAATCTCATGCCGGTACAAGGCGTGGTAATCCTGGGCAGCGGCAGCCTGAATGGCATAGTGGTCCGGGTTATAGGTCTGAACGATGACCTGGCCGGTGGCCTCCCCTCGGCCGGCCCGCCCGGCCACCTGGCATAGCAGGCCAAAAGCCCGCTCCCCGGACCGAAAGTCGGGCAGGTAAAGGCCGATGTCAGCCAGGACCACGCCAACCAGTGTCACGTTGGGGATGTCCAGTCCTTTGGCCACCATCTGGGTTCCCACCAACACCTGGGTATCGCCGCTGGATAGGCGGGCCATGATGTCTTCCATGTCCTGGCCGGAACGGGTGGCGTCGGCATCGAGGCGGTCAACCGTGGTCTGGGGCAACAGCTTCTTGACCTCCTCAACCACCCGCTGGGTGCCGACACCCAATTGGCGGATATGGGTCCCGCCGCAAGTGGGACAGGTGGACGGCATCCTGGCGGCGCGGTTGCACCGATGGCACAACAGCCGCGAGTGGCTGGACCGCGACGGAGTGGGCCGGGTTTGGTTCAAATGGTAGGTCAACGAGACCGAGCAACTACGGCAGGTGACCACGTGGCCGCAGTCCCGGCACTGCACGATCGAAGATGCGCCGCGGCGGTTCAAAAATAAGATCGCCTGATGCCCTTCGGTGATACAGACTTCGAGTCCCTGGGCCAAAGCCCGGCTAAAGATGCTGCGGTTGCCCTCCCGAAGCTCGCGGCGCATATCGCAGACCTGTACCTCCGCCAGGCGGGATACGCGGTCCGGCCCGGCGCTCACCCGGTCTGGGAGCTCCAGCAGCCTGTGCCGGCCCCTGGTCGCCGCGTGGTAGGTCTCCACGCCGGGAGTGGCGCTGCCCATCAAGACTGGGGACCCGGATATTCGGCCCAGCTCCAGGGCGGCGGCCCGGGCATGGTACAGGGGGTGGGTCTCGATCTGCTTGTAGGTCCACTCGTGCTCCTCGTCGATGACGATAAGGCCAAGATCGGCCAATGGCGCGAACAATGAGCTGCGGGGCCCCACGACCACGTCATATTTGCCCTCGCGGATGTCCCACCACTGGTCGAATTGTTGGCGCGCCGTGAGCCGGCTGTGCATTACCGCCACCCGGCCTGGGAACCAGGCATTGACCCGCTCCAAAGTCTGTGGTGTCAGAGAAATCTCGGGCACGAGGAAGATGCCTTGGCGGCCCTGACGCACTACTTGATCTATGGCCCGCAGGTAAACCTCGGTCTTGCCACTGCCCGTGACGCCGTGAAGCAAGAAACTGCGTGGCTCTAGCTGCGGGTCATCCAAAGCGGCTTGTATTCTTGACAGCGCTTCGGATTGGTGGGTGGTCAAATTATGCTGCTCCCGACCGGTGGCTGGCTCAGGATTGGCGGTGGATGCCGCGTCGGTTCGGACCCATTCCATGGCGACCAGTCCCTTGCCGAAAAGCGCCTGGCCAACCCCGTTGCCAAACTCCCGGTTGGCCAGGGCGGCGGGATAGGGTGTCCTCTGCTCCCGCACTGCGGCCAGGAGCCCTTCTTGGCGTGGCGGGAGACTGGTTTCCTCTTGGTCGCCGGTGGCCGGTGATGGCAGCAGGAACCCTTCATACTTGGGCGCCACTCTGGGACGGGGCATGGTCAACCGGCGCCGGACCAACCCTCGGTCCACCAACCGGCCAAGTTCCCGGCCGCCATTCCGGCCTAACAACTTGGTGAAGTCTGCCTCATCCAGTCCGGTTTTCTTGGCTGATAATACCTCCAGGGCTTCGACCGACTCCGGCCTCAGGTTGGCGGCGGCCGGGTCTGCGCCTGGCACGGCGGTGATCCGGGAGCGGACGTGGGCTTCGAATCCGGGTGGCAATAGAGGCGCCAACGCGGTGAACATGGAGCAGCGGTAGTGGGCGCTGATCCAACGGCCCAACTGGAGATGTAGGGGATCGATGAGGGGCGACGGTTCCACCGGCTGAAGGATGTCCCTGGTTTGGGGGACATTGGGCACGTCAACCAGTTCCACGACCAGACCTTGGAGCACCCGCGCCCCGAAGGGAACCCAGACGAGTTGACCAGGTTCGACGGTGAACCGGGGCAGGATGGAGTAGGAGAAGGTCCGCGAATGACCCACCACAGCGTCCACTGCCACCTCTGCGTATCTCATGCTAACCATGCCGGGCCATGAAATGGGCACATGAACGAGCCACCCACCCGTGTAATCTTTCAGAGACCATGGTAAAACTAGCACGGCCCGCTGAGTGCGGGCCGTGAATGGGTTCGTTTATTCTTTTTCCGGTTCCTCCGGTGGAGGTTCCTCGGCCGGCGGGTCTTCAGCATCTTCAACCGCTGGTTCGTCGACTTCTTCAGCCGGTTCTTCTTCGGGTGCCTCTACCGGCTCTTCCGGTTCGTCGGACGCTACGTCTTCAACTTCATCGACCGAGGCTTCCGCCAGCTCATCCGTAGGTTGTTCATCCAGTTCCGCCGCCGGCTCTTCGACTTCCTGCGCCGATTCAGCGGCCTGGGCCGCGGCCTCGGCTTCCGCTATGGCGGCGGCTTCCATGGCCCGCCTGCGCTGGACGGGGTTAAGCTCCTTGATCCTGGCCGCCCGTCCCTGCAATCCGCGCAGGTAGTAGAGCTTGGCGCGCCGGACCGAGCCGTGTCTGGTTATTTCCAAAGACTCGACCAGGGGCGAATGCAACGGAAAAACGCGCTCGATGCCGATGCCGGCGGTGATGCGCCGCACGGTGAAGTTGGCGGCAGGGCCTTTGCCGTTCATGAAACGAATAACGACGCCCTGAAAGGCCTGGATCCGTTCTCTTTCCCCCTCCCTGATCCGAAAGTTCACCCGGACGGTGTCGCCGGGGTTGAATTTGGGGATTCTGGGATTGGGCGTTTGCTTAAATAACTGGGCGGCTTCCATCCTGTTTCACTAACTCGCAATTTCAATACCGGGCTAGCTCCAGTGATTCAAGCCACAGGCCGCCGCCAGAGTATCTTGGGGATCGGATTAAGTTCTGCTAGGGGGTCCGTGTGCGGTAACGCAGTCGATGGTGGGCGGTACTGGACTCGAACCAGTGACCTCTTGCGTGTCGAGCAAGTACTCTAACCAACTGAGCTAACCGCCCGCACGTTCAAGAGTGTACCAAGGGCCGCTTTGGCCAGTCAAGGCGGGTGGGAACCTGAGCGGCTGAAACAAATCTCGGGTCTCGGCAGAGCCCAGTCGTCGTTTCTAAATCGGAGTAACCGATGGCGTCCTAGAATAGCGCGAGGATTATACGTTGGAGATTTCTAACGTATTTTCTAACGTATAATGAGATCATTGGATAATTTTTAGGAGGGTTATGTCGTTAGGAGTAGTGATAAAAGGGCCCGAAGGGGTTGTCCTGGCTGCGGACAGTCGGTTGACGCTAGAAGCGCAAAATCCTCAACGGTCAATGGTAATACCAGTGACATTCGACAATGCATCAAAGCTTCTTACGTTCGGCAGTTCGGACTCGGGACTGAATGACTTCCACAGACATGTTGCGGCGGTCACCTACGGACAGGCCGTCATAGGCACTGAATTAAATGATCTAAGAACAGCTCACAGTTTTGTGCCAGAACTCGTCGGCAAACTCGGTGAGGTTAGGCTAACTACTGCGAGGTATGCCGAAGTCATCAGCGAATTTTTCATGGACCAATGGAAAAATAAGATGCCCGCGGATTATAAGGGCGGAGCTATGACTTTCGTCGTAGGAGGCATAGACGAAGGCGAGGCGTATGGCAAAACATTTCTGTTCACGATTCCTTTTGAACCTAAGCCCGTGGAACAAAGCAAAGATGAATTCGGCATTACCTGGGGCGGACAAGTTGAATATGCGACTAGGCTAATCTACGGACATGATCCTAAATTGCTATCAGCCATTGAGAACTCCTTGAACCTAGACTCGACCGCATTAGCATTGGTCCAAGAAGCTATCCGCCCGTTTAGGATGCCTGTTCCGTACTCAATATTGCCATTACAAGATTGTATCGATTATGCTACGTTCTTAATCGATTTAACTACGAAGGCACAATCTCTAGGTATCGGATTAAGGGGGGTGGGCGGACCGATTGACGTGGTGACGATTACCCGTACTGAGGGACTGCGGTTCATTCAACAGAAAGCTCTACATGGCACCAGCTAGGAGCCTCAGGGGTGATATGGTTAATCAAAATGATACTGTCAACGCTGGACAAAGTGATCAGAAAGGATTACTCGAGCAAGCCGTTCTCCGTGTGCACTTAGCTGCAGCACCATTGCTGCAGCTAGATTTGCCGGTAACCGAGAGTCGAACAAACACCGACACGAGCGATCAAAACTTGGATAATCCTTTTGCAGATTCGTCCTATGAATCAATTTTTTCACGTGGCCTTCATACGTACGAACACATATGGCGAGCTCTAGCGGATCGATAGAGTATCCGACAAATGCCGAAATCTGTCGGCTAAATCGCGCGATCATTGAATTGTCCGGTGGGCGCTTTGAGCCACCGGACAATTTACGTATTCCGGGTGGCCTTGAATCTCTTATTCAGGTCGTCTCAAATCCCATATTTGGAGTTGACAATTACCCAACTCTTGAAGAGAAATCTGCCGCAATCGGTCACCGGATTATCTCCGGGCACATCTTCAACGATGGGAACAAGCGAACAGGAATCCTTGTGGCTTGGGGATTCCTAATCAAAAATGGCACCCATATGTATCTTGATTCGAGCGTGGAAGACCTCGCTGTCGCTATTGCCTCCGGTGATGCGGGTTACACTGAGCTTTTAGAATGGATTAATGCCCACAAGTGAATCTTCTGGGTTGACGCTAATTAAACCAGAGGCCCAAAGACACAAAAAGGCCGGGATTTTCCCGGCCTGTCAGACAGCACATAACTGGACGGATTTAACAGGGGTTCGTAGCTAGGAAGCACATCCTCAAGAACGGAATGCATGTCGAGCAAGTACCCTAAAAACTGTGCTGCTGCTCCACGCCCAACTGGTCCCAGACCATGGCGGCTGCTCCGGTCAGGCCGACGGAGTCGCCCAGGCGTGATGCGGTGAGTTGGAAGTCTTTGTGGAGTTTGCTCATGGCGCGGTCCATGATCTGCTCGTTGATTTGGGACAGAAGGTCCAGCTTCACTAAGCCATCGGTCACGCCGCCGCCCAGCACCACCATGTCGGGGTTGAACAGGTGAACCGCGTTGGTCAGGCCGATGGCCAGGGCGGTTACGACGCCGTCCAGTATGGAAACAGCCAGCGGGTCCTCTTGCGCCGCAGCGTCGAAAACCGCCTCCGAATTCACCAGGTCTGAGGCTAGAGAGGCCAAGGCAGAGTTGCAGAACTCCCCGGCCGCCAATCGCTTCCTGGCTATGCGCTCGATGGCGGTGCCGGATGCCATAGCTTCAAGGCATCCCCGGGCTTGGCACTGGCAGAGCAAGGCATTATCCGTGGTGTCGACAAGCGTATGGCCGATCTCGGCGGTGAGGCCGTTGGCGCCCAAGAACACCGCACCCTTGTCGACCACACCCCCGCCGACGCCCGTGCTGACGGTGACGTAGAACAGTGTCTTTACCGGGCGGCCGTTTTGCGCGGACTCCTTTCCAGCCCCGAAATAATATTCGCCGAAGGCGGCCAGGTTGGCGTCGTTGCCCACCCATACCGGCACGTCGAAAGCCTTTTCCCAAAGGGTTTTGAAGGACAATCCGTCTAGCACCATTAGGTTGGGTGGCTGAAAGAAAGTGCCGGTTGTTGGCTCCACCGGTCCGGCGACGGCGGCGCCGATGCCCGCCACGGGACCGCCGGCCTGCTGCATGGCGGTGGCCAACAACCCCTCAGCGTTGGTCAGGTAATCTTCTTTGGTGCCTCCCTGGGGGTTGGGCTGCCGCGACTGCCAGAGGATCTCACCCTGCCGGTTAACGACCGCCGTCCGAGTCCAGGTGCCTCCCCAATCCATGGCAACCGCTACTTGTGGCGTGCTCATCCAATAACCTCTATCGATCAACCGTTAGGAGCCGCGCGGCATTATCTTGCCAGCAGTCCGTTAATGGGCTCTTGCCTTACTTTGCCAGCAGTTCGTCTATGGTGTCTCGTAGAACAGTTTCAGTCAACGGGCCGGATAGCTTCTTGGCGACCACTCCGTCCCGGCCGATAAAGTACTTCTCAGGGATTCCCCGGACGCCGTAGTCGATGGCGATGATTCCGCTGGCGTCGAAACCGTTGGGGTAGGTTAGCCCTTCCTGTTGAAGATATACCTCGGCGTCTCCCACGTTGTCCCAGATGTCCACTCCGACGAACTCCACCGGCTGACCCTGGAATTCTTGGTACACCTTGAGCAGAGTTGGAGCCTCCACCCGGCAGGGAGGACACCACGAAGCCCAGAAATCCACCATGACCACCTTGCCTCGAAGATCTGAGAGCTTCAGGGCGCCGCCGCCGATCAACTGGAGTTCAAAGTCCCTGGCCGGGCCGGCGTCTATTTCGGCTTCCACGAAATCCGAGTTCACCGACAGTCCCCCGGGGTTTCCACCGGAGCGGATGGACGCCCAGGTCAGCAGGGCAATCAAAGCCAACAAAGGAATACCGCCACCCAGGATTATCCAGCCGCGCTTGGTCATTCCGGTTCTGCACCTTGGACTTCTACGAACGCTGCCTGGTCCTGGCTCGTCTCAGGATCCAAAACGCGGGCGGTCAGACCCTGTCTTTCGGCCCGGTAATCCGCTTCGGAAAGTCCTCCCTGCTCGAACTGTAGGTCCAGGGCCGCAACGGCCTGTATCACCCTGGCCCGCTCCGCCGGATCGGCAGCCCCATAAGACATGACCGGAGACGTGACCGGCCCATCATCGCTTGCGGTTTCCGGACGGTAGCCTCGTAACAGGCCCCACAGCAACATGAACGCCAACGTCGCGCCCAGCGCGCTGGGGATGGCGATCTGCCAGAATGCGCCGCCAGTGACCGAGTTGGAGAACCTGGCCCAAACCCCGGGCATCGGCAGGCCGGTGATCTCCAACTGCAATCCCTGGCCCGGAGGGAAGTTTCTCCCTTCGAAGGCCCGGTACATCGTTCCTTGGATGATCACTGGATCGATGCTGTTCAGTCCTGGCACCGCCAGATTAGGGATTGTCTCCGGAACCAGTACTTGGAAGACAGCCGCCCCTTGGACCAGGCTCTGCCGGTAGGAAAGCGTGTCATCATCGTAGGGAAAGGTGTAGGAGAAATCGATGCTGTGGGCGCCGGGAGTAACGGGCGAGGTGAGGGCGAACCCAGTTCCGATGGAGACCACGTCGCCGCCAGGGAGGTCCGATTGGACATTCAACTCTGCCGGCTGGGGTGGCAGCGCAAAGCGCAGAAAGCTGATCTGCTCCAGGTTAGTCAGGTCGGGCAGCAGTGTCCGGTCTGTGGGGTTGAAGATGCGGACGAACTCAATAGCGCTGACCGTCTGACCGCTCTTGTCCACAGAGGCAACCACCATCACCTGGCGCTCCACCTGGATGATTGAGGCGTCCTTGGTCGTTTCGTAAACCGTCAGCGCCAAGCCGTCTGCCAAACCATCGACCGTCAGCGAAGTCCCATAGAAAACGCCAAGGTGGTCGATGCTCAGGGTGTAGGAACCTCCGTCGATGATCTCGACGTTCGGGAACACGAACCGGCCCTGGCCATCGAGCCTCGCCTGTCCCGTGCCGGCCAACCGGCCGTCCGGGCCAGTTATCAGCATCAACACACTGAGGCCGTCCGGCAGCTCTGCTCCCGCTGTGCCATTCGCCACTTGCCCATGCACCTCGGCGGTCCGCTGAGCCTGCGCGTGGCCCCCGCCGATGGAGGCGAGGCACAGACCAATGGCCAATAATGCCAGAACGATCAGCCTAGCGGTCACGGCTGGGACACCATCTCTGCGCCGCAATGGGGACAATTGACCGCGCTCTCTGGAACGGCGGCGCTGCAGTCGGGACAGGCGATGGCCCTTCCGCTGGCAGATTCTTGCGCGTCACGGGCCAGGAGAATCTGGTGTTCCAGGACCCAGGCGGGGTCTCCGCGACCGGCTTCAAGCTGGTCTCTGAGCACGGTGGCCGCCTGCACCCGGTAGGTTTGGAACTGCTCCTCGAACTCTTCTTGGGGCATCCGGCCCAACTGGTGTTCCAGTTCCAGTGTGCGTATGGCGTCGAAGATGTCGCCCAGGGCTGGCTCGTCGCTCTCCGGTAGGGTATTTTCATGAGCGTCTGGTTCTGACCGGTTTCCCCGGACGAGGGAATACCCAACCACGAAGATGCTGAATAAGGCCAACACCGTTCCGAAGAATATGGCCAGAGCGGTTCCTGCGTCCATGGGAGTCAGTTTACCAAAGGAGGCAAACGGACTAGGCGACGGAAGACCGGGGGCCTGCGGCGATCCGGCTTGGACTCGGGACCCGGGCCGGGACGCGGACCGGCTGCGGCCACAATGCTATAACCGTTCCCACCAGCATGACCGGACCGGCCACCCACATCCACCAGATCAGCGGGTTGACCAGGATGCGGAACCCCACGCTTCCGTCGGGCAGGTTTTCGCTGGGGACGATGAACAGGTCCTCGACGGGGGTGGAACGGATGGCTGCTCTGGTGGAAGCCATGTTGAAGTTGGGGTAGAAGGCCCGTGTGGTGCGGAGGGTTTCCAAAAGCTCCCCGCCGCGGAAGACCTGCACCGTGGAGGTGTACTCGGTCCGGTTGGATTTTGGTGTCTCGATGCTTCCCAGGTAGACCAATTCGTAGTTCTCGATGGTGACACGTTCTCCGGGGCTTAACACCACGTCTCGTTGGGTGTTGAAAAACGACGTGCCCACTATGCCCAGGGTCACCATGACCACCGACAGGTGCACGATGTAGCCGCCGTAGCGGGGCCGGTTGGCCCAGATGAGGTGCAGGAAGGCGGCGGCATAGTTCTCTCCGGAACTGCGATTACGCGCGCGGGCACCCCGGTACCATTCCATGAGGATGCCGAAGGTCACAAACGTCGCCAACCCGAATGCGATCAGAGCGTATTCTTTGTACAGGCCAAAGGCTACCAGGATCGCGACGGTGACCAGGCCGGCTACGGCCGGCGGGAGCAGCGACCTCCTGAGGCTGGCCAGGCCGGCCTTGCGCCAGGGGATCAGTGGACCCACGCCCATCAGAAAGACCAGTCCCAGCATCAACGGACCGTTCACCTGGTCGTAGAAGGGACGGGCCACCGTGATCTCCTCGTCGTTGGTCAACCGGGAGATGAGCGGATAGACCGTGCCCCAAAGGGTAACGAAGGCGATGGCCAATAGCAGCAGGTTGTTGACCAGGAAAGCCGCCTCCCGGGAGAGCATGGAGTCCAGGTTGCGGGCGCTCCTAAGCAGCGGGTAGCGCCATATGAAAATTGCAAACGGGATCAGCACCCCAATCGCCAAGAACATCAGGAAGATCCAACCCAGCGAGGAAGCGCCAAAGGAGTGGACCGAGGGCACAGAGCCGCCCCGGTTCATGAACATTCCGTAGAGCGCCAGCCCAAATGCCACGTTTATCAGCACGATGTTCCACATTCGGAACATTCCCCGCCGTTTCTGGACCATGATGGAGTGTATGAAGGCGGTGAGGCCCAACCAGGGCATGAAGGCAGCGTTCTCCACCGGGTCCCAGAACCAGAACCCGCCCCAACCCAGGATGGTGTAGGCCCACCAAGACCCCAGAAGCAGGCCGCTGGCCAGCAGCACCCACGAGATCATACCCCAGACCCGCCCGGCGTCCACCCACTCATCTCCGGTCTTTCCGGCCAGCATGGATCCCATGGCGAAGGCGAAGGGCACGGTGATGCCGATCAGGCCGGCCATCAAGGCCGGGGGATGAAAGAACATGCCAAAGTGGGTCAGCAGCGGGTTGATCCCTTCTCCATCCAAGGGCACGAAGGGCAGTTTGTCGAAGGGGTTTGCCATGACGGCAGTCACGGCCAGGAAAAAGGTTAGCGTTAGCATCAGGACAGCGGTGGTGTAGGGCAGGGCGTCTTTGAACCGCTCCGGACACCGCCAAACTGCAATTGCGGACATGATGGACAGGGTGGTTGCGATGTACAACAGCGAGCCTTCGTTCCCTGCGTAGAACGCCACCCAGGTGAACTTGTTGGGCATGGCAAGGTCGCTGTGGGCCGCCACGTAGGCGATCTCAAAGTCGTGGCCGATGAAGGCGATCACCAAGCTGAAGGTGGCGACCAGCAACGCCAGAACGGCTGCGTACATGGCCGATTGAGCGCTTTCCACCAAGGCCGGGGACAATCGCAACTTGCCGCCCACTGAGCCGACCGTGGAATAGGCGGCCAGAGCTAGGGCGATCCAGAGGCTAATTGATCCCAAGTCGGCCATCTAACTGCTCTCATCTGGACCAGACGGGTCCGTTCCAGGAGATTCTACGGCAGGACCGGGCAGGTTAGATGTGCCGCCACCCCGGTTTAGGTCCAGGTGGCGGTCGACCAACTGCAAGTAGGGAGCAAGGCCGTCATCGTAAACGGGCTGCGATGAAGCTGGGACCGGCCCCCGTTGGGTCATTGACCGGATGACGAAGAACACGGCGGCCAAACCGGCGACAACACCACCGACCGGGAGCAGCCAGGCTACCAGGTTGGCCCCGGACTTGGGCGGGGCCGCCAAGATGTCCTTGCCGTAGCGCTGGACAAAGAAGTCCAGAATCTCTTCCCGGTCATTGCCTTCTGCCAACATCTCCCGGACGATCTCCCTCATCTGTTTTGATATCTCGACCTGAGCTTGGTCGATGGTTTCTGCCGGACAAACCGGGCACATGATCATGCGGTCGATGGTCTGCGCCTCGCGTTCGCTGAATGTGGGCTCGGAGGTTTGGGCGTGTAGGTTGCTAACCGGGGCGAAGGCCAGCCCAATAAAAAACGCCACCATGGTCAGCGGCAGGACCGCCCAGGGATGGCGCTTAGGCGTGGAGGGGTAATGGATCAAAAGTTTCATCTATAAACCGTGGCCAGTAGCGCAACCCCAATCCGCTCTGGACCTTATAGCATGGCCAACCTACTTGTGCCGGTTATTCGGGCAGTGATCCGATGTACTGGGCGATGGCGGCGCGTTCTGCCTGGCTTAATAATTTCCCGAAGGGCGGCATTACCGAAGTTGGCCCTAGGGGCCGGGTCGTCGCGCCTAGCCTAGACTCAATAAACGTGGTCGGCCTGTTGGTAATGTCAGGGTCGACGATGGGCGTATAACCATAGGGTTCAGCAAGCAGCACCCCCAATACTGGGCCGGTGCCTTTGGCGTCGGCGCCGTGGCACATCTGGCAGTTGACCTTGAACAGGTCAGCGCCAGTATTGGTCACCGTGGATGCAGTGGGCGGGTAGAAGGCCACTGCGCCGGCCACGCCTATGAGACGGGGCGGTTCGCCGGACTTGTAAGATTGCTGGTAGTGCTGTTCATAGAAGATGTCTACCGGGTAAGTGCCTTGGCTGCATCCGGCCAATATGAGCCCGAAGAGCATGGCGGCTCCAAAGATCCAGCGCTTCAGGCCACGTATGCGCCCTCCCGCCGGGAGGAGATCACGGCCGGCCGTCAATGGATGAGACCTGACCCGGTTGATCATTAGGCTCCGCTCTGGCGCACGACGTCGATGGCCCCAGCCTGGGTCAGAAGGGTCTGGGTTTCAGTCAGCTGGTCCTCGTCCACGTTGACCAAGACTCCGATGTATCCTTCAGTTATGCGCGTGTCATACAGGCCCTGCTTGAATGAGGGAAGCCGCGACTCAAAGATGATTCCGATGATGGTAAAGGCGATGGCCGTGAGCATGGTGCTTTCGTAGGTCACCACTGCCATGGGAGGCAAAGACAAAATTGGCTTGCCGCCCTGGACCAACGGATAGGCCATCTGGGTCATGGAGGTTAACAATATGCCCACGGTGAGACCGATCAAAGCGCCGACGAAGGGGAATATGTAGAGCCGGTGGCTTTCATGCCGCTCCCCGAAGGCGCCCTCTGGATAAGGGGTGTCAGTCAGAAAGTCGTAATCAGTGGGCGCAACGCCGGCCGCTTTCAGAGCGTCGCCGGCATCGGCGGCGTTGTCGGCAGTCTCAAACAGCCCCAGAATCGGTAGTTTGGCCATTGTTAGTTCCCTCAAGATGCCTGCTTCTGGTCTTGGTTAGGCCTTTCTCACACCGTGAGCAGTCTTCTGATTAGTCTTCTCGGAAGGTCGCCGGGACGGTAACCCGGCCAATCCGAATTTCGGTCCGCAATATCTCGCCCTCTTTGATGTCATAGAGCGGGATGAGCGGCACTACTTTGGCAATCAATAACATGAGCATGGACACCAAGGCGAACGTCCCGCCGATGAGTATCCACTCCACCGAACTGGGCCGGTAGGTGTACCAGTCAAAGGTCAACAATTGTTTGCGGGCCAGGCCGGGCACGATAATCAAGAACCGCTCCAACCACATGCCAACGTTCACCGAGATACATGCGATGGACATGATCCAAAGATTCCGGCGCCAACTGCGGCTGAGCCAGATCGCAACCGGCAGGAAATAGGTCAGTCCAACGAATATAAACATCCAAATGTTCCACGGACTTATCATGAACTGGAAGTCTCTGACAGCAATCTCGTCAGCCTCCCGGCCGTAGAAGCCAAATATAACTTCCATTACGAAGAAGTAGAACCATCCGGTGGCCACCACAATCAAGAGACGGGCCAGGGCATCGATATGCTCGTGACGGATGTAATTCTGCCAGCCGTAGGCGAAGCGTAAGATGATCAACACGAAGGCGACGGCGGACACTCCGGAGTGGACCGCGCCGACCACGAAGTAGGGGGCGAAGATGGTGGAGTGCCAAGATTTAACGGACACCGCCATACCGAAGTCCCAGGACACTATGCTGTGCACCGAGACGAAGACCGGCAGGATCAATGCGGACAGCAGCACACCGGCGATTATCTGCAGCTTCCATTGCCTGGGATTGCCCTGCCAGCCCATGGCCAGCATCCCGTAGATGCGGTTGCTCAGGCCCGTGGTACGGTCGCGCAGCACGGCAAAGTCAGGTATCAACGCGACCATGACGAATAGGATGCTGGACGTCAGGTAGGTATATACCGCGCTGGGGTCCCAAACCAGCGGGGAGCGGACGTTGGGCCAGATGCCGCGGGCGTAGTCGTATGGGATGAAGGGCATAGTATAGATCCAATAGACCAGACGCCAGGGGCGGCCCGTGTGCACCAGAGGCATCATCATCGCCGTCATCAGCGAGAAGACAGTCAAAATCTCCGCTGCCCGGGTGGCTGGACGCCGCCATTCGGCCTTGGACAGCCGAAGAATGGCCGATAACATCACGCCGGCATGGCTGATGCCGATCCAGAAAACGAAGTTGGTGATGAAAAAGCCCCACATCACCGGGCGGTTCAGGCCGGTAACGCCCATACCCTGGTTAATCATGAATCCAGCGGCGCTCATTGCGGCCAGCACGATAAAGCCAAGGATTGCGAGTGCCGTCCAGAACCATTTGGGAGAGTTCAGGATGCTTACCAGCAACTCCCTGTTTATCTGCCTAGATTGTAGGGCTGTGCCTTCCTGCATGATGCTCCGTCGGAAAGTTCCTCGGGTTTATGGGCCAGCTTCAGATACGGGACCGTTTGGTTATTTACTCAGGTTTTCCTAGTATCAGATATTCACCCCGCATGAATCGGCCCCACCGCTGGTACAGGGCGCCTTCCTTCACCTCCCACAGAGAGAGCAAGGGAAGCAGCTTGGTTGATGCCAGGTATACGAAAATTGCAGCGCCGAGTCCACCCAACACCATGAACACGTCCCATACGTCTGGATATACCGGCGGGGGCACATGTTCCAGTATCGATGTGTAGATCTCTGATCCCTCTGTAGCGTTGGCCGCCCCAACAAATATCCTTATGCTGAACATGAGGCCGCCGAATATGACGAAAAGCCCCGCGAGAGCCGGTCCCCAAGCGCTGCGGCGCACCGGGTTCCAGATCAATAAAGCGAACGGGGCAGCGAAACTGAACACCAGGTTCAGAAGGAATATGATGCTGTAGGACTCAGAGATCAAATATTTGATTATATTCTGCTCCACCTCCAACCGGCCGTACCAAAAGGTGATGAAGAAGGCAAACAGGTGATAAACCCACAGCAGGGTTACGCCCAACAAAACCTTGCTGGCCGCCCAGAAGGCCGATTTCCCAATGTAACCTTCGTAGCCGCCCCAACGCCGCATGATGAACAGGATTACGAGTATGGCCCCAAGAGCCATCTGGAGGCTGGTGACACTGTAGATAACCGGGAAGATGGAGTCCTTCCATCCGGGAATCAAGCTCTGGGCGTAGTCTGAGCTAATCACGAAATGAACGAAGATCAAGGTCATGAAATAGAAAGCGCCCAGCAAAGCCAGCCCGGCTTTCTGGGAATTCCACTGGCGCTTGGTGCCGTACCAGTGACCGGCCAAGCGGTTGTATACCCAGCCCCGGAAGCCGGTGGTGGAGCCGCGGGACTCAGCCATGTCGGGAACTGCGGACAACCAAAGGATCGCCAACGAGGTGATGGTAAGGAAGGCCACTCCCAACAAGTCCCAGGCGTGAGGAGAGCCTATGGGGCCTTCGAACCAAATAGTTCTCCGCACTTCCAGTTGCCCTTCCACCACGCCACCTGGATTCGCCAGATCGGGCAGGAGAAACATCAGGGGGATGAACATCAGTAGGTTCAAGATTCCGACTATCGAGAACAGTTCGGCGACCCTGGACAGGGGCCGGCGCCAGTGGCTCTTGGTGAATCGGAAAGCCACCACCACCAAGGGCGCGGCGCTTGATATCATGAAAATCATTGAGAAGACGGCCATGTAGTAGCCCCAGGGGGCTATTTCGTCGAATCCGTCATCGGCTGCCCGCGCCACGAATCCCACGATGCCGATGATGAACAAGACGCCCGTCACCACCAAGGCCATGGTGAAAGCTTGCGGCATGGACCTGGTCTTTACCGACAGGTCCTCACTCATCACCGCGGCATCGGGGAATACCCACATGCCGGAGTGATGGCCGTGACCTTTTGCTTCGCTAGCCGCCATCTATCTAGGCCTTTTCCAACGGGAACGGTTCAACTTTCTTCAGGTAGACCAAGTTGGGTTTGGTGCCCACTTCTTCAAACAACCGGTAGACCCGAGTGTGCGCTTCATCGACATGGCCACCATGTTCGCGGGTCTCAATCTGTTCGTTGGCCTCGTCGAAGTACTCTTTCACCGGGCCGGTCTCATCGGCCTGATCGGCGAATTTCAGGGCGTTGGTCGGGCAGGCCTGAACGCAGGCGGGCAGGAAGTTGCCCTCCTTCATCTGCCGGTAGTTGAGCTTTCGATCTGCGGCGGGTATCCGTTCGCCGGTCATGGGCTCCAGGCCGCGGCGTTCGACGTTGACCTCGCCTCGGCGCAGGCGTTGCACACAGAAAGTGCATTTCTCCATGATGCCCCGGCTCCTCACCGTCACGTCGGGGTTCAATTGGTTCCTGAATCGCTCCGGCCACACCGGTTCCCAGTAATTGAAAAACCGGACCGTGTAGGGACAGTTTACAGAGCAGTAACGGGTTCCCACACAACGGTTGTAGATCTGGACATTCAATCCCTCATCGTTGTGGTAGGTTGCGAACACCGGGCAAACCGGCTCGCAGGGCGCATTCTCGCAGTGTTGGCACAAGATGGGGATGAACCGGGCCTTGACGTTTGGAAACTCGCCTTCCCAGTACCGCTCAATGCGGATCCATTCGTAGGCCCGCCGTTGCTGGAAAAAGGTCTTGGTGTTGATGGGGATGTTGTTCTCCGCCTGACAAGCGACAACGCAGGCCTGACAACCGGTACACCGGTCTAGGTCCACTACCATTCCCCATTTGTGGTTTATGCGTTCAGTTACCATTGGCCAACCTGTCTATATGCTTCTTGCGATACGCTTCCCGATTTATCTTTTTGCGCTGAGAACGTCCTTAGGCGTTCTCTGGCTTGATGGTTTTAATGATTTCCTCGGCTGGAGTTATTCCGATCTCAACTGCTCTTGCGTTGCCCTCTAACTTGGAGATGCTAACGCTGTCGCCAGTTTTGGACAACCGCACCCTGGTCCCGGCCCAAGCCAGCGAACCCGTGTCTTTTACCAGAGTCGTCTCCAATATGTCCATCACATTGGAACTCTCAGTTCCCGGACGGTCTGTGGCGTAGTCGGAGCCATGCCTGCGGCCCTGGCCTAGTGGAACTCCCACGATGTTGGGAGGGGCTGCCGGCGTCGTATACACGACGGCCCGGATGGAATCCTTGGAGGACTCAATGCGAACGATGTCACCTTCTTTCAGTCGAAGCTGGTCTGCAGTCGTGTCGTTCAATTCCACCCACGTCTGCCAGGTGACGGTGGACAAGGGGTCGGGTGCGGACTGAAGCCATGGCAGGTGGCCATTGTACCCGTCGAGCAGGGTGTTGTGGGCGAAGGGGACCAGGTAAAAGGAATCGGAACCCATGCCGATCCCGGCAAATTCAGGATCAGACGCCTTATTTGCGATGGTCCGCAGTAATCCGTTGGGCGCCTGGACGTTGGCTGGTCCCATAGAACTCTCGTCCCACCAACCGCCTCGTCGCAGCAGATTGTTCCAGAATTCGTCGGCGGACACGGCCTGGATGGAACCCCGGTCCAGCGCGTACAAAGCGTCGGAGCCCTCACGAAGCATGCTCTTGAAGTTGGCCCACGGCAACTGGGACTCTTTGCCCAACTCCTCCGCCATAGTCAGCAGAACGTCCGGGAAGCTCAGGGGGTCCAAGTCGGGCAACGGGTTTACCACCGGCTGTTGTAGTCCCACCGATTGGTAACCGGGCCCAGGCTCGGATATGTCGTCTCCCCAGTCTTCCAGGTAGACCCGGTCGGGAAGAATGAGGTCGGCCATCACACTGGTGTCGTCCAAGAAGGCCGAGAAACTGACCACGAAAAGGTCGTCCGCCTGGGCGATTGCGTCTCTGAGTTGCAGCGACTCGGGCAGTCCGTGCACCGGGTCAACTCCGTGGAGCATCAGCATCGTGGTCCGGCCGCTGCGAATCTGATCGGTGATACGGGTCCAGTCTTCCAGACTGCCCACTTTGCTGGAGGCGGGTACGCCGTCCCAAGGGCTGCCCGGGTTGAACCTTACGCCGCCTTTTGCGCCGACACTGCCCACCAGGTAGTTGAGGGCATAGATGGCTTCCAAACTGAAGAGACCGTTGCTCTGCGCTCCGGCGGAACCTCCACCAATGGCGACGCTGGGACGGGTATTGGCAAAATCGCGGGCCAGCTTCTTTAAGAACTCCACCGGGTCGCCGCCGGTCATCTCCGGGGTGAGGCCAGCCAGTGGGGCTACAATCTCAGGCCGGAAAGCATTCAAGGTTTGGATGCCTGCATCGCCGCCGGCCAAGGTATCCAGATCAACGCCACTGGCCTGTAGGTTCTCTGAGACGATGACCTGGGCCAAACTGAGCGCTAAATGCCCTTCCCTCCCGGGCCGCACCGGCAGCCATTTATCGGAGTTGGCCGCGGTCATGGAAAACCGGGAGTCTATCTGATAAAGCATGCCCCGGTCATGGCCCTCACCCTGCCGGAACTCGCCGTACCCCCGGTTGAAGCGAGTGGGAGAAAGCCATGTGGAGAGAAAATCCGCGCCGAAGGATAAAATGAATCGGCTATTTTCAAGGTCGAAGTCGGGCACGGAGTCTTGATTAAACACATTCTTAACCGCTGCCCGGAAGGTGTTGTTGTCGATGGTCTCAAAGCCTTGATGCTCGCCGCCAATAGCTGACGCAAACCGGTCTGCGAGAAGCCCCAGATGCCCACGAAGGGGTTCGGTAATCAGCACCGAAGAAGAGCCGCGGGCCTGGAGGGCGCTGCGCAACGAGTCCATGCCGTTGGGCTGCCAATTGATGGGTAGGAAAAGGCCGGAGCCGCGGGGGCCGCTACGCCTCATGGGCGAAGGTACCCGGTCCGGATGGTAAAGGGCCTGGAGCCCAGCCTCGCAACGGGCGTGGGTCTTGCCTTGGTTGGTCGGGAAGAAGGGATTGCCCTGAATCTTCTTGGCGCGGCCTTCCATCACCCGAACGACGATCCCTTCGCAGGACGGGCAGGTCCGGCACAGGCTGGCGTACCAGTTGTCGGTGCCCCGGACCAGGTCTTCGGGAAGGCGCACGGGGCTCTGGATGTTGAGCTCGCCGTGACGGATGCCAAATCCCTCACAGGCAACAGCTCCCACCGCTCCCAGACCGGCCCAAGCTAGAAAGTTTCGCCGGGTTAGTTTCATCGACCCATGCCCTTGTTAAGCATCACTTGTATCCGTTACTGATGACAGGTCGTGCAGTCGGTTGGCGCGTCATTGATCCGGTGACAATCGAGGCACGTTCCCATCTTCAATGACTGGCCGGTCTTTGGTTTTACCACGGTCTTGTTGGCAACGTCGCCGTGACAGATGATGCAGGTCTGGGCGACGTCCGGCGTTTGGGTGATCTCTTCGCCGTTGATACCGAATTTGACCGGAATCGTGTCGTCCGTGAAGTATCTGATATGGGCTTCATGGATGAAGCGGACGTGATCTGGGAGGCGGTGCACCCGCTCCCAGTTGATTGGCTGGTCAGTCTCGAAGGCCGTTCGAACCTTGTCGATCTCGGTTTGGGCGGTGACGGTCACGCCGTCGATCTCCTGATGGCAAAAAAGACATTGCTCCACTGCGGGCACCGTCGATGCCGCGCCCTTGGTCACATTCCGGTGGCAAAACTCGCATTGGATGTTGTTGTCCGCCACGTGGACGGTGTGGGGGAAGGCCACCGGTTGGGCTGGCGCGTTGCCTAAGCCAAAAGGAGGGTTGGAGAACCAAGAGATGAGCAGAACTACGAGGACGAAACCCAAGATAACGGTTACGACCCCGCCAGCTACCAACAAGGGCAGCATTTTCCCGCTCGGCATCATCTAGTAGCTAGTTATTCCCTTCAATCTTTTTCTTAACCTTCGCTCGTCACCGTAAATGCGGGACTAAATCAAGAACCGTGGCCAAACCTGGCGCACATCCAGTGTTGCGTTGATACCAAGCACCAAAATGACCACTCCAGCCACGAACAATAATGCGGCGAACCCGGTCAAAATCGGACGCAGACGCTGCATCGACTCGGGAAGCTGACCGGTGTTCACCAGTGAAGGGATGAGCGCATGAGCAGTCAGCATGGTTAGCGCAAAGGTGACAACGATGGGAAGATATATCCAGAACCACTGAAGATACAGGTGGATATTTCGCCATTCTTCGCTGGTTAATGCTTTGGGATCATCGAACATCGGACACCTGGTGGTGGCCACAAAATGGCTTTCGATGGGCAGACGCCAAGCCTAAAAAAAGCCTCCGGTCAGAGGCCAGGTGAAAAATATCACAGCACCCTATGGGTGTCAAGGGATTTAAGCTTGCGTTACGCGTGGATGCCGCCTTACAGTCCCGGCTTGTCGAGGGCTACGTTTTGCCGAATCGCTCCTAAAAATCTCGGGATAACGGCATTGTAATTTAGCAAGAATGTTTGACCTAAAAAATGGGTCTTCCTATAATTTAAAGAACAGGCGCTCCATAGCCACAACTTCCGGGGCCAGAAGGCAAGAACAGTGATCAAGCGTGAAACTGGACCTCCCGGAAACTTTTATTCCCTAAGAGCAGACATCGAGCCGAACAGTGGCCCCGTGTGTTCTTCTTTGCCTGGAGGAAATTATTATTATCGGGAAGCGGGCGAGAATATTCGCGAATATTCTGTTCAAAAACGGTATGAAGTCCGGTCAAGACGCCACTCCGGGCCGAATGGTGCTAGATACCGGCTCACCAGTGGCCGAGCCGGTTGAGCCACGAACCCGTGTGGACAATGGCGGGCAGGCTAAAATTCCGTCCACGCCGGAGACAACGGTAGACGTCGAGGAATCGCCAGTGCGTTTGGAGTCGGAGGAGTTCGGGGCCAATCTCGACGCCAGCTTGAAGAAAGCCCAGGAATCGTTACAACATCGCCAGCAAGCCCAGACCCTGCGAGACCGCGCCCAGTCCGTATTTGCCCAGAGCGAATCAATTATGGAAGAGGCTATCCGCTCGGTTGAGGCCGCGGGCGTGGCGTTTGGCGCCGGCGTCTCTGATTCCACGGCCAACTCGGATGCCGTCATCCAAGCCCAGGGGATGGGAGAGTCGCTGAGGTCACGACTGAGGAAGAGCCAATCCACTTATCAGGACGTGCTCCGGCAGGCCCATGGCCCGAAGGAATTGGCGACACAAGACTTGGCCGCTGCGTTGGATTCCTTGAACTTCGAGCTCATCAATGTGGAGCATGAGCTGGCGGAATCAGCCAGAGCCTCTGCCATGGCCGACTCCGCCAAAGAATCGGCAATGCAAGATCTGCTCTCCGTTCACACCATGTGGAATGGATTTGCGTCCCGGAGCCAAGAACCGTTGACCCAGCCTGACCCACGGTCTCCTCGAGATGCACTGCCGGAGACCGTCGATCAGGCCAACCAAGCCTCTTCGCCAACTGCGAAATATGCCGTCGAGAGTAGTGCCGAAGCCGTCAATCAGATTGAAAATCCCAGAGAGTCATTGACAGAGGCCAGTAGCGGCGTCCCCGGGCAGGACTCTGAGCATGCTGACGCCTTGTCGGGCAGCGCTCTTCCCCTATCTGATGCCGAATCTGCGTCGGAAGCCCTCCACCGCGAGTTGGCTGGACTTATGGCGATGCCTGACGAAAAGGGGACCAAATTTCGAAATGGGGACTCAAATGGGACGAAACCGCCAGCGCCAGTAACCGCGGCTCCTGAGCCTATGGGGACCTCCGCGGTCAGACCCGTTTCTCCGAGCGGCGAACTGGCGCGCACCTACACCGGACGCGTCTACCTGATGTTTGACGCATCGCTGGCCCGGGAGGATTTGGAATCGGTCTGGGATGCCGTGGAAGAGGCCGCGGGACCCGGCGTCATAATTGACACCCGGTTGGTCTCACGAGACGAAGGGGTGCAGGTGACTCTGGACCTGGATGGAACCACGCTGGATGTGGCGGCGTTTCTCCGGCGGCTCCGGGGCGCGGAACTGGCGGCCATCACCGACGACCGCCTGAAGGTGGCTTGGACCGCTGCCGTCTAGCGGGATTAGCCCTGAACATCGATCAAAATTGCCTCTTACGTTGTTTGCCTAGTGATTACATCGACTCAGGCAGGCGACGGCATCACGCAGGTTGGTTGTTGCGGTACCAATCGATGATCTCCGAACCTGTCGCGGTCCAGACACCTTGTTGGCCCATGATGTGGCTCAAGGCCTCTTCCAGGTACCCGATTCGGAACGGCTGACCCACCAACCAGGGGTGAAGGTTGATGGTCAAAAGGCGGCCGTTGTTGGCCCCGTCCCTATACAATGAGTCAAACCCGTCTTTCAACGATTGGGCGTACCGGTCGATGGCTACCCGGCGGTTCGACATGGCGAAAACGTCGTCCATCTCCAACATTGCCGGTAGAGCGAACAATCCGTCTTTCATGGGGTAGGGCTGCTCGTCATTGACCCAGTCGCAGACGTAGTCGATACCGGCTTGGGCCAAAATCGTGGGGGTCCGCTCCGATTCGCCGTAATCGGTGCCGAACCAACCCTTGGGAGCCGTCCCGGTGGCTTTTTTCAAAACATCAATGGCGCCCTGGATGAATCCCGTTTCCTCTTCGGTCGACATGTGGCCTGAGATCATCTGGGTGCCCGAGACTCCGTGGCCAATGATCTCGCAGCCCCGGCCCAGGCAGTGTTTTACCAGGTAGGGATAGCCATCGGCCGTTTGGGAGTCCATGGCCACGGTGGCCTTGATGCCCAGGCGTTCCAGCACGTCCAGCACCCGGAAGATGCCCACGCGGTGGCCGTACTCCCGGTGGGAGAACCGCGGGTAGTCTGGGAAGGGCCGGACGCCGAGCCCTCCGGCTTGGTCGGCGCTGAAGGCGCCTTCCGGCATCGCCCATTCGGTGTGCTCCAGCGTGACGATGACGCACAGAGCGACCTTGGCGTCGCCGGGCCAGTTAAGTTTGCCACGGGTGGTTATGGGGGACCACTCGTGGTGCTCGTGGTCCATTCCCTCTCGTCGTTCAGCGGGCATGGGGCAGTTCTCCCTTGGCCTTAGATTATTGCGACATCAGACCGGCTAGGCCTTGTACTGTTGGGCGTGGGTCACTGCTTGGTCGTAGTAGTTCTCTATGTAATACTCGGCGATGTCGTCAGCGGTGGTCTGCCAGATGCCGTCGTGGGACATGATGTAGCTGAGTATCTCGTCCAGAAACTTGATGCGGTGGGGCTGGCCAATCAGGAAAGGATGGAGGGCAATGCACATCACCCGTCCGCTCTCAGCCCCTTCCTTGTACAACTGGTCGAACTGCCTCTTGCAGATCTCCGCGAAATACTCCGCCTCGTAATTCACCCGGAAGAGCGGCGAATCGTTCAACTCGATGGAATAGGGAACCGAGACCAGTTTGCCTGTCTCGACGTTGATGGGCACCGGTTGGTCGTCGTGCATCCAGTCGGTGTGGTAGATCAGTCCAGCCTCGGCCATCAGGTCAGGAGTGCGCTCGGTGCCCGAGATGGCGGGGCCCAACATACCCTTTAGCTGTTTGCCGGTTTGGCGTTTCAGCGTATCAACGTTGTCCCGGTAAAACTCCCGCTCTTCCTCTTCGGTGTAGGCATAAAGGTACCGGGTGTTATATATGCCGTGGCTCATGAAGTCCCAGTCCCGTTCGACCATCGCATCACGAATCTCTGGGAAGTGTTCCAGAACGGCCAAGTTCAAAGACACGCAACACCGAATTTGGTGTTGGTCCAGCACCTCAAGCATCCGCCAGAAACCGACTCGGTTTCCATAGTCGCGGTAGGAGTACTGCTGCACGTCGGGGTAGGGAGTGCGCGGCCAGGGATCACGGGGCCCGTATTGCACGGGCATGTACTCGTAGTGCTCCACATTGGGAGCGATCCACAGCGCCACCCGCTCGCCGCTGGGCCACTTGATCGGCGGGCGCTCGATGATGGGGCTGTAATCGACACGATGGGGAGGAAGGGACATGAGTAAACACCTCCTGCCGGACTGTGGGCATCAGACTAGGTGAATCGACTATCGGTGTCAAATCGTCTCGCAGTAGTAGACGGGCAGCTACAAGTGGCACTGGTCAAACGAATGAAGATACCGCAAAATGTCAGCGGTAAACGCCGGGAGGATCTAGGATGCCAGCCAGAACGGGTAGACAGTACATCGAGGGTCTGAGGGAAAGGCCTCCCAATCTGTATATGAATGGGAAGATGGTGAAAGACCCCACCACACAGCCGGGGTTGGAGGGAGGGATCCGCACCATGGGCCGGCTGTACGACCTGCAGCACGACCCCGTGATTGGCAGGGAGATGACCTACACGTCGCCGACGTCCGGCGACCAGGTGGGCATGTCCTTCCTGACACCGAAGACCCATGAAGACCTGGAAAAGCGTCACAAAATGATGCGGCATTGGGCCAGGATCACCTGCGGGATGATGGGCCGGACTCCTGATTTCCTGAACGTGAGCATGATGTCCATGGCGGCGGCGGGCAAATACTTCGGCCAAAACCGCCCTGAATTCGAGAAGAATATCCGAGATTACTACGAACTGGTCCGGGAGAAAGACCTGGTCTTGACCCACACCCTCGTCAACATCCAGCGCAACCGCTCCCCAGCGGCCACGGCTCTGGAGGATTCCGTAGACGTGGCCTTGTCCGTGGTCAAAGAGACCGACGCGGGAATCATCGTCAACGGCGCCCGGGTTCTGGCGACCCTGCCCATCGCCGATGAGATTGCTGTCTATCCGGCCCGTTCCCACCGCCTGCCCACGGGCGCGCCGGGCCGCACCTCATTCGCCTTCGCCATACCGTGCGACACTCCCGGCCTCAAGTTCCAATGCCGGGAGTCCTTCGACCTGCAGCGCTCCAGCTTTGACCACCCCCTGGGGTCTCGGTTCGAAGAGATGGACGCCCTGGCGTTCTTCGACAACGTGTTGGTGCCCTGGGAGCGGGTCTTCCTGTATGGCGACGTGGACATGTGCAACAACATGTCCCTGAGAACCCACCAATTCCTGCACTCAGGCCATCAAGTTGTGACCAAAAATGTGGTGAAGTGTGAATTCATCCTGGGGCTGGCCAATCTGATGGTCAAGATCTTGGGTTCTGGGGAACAGCCCCAAGTCCATGGCATGCTGGCGGAGATCATTGAAAACCTGGAGATAACCAAGGCCCTGCTGCGGGCAGCCGAGGTCGATGCCGAGCTGGACGAATGGGGGGTCATGTGCCCGGTGGACATGCCATTGATGGTAGCGCGCCAGCAGTTCATCAAGATGTATCCGCGCATGGGAGAGATACTGCACCTCCTGGGGTCCAGCAGCCTGATGGCCCTACCCACCGAAGATGATTTTGAAGGCCCCCTGGCGGAAGACATCACCCTGTACCTGGAGACCGACTTCGCCTCGGCCAAGGACCGCGTGCGGCTCTTCCGGCTGGCGTGGGACACCTGTTGCAGCGCCTTCGGCTCCCGGCAGATCCTCTACGAGCGGTTCTTCCAAGGCGACCGGAACCGGAACGTGGTCTTGATGAACAGCCGGTTCGACAAAGAGCCCATGAGCGAGTGGGTCCAGGAATTCCTGGACCAGGAATAAAGCCGGCCTGCCTAGTCGTTGGCCCCAGCCGCTGCAATCGCCGACTTGAATTGCGTCGCTTCGACGATTTCAGCTTCCCAGTCGGGTATCAGCACGTGGGAAGTATCGTCGAGCAGAGCGATAACCAACACGCCGAAGGCGCTGAATCCGACGGAAAGGGCCAAGACGACATTAAAGGACCCGGTGGCGTAGATCACCAGCCCGGCCAATCCGGTGGCCACTGCATGCCCCATAAGCGCGCCGGTAGTTTGCCATCCGTAGATCATTCCCATCGGTCCGTCGCCAAAGTATTGCCGGTTGATTATCAAGTAACCGGTCCACTCGCCGCCGAACCCCAACCCAAATGCCCCCGCAAACAGGTAGAAGACCCATGGGTCCTGGGCCCAAAACAGCATCAAAACCGTGAGCGCCTGGACCGAGAGGCTGGCGGCCATCATTCTCCGGACGCCGTAACTCTCCGCCAAGATTGGAGTCACGAACCGGCTGACCACGCTGACCATGGAAATGATGCTTACGATAATTCCCGCCGAGGCCAAAGACGAGAACACTCCCCGATCGAAGGCCAGTGGAATTATGTAGATCAAGATGGTGCCGTGTCCGGCGCAACCCAGGCCATGGATCAACGGCAAGTTCCAGAAGGGCCTGGTCCGGCGGACGTGTTGGTTGAACACCTTTTGGCGAAGCCGTTCCACGGTATTGTCCCTCAAGATGGTAGGCGCGTCGGTCTCCCGGGCGCCGTAGGGCTGTATCCCCAGGTCGGCGGGCCGGTTGCGCATGAATGGCACCAGGCAAAGCATGATGCCTCCGCCAACCACGCCGATTAACATGAAGGTCTGTTGCCAGCCGATAGCCTCGATGAACCCGCCCACTAATGGAGCCATTATCCCGGTTCCGATCCCGCCCGCTCCCCATAGGATTCCTATTCCAAGGCCTAGGCGGCGGCGGAACCAGCCGCTGATGGCGGCCATAAGGGGCACCATGGCCAAGGATTGAGTCAGGGAGAGCAACACCCCGAAGAAGATGAAGAAGTGCCAGACCTCAGTTACCCGGCCAAGCAGGTACATGCTGACCAGGAACATGAGCCCGGCGGCGAAGAGCATCCTCCGGGAGCCGTAGCGGTCGCCCAGCCAGCCGGTGATTGGTGCGTAGATGGCGCCGAATAGGTAGTAGCTGGCAATGACCAAGCCGATGGTGCCCAGGCTCCAGCCAAAGTCGCCGCTGGAATCGTTCAGCGGTGGCACCATGATCCCGGCGGCCATGCTGATAGAACTGGCGAATATTTGTACGGTCGCCAAGATGCCAATGACGATCCAGCTATAGTGGATGCCGAAGGGCAATTTGGCGGCCGAAAATCCTATCTTGGGTTTATGTAGAAGGGCCAATTACGGCACCATGCCTACTTGTCGTGTGATCTGCCGGTATTTGCCCGCCGATACACGATGGAAATTCGATAATGCATTGAGAGGATTATAGCGAATCGCTATCATTAATACAGCCCGCGATACAGCCCGCCGTCAGATCATAATATTCATTTGATTAACGATGTTTTCACCCAAAGCGGCGTCGCCATTGATCGTGACTTTGCCCAACCTGAGGGTTTCTGCCGGGTCCCATCGTCCGCACCCAAGGCAGACGAAAGTCTCGACATCAGCGGTGATTCTGACCGTCGGTCTAGGCGGCTCAGAGTCAAGTTCCCTACCCCGGCGTTCTTCGATCCCTACTGAAACGGTGCGGCCCGCCGGGCCGGTGACGTCGAACACCACGGTGACGCCGTCTGGCGCCTGGGCTTTCCTGGCCACCACGAATGGCATGGCCCTGGCGACCCGGCCCACGGAATGGGCGGCCACCGGTCCTTCCAGGTCTCCAGGTATGTTTAGAGCCCGGCGCATGTCCTGTTGGTGCACCCACGCGTCGAAGATTCGGATGCGCACAAACTCCGTCACCGGGCCTGGACCCAGGGGCGTCTGAGTCTCGGCGGCGAATTGCTCGTCGGTCAGGCTCCTTAACAGAGCCAGGCGTTGGCCGGTCAACTCCCGGAATTCGTCCAAGACTTTCCGGCCGGGCCAAGATCGGCGGTAGTCCACCACCACTTCGTTGGACTGGCCAACGTCGTTCTTAACGTGTCCCGTCTCTTTAGGAGTGTGGTCGGGCCCAGGGTTGCCTAGGATTCTAGACTCCGCCCCCACCAGATGGGAGACTTGGTCTTGAACCGACCAGCCGGGGCAGTCGGTTGGCGTCTTCCACTGGGCTTCGGTCAGGGGAGAACACAGCGAGTCTATCGAACGCCAAACCTGTTCCATCAGATCAACCACCTGAGAATTGCTCAATGTGCTCCCCCTATTTGCCTTTTGCCCAGTTTCCCATGTCGAGGTTAATGGGTTGAGGTCAATGGGCCGCTTCGCCTTCTTGCTCACGGCGCCGGTTCTCGCGGTTGGTGATTAACCGGATGGCCTCGTCGGCGCCCATGCGGCCCACCGGCCCAGACGCGTACATGGAACCCAACACCACGCCGCCCCGGCCCAGCAGAAATTCGGCCGGTTGGATGTAACCGCCCCGGTCATCAGACCACCAGGCCCCGATCAACTCGCCGTCTTCTTTGGTCGCACCATAGGCGACGGGAAAGGTCAGCCCTTTGGCTTTTACCTCCTGTGCTTGTTCTTGGTTATCGACGCTGATGGCGATGATGGTCGTTCCCAATTCCTCCAACGCCGCTTTGTTCGCTTCCCACTCGGCCAACTGCCGATTGCAATAGGGTCACCAGTGGCCCCGGTAGAAGAGCAGGGCCGTGTACCGGCTGGGTGCATCCCCGGGCAAAGTTAGAGTGCCGCCGTCCAGCAGCTTGAGAGTGATCGTAGGGAGACGAGCTCCCTGTTGCAACATTTCGCCCATTGTCACTCCTTGGTCTGGCCACAGATGACCTGCAATTACCCGATTTGATAAGACGCCTGCCCTCGAAAATAGATGCGCGTTCCCACAATTAAGGGAAATGCTCCGGCGGAATAGCGCCAGCATAGCTGTGGCCAGGCAGGCCGTCAATGAAAGGCTGAGGTTCAGACGTTAGGCTGCTAGGGCCTCTGAGCAAAGATTTGACCTCGAGGCTGCCCTGGAGTAATCTGCCTCCAATTTGAAGGCGCGGATCAGGTTTGGAACTCTTCCGAATCGAATAGAGGCGAGTCATGAAACAAGTAACCAGCAACGTTTGGGTTGAGACTGAGGCACGGGGATGCAACTTCGGTTTTGTGACCACCACCGACGGTATCGTCATGATCGACAGCCCCCACAAGCCGACCACGGCCATGTGGCTGAAGTCGGAAGTCGAGAAACGAGGGCTGCTCCGCTACATCATCAATACGGAGCCCCACGGCGACCACTGGACCGGTAACGCTTTCTTCGATGCGCCAGTCATCGCCCATGAGGGGGTCCGGACCCGCATGTTGAACACCGATATGGCCGAGCATGCGGCCAGGGTGGGCACCTTTGGGCCGGACGAGCCAGCGTTGCTCGAGGGGTACACCGCCAACTTCCCCGTATTCACCTTCCGGGACAACATGACCATCCACGTAGGCTACCACACCTTCGAGATGATCCACATGCCCGGCCACACCCTTCACCAAGCGGCGGTGATCGCCAAAGAGGAAGGCGTGGTTTTCACCAGCGACAACATATTCCACGGGGTCCAAACCTGGCTTCACGAGGCCAACCCAGACCTCTGGCTGGTCGCATTGAAGTCGCTGCGGAAACTGAACGAGGACATTTTTGTGCCGGGGCACGGGGAGTTGTGCGGCAAGGGCTATCTAGATGAGCGGGGGTCGTTTATCTCCGAGTGGAAGGACTACGTTAAGGATGCCGTGGACCGGGGCATGACCAGGGAAGAGGCGGTTGCGGCCCTGACGGATATGACCGACCGGTATCCCATGGACGTGGAGCAGGAGGGTATGGCGCCCATGGTGATGCGCATAAACGCCGGCAACCTGTACGACTTCTTGACCGGCCCCTGGCCTCCGGCGTCTTTGGGCGCCATCGCCACTCGCTTGCCCGGCGATAACCGGTAGACCGTAGCGCCAACTTCTCAATTCAGAAAGAGGGTTTTCTGGGATGAAGCCTCCGGTGCAGAGGTGCGCTATTGGTCATAGAAACTCGGAGATTGCTTAATGTTGATCTTTATCGATGAAAGTGGGCATCCGCACCCAAATGACCCGACCACTAGACCGGTCGTAGTAGCAGTGTGCATATCTGACCAGAATTCAAGGTCAATCAGTGGGAGAATCCACGGATTGAAACGAGACATACTGGGTCGGGAACGGATCGAGCTCAAAGCTGTAAATCTTATAAACCGGCGCACTTTCAGACGCAAACCGGAATATGTCCAGTTCCTTGATGAGTTTTTCAGCACTCTCCTGAACTTGCCAATCGATATTTTCGCGATGATTATGGAAGGACCTTTCCCTGCGCCAATACCTAATAGTCCTTATCTTCCTAACCGTTTTCGGTTCTTGGTTCAACGCGTGGAATTATTGGCCGAAGAACAGGACGAAATGGCAACCCTCATGTTTGATGGGTCTGCAGGGTTGTATGGAGGGGTGGGGTGGCAATTCAACGGTTTCCTATACCGGTCAGACGAAGGTAGGGCGTCCACACATATCACTGATGCACCGTGTTTCGTAGATTCGCAGACTTCGGCGGGAATCCAGATTGCGGATTTGGTGGCATCAGTGATTCGCCAATATCAAGAAGCGGAGCTTTACAGAACTGCCCCACCTGTAGGAGACCTCTACTTGCATGCCATAAGACGTTGGCACCGGATTATTGAACAGAAGGTGCGGGACGACTTGATAAACCATGAAGGGTTTGAGAGGCCCGCCTTGTTCCGAATGGTGCCAGGGGATTTGTAGAAAAAACAAAGAACCAGAAGTGGCTCCCACAAGGAGCCTCGCCCGATTCTTATCTTCAAGTTACACCTTTTCGCAAGATAAGTCAACGTTATAATTACCCTTGCGAAAGGGGGCAATCGCTCTTCCAGCTTGCCGGCAGCTAATCTTGCCGCACAGCTTGGTATTCCTTGATGGCCGGTATTACCTCTTGGCCCATGAGGTCGATGCTGCGCATGGCCACGTTGTGGGACATGGGCCCTTCCCGTCCCCACAGCACGATGTGGCCGGGATCGATCAGGTCGATGACCTTCTTCAACTTCTTGATCACTGTATCGGGGTTGCCGGTGATAATCTGGACGGTTTCTTGGGCCTCTTCATAAGGCAAGGTGGGTCCGCCTGGAGTGATGTTGGAGGCCGCACGCCTGGCCGCTTCCCGTGCTCCCTGGGCAGAGGCCCGGGAGATGTACCCTGGAGGCGCTTGCCAGTGGTTTGGCGTTATCCCAAATGAAGTTCCTAGTTGCCAGTAGAAGTTCTTGCCCTCTTCGTAAGCCTTCTCGTCCGAATCGGCCACGTTGACTCTGACGGCATAGGCCCGGTGCTCGTCGGTGGGAGTCCATCCGTCAGCCTTGGCGGTCTCATCGTACAAATCATAAATGCCCCGGAGCAGGTTCATGGGCGGGGCCAAGGCCACGTAAGGATACTTGTGCTTCGCGGCCCAGATCACGGACTCGGACGAAGCAACTCCCGGTATCCAGACGGGCGGGTGGGGTTTTTGCAGTGGCATCATCCAGGGATTCACCACCCGGTAATGGTAGTGCTTGCCCTCGTACCGGAAGGGGCCGGGCGTCGTCCAAGCTTTGATGATGACGTCGTGGGCCTCATCGAACCTTTCCCGGTTGTACACTGGATTGGTGTTGGTGGATATGCTTTCCTGTCCGATACCGCGGACGAAACCGCAGACTACCCGGCCGCCGGAAAGAATGTCGATCATGGCAATCTCTTCGGCCACCCGCAGCGGGTTCTCGTGGATAGGCAGGACGTTGCCCAGGAAGGCGATTTTACCCTTCTTGGTGGTCCGGGCCAGCACCGATCCGATCACATTCACCGACGGCATCATGCACAGCGGGTTGTTGTGATGCTCATTAATCATCACACCGTCGAAGCCCGACTCGGTGCAATACTGTAGTTCCTCGAAATACATCGAGTAAAGCTCCTGGGCTTTTTCCGGGCTGAAGTACTCATTGGGGAACATCAGGTTGTTGTAACCCAGTTCCCTCGCCTGATCTTGCGGGTACGACGTGTACCCCATCTCGGTGAAGAAGAGCACTTCCCGTTCCATGTGAAGCCTCCGGCCGCACGTGTTGAATACCACATCTGGATTTTGGGCCAGTATGAGTTTACCTACAGATAGTGTCAATGTGCCGTCGGATAAGGTCCGAAATCCAGGAAAATTGCCTTTCGGCATGAGCGGCGCGAAAGACACTTCGTCGCGGATGTAGCTGCTTGGCAGGCCAACCCGGCGGCAGCAGAATCACGGCTGTTACGGCGTCTTATTCTCGCTGTCCGCTTCCTCAATCGCTGCTTCTTCGGCATCGTCTGCCGGCTCCCCCCTCGCCGCCCCAGTAGCAGCTTGCTGCTGTTCCATCCAGTTCTGGAACCAGCGGCGGTACTCGTCCAGGGCCGGCGGAGAAACATAGAACACCTCTACGTCGCTGGGAAACTGCACCTGGTGACGCTCGCTGATCAACAGCAATCCGGTCTCGTTCTCCCCTAAAGTGTTGTCTATCTGGTTGGCGATGTGTTCGTAGCGCTGCCGGTTGCTTTCGGAATGCCATTCCTGGAGTTTGGACGCCACGCTGGTGCTAGCCAGGGGAATCATCATGCAACGCTGGAGGTCTAAAGTTTCCAGCAGGACGTCCATGTCTTCGGTCGGCTCCAAGACCGCGCCCGACGTGGTCTTGCCGGAGATAAAGCCGTGGCTTCGCTGATCGGCGGCGCCCAGTTGCTCCAGGCCCTCGTCTCCGCCGACGGTCAGGCTCTCGTGATAGATGTGCTGCAGACCTCCCAGAGCGCCTTCCAGCGCCTCGACCTGAGTCTGCATCTGTTCCCAATAATTCTGGAGTACCGCCGCGCCCTCGGCGTTGTCCGCCTGGGGGCCATAGACCAAGGGCACGAGCAGCAGCTTGCGCCTCCCATTGTATTGGCTTGCCGAGGGCCGCTGGATCCGGCCCAGTTCTTGTGCCATGATGCCGCCTCCCCGAGCTCCGCGTTACGTGATCTGCTCCGCCGGCATGACCTGATTCCTTTGATTGTATTGACGGTCCGGGATGGAGGCAAGTTGGCCGAATGGCTGAGGCGTAAACAAAGACAACTGCTAATCGATGATTAGTACGCAACCCCAGGACTCGCCTGGGATAGGAACCGGGGAGATGATTGGCGATCCCTCAGTGTTGAGACAAGCCTCTTTTGAACCCACGCCTTGGTAAACCAAGAATACTTGGCCCAATTCTGGGCAACCGTCCCAGCAGATGAATTTCTCAACCAAAGTGTTGCCGTTTCTAATGTCGATGCCGACGAGCGCCGGATATCGGCCGAGATCGAATTTCCCGCCGGCGACGGTCAGGTTGACCTGCTCCAAGCGCGCCAACTGGGTCTGCAATTCTTCGGTGGAGGTTACTGGATCGTGAATGGCTCTATTGAACGTCGGACCCGTGCAGCCAAGAACTATTAAACACAAGGCGGCGGCCAAAATCAGGATCCGCAGTTTCTTCGATCCCACCAGCGGCTCTGTGAGGGTGCTTCCTTTGGCCCAATCTTCTGCGCCCGTCATGCGACTGATTACCCACTCTGGTCAGCGAATTACGGCGAGCCTTGACTCCGCTTGATCAACCCCGGACCCGTCCCGGGCTGGAAGGAATAGCAATCCCGACACATGTATCCTCGTTTGAGATAAAGCTGACGCACCTCGGCCTGCTCGTCACCACAAATCCAACACACTCGCATCGACCCCGCATTTTGCCAGATAATTCTCGTTATGCGCTGTTGTAAGGTGGACCCCATCAGTTGGACAGGTTTGGCACGAAATTAAGTGAGAATCCCGCCGGATTCCCAAGGTTTACTAATGCTCTGCCCGCTGATCTT
>MUCT01000023.1 GCA_002816585.1 SAR202 cluster bacterium Io17-Chloro-G6 | reverse complement strand
TCCAGCGCAAATGGGTGGAAAACGGCTTCCACTTGGTTCAATGCGAGATGTGGGCGGTGAACCAGCGAAACGAGATTATTATGCCCGGAAGCGCCGTAGTGTCCCTGCCCTTTGACCGGCACTCCGAAGGTCAGCCATTGGAGCCTCCATTCAGGCCCGAAACCTCATTCACAGAGCCAGCGTAAATTCTATGACGCTCCTCACCGCAGAGTGCGCAGAGCCAAAACGGATTTCAGTTGCGTTTCTCTGCGGCGTCCGCGTTCTCTGCGGTGAACTTACAGGTCCTTAGCCAAATATGCCCTATAATCCCACTCAATCCACCGCCGTCTCACCGGAAGCTCTGGCTTTAGCCAAAGCACTGGTGGGTGTGCCACTGCGCCGTAACCAGCACAATTCCTTAGTGTCAACGCCTTCAGTCAAGCGCTGGGCAAGGAGCATTGGCGACCGAAACCCCCTGTGGCTGGACGCCGAATACGCCGCCACCAGCTCCCAGGGCCGAGTGGTGGCTCCGCCATGCTGGCTCTATAGCGTCGACAATACCTGCCTCTTCGCCAAATTCCCCGATTGCCACGTGATTTACGGCGGCTGCGACTGGGAATTCTACCGTCGACTCGCCGAAGGAGACACCGTGTCAGCCCATTCCAAGTTAACCGGCGTAGAAGAGAAAACCGGCCGGTTTTGCGGCCAAATGGTCCTCCAGACCGGCGAGACGCTGTTCACCGGCGCTGGTGGCGAGCCGGTGGCCAAGGCGGTTTCGTACGTCTTGCGGACACGCCGGCCGCAAGCAGTGGAGGCGGGGAAATACCGGGATTGGAAGAAGCATATTCTGACTCCGGCAGAGGCCGTTGCAACCGAGGACGGCTACGACAACGAAGAAATACGGGGCAGCCAAACGAGGTTCTGGGAGGATTTGGTCCAAGAGGAAAGCCTGACTCCCATCGTCCGGGGACCGCTTACCTCGGAAGAGGTCATCCAATTCTTGGGGGCGACCAGTCCAAGTCGGGGCTTCAAACATTTTCTCAGGTACCGGCAACGCCATACAGAAGCTGCCTTCTTGGACGAGGATACCGGTTCTTGGGAGAGTTGGGAAGCGTCTTTGCTGCGAGACGACGTAGCTCAAGCTTTCGGTTTCCCCTTCGCCCACGACTCGGGGATTGACCGGATTTCTTGGCTAGGCAACCTGCTCACCAACTGGATGGGTGACCAAGGGACTCTCGAGGCCCTGAGCGTCAGGTTAACGTTGCCCAACGTTTACGGCGACGTTACCTGGTGCCGGGGAAAAGTAACCCGGAAGTACCAACAACACGGCCAAGGTATGTGTGACTTGGAAGTGTGGTGCGATAACCAGCGGGGCCAAAAATCAGCTTTGGGTACGGCCACCGTGGCCCTGCCGTCTAAGGCTTAAAAAACTGATGGCTCAACCTAGAAGCCGCAAGGAAAAGCAGATACGGGTGGCCGTGTTCGACAATGAGCCTCTGGCCCGTCTTGCGGTCCAACGTTTGCAAGGGATGGGCATTCCGGCCCTTACTCGCTGCTTGCGTGGCGGGCCCGGTCTTTGGGGCTCGGCCTACAATCTTCCCCACGACATTGTAGTATATGAGTCCGACGAAGTGCAGGCCAGGAGTTTGTTAGACCTGGAACCCGCTGAAAACATGGACCTGGATAATCGGGATCACGGAAGTCTGGGACCAGGGGAAGAGGTTGAGCAACCCGCCCGGGAATCAAATCTCGGGATTATCCTGATCGGCGCCGTGTTGGGCGTGCTGTTTCTGGTGCTCATGATTTCTGTGTTCGCCCGGCCCATAAGCTAGATGGAGATCGGGACCCGCTACGCAGCAAGGTTGTATCCGTTGGTGCGATCTCCACATCTTAGGAATGTGCTTCAATGATCCCTTTTGCCATGTCCGCGCCAAGCCCGCTCGTGGTGAGCTTGTCGAACCATCCCTCCCACATAGCGACCCTTCGACAAGCTCAGGGTGAACGGAATGCCCAAGATATTGTTGTTGATTTTAGGTAGCGGTAAAATCTAACGCCTCGATTATAAGCTAACCCCCCGGAGCGATACAAATGACTTCAGCCGCCCTTGGCGATATACGCGCCATAACCTTAGACATGTACGGGACTTTGCTGGACTTGGAAACCGGCTTCGCCCAAGGGTTCGGCCGTTTCCTTAAATCCAAGGGATCTTCCCGGCACGCCGCCGAAGTCATTCAGATTTGGGAGGCGGTATATCTTCGGGAGAGCATGGTGGACACGATGTTGGGCAGGGGCCGGACCTTGTTCGAGAAGGTCCGGCGGGAATGTCTGAGCCAGGTGTTTTCCAGCCTCCATGTTGACCATAAACCCGAAGATATCGAGCGATTGCTCACCACCGATGCACAAGTTAGCCTGTTTCCAGACGTTCAGGAAGGGGTGTCGGCCTTGCGAGAGAAATTCACGGTTTCAGTTCTGTCCAATGGCGACCTAGATTCTCTTGATCGGGCCATTAGCGGGCTCTCCATCCCGGTCCACAAAGTTATCTCGGCGGAACAGGCCGGCGCATACAAGCCCCATTCGGTGGTGTACCGGACTGCGACCGAGCAATTGAACCTGCAGCCCAGCCAGATCCTGCACGTGGCTGCCCACACCTGGGACATCCGGGGCGCCAAGGCATTTGGGTTCATGGGCGCTTACCTAAACCGGGACAATATCCCGTACGGAGGCGGTTTTCCTCAGGCGGACCTGGAAATCACCACCCTGACCGAGTTGGCCGAGATTTTAGGAGTCTAGCTTAAAGGTGTCCACCAGATACAGCATTGGCTTGGCCTTGGAGCCGGGCTTCACATCCAGGGCGTACCGGGCCCGCCAGCTCATCTGCGGACAATACGCCAGTTGGGCTGCCGAAATGAACATGGTCTACCTGCCCATCGCAGGTTTCCTTCGGTGTACGGATTCGGCTGTGTCATCGATGGAGGCCAGCTTGGAGGACTTAGCTTCTCGCAGCAAACAAGCCGCACCCCAATTCGAGCTATCCCACAACGGTGTGGCCACACGGCCGGACCCCCCGGGACATGTTTTCCTGGACTTTGCTTCCCCGGCAGTTGCGGCGGCTCTGAACCGCCTCCACACTTCGGTGGTCGACCTGGTGGCCGAGACAGATGGCGTTAACGCCGCCGACGCGAACACCGTCATGGAGTTCCAGCCCCACCTGCCATTGTTGCAATACGCCCATTTGCCCGAGCGGGTCTTCGCCGACGCCGTGGAGTTCGCCAGGGCGGTGGCCACCGATTTGCAAATACCGTCCTCCACCCAGGCCTGGCGGTTGCTGTTGCTGCGCTTTGAGTCCGACGCCGCCAACGACGATTGGAGCGAAGGAAGTTGGGCAGCCGACCTAAGGTGGGAATTACTAGCCAGCTATCCGCTGTAAGGCGGCTTGGCATAACCGAAGGAGGAGAGTTAGAGAGGGGGTCGATTCGCCACCATCATCTCCGCTTTGATTAATGAAACTAGCGTCCCCGTTGCCGTTGGGCTATCATTCACCCATCCTCAACCAGGGCCAACGAGAGAAAGCGGTCAGCCACCAGCTTACCGCTGAAAGCTATTAAGGAGTAATCATGAAATCAACCGCCAAACTTCGCCAAATGCTGAACTCGGGACAAATGGTTACCGCCCCCTTCGTCCTCAACGCCATGCATGCCAAGATCGCCCAGTCGGTGGGCTTCGATGCTGTATACATGACCGGCTGCGGCACTGCTGCCGAGCGGGGGTTTCCGGACGTGGGGCTGCTGACCATGACCGAGATGGTGGCCAATGCAAAATACATCGCGAACGCAGTAGATATTCCGGTGATCTGCGACGCCGACACTGGCTACGGCAACCCGCTGAACGTTCAACGCACCGTGAGGGAGTACGAGATGGCCGGCGTGGCGGGAATCCATATCGAAGATCAGGTGTTCCCGAAGAAGTGTGGCTTCTTCGAGGGCAAGCAGGTCATCCCACAAGACGAGGCGGTCCAGAAGATTCGGGCCGCTTTGGACGCTCGCGCCGACCCGGACTTTGTCATCATTTCCCGCTGCGACGCTTACGCTGTCACCGGCTGGGAGGACACCGTCCGTCGGTGCAAAGCCTATGTTAACGCTGGGGCCGACTTGGTGTTTGTAGACGGGATCAAATCGGTGGATGACATTAACAACTACGCCACCGACCTGAAAGACCTGCCCCGCATGTATAACGGCGACTTGATGTCCACTCAAGACGTCGCCGCCTTGGGCTATAAGCTAATGATCTGCGGTAGCACTATTTGGTTGGTCTACAAGCAGGTCCGGGCGTCGTTCGAAGAACTTAAGAGCACCGGCAAGGTAGACTCTGAACGCTACGGCACTCGGTGGGACGTGGCGGGACTGATGGGTCTGGACGAGATTTACGAATTGGAGCGCAGGTACGGCGTGACCGAGGTTCCGGTGCCCTAGAATTATATTCCCGGGTCGTCTAGAGTCTCAGTCCAAATTTGAAGGAGGAACATCATGCCCCATTATCTATTACAAGCTTCTTATACCGCCCAGGGAGTTAGCGGATTGGTCAGCAGCCCCGAGGACCGTAGCGGTGCGATACGTTCGCTGGTGGAGAGCAACGGGGGACGAATGGAAACTCTGTATTATGCCTTTGGCGACTCCGACGTAATCGCCATCATCGAACTGCCGGACAACGTTACCATGGCGGCGTTGTCGATGGCCGTGGGCGCCAGCGGGGGGGTGACCAATATTAGGACCACCGTGTTGATGCCAATTAGCGAAGGAGTTGAGGCGGCCCGCAAAGCAGCGGGCATAAATTACCGTCCGCCGGGGAGTTAGTGGTTATTCGGTCCATAATGATGGGAGATTTACCGGACCTGCGAATCATTCGTAGGTCCGGGACAACCATTTGCGCCAATTCCAGCCCACTGATCCCAGTTCATTAGGAGGCAATTCATGGCAACCGGCGGCGAAAAGATTATTCTGCTACCGGGAGAAGGCCGGACCATCGAGACTTTGGGCAGCAAGATGGGGTTCAAGGCCGTGACCGAGGACACGGGCGGCCGCTACTAGTTGATCGAATACGAGGCTGGTCCGGAATTCAGTGGCCCGCCGCCCCACATCCACCCTGAAATGGAAGAGGGGTTTTACGTCGTCGAGGGGGCTTTTGACCTACAGGTGGCCGAAGAGACGGTACGGGCGCCGGCCCGGTCTTTCATTCTAATCCCACGGGGCACGGTCCATACCTTCGCCAACCCGCTGCCGACTCCTTCCAAGTTTCTGCTGATTACTTCACCTGCCGGTTTCGAGCACTACTTCGAGGACTTAGCCACGCTGGTGGAGGAGCACGGTTACCCGCCTGCCGATGACATGCAGGGCCTCGCCGAGAAATATAATTTCACAATAGTGCCGCCAGCTTCTGGGTAGCAATCCCCGCAAGTGCCCATTGGAATCAACGTCTTGGAATCAAGGTCACCAAAACCGTTCGTGGTGAGCTTGTCGAACCATCCCCAAGTTGAAGCTCAACTTTTGGTCGGTTTGCGAGCCCAGCGCAATCGTCTGCCCCCGGTCCCCTTGGTCCTTTACTTCGACCTAAGTATCCTAAGTGTTGGTGGCCCTTCGACAACCCCAGGACGAACGGATGGAGAGTGCGGGGAATAGCTGAACTAACTCTTAATGGTGGGCCTTGTCCTGGAATTCCCGCTCCGTAGTCTGGGCTTCCACTTGCTGGTACTCGGGCAGGCTAATCAGAGCTTCAACCTCGGCTCGCATCGTCCGCACTTGGTCGGCGTTTATCCCGATATGGCCGGTGTCCTTCAGGCTCTGGTAAATCTGCCGGTAGCCGTTCACGGCCGCAATGATGGGCGAAGTGGCGTAGATAATCACTTGGTAGCCCAAGTCGGCATATTCTTGCACCGAGATATCGTCGGCCCCGGCTATCACCAGCAAAGGCACGTCGGGCACCCCTTTTCGGAAGGTGTCCAGGTCTTCCCGATCCCGCACTCCCCGGGGCATAACCACGTCAATGCCCAACTCGCGCAGAGCGTTGCCCCGGCGGATGGCTTCGTCCATGTCACCTTCCACGGCGGTAGAAGCGTCGGTCCTTCCGATGATGATGAAGTCCGGGTCGGAACGGGCCTGTAGGGCGTACTTCATTTTCTCGATGAACTCCTCCATGGGGATGACGTGCTCCAGACCGGCGTGGTAGGAAGCACGCTTGGGGAAAAACTGGTCCTCGATGTGGATGCCAGCCACGCCAGCTGCCTCGAAGGTGCGGACGCAGTGCATGGCGTGGACCGGCTCGCCGTAGCCAGCGTCGGCATCGCAAATGACCGGCAGCGGCACGGCCTTGACCACTCGAGACGCCACGTCCACCTGCTCGGTCATGGTCATCAAAGGCTCCGTAACAGCCAGGTGGGCTCCGCTCATGTAGCCACCGGTATAGATGGTGTCAAAGCCCAATGACTGTACCAACCGGGCCGAGATGGGGTCGTAAGCGCCCGGCGCAACGATGGTCTGACCCGAGTCTAGCTTCGCTTTAAGTTCCGATCTGACTGTCATTTGACCCTCCTTTCCTGAACGTCATTATTGAAGGTTATTAGCCACAGAGGCACAGAGACACAGAGAAAAGTGTTGTTGGTTTCTACTAATATCTATTTCGCTCTGTGACCTCTGTGTCTCCGTGGCAATTTTTTCTACAAGTGAGCCTAGTTTAAGGTATCAGCGGCATCACTTCTCTGGAGAATTGCTCCATGGAATCTTGCAGTTCCGCTGCCTCTTGGGCCGGGAAGGTAAGGATGAAGTTCTTCACCCCCAGGTCCTGATACTGACGCAGATCGGCGGCGATTTGCTCCGGCCTTCCGCTGACCATGCGGCGGGAGGGGCCTGCCGATTTATCGAAAATTACGTCGGTGCTGAAAGTGACGTCCACGGAGTCTTCGGGGCGGCCAGCTTCCACGGTCAATGTGCGCAGCCGGGCGATTTTCTCGGCCAGTTCCTCCGGTTCCAATATAGCCGGTGGCCGCAGACCGATGGGCATCCAACCGTCGCCATATTTTGCGGCACGGCGAATGGCCGGTCCGGTGTGGCCGCCGATCCAAATGGGCGGATGGGGCTTTTGTGCCGGTTTAGGTTGGAACCCGCTGCCTGAAATCTGATAATACTTGCCGTTAAACACCGGCTCGTCCTTGGTCCACAGTTCTTTGTAAAGTTGTAAATACTCGTCGGTCACAGCGCCCCGCTCGTGGAAGGTGTCCAAGCCCAGTGCTATAAACTCCTCTTCCATCCAACCCACCCCGGCCCCCAAAATAACCCGTCCTCCCGAGAGCACGTCCAAGGTGGCCAGAATTTTTGCCGTCAGCACGGGATTTCTGTATGGAAGGATCAAAACGTGGGTGCCCAGACGAACTCGCTGGGTGCATCCGGCCAGGAAGTTCAATGCCGCCAAGGGCTCGTAGTAGGACTCGTCCGGCTTGAAGGTAGGCACCCCGTCTGCGGCATAGGGGTAGAAAGACTCTACTTGCCGGGGCAAGATGATGTGATCGCTGACCCAAATCGAGTCAAACCCCAAGTCCTCAGACCTTTGGGCCAAAGACCGCAGAGATTCAGGGCTGGACATGGGTCCGCGGCTGGGCAAAGAGCAACCGAATGTGACGGGCATATTAATTCTCCTATCAGGTGGCCTAATTAATTTAACCTTGAAATTGGTGGCAGTTTTGCAGTCTGACTCGGCGTTACCCATCCCGGTTGGCGACTTGGTTAAGGTCCGACTGAACCAGGAACCAAACAGCAGGGCTAAACATAATCCAAAGTATGAAAATACGGATGGCGGGATATTTTTCGTTAACGAATTCTGTGTATTCATTGGCCTGGTGCCAATAGGCGAAATACTGCGCAATAGGGACTAGCGATAAAAACGTCCACATTCCGCTGCCCTCAGTTTTTCCGTTGGCCTTGTGAAGCTCATCCAAAGTTACGTAGAACCAGTAGAGGGTATAGATGCCAAGGGTCACGATCACTAATACGACCTGCATCACCATGTTCCGGTACGTGATGTGGTCGGTGGACTTAGCGGCGCCTGTAAAACTTGGGCTAGTTGGCCTTTGGGCGCCTGTGGCCACAGCGCCTTGATCAATCGAACTAGTTCTTTCTTGGGAGCTGATAGCAGCGCCGCAGTGACCACAGAAATTGGCGCCAGGCTCTAATGGCTCACTGCATTGAGAGCAGAGGTTGCTCCCAGCGCCACCTCCCGCTACTTGAGCCATATATCCTCCTCATTCCAAGGACCGTTCAAGCTTAATTTGATTCATCAACGCGACTTCAGTCGTAGTATTCACCGGGAAGTTGCCGATGATTACTGAACTATCCAAGTTATTGACTACTTGAGGCTAGACGTGCCGGATTTTAGTGGAGGCGCCTGTAGGTGTCAAACCAGGTGAGCGGTTCCAACAAACGAATTACGTCAACCCGGTTGAACCTCGGTTCCTGCCTGTGCTAGGCTGTTTTGATGAGGTTAGCGAACTGATGCCCGAAAAAGTTGTGGTGGCAATGAGCGGCGGCGTAGACTCCTCGGTTGCCGCCCTGCTCCTTCAAGAGCAGGGCTACGACGTCGTCGGCGTTACTATGAAGCTCTTTAGTCTCGAGCACGCCGACAGGCCTCCTCAATACCGTGGTTGCTGCACTTTGGACGACGTGGAAGACGCCAGGAACGTTTGCCGCTTGCTGGGCGTGCCCCACTACGTCCTCAACGTCCAACAAGAGTTCCAAGACCATGTGATTGACTACTTCTGCTCCGAGTACCAAAAAGGCCGGACTCCCCATCCCTGTATCGCCTGCAACGACAAGATTAAGTTCAATTTCTTGATGAACCGGGCGGCGGCGCTGCAAGCCAATTACGTCGCGACAGGCCATTACGCCACCATCACTTCCGGTCCTCAGGGCATGCAACTTAAGAAGGGTCTAGACGCCACCAAGGACCAGTCCTACGTGTTGTTCGGAATGGGCCAGGAAGAATTGGCTCACACGCTGATGCCCGTGGGCGAGTATTCCAAGGACTCTATCCGGGCCATGGCTACTGTGGCTGGCTTCGACAATGCCGACAAGCCCGATAGCCAGGATATTTGTTTCATACCTTTTGGCGACTATAAGGAATTTATCAAAGACCGGATTACCCCGACGCCAGGCGACATTGTGGACGTGGACGGCGAGGTAGTTGGCCAGCACAAGGGCATCGAGTTCTTCACCGTTGGGCAGAGGCGCGGTCTGGGCGTGGCTCAAACAAAAGTCGACGAGCAGCCCCAATTCGTCATCAAGCTGCAACCAGATGCCAACCGAGTGGTAATCGGCCCGGAAGAGCTTCTGTATCAGGATTCAATGTGGACTTCCCGGGTTAACTATGTGTCAGGGCAGCCGCCTGTCGGCCCGGCGGACGTCACTGTCAAAATTCGTTACAAGTCGGAAGAAGCCAAAGCAACGCTCCATCCCGGTAAAGACGGCGCTCTGGTCCGTTTTGACCAACCCCAGCGGGCCATAACCCCAGGCCAAGCAGCAGTGTTTTACCAAGGCGAAGTGCTTATAGGCGGCGGCATAATAGAGCGCGACATCCCCAAGGACTAAGTTCTTTAGGAGGGGTCCGGGGAACCCTTTCTTGAAAGAAAGGGTTCCCCGGACCCAACGGCAGGAGTCCGATGCCGGACTTATCATTGGAGCTTGGGCTCCAACAAAGGGGCTACCGATTGGTGGCGGGTGTTGACGAGGTAGGGCGGGGACCCCTAGCCGGCCCTGTAGTCTCCGCCGCGGTCATTCTGCCGCCCGATTTATCCGGCGAAGAGCCGTGGTTGAATCTCCTAAATGATAGCAAGGCTCTCTCCGCATCACGGCGGGAGTCGGCGGCCCAAGCGGTGCGCCTTCACGCTCTGGCCGTCGGTATCGGTCAGTGCAGTCACGAAGAGATCGACGAAATGGGCATTGGGCATGCCAGCATTCAGGCAATGATGAGAGCGGTGGCCGACTTGCCATTTCAGCCCGCCCACTTGTTGCTGGACTACGTTCCCATCCGCCAGTGCCCCTTGCCCTTCCAAGCGGTAGTCAAGGGCGACAGTCTTAGCTATTCCATCGCCGCCGCATCCAACGTGGCCAAAGTATTGCGGGACGGTTGGATGCGCAAGGCCGACGCCATGTATCCGGGCTATTATTTTTCTCAAAACAAAGGCTATCCTACGGCGCTTCACCGGTCGCAGCTACTAGAGTTGGGGCCCTGCAACATCCACCGCCGGTCCTTTGGCCCGGTGCGCGATGCGGTCCAGAAATGGAGCACGGACTAAAATGCCAACACCCCGTACCAAATTGGGCGACTGGGGAGAGGAACAGGCTGTAGGTTTCTTAAAGGAGAAAGGTTACGAGATAGTGGCCACCAATTATCGCTGCAAATATGGGGAAGTGGACATCGTGGCCATGGACGGGGAAGAACTGGTCTTTGCTGAGGTGAGGACCCGACGGCCGGGGAATTTCGGCACGCCAGAGGAGTCGGTGTCAAAACATAAGCTCCGGCGGCTGATGGCCACCTGCCAGGACTACCTTCAGAATTCCGGTCAAGAGAACAAGCAGTGGTGGGTCGACCTAATTAGCGTGCGTCTGGAAAAAGGCCGGAGCAAGATCCCCAAAGTTGAACGGATTGACCACTTAAAACACGTTCTACAGCAATAATCTTGGGCCGTAGGGGCTATCCGCATCGAATTCGGCATGAGTTGCTGGCTGGCCGGTCGAGAACTCCTGGTTGAATGGCAGCCCTCTTGTCCGGCAGGAACCCAGCAGGACCAGGAAGAGCAGCGAGAATAATAATCCCGTAATTAGACAACCCCACCTGAGCAAATCCGCATACCTCGTCGTGTATTCTTATTTAGTCCGCTCACGGTGAGCCCTTCGACAAGCTCAGGATGAGCGGAACAGGTGTCACCTACCGTTCGTGGTGAGCTTGTCGAACCATCTCCAAGTTGATGCTCAACGTTTGGTCCGTTTGCAAGCCCAGCGCAATCGTCTGCCCCGTCCCGTTGGTCCTTTACTTCGACCTAAGTTTCCTAGGTATTGGTGGCCCTTCGACAAGCTCAGGGCGAACGGAATCTCACGCCACGATTTCCGAGCTCAGGTACTAGATCGATGAGTACCACTGGGCAATCGCAGCGCCAATCTCGGCGGGGGAGTCTTCTTGGATGAAGTGGGTTCCCTTCACGGTGACTTCCTGCTGGTTGGGCCACGTGCGGCAGAATTCCCGCTGCGGTCCAATTAGGATTGCGCCTGGGTCGGCGTTAACAAACAGCTTGGGAATCTGGCTCGTAGACAGCCATTGGGCGTAATCCCCAACTATTTCCACCACGTCCGCCGGTTCGCCGTCCACGGGAATTTCCCTTGGCCACGTCAGAGTTGGTCGCCGCGACTCGCCGGCCTCTAAGTAGGGAGCGCGGTAGACGGTAAGTTCCTCCTCGGTCAGGCCGCGCAAGATGCTTCCCGGCAATATGCGCTCCACAAACACGTTTTTCTCCAACACCATCTCCTCGCCGGCCGGGGAACGCATGCCCTGGAAAATCCCCCGCGCTTGGTCGGGCCAAGTCTCCCAGGTGAGAGGCCGCACGATGGCCTCCATGTAGGCTATGCCCTTAATGCGTTCCGGGTGCCGGTGCGCCCAGTAGAAACCGAGCGCAGACCCCCAATCGTGGACGACAATTGTTACGTTGGCCGTCAATCCCAATGCGTCGAACCAAGCGTCCAAGTGTCTGCTGTGGTCGGTAAACCTGTAACTCCGATTGGTGGTTTTTCCGGAGCTGCCCATACCTACCAAATCCGGTGCGAGACAACGGGCCGACCGTTCCAAGTGGGGAATCACGTTGCGCCACAGATAAGAGGAGGTAGGGTTGCCGTGGAGGAAGACGATGGGGTCCCCCTGGCCGACATCCACATAAGCCATCTCAGTGTCCAGGAGCGAGACTCGCTCACGAGTGTAATTATCCTCGACGGAGATAGAGCCTTGATTCATCAGTTAACCTCATTAACAGCCATGTACAAAGATACGGATAGCGGAAATTCGCCTGCCCCAATTGCGGGGCTCCGAGCAAAGCCCCCGCTCTGGCGTCCGAGGCCGGAGGATTTTAACTCAATTCGGTTGCGGGTCGCCACTCTTTAACGCAAAATGGCAGAAACCCAAATGTTAGGGCTAAAACCCCCGGAGGAGCAAATGGCGAAAATACAAGACCGCATCGATTTGATTCAAGGCCTCTCCCAAAGGATGCATACTTTCTTGGTGGATTTGAGCGAAGAAGATTGGGATCGTCCCAGCGCATGCGACGCCTGGCAAGTAGGGGACGTTTTGGGCCACTTGATTGGCGGCGCCGAACGTCAAATGGAAAGTTTGCGCCGCGGGCTAAATGGCGACTCTGGCCCGCCGGATGGGTTCGTGCCCTTGGACGCCGAGGGTATCTCGGCGAACAACGCCCGCCAATACGTCGCTCTTCGGCAGTCTCTAGGAGACCAGTTGCTTACTGTTTTTGACCAGAGGTATTCTGAATTGGGCCGAGTCCTAAACACTCTAGGCGCAGGGGATTGGGACAAGGGCTGTTGGCACATGAGACGGGGAAACATGACCGCCAGAGATTACGTGGACCTGCGAATTCAGGAGATGACCATCCATGATTGGGATATGCGCTCTGCCTTTGACCCCGATTGCCGCCTGGATGCCGAAAGCGTCGGGGCATTATTAGACATCGCTCCCATGTGGCTGGGCATGACCTTCCGTCCGGGGCCTGCAATTCCGGCGCCGGTGGTCTTCCGTTTTGAACTGGACAGCCACCCAGACCGCAACCACGAGGTCAGCGTCACCGGCAGCCAGTTCCAAATTTCCACCGGGTCAGCAAGAGACGCGGACGCCTTGCTGAGGTGCGACAGCGACACCTATTTGCTGTATATGTACGGCAGGATCGACTCGTCTTCACCTCGGTTAAAAGTTGACGCTGATCCAGCGTTGATGCGCCAATTCGAAGTATGGTTTAAGGGGTTATAAACCAGCCAATAAATTGCGCTGGGACCTAGGACGGGGCTACGCGCACGGCTTCACCCCCTCTCTAACTCTCTCCCTTCTTAAAGGGGAGAGGACAAGTCCCTTCCACATATCGGGGGAAGGTTAGGCCTGTCCTGATCCTTCCGCTGCTCGCCCTTCGGCGGAAGGGGAAGGACGAAGGGATGGTGGCAGGGCCCAGTCCGCTCACCTCGCGGTGATGTGGCGCCGGAAATAGTACGGGAATCATTCGATATAATGGCTAATGACCCTGCAACCAATCCACCTATGGACCTGAGCCAAGGATTATTAAAGGAGCGCCCAGTAATTTGACGGACAGAGCAAGAGACGCAATCGTCGTCGGTGGAGGCATCGTAGGTTGTCTCACCGCATTTTTGCTTGCCAGGGAAGGACTGAAAGTCACCCTGTTGGAGGCTGATTCGGTGGGTAGCCACGCCTCTGGTTTTGCTTTCGGCGAAATGGGCGCCTTGGAAGGCACCGGCATCCCCGATCCCTTGCTGGATTTTAGCGTGTGGTCGTTGCTACGCCACCACAAGTTGTCCCAAGAATTTAAGGAAGCCTCGGGCGTGGATAACCAGTTTCAGTTCACCAACCGCCTTACCTTGGCCTTTGATACGGAATCGGTGTGCGAACTCAAGAAAAACCTAGCCTGGCAACAGAAGGTGGACGCTTTCACCGTAACTTGGTTGGAACCGGAAGATGTGGTCAAGGCCGAACCCATGGCCAGCCCGCTTTCGATGGGTGGAGTACACGTGCAAAACGCCGCCTCGGTTGAGCCCTACCGGCACACCCTGGCCGCTGCCCAATCCGCAGAAAAGTACGGGGCAGAAATAATGCAACGCCGTGTTACGGGACTGCTTGCGCAAGGTCAGAACTGTACCGGCGTAACGTTTGACGGCGGACGTATAGAAGCGGGAATGGTGGTCTTGGCGATGGGGCCTTGGACTGGCCAGGCTTCGGCCTGGTGCGGTCTGGACATACCGGTGAGTCCACTGAAAGGCCAGATTTTGCGACTGGAAAACGACGCCGGACCCATTAAGACCTCCCTTTACTGGAGCGGCAGCTACGTTGTAACCAAGCCCGACGGCTTGACCTGGGCTGGCACCACCGAAGAAGAAGTGGGATTCGACGAAGAGACCACGCTTCAAGCTAGGGACAGTATCATGGCCGACGTGCTAAAGATGGCGCCGGGCTTGACGGAGGCACGGTTGGTCCAGCACACCGCTTGCCTGCGGCCTTTGGCAAGCGACGGCTTGCCCATAGTAGGGGCGGCCCCAGGCTGGCAAAACTTGTACATCGGCACCGGCGCCGGCCGGAAAGGGATCCTGTGGAGCACCGGCATGAGCTTCGGCCTCGCGGACCTGATCCTGAGAGGCCAGACCGAAGTACCGGGGATTGAGCATCTAAATCCCGGAAGATTTGTTAGGGACTAAGATGCTACCCGGATGAACCTTTGCGGTACCAGTCCGTTCGTGGTGAGCTTGTCGAACCACTGCCATGTCTAGGGTGTGTTAGGTGCTATTGCAGGCGCGCCAACGACGATACTAATTACCCGTATGGGTGGTAATTTTCGCCAAACCTTACCCAATGATGGTGATCCTTCGACAAGCTCAGGACGAGCGGATGATGTTGACGTTTTTGGTAGAATCTTAGGAGCAGATTTCTCACACCCCCACCTTCCGCGCCACCAGCAACCCGTCTTCCCAGTTAATCTTCATTGCGAACGGAAAACGGTTTAGGCGCAACGCCAGTTCCACGTCTTCCGGGTGGTACTGAGTTTGGGACGGATCGAAGAATTTTTGGGTCTCACCGCCGTCCATCACCACGCTGCGCACCGCTTCTTCCGAAGGGCGCCGCCCTCCCAGCAGGTTTCTGAGGTACAGAGCGCACTGCTCGTCCTCGTCGGAGCGAATTCTGCCCCGGTCTCCCATGGCGATAATCGAGACCAAATCCGGTTCTTCTCGTATTATTGTCTTGACCGTCGCCTCGGCCACGACGAAGGAGCCCAGGTAGATCTTATCTGCTTTGGTAGCCGCCGCCACGCCCACAGTACCGGCCCGAGTGGACTGGACGATGGTCTTTCCGGCCACGTCGGCGGTGGAAATCTCAAAGGGAGAGTTGCCGTAGT
>MUCT01000022.1 GCA_002816585.1 SAR202 cluster bacterium Io17-Chloro-G6 | reverse complement strand
GCCGGCCTTTCCTCCATGAATCATCCTCCTCACCCCTAAGATGACTTCTATACTACTATTGCCACCTCGCCTCCAATCAGATGCGATTGCCCTGCGAGCCCGATATGGGTGTACTGCGCGAGCAGGGTCTAACGGATTAATGCCTCGGCCATGCGTTCGAGTTCGTTCCCCATCTGATCTTCAGTATCGCAGTGGGGAGCCCATGCTGAAACCCGGAGGGCACCCGCGTTCAAGAAGTCATCCACCTGCTGCCTGTTGGTGTCAGGGGCTTGGCCGAACACCGATATGGTCAGTGAGGCTGGGTCCCGGCCCCGTTCGGAAGCCAGAGTGTCGAGGATTTTCCGGCTGTCTTCGATCTGGCCGGGGTTTGCCCGGTTGGGCAGCCAGCCGTCGCCCCACCTGACGATCCGCTGTAGGACGTTTTTGGCGTTCCCGCCAAGCAGGACCGGTGGGTGAGGCTTTTGAACCGGCTTAGGATAGGAATAAACCGGTGGGAAATCATAGTAGCGTCCGTGATACTCGGCCTCATCCTTGGTCCAAAGCTCTTTCAACGCCTCCACCGCTTCCCGTGTCTGAGTCCAACGGTGGTCGAAGTCACCGCCCATCATGGTAGTTTCCTCGCGGTTCCAGCCCGCGCCCACTCCAAAGACGAACCTCCCGTTGCTATGAAGGTCGAGCACCGAGATCTCTTTGGCCAGGATCAGGGGATTGCGTTCAGGGACAAGGGTGATGCCAGTACAAAGTTTGATCTTGGTGGTGACGGCAGCGGCCATGGCCAAGGAAATATAGGGTTCTGAAAAATGACCATAGGTCAATGGGATTTCGCCGCCGGTCGATGGGAAGGGGCTTTCGCTCTTCACGGGCAGGACCGGGTGCTCGTGATACCAGATGGATTCGAACCCCAAATCTTCGGCTTTCTTGGCGATGAAGGCCGGGTTCAGGGTATACGCTGGCAGCGGTACTATGATTCCAACAGACATGTTATCTCCTTCAATTGCTTCGGTATGGTAAACCACGCCTATTCTAATGGCTGTGCTGCGCCAATTCTATCAACACTCCCCGTGCCGCCGACGGAGCCAAGAACCCGATATCCCCGCCCATCAGCCCCTTCCTAGGCACCTTGTCGAGAAGATCGATACCTAGTGAGTCGAGACTTTTCAACTTGTCCGCGATCTCATCTACCTCGAAGCAGACGTGGTGCAGACCTTCCCCACGTTCCTGGATGTGGATAGATATCATGCTGTCGGGACCGGTGCCTTCTAACAACTCTAGATTAGTGTCCCCGACGGGTAGGAAGCAACCGCGGACTCCAATATCTTCTCTGACGATGATAGGGCCCGGCTCCAGCCCAAAGAGACCACGATAAAATTCTATGCTGGACTCCAAGTCGCCCACCGCTATTCCTATGTGATGGACCAAATCCGTGGGTACCGGAGGCTTTCCAGGAATTGTCATAAAAAACACCTCGCTAGTTACTTGTGGCGCTTGGGAAGCACTTCAGGGCAGGTAATATGATATAGACTTTCAGCGAATCTTTGCGAATCTGCAGTGGTTAGAGTGCCAAAAGACAAGGAGGAGCACGATATGGATGTTGAACGTAGGGATTATCCGAAGTTGCCCGCGCCGGCGGGGGCCTTTCACCATTCGGTGCGAACGGGCAACATGCTATTCATCGCCGGCAGTACCGCCCGAGGGACACCCGCCGAAACCGGCGATATCGCAGCCCAGACAGAGGCTATCCTTGACAAATTCCAGCATATCCTGGAGGAGAACGGTGGTTCGCTGAGCAACGTGGTCAGAGTGACCAGTTTTGTCACCGATCTGCGAGAGGCTCCCGCAGCAGGTGAGGTCCGCCTCAAACGCTTTGCTGGCGCCTTCCCCGCCAGCACCCAGGTCCAGGTAGCCGCATTAGGAACTCCGGACTTGAAGATCGAAATTGACGCAATTGCGGTTCTTCCAGACTAACGACCATCAGCTGGCTGCTACGTAGGCACACCAAGGCCTCGTTCCTCACCAGGCAGCCTTTGATTTTGGGCAGGCAAACCGGCCACTGGTTTTCTCCACCATTCCGTCTTAAACTCTCGGGTATTACGCCGGACTGCTAATGAACCAGCACGATAGTTGAGCAAAGGGAATGAATGTGTCGATCACGAATGAAACCCTGAAGGCGATGATTCGGGACTACAACGGCTTGGAATTGTCCGACGAGGAACTAGATTTGGTTCGTCCAGAGTTGGAGTCTTACCTGGCCGAACTCAAGAAACTGGAAGAACTGGACTTGTCGGATGTACTTTCCGGCCGCCTCATGCATCTTCCGGAGTAGCCATTAGTTCCGAAAACCAGAACTGAAAGCACCGGTTTAAGAATCTTTGGGAGGTCACGATCATGCCGAATATTGATTTGCTGCGGATGACTATCTCCGAACTGGCGCCCAAGATCGAAAACAAAGAAATTTCCCCAGTGGAGTTGACCGAAGCAGCCTTGGCCGAGGCAGACAGGCTTCAACCCGCGCTGAACTCATTTATCTCCATACTGCATGACCGGGCCATGGACCAGGCCCGGGAGGCGGAATCGGCCATATCCCGCGGCGATTACCGGGGGCCGCTCCATGGCATCCCCATAGGATTGAAAGACAATTTGGCGACCGCCGGAATCACCACCACGGTGGGTTCCAAGGTATTGGCCAATCACGTGCCGGAAGAAGACGCAGAGGTGGTCACGCGTTGCCGGGACGCCGGGGCCGTAATTATCGGGAAGGAGAACCTGGAGGAGTTCGCCGCCGGGGCGACCTCCAACAATCCTCACTACGGCGCGGTACACAACCCCTGGGGATTGGACCACATCCCTGGAGGGTCCAGTGGAGGAGGAGGCGCCAACGTTGCCGCCGGGGTCACTTTCGCCTCATTGGGCACCGATCTGGGAGGGTCTGTTCGCTTGCCGGGAACCTTCTGTGGCGTGGTGGGCCTCAAACAGAGTTTTGGAAGAGTCAGCCAACGTGGCTTGATGGTCACCAGCTTTAACGGCGACCACATTGGCCCGATGACCCGGTCCGTGGCTGACAGCGCCTTGGTGCTTCAAGTCATCGCGGGTAACGATCCCTTGGACCCGAGCACGGTGCCCGTGCCTGTGCCCGATTACAGCTCTTATTTGGGCAGGAGTCTCAAGGGCTTGAGGATGGGGATACCATCCAACCACTATTTCGATATGCTGGACGGGGAGGTTGAGACGGCGGTGCGTGGCAGCATCGCCGCCCTGGAGGAACTGGGCGCCGAACTTGAAGAAGTTAGCTTGCCCATGATGGAATACGTCGGCGCCTTGCGTTTCTCAGCGATGGCCGACGGCGTAGTCACCCACGAGGCGATGCTCAAATCCAATCGGGAAGATTACGGCCCCGATGTGCTATACCGCACGATCCCCGGACAATTCGTGCTTGGGAGAGACTATTCCAAGTCCTTGAAGGTCCAGCGCCTGATCCGGGAAGAGTACGCCCGGGTCATGCAGCAGGTGGACTTTCTGGTCACCCCGACCGCGCCGGTGCCGGCGCCTCGGATCGACGCCAAGTACATCAAAATGAATGGTGAGGACCACCGGGTCAGAGGGCCGGGTTCCAGTCTTATCTCCCGGAACACTAGTCCAATGAATGCTACTGGTTTGCCGGCAATAACGGTGCCCTGCGGCGTAAACCAAACGGGCCTGCCCATCGGTGTCCAGTTCATAACCGGTCCCTTTGAAGAAGGTCTGTTGTTCCAAGTGGCGGACAGCTACGAAAGGGTTTCGCCAAGCCAGGGCCTCCGCCCTACGGTCGCCGTGGGGGTATAAGTCTCTTCTGTGGGGTTTGAACTACCCCATCAGGAACCCAGATTCGATAGCCGAAAACCCAAGTTTGCACGTGCCAGACCAACCGGCTCCGCGAAGATTGACGTTCCAGCACGCCATGAGTATATTCGTGCTCACGATGGCAGTATTTGTTGGCGGCGAAAGTCATGAAGGAGGAAGACATGGCCCAGACCCAAGAACAGATGGCGGCTACACCGACGGCGTTGGCGGGCGTCCGGGTCGTGGATTTTACTTGGGTCAGGGCAGGTCCCTGGGCGACGCGCTGGCTGGGCGCCCTGGGAGCTGAGGTAATAAAGGTGGAATGGCCTCTTAACGAGAGGGGCAGGACCACCGGAACGCCGCCTCCCGGCATACCAGCTACCCTGAACACTGCGACCAACTTCAATGACACCAACGCCAACAAGAAGGCCATCACTGTCAACCTGCGCACGGAAAAGGGCTTGGACCTGATCAAGCAGCTCATTTCGGTGTCGGACGTGGTGGTCGAGAACTTCAGCGCCAGGGCACTGCGAAGTTGGGGCCTGGGTTACGAAGAACTGTGCAAGCTCAAGCCGGATATCGTTTACGTCTCCCAGTCTGGGTTCGGCCATACGGGCCGCCACCGTGAATACCTCACCATGGGACCCATCGCCCAGGCATTCTCAGGCCTGACTTTCCTCTCGGGCCTGCCTGGCGAGCCCCCGGCAGGCTGGGGATGGTCTTACCTGGACGACACCGGCGGCATGTACATCGCTTTTTCTACACTAACTTCCCTCTACCGCCGCAACATCACCGGCCAAGGCCAGCATGTGGACCTGTCTCAGATGATCGTCGGCGCCACCCTGAACGGCTCCGCCATGCTGGACGCCACGGTTAACGGCCGGCCCTCGCGAAGGGAAGGATATCCCCCGGGCAACCGGGCTCATTGGCCCGGCACCCCCATGGTCAACAACTACCGGGGGCCGACCACTGCGCCGCATAACGCCTACCGTACCAAAGGGGGCGGCTACAACGATTGGTGCGCCATTACCTGCTTTTCCGAGGGGGAATGGCAGCGCTTGGTGGGGGTCATGGGCTCTCCCCAGTGGGCCACATCCCCCAAGTTCGCCACCCTAGGCGGCCGTCTTCAGCATCAAGAAGAGCTGGACCAGGGTATTCAAGAGTGGACCCAAACCCTTGAAAAATATGATTTGATGGAACAATGCCAGGCGGCTGGCGTGCCCGCGATGCCGGTGCAGAGTAGCGAGAACCGGGTGGAGCATGACCCACAACTTCGCCACCGGGAGTTGTACAAAGAGTTGGACCACCCAGCCCTTGGACTGCGCAAGTTCCAGAACGCGCCCTTTAAGCTATCCGAGAGCCCGGCTCGAAACTTCCAGTCCGCTCCGCTCATTGGCCAGAATAACCAGGAAATTTATGAAGGCATGCTGGGTCTCAGCCACGAGGAGTTCGTTGCCGGATATGAGGAAGGCACATTTTGGCCAAATACCTTGGATCGTTATCCATACATGGATGAAATGATCAATGCAGACCCTTTGCCATTCACCGGTCCTGGCGCCGCCTTTAAAAAAGAGACGCCTTCACCTTTAAAGGAGTCCGTGGAGACCGTCGCCCCTAACGCCGACCCTCAGCCCGGCCCGTTGTCCGGCCTGCGAGTGTTGGAACTGGCCGACGAGAAGGGCCAGTTTTGCGGCAAGTTGATGGCCGATTTGGGGGCAGAGGTCATCAAGGTTGAGCCCACCAAAGGTGAAACTTCTCGAAACGTCGGGCCATTCCTGGATGACATACCGCATCGGGACCGCAGCCTCTCCTTTTGGCATTACAACACTTCCAAACGGGGGATCACTCTCAACTTGGAAACCGAGGATGGGCGGGCCCTCTTCCGGCGGCTGGCCGCCACTGCCGACGTCATTTTGGAGACCCTCCCTGCCGGTTACTTGCCGTCTCTGCGCTTGGGATACGAAGACCTTGCCGAATCGAATCCCCGGCTGATCATGTGTTCACTGACCCCCTTCGGCCAGACCGGCCCCTGGCGGGACTTCCTGTCCGGTGACCTGCTCCACATGGCAGCAGGAGGGCAGATGGGCTGCTGCGGCTATGACAAGGAGGACGTGCCCGGAGAAATTCCAATCGCCCCAGGCGGCGGCAATGCCTGGCACATCGGCAGCCACTACGCCTACATGGCGATCGTGTCGGCCCTGGTTTACCGCACCAATTCGGGACGAGGCCAGTATATTGACGCTTCAGTTCATGACGCCTGCTCTCTCACTACCGAGATGCACGTAAATACCTACATCTATCAAGGCGACGTGGTGTTGCGCCAGACGGGCCGTCACGCCTCGGTCTTGCCGACCCCCTTGTCTCAATTGCTCTGCAAAGACGGCAAGTACGTCAACGCATCCGCCTCGCGGGTTACCTTCCGTCAATTCCAGTCGCTGGTCGATTGGATGGACGGCTATGGTCTAGCGGACGATCTCAAGGAAGAACGCTATCAGGACCAGGCGGTCTTTGCCGAGAGCGGCGACCACATTAACGAAGTAGTTGAGAAATTTGCCAAAAATTTGACCCGGGATGAATTAGCCCATGGCGGCCAGGAGCGGGGGTTTGCCTGGGGAGCGATTCGGACCCCCGATGAGTTGGTAGATGAGGGCCACCTGAACGACCGCGGATTTTGGGTCGATGTGCCGCATCCTGAACTGGGCCGGAGCTTCAAATACCCCGGAGCAGCCGGGATCTACAACGGCTCACCCTGGCGGGTCTCAAGAAGGGCCCCCTTGATCGGGGAACACAACGAGGAGATTTATTGCGGGGAGTTGGGGCTGCAAAAGACGGAGCTGGCTTACTTGGCGGAAGCCGGAGTGGTGTAGACGCGCGGATTGGTCCCAATCAAGCATCCCACGGAGTTGGTTTTATGTCAGTAAACAGTGAATTCAAAGTTACTTTGGAACAAAATGTCATGGTCCCAATGAGGGACGGCGTCAAGTTGGCCACCGATGTATTCAGACCCGACGCCCCCGGCCGGTTCCCAGTATTGGTTACCCGAGGCCCCTACGGCAAGGACGGCTACATCGGCAATCCCAACCACTCTATCTGGTTCTTCGCCCAGAACGGCTACGTGGTAGTTAGCCAGGATTGCCGGGCCCGCTTTGAATCTGAGGGCGATAACTACGATCCCTTGTTCCAAGAGGTCCAAGACGGGTACGACACCGTGGAATGGGCGGCGCGTCAATCATGGTCCAACGGCAGGGTGGGCACCACCGGACAGTCCTATCTGGGGGCTACTCAATATACCCTGGCTACCAGCAATCCGCTTCCGCCCCACCTTCAGGTGATGGCGCCGGTATCGGCTTCGTCGGACTTTCATCAGAGTTGGGTCTACCACACCGGCGGCGCCATGGAGTGGGGCTGGATGGTGCCATACGCCATCTTAAAAGGACGAAACACGCTAAGCAGGACCGGCCACGAGGAACTCCTTTCCCAGATGGACGATTACGTCTTGCCTCCGGACAACTTCGCCCAACCGATGACAGATGAGTGGTACCGGCACCTGCCGCTTTCCGATTGGGTTAACCGGCTCAAGGAGGCAGCGCCATACTTCAGGGAATATCTGGACAATGAAGCAGATGGACCCTATTGGTGGCAGATCAACCTCTTACGGCACGTAGAGGGAATCACGCTGCCCATGTTCCACGTAAGCTCGTGGTACGACATCTTCCTAGAAGGAGCGCTCAATGCCTACCAGGCTATCCGCGACCGGGGCGGGAGCGAATTGGCCAGGCGTAATCAAAGGCTGCTGATCGGTCCCTGGGCCCACATTCGCCCTTACACCGCGCCAACTTCAGGGGAGACCGGCGATATCGACTTTGGTCCTGAAGCCAGTATCGAGCTGCATCAATTCCTGCTCAATTGGTTCGACTATTGGCTGAAGGACATAGAAACGGGGGTCATGGACCAGCCGCCGGTGCGCTTATTCGTGATGGGCGAAAACCGCTGGCGTGACGAACAAGAGTGGCCCTTGGCCCGGACCCATTACACTCGCTACTATCTGCATGCCGATACCCCAGCTAACACGGGGAGCGGCGGTGGAACACTCTCCACATCTCCGCCGGGGGACGAACCGCCGGATAGCTACACTTACGACCCGAAGGACCCCGTGGCCACCCTTGGCGGAAACACACTGATTATTCCCCAGGGGGTTGCCGACCAGAGACCGGTGGAAGACCGGCAGGATGTGCTGGTTTATACCTCCGAGGCCCTTCAGAGGGATTTGGAGGTAACTGGGCCGATCAAGGTCCATTTATTCGCTTCCAGCAGCGCGGTCGATACTGATTTCACCGCCAAACTAGTCGACGTTCGTCCCGACGGCTACGCCCATAATCTACAGGACGGCATTATTCGCGCCCGCTATCGGACCTCCGGTACTGAACCCTCTTTGATTGAGCCGGGCCGTGTCTACGAGTTCGTGATCGACCTCTGGGCGACCAGCCACCTTCTCAAATCGGGCCACCGGCTGCGGGTCGAGGTTTCCAGCAGCAATTTCCCCCGATTCGATCGTAACCAGAATACAGGGGCGCCTATTGGCCGGGACGACCGGTTGGAGACCGCCATGCAGACTGTCCATCATCGGGAAGAGTACCCCTCTCACATCGTGTTGCCCATCATTCCCCGTTAGATCGCCGGATTCCGAACATATGAGAGTCTTGGTTATTGGAGGCACCGGCAATATCAGCAGTGGGGTAGTCGCCGCATTGTTAGAGAGGAATCACCAGGTGGCGCTGTTTAACCGGGGCCAGCGTCCTGATCCGCCGCCGCCCGATGTTCAGGTCATCCATGGCGACCGCCGGGCGCGGGAAGATTTCGAGAGCAAATTACGGGCCGAAAAATTCGATGCCGTCATCGACATGATCTCCTTTGATGCCGGCGACGCAGCTTCTGCTCTACGCGCGTTCCGCGGACGGGTGGACCACTTTATCCATTGCTCCACCGTGATGACCTATGGTCCGCCGTTCAGTGGTGTCAACCTCGATGAATCAGCCCCGTTGAATGGCTCTTCCACCTATGCGTTGGGAAAGATCGCCGCCGATGCGCTGTTGCTCAAGGCATACGAAGAAGAGGGGTTCCCCGTTACGATTTTTAAGCCGTCCTATACCTACGGAAAGGGAATGCTGGGGAGGCAAGTAGGTGGATTTGGAGGCTGGATAGACCGCCTGCGCAAGGGAAAGCCGATCATTTCAGCCGGAGACGGGCTCAACTACTTTCAATTTCTTTCATCCCAGGACGCAGGGGTTGGGTTCGCGGAGGCCCTTGGCCGAAAGAAATGTTTGGGGGAAATTTACAACCTGGTCCACCCAACTCCGATGACCTGGGACGAGTGGCACGGCAAAGTAGCCGAGGCGTTGGGCGTATCGGCAAATATAGTCCATGTTCCCCAGGAAACTTTGATCGCTATTTCGCCGGAAAGGTTTGGCGAATTAACCGAGAACTTTGGTCACACGCAAGTCTTCAGTTGCGCGAAGTTATCCAGGGATGTGCCGGAATTCCGGCCGCGAACTCCACTGATCGAGGGTCTTGCCGAAAGTATCGCCTGGATGGATCAGAATAATCTCGTGCCCGATAGCGATGCAGATGACTTGGAAGACCGGATCATCGCCGCGGTGCGCGGATTACCTGATCACCTGATTGACTAGGTAGTGGCCAGGGTCGGATTCCGTATGGCGGCCGCCATGGTGTCCTCGTCCAGCGGGATCGCGTCCTTTTGGTATATCTGGATGCGGTAGGACTCATAGTCAGCAACGAAGAGCCTGAACTCTTGGTCAACCCTCACCGAGCGAGGCCGCCTCAGGAAAGTTTCCTGCTGAATCTTTCCCATTTCCCTTAGTCGATTGGGCATGGCGTTGGTCATCATGTAGGTACGCGCTACCCTGGAAAGAGTGGCGTCTCCCATGAATTTCCAGATGTATAGACCGTCCTGATTGAACATCTGGACCCGGTTGTTTCCCCAATCTGCCACATAGATGTCGCCGTGGGCGTCCACCGCCACACCCATGGGGCGGTCAAACTCCCCGTCGCCGTCACCGTCCTTGCCGATCACCATGATAAGCTCGCCGTCGGCATCGAACTTCTGTACGCGGTTGTTCCCCCAGTCGGCCACGTATATGCAACCCAGTTCGTCGACGTGGACTCCCAATGGAAGGCTGAATTGCCCTGGTTCCGCGCCGTGGGAACCGAAGCCATTAAGGAACTCTCCTTCAGGCGTAAACCGCTGAACACGGTGGTTCTGAGAATCGACCACGACTAGATTGCCTTGATCGTCGAAGGCGATGCCTGCCGGGCCCTTCAATTCACCACTCCCAGTTCCTTCCACACCCCATTTACCGACAAACTCCCCGTCCTCTTTGAAGCGCGAGATGCGGTGCGTGGCCTCGTCGCTGACAAACAGGTCTCCCGCTTCATCGCATACGATCTGCACCGGCCACTGGAATTGGCCGTCATCGGTGCCATAGCCTCCGATCTGGACCAGATCGCCAGACAACTGATCTGCGTCGTCGATCGACCACACCCGGATCATGGCAACGCCCTCGGAGCGAAGCAGAATGTACACAACGCCATCCCGGCCAAATGCGACGTCGATCGGGAAATTGGTGATCCGGCGCATTCCCAAGGTCTTCAGGTACGGGAAGCCGGCTCTTAGCAGACCGTAAGGTCGTGTCATGTTAAATCTCCCCAATTGACGGGCTAATCACAACCGTGATTCCCTAGTTTTTGAATGGATTGACCTGTTCAAAATTGCCTTTGACGATCGGCGCGGCCTCCAAATCCAGCCACTGCTCCAACACCGTCCCATAAACACCGCGGAAATCGATGGTGTGTTGCAGGTCTTCACCGTGTTCCCAGCGGGCGGGGTCCATCGGCGGGTATTCAGCGTACAGCCCGCCATCGACATTGTTGCCAAACAGGAAGGCTCCGCCGCCAGAGCCGTGGTCAGTGCCACTGCCATTGTCGCGCATTCTTCGGCCGAACTCGGTGAAGAGCAGGACCGCTACACTGTCCCCGGCGTTGTGGTGTTCCATATCGGCGAGGAAATCATTCACTGCTCCCGACAACTCATCCAGGAGCTTGGGGTGGGCGGTCATTTCGTTGGCGTGGGTGTCATACCCGATGTGGGAGGTATAAAAAATCCGGGTGCCGAGGCCGGCGAGATGGACTCGCGCTACATCACGCAGGCTCTTAGCGATGGGATTATCGGCGTACTCGATGGGCGACTCGTACCTGGCGGCGACGTCGGCAAGCATGTCGGCCCCGTTGAGAACGTCGATGCCCGTCTTACCGATGTATTCCGAAACCGGGCCTGTGCCGATGGCCTGCCCGTAAATATTCTTAAACGTCTCGACGGCTTTTTCCTGGAGCATCAGTCGCTCGATGTCAGTCATGACACCGTAGCCCTCTAGATCCCCGATAGAGGTTACCTGCACCCCAGATACTGCCATGGCCCGGGGCAGGCCCCTGCCGATGTTCACGCCGGTCAATACGTTTTCCGAAGCTGGGTCCAGTTCCCTCACGGCAAGGCCGAGCCAACCCTCCAAGCCGACACGGTCGGGCTCGCAGGTGTGCCAGATATCCATGCCTCGAAAGTGAGACCTGTTGGAGTCGGGGTAGCCAATGCCCTGGATGATGGCCATCTTGCCTTCATCGTACAGATCTTTGAACGGCGCCGCGTTGCGGTTGATGCCGAGCTGACCGTTGATCGGCAGCACATCATCCTGGTTTATCACGATCTTCTTGCGGGCGTCGTAGTAGTGTTCGTTGGTATAGGGAACGACGGTGTTCAAGAAGTCGTTGCCCCCTGTCATTTGCACCACCACCAATACCCGGTCATCTTGCTTTGTGCTCATAAATCTATGACTCCTTAGCTGTCAATCATTGTGCGATCACCGGCTTTGTGTTCAATACGGTCTAGGCGAACTGGTAGTCCACCGTGGATACGATCATCTGAAGCAGGTTCAAAACATCCACCTCTTTTTGACCGCCCTCGCCCTCTGAGTCTTTGCCGATGGCATTGAGTTCATCGACGTATTGCACCAATGAACGATGCGTTTCTTCGCTGACTCTAACGCCGCCCATCAGGTCTAGGCACCGGCTGACCAGGCCTGCAGAATCCTCATCCAAGCTGCCGGCTCGTTGTAGTATTTCCTGAATTCCGGGCTTCGAAGCGTCTTTGAACTGCTTGGCGGCAAAGTTGATCCGCTCGCTGAGGGTGCCGGAATCGATCCATTCGTGACCGGTATGCCAACCTTCGACGGTGGGCGGGTTGAGCAAATTTTGGCCCATCACGGCGGTAGCCGATGCGAAATCGTGCATTCCTGGCTTTGGACTTCGGAACTCCCCCGTCTGCTTCAAGACACCTGCCACCAACTCGGCTGGGCTCTTGACCTTTTTCTTGTCGGTTGAGGTCTTGAACCAGTCGGAGGTGAACATCTCCTTGAGCACCGCCCTCATGTCACCGTTTGACTCGAGGAATACCTTGGAGAGCTGTTCAATGGCGGCCTCATTTCGTGGCGGTTCGATGGACCACGATGGCACCTGCGGCTCATCTTCAACGAAGAAGTTGTAGAGGTGCCTGCAGATGAACCGGGCCGTTGCCGGTTGCTTGACTATGATATCGATGACGTCCTCACCGTTCAGATTTCCGGTGTGGCCCAGGAAAGTCTTCTCACCATCGTCATGATCCTCGGCTAGAAACTCAAAAACGGCTTCATGATGCCCCATGGGATAGAGGGACAATGGTTGCCGGAACGTCCAACCGGTGAAGGCGCGTGAGGCGCTCTTGATATCGTCTTCGCTGTAGGCGCCGATACCCATGGAGAAAAGTTCCAGCAATTCCCGGCCGTAATTCTCGTTGATCTCGTCTCTGTGGTTCTCATTATTGTCGAGCCAGAAGATCATTGCCGGGTCTTTGGAAAGCTCAAGGAGGATCGTCTTAAAATCGGTCAGCCCAACCCGCCGGAACATTTCAATTTGGGCGAAAATTGACGGGCCGTGCTCACTTTTGCCCCAGGCCACCGGGTAGATGTGATGCAGGAAAATAGCCATCTTTTCTTCCAGCGGCCGGGGCGTGTTAATCATTTTATAGAGCCATTTGGCGACGTAAACCGCGACCGGCTCACCGCCGTAATACCTCTCGACGAAGGAAGGGTCAACTTCGGGGAAGCGCTCTGGGTTGATCAGATCATCCACGATTTCATCGTAAGTCTTCTCAGCGGTGAGCACGTCCAACTCCGCCGGTGTGGCGCCGAATCCCGCGCGCCGCATGATGTGGGCGACCTCAAAGCGGTCTGACTTCATTTCCTTGATTCTCCTAACCGGATTAAATGACTGTGGTATGAGGCATGGATAACAGGAGACCTGGCGTGAAAAGTCCCAATTTAAGGATCGCCAGGTTGGTTTTGATTATATATCGAGTTGGGTCAGCACGGTAGCCTCTATGCTTGTCTGATTATTCTTCCAAGACTTTCTGTCCCTATCCTATGGCAGCCCATGTTTTTGGCTTTTTGTCCCACAACCTGGCCCACTGCGCCCGACGCGGCGGAGATAACCACTGTTTTGCCGGGCCGAGGCCGCCATCTCCAGGAAGCCGAAGTACGCCGTCATGCCAGGCATGCCCAACAATTACCAGCGCTTGCTGAAGGGTTCCTGGTTAACCTCGTTGACGAGGTCCATCAAGTGGCCGAGAACTTCTATGCGCTCCGTCAACGTCGGCGTCTCTAACTGGCCGCGGCCCATGGCCCGGTAGCGCAGAGACGCGCTCAGTGTGGTCAGTCCGGCATCCCTGTAGGCCCGGATCCGCTCCTTGACCATTTCATCGGTACCCAACAGATTGGAATTCCAGACCATCTCCGGCGGCACCAATCTGCGAGCCTCATCCCGCCGTCCGTCGAGCCACAGTGCCTGGATTGCTTTCGCTTCGTCGGCGTAACCGGCGCGGCTGTAAGCGGCGTTGTAAAAATTAAAATCCCGAGAACCCATCGCGCCAAGGCTGAACGCTAGTCCCGGCTTAAGCGCCTCCACCGCTTCGTCCACATCGTCGGTGAAGATCACCGTGCCCCCAGCCTGAAGATCGAGGTCGGTCATGGACCTGCCGGCGTCCCGTACGCCTTGCTGGATGTGGTCGAAGAAGACATCAGCATGCTCAGGCATGAAGGACGTACCCTTCCAGCCGTCCGCCAGCTCGCCAGTGAGCCGTAGATTACGGGGGCCCAGGGAAGCGATGTAAATCGGGATTTGAGGCATCGCGGGCGCCTCTACGCGGATGGACTTGCCCTGGCCTTCCCGCACCGGTAGCCGGTAGGTGCGCCCTTCGTATGCTACCGGCTCACCGTTGAAAACCTTCTTCATGATCTCAATGGTCTCCCGCGTTCGCCGTATCGGGTTGTCGAAAATCACTCCGTGAAAACCTTCCATGACCTGGGGGCCGCTGGTTCCGATGCCCAGCAGGAACCGGCCATTGGACATGGAGTAAAGGGACATCGCGGTCATGGCCATGTTGGCGGGAGTGCGGGTCCCGACCTGGAGCACGCCGGTTCCCAGCTTGATACGTGAGGTTTTCGCCGCCAGGTAGGCCAATGGGGTAGCTCCATCGAAACCCCACGCCTCGGCGGACCAGATACTGTCGACTCCCATCCGCTCCGCTTCCACCGCGAAAGTCGTGAGGTCCTCCCAATCGGCCACCGCATAACCGTGGATAAATCCCGTTGAGACTCGCATATATGTTTCCTTTGTTAGATCGTTTCATCCAGATTTTGCCTGACTAACCCGGCCGAGCATCTATAATGTCAACACGAAGTGTCAGTTGCAACATATTATCAAGGCGATGGATTCGGAGGACCGGACGTGACAACACAGAACGAACTTGAGGCCATAGAGTGGAGAGCATGGGGTGATGACGCCTTTAACGCCAGCCGCGAGGAGCAAAAGCCGCTGCTGCTGACTCTGACGGCAACCTGGTGCCATTGGTGTCATGTGTTAGACGAAACTTCCTACTCCGACCCTCGAGTAATCCGCCTCATCAATTCTGATTTCATCCCGGTGCGGGTAGACGTCGACCGGCGTCCGGATATCTCGCGCCGCTACAACCAGGGTGGGTTTCCGTCGGTGGCCATCTTGGACGGCGAGGGTGGCCTGCTTGCCGGCCGGGTGTACATCCCGCCGGACGAGATGCTGGCGCTTTTGGAACGCATTGCAGCCGGCTATCCAGCGTCCACCACAGCCGCCGGCTCCGAAGGCCATGAGGAAAAAAGGGAGGCATTACCGCAGCGGACGGCTTCAGAAACCAGCGAATCGCCGGAGGACCGGGTTTTGCGTCGCTTGGAAGAGATCTACGACTCAGAATTCGGCGGGTTCGGCGTGGAGCCGAAACAGCCACCTTGGGAAGGCTTGCGCTTCCTGTTGGAGCTGCATACCCGTTCGGGCGAGAAATCGTATCTGAAGATGGCGGTTGATTCCCTGGACGGAATGATGACCGGTCTCTACGACCGCAAAGACCAAGGCTTTTTTCGATATTCGGTATCGCGAGACTGGAAGGTGCCCCATTACGAAAAAATGATTGTATCCAACGCCAATCTCGCGGTCGTCTACCTAGAGGCGTATCAAATCACCCGTAAGAAAGCCTATAGAGAAGTCGCGGCGGGAACACTCGAATATTTGGCTGGGACCCTGCACGATCAGTCTTCGGGCCTGTTCTATTCCAGCCAAGACGCTTGGGAAGACTTCTACAGGCTGCCTTGGAAAGACCGTGACGTGGCAGAAAAGCCGACGGTCGATCGCACATCCTATGTGGGCTGGAATGCTCTGACGGCCAGCGCCTTCATAAAGTCCTACGGCGTGCTGGGTAAATCGTCTGATCTGCGGGTTGCCTCCCATCTCCTAGAACTCCTTTGGTCTGATTCCTGGGATTCAGACTCGGGTTTTCGCCACGAGATCGGCGGTTCTGCAGAGGAACTTAGGTTATTGGAGGACCACGTCATGTTCCTGCGGGCATCGTTGGACCTCCACCAGGCCACCGGTGATGGGGATCATCTCCAGCGGGCCGCCGAGGTTGCAGGCAAGATTCAGGACCTGTTCGGAGCAGTTGAGGGCGGTTACTATGACGTCGCCGCCGGTGATGCCGCGCTCGCCGGCGCCCCCCTCGCCCAGGAAAGACCGGTCTTCGAAAACGCCTTGTTTGCTGAGAGCTTGGCGGTCATGGAGTGCCTCACCGGCAATGAGAAATACCTTAAACAGGCGTTGGGAGCCCTGGAAACATTTAAATCGGTCGTCCCAAACAGCAGCTTTCTTGGGCCTAGACAATCGCGGCGCGTGGAAGAGGACGAGGAGCGGCTCTTCATGCCTGCCGGTTCGGGTTGGGCCAGGGCGCAACGACTATTGACCTCGGGTCCGGTCCATCTGGTGATCGTGGGCAGCAAAGCCAATATTGCCACGAAGAGGCTGTTGAGAGCCGCGCTGAAGACCTATGTTCCCCACCGTGTTGTTCAGATGTTGGACCCCGAGCAGGACCGCGAACGCATCGAATCCCTAGGGTTTCCGGCGACGGAAGAACCAGCGCTGTATGCCTGTATGAACAACATGTGCTTGGCGCCCATTCGTTCTGCTCAAGAGGTGAGCAGGCTGACAGCCGCCCGACCTTGGGCGCTGACGTTTAGCGAAATTTTCTAGCTGCAAGCACCCGATGGATTCGTAGGAGTTTCCCCACGGTGACTATAGAGCGAAGGTTCCGACCTAGCGTAAAGCAGAATCTATCAGGGACGGCCGCCTAATAAAATTGCTTCTACATCGTGGATGGCGGGCAGGACAAGGGGCCCGCTAGACCATTGTTCTGGCTAGCCTATGGTCCGAGGCTAAACCGATGTCAGAATTACGTCGGCAACCAGGCGGCGGGAGCCTCGTTGAGATGGTACTGTTGGGAGTGTTGAACCCTCGGGATGGAGGGCCTGGCCCAGCCTGAGTATACCGCTTCTCTGAGGGATTCGTTGATGAGCTGTAAGATAGCGTCTAGTTTCCAGGGCTTGTTCACAAAGCGATTGGCGCCCAATTGGATGGCGGCTTCCTTTCCCTCTGCTGGAGAAACGGCCGTGAGCAATATTACGGGCAGATTCTTCATCGTCGGATTGGCTCTGAGTTCTCGGAGAACCTCATAGCCGTTGACAACTGGAATCATCAGATCAAGCAGAACGATGTCGGGCCGCTCCCGGTAGATTAGCACCAGAGCCGAGGCGCCGTTCGTCGCCGATATTACGTCGAATCCATTGTCAGAAAGGTTCTCGACCAAAAGGTCCACGATGCCCTGTTCATCATCAACAACTAAGACTTTAGTCATAATCATCCACCCGGTTTCGCGGACTCACCGGGCCGTTTGTTGGGTCGGCGTGAAGTTTCCGAAATTGCTGCACAGTCTCGGACCAGATACAAGATAATGAGCGGACCGGCACGAGTCCGCTCATTCAATTGGAAAGGGTGAGTGGAGGTTCACCCTATCCCGCTATGCCTTTGTATCAGTGGCTGAAGTTAATGTCTAGCCGCACTAGGCTACAGCGGGACCAACTGAGAGGGAAATAACCAGAGATCGAAGATGGCGCATCGGGGGACGAGGCTCTTTGCCAACCAGTCAGGGGCCGGTGATATGCAAGCGTGCCATCCGCATTTAGCTTCTTGCATATTTCAAGGAATTAGCGATAGACGGTGCGGTGGTGTGGAAACTGGGATGTTTTTACATGGGACCTAATTGACAAGTTGGATATACTCTGTTTATACACACTGCAACGGTATAAGTATTCTTGGAGAACTGATGAGTACTGTCGAGGCATCCGTGAGTGTTGATGTAGAAGTGATTACCGAAGACCGTGGAGACCATTGGTCCGGTATAATTGAGGAAACTGGCACTACTGTATATGGCAAGGATGAATCTGAGGTTCTTGATAGAGCCAAGGAGATGCTTGGTTTCATCATATCTTCATTTCATAAACATTCTAACCTGAGCACGTTTCGTGAATATCTAGACGCTCACAACATTAACCATAGCATAGAGATTTTCCCGCCCGAGGCGGAGAGTTCTCCAGTACGGACTAAACGGTATCCGCTAAGGTACAGACCCGAGGAAAGGTTTGAGTACGTCGCGTGACGGACTGCCGCCGCTTGATCGAATTGAGACCGCGCTGGCGCAACTCGGCTACACTCACGTCAATAATGTTGGAATGATGAGGTTCTACTGGATTCCAGAGTCTAGCGTGGCTCTCTTCTTGGTCTACGATGAAAGGATGACTTACGCAGACTTGGATGTGCTGTTGGAAACGAATGGCGTAAACCTAGATGCTTTCTACGCTATGATGGACTCCATTTAGCCCAGAATTCGCTGGCGTCGGCAATCTCCAGACCCCTCGATTATAGAGGGGTCTTTTCAATTAATCGGCACCCCTGCGAAATTCCCAGACCAGCAGGGAAGGGGTTACGGCATTCGCCGAGAGTCGAAAGGCGAATTACCGCGGGTCAACGGGATAGAAGATTACCTTAACAGGAGGGCAGTACCGTGGCCGATAAGAAGATTTCCTGCGCATTTGGAGTGGACTTGGACGCCGTTGGCGGTTGGCTGGGCTCCTACGGAGGCGAGGACTCGCCCGACGATATTTCGCGGGGCATGTTCGCCGGGGAGGTGGGCACTCCCCGTCTGGTCAGGTTATTCGAACGGCTGGACATCAAGACCACCTGGTTCATCCCCGGTCATTCGATGCAGACGTTTCCCGACGAATGCAAGATGATTGTCAGCGGCGGCCATGAGATCGGGCTCCACGGCTACTCCCACGAGAACCCCATCGCCATGTCGCCGGAACAGGAAGAGGCGGTCCTGCTGCGGTGTATCGACCTGATTACGGAGTTGTCCGGCAAACGGCCAACGGGTTACGTGGCCCCTTGGTGGGAGTTTAGCCACGTCACCAATGAACTGCTACAGAAAAACGGCATCAAGTATGACCACAGCCTGATGCACCGTGACTTCGAGTGCTACTACGTCCGGAAGGGCGACAGTTGGACCAAGATCGATTTCTCCCAGCCCGCCGAACATTGGATGCACGCCCTGGTGCGGGGAGAAGAGACGGACCTGGTCGAGATTCCGGCCAACTGGTATTTGGACGACCTGCCGCCGATGATGTTCATCAAGGCCGCCCCCAATAGCCACGGTTTCGTCAACCCCAGGGACATCGAACAGATGTGGCGGGACCAATTCGACTTTGTGTACCGGGAGTACGACGAAGCGGTCTTCCCAATCACCATTCACCCCGACGTCAGCGGCCGTCCCCAAGTTTTGCTCATGTTGGAAAGGTTGGCGGAGTATATCTCGTCCCACGACGGAGTCCGGTTCCTCACCTTTGATGAGATAGCCGACGACTTCCTAGCGACCCACCCCCGGCAGAAAGGTGAAGGCTAGATACCGATGCAGCAGACGGTCTTCATAGTTTACAAAACATTAAAATACCCCCGAATTCAACGGGGGGTATTTTCGTTTCCCTGATGGCCTAGAGTTCCGCCAGATATCTAAACTGGCCACGGCCTTGCCGAATCCTGGGGTGGGGCCGGCGGCGACCCCGGTGGGGCCGGTTCCAACCAGTCTTCTGATATCGTCTCTGTTATTCCGCTGTCCATGGTGACGTAGTACTCTGGCGGCACACCGGGCTCTCGCTCCAGAAACGTGCCGGCCCAGTCTTGAAATAGTTGGGGCGAAATGATTCCCAGCGCCCCCTTTGATCCATCAGACGGGGGTCTGAAAGGCCCCCCGTCCCGGGTTTTTATTTTTACCCGTTGGTCAACTTTGTAGATGTGCTGTCTTATCACGGTATTTGTTTCCAGCAGACTTCCGCGTACGACGCGGAAGGAATTTTTAGCCCGGTTGGCTCCAGGAGTTCGAGAGGATTTCCGGGAGCTGCCCGAGGCTTAGTTCAGCAGGCTGTGGTGCGCCGCTTAATGCATCGGCGAGAAACTGGCCGGCGCCATGATCTTGTTTTCCTGGCTGACGACGCCCGGAGCGCCTGAGGGCCAGCCTTCAATCTTGGTGGCTCGAACCTCGGCCCGGTGGTTCATGTCCTTGTAAGGCCATATGTGCCTCCACCGGTTCAGTCCGCCGAATTCGGTGAACATCCCGGCCGCCAAGGGCGATACTTCCTCACGGGCGGGCAGGGCTGCTTCCCAGCGTTTGAGCAACTCTGGTATGGAACCTGGCTGGTAGGTGTAGGTCCGCATCTCATAGACGTTGCCCAGGGCTTGGTCGCCGCCCATGGGTCTCATGAACGGCGCGGGATTCCAGATCTCCGAGTTCATGTTCAGGATGTTTCCCGGGGTGATCTTGGGCGGCCAGTTCGGGTCTTTACCGGCTTCCCCGCGAATCCTCTCCCGCTCTTCCAGGCTTTCGTATCCCCAGACGTGGATGATCTGGTTCAACGGGCCAAATTCGGTGTGCCAGAAGGCGGCGATTGGACTATATTTTCACGGTGAGGCAACGCCTCGGCAAAGGCCTCCTCGGCCTGTGGGACAGCCCCAGGTTTCAAATCATAGGTGCGTACTTCGTAGATCATCTCGCTCTCCCAAACTTGTCATTTTGTCATTACAGTCAACGTGAGACGCCGGACACCACCCGCGTCACCCGGCCAGTTTACCAGAGTCCGGTGCGGAGGCCCAATTGCTTGCTAGAGGGGCGGCTTTGGGAAACTAATGAAGCAACACTCAGTCAGGCGTTTGCGGTGTTGCCTCTGGTTTTCGGCGGGGGCCATATTATCTGGCCAACTTGGTAATCTTATGGTTAAATGCTCTGTACTTTTCAGTTGCCAATCCAATTGGATTCCAAATGCTTATAAAACAGTCATCTTTTGGAGGCTTATATGAGTAATATCATTATCGGTATCCATGGACTCGCTAATAAACCGAAACCGGAGGTCTTGTCTGGTTGGTGGGAGGAGTCGATCAGAGAGGGGTTAAGAAATCGTGAAGTTGACGCGGCAGACTTCACGTTCGTTATGGTCCATTGGGCGAAGTTCCTTTACAAAAATCTCCAACACGAAGACCCCGACTTTGATTTTGATCCCTTGTTCGTGGATCAGCCGTATAAACCGGCTACCCCGGGCACGCTGGAGAAGTACGACGAGTGGATCGGTGACCGGTTCCGGGCGTGGGGTACCGATATCGGCGGCTCCATCATGGATAAGGTCAGGGGGCCGCTGGGGCTGTCAGGGATCGAAGACCGGCTGCTAGAGTCCAAAGTTAGGGACCTGCATTACTATTACAATAAGGACAAACACCTGAGAGATGGCAACGAGATGCTGCGGCCGGCTCGGCAGGTTCTAATGGGGGAGCTAACCGATGCTATAAAGCCGTTCAAGGACGACAGGTTGATGTTGATCGCCCATTCCATGGGTACTATCATCGCATATGATGTTCTGCGGGACCTGGGACAAGACTTCCCAGATTTCAATGTCGAGCAGTTTGTGACCATAGGTTCTCCCCTGGGCTTGTCGGCGGTCAAAGCGAGGATCTACAGCGAACGTAGGTACGCCGACCTGCCGGTTCGCACGCCAAGCGTCGTTAAGGAACGATGGGTTAATTACGCCGACCCGGCCGATCCCGTGGCGGCGGAAACCCACCTCAGAGGCGATTATGGTCCAAACGCAACAGGTGTTCGGGTGGTGGACGACTTGGTTCACAACGATTACACGGCGCCGGACGGCGAGAGAAAGCCCCACAAATCCTTCGGGTACCTAAGAACGCCTGAACTTTCGGATCAGATCAAGGACTTTCTACAGGGGTAGGGCGCGTGGTTGCCCGCCCGCGCCTAATCCCTGGCGCGGGCACCGTCGCGGCGGTGGCGCTTGCGGTCCAGGGACGAGAGGGCCATCTTGCGGAGGCGGAAGTTCTGGGGGGTGACCTCTAACAGCTCATCGTCTGAGATGAATTCCAGGGCTTCTTCCAGACTCATTCTTACTGTGGCATTCAGGCGTTTAGCCACGTCGGCCGTTGATGAACGCATGTTGGTCAATTTCTTTTCCTTGCAGACATTGATCTCTATATCGCCTTCCCGGCGGTGGGAACCGACGATCATGCCCTCATAGACCTGCGTGCCTGGATCGATGAAAGTGTCGCCCCGGCCCTGGGCATTGAGCAATCCATAAGTAACCGCCACGCCGCGCTCGGAGGCGACCAGCACTCCGCCGGGCTGGGTCTTGATCTCCCCTTCCATCGGCTCGTACGAGGTGAAGCGGCTGTTTTTCACCCCGTCGCCCCGGGTGGTGCGGAGAAAGAAGGAGTTGAACCCAATCAGCCCCCTAGTGGGTATCTTGTACTCCATGTGGACGTAGCCGTTCTCGTCGTATCTCATATCCCGGAGTTGGGCCAAGTGGCCGGACAGATACTCGGTCAGCACGCCCACGTACTCATCATTGGTGCTGATGTTCAGGATCTCGTAGGGTTCGTGGATCTTTCCGTCAACCACCTTGGTGACAGGCTCGGGACGGGACACTTGAAACTCGAACTGTTCACGGCGCATGGTCTCGACCAGGATCGAAAGGTGCAGCTCTCCCCGGCCGGCAACCACGAAAAGGTCGGGGCTTGGCGTCGTCTCAACCTTCAGGCTGACGTTGGTCCGGAGCTCTTTGAACAGCCGTTCATTGAGGTTTCGGGAGGTGCTGTGTTGCCCCTCTTTGCCGACGAACGGCGAATTGCTGACGCCGAAGGTCATCCGCACCGTCGGTTCCTCGATGTTGATCAACGGCAGAGCCTCCGGAACTTCGAGGGAGGCGATGGTGTCACCAATGGAAACGCCTTCAGGGCCGGTTAGGGCCACTATATCCCCGGCCTGGGCCTCCGGCACTTCAGTACGCTCCATTCCCCGGAATACGAATATTCGCTCCAGGTTGTGGGTGGTGGGTTCGCCTTCAGCGCCGAGCAGGGCCACGTTTTCGCGCAGTTTGAGCTTGCCTCTGGAGATGCGGCCGATGGCCACCTGACCTAGATAGTTGTCGTAATCCAGCGCGGCGACCAGCATCTGCAGGGGGGCGCTGGGGTCGCCTGTGGGGGGCGGCACAGAATCCAATATAGCCTCAAACAATGGGTCCATATTGGTTCCAGGGGTATCCAAGTCCGCGGTGGCGTAACCCCGCTTGGCTGAGGTGTACAGCACGGGGAACTCCAACTGGTCAGCGTTGGTGGCCAGTTCCAAGAAAAGGTCTTGGACCATCTCCATGACTTCAGGGACGCGGGCCTCGGGCCGGTCGATCTTGTTGATGACCACCATGGGGGTAACGTTCTGCTGGAGGGCCTGACGCAGCACGTAGGTTGTCTGGGGCATGGGGCCGTCCACGGCGTCTACCAACAGCAGACAGCCGTCGGCCATGTTCATGATCCGCTCCACCTCGCCGCTGAAGTCGGCGTGGCCCGGCGTGTCAATGATGTTGATCCTGACGCCCTTGTAGGAAACCGAGGCGTTCTTGGCCAGGATGGTGATGCCGCGCTCCCGTTCCAGGGGGTTGGTGTCCATTATCAACTCGCCGACCTGTTGGTGGGCGCGGAAGACCTGGCCTTGTTTCAATAGCGCATCGACCAGCGTGGTCTTGCCGTGGTCGACATGGGCGATGATGGCCAGGTTGCGGATGTCGTTATTTTGGAAGTTGCTCAAATCTATTTACCCCACAGGCCATGATAGCATTCGGCCGGAATTATTGCTGGCCATTACATATTCGAGTACCGGCGCACCGGGCGCCATCCGATACCTCGTTCCGCAAGAGGGCCATCCAAACTCAACGGAAGAAGATAAACGAATGACGGTTGCGCAATTCGCCAACAATTCCCGCATCAAGGATTGTGGGCTGACGGAATTGGCGCTGTATTCAACACCCAAGCCTGGTGTCTCTCGTGCCTTTCGCAACGCCAAAGGGGTGACCAAGACCGGGGTTGGGTGATCGACCGGATCGAACTGACCGTGGACTTAAACGAAGGAGCCCCAAACATCCACAATGGCGACAAGTAATTGCAGATGTCGCCGCTTCCGGCAATTTGGCCACGCGCTAATTGGCGGCCAGGTCGACGATGTCCGCTCCGCCCTTTTGCCAGGTGGCGGTCTGGCGGGCGTCTTTGCCGCCGACCGTGAAGGTTACGGATTTGCCGTTGAAGCTTTGGCCCGACGGCTGGGCCGCGGTGAGTACGTATTTCCCGTCTTTGACCTTGGCCTCGCCGGCGTTGACGGAGCCGGAAATTTGAAGCGACATAGACGCGCTGCCAGTGATGCCCGAATTGGCCGTGGCGGTGACTTTGATGGTCAGCGTTGCGGCATCTGAGCCGCTGATCCAAGCAATCACCACGGTGTCGTCTGGAGCGGACGCTCCGTTCAGTGTTGCTTGCCCAACGAACACGTTGGGCGGGACGCTGGATGCGGCAGCGGTGGTGGATGCCCTCGGCGCCAGGACGTGGGTGTGGGTAAAGGGCGTCACCGTGGTTACAGTCTCAACGCCATCTACAGAGAAGATTACGAATGCGATTTCAGAGTCGTCTGCCGTTTCGGCCTTGATGATTATGGTATCGCCGGCGTCGACTTTTGCGCCGGGCAGCGGGCTGGTAATGGTGACTTTCACTTCGGTGGTTTTCCGCACCACAGTGATGCTCACTGAATCACTGGCCGTGTTGCCAGACCCGTCGGTGGCGGTGGCGGTGATCTTCAAGGGCGGGGGATCTTCCGCCGCGGGGGTCAGAGGCAAGAAGTGACTTATGGCGTATGGCGGTTCGGCAATGGGTGCCTGGTCCACGCCGTTTACCGTGAAGACAACCGTGATTGTGCCCGTGCCTGATACCTCGGCGCGGATGGAGACAGTGTCGCCTTCGGCTATGGCCTCGTTGCTGCCGGATAAAGTGGAAGGGCGCGAGGAGTCACCGCTGACGGTAATGGCGGTGGCAAGCGGACTTGTGATCTTGACCCCCACATCGACGGCCCGGGCCACTCTTAGAGTGATGGAGTCGGGCCCTTCGTTGCCGTTGGCGTCCACTGCCGTAACCTTGATCTGCACCGAAGAAACACCCGTTGGGACCGTGACATCCACCGTGTATGGCTCTGTGGTCAAAGGCGTGAGGTTAGAACCAGCGACGTTGAAAGTCACGGAGACCAGGTTTGCGGTAGCGCTGACTTCGGCTGCGACGGTGACCACATCGTTCGCGGAGACCGCCGTGCCGTGAGACGGCGAGGTTATGTGAATGACCGGAGCCTCGTCGACGACTGTGGTGGCGGTGTTCGGAAGTGGCTCGGCGTTCTGGGCGGAGTCGGATGTGGTCTGCTCCGTGGCCACTGGGGGTGGACCGGGCTCCGTGTTTCTCTGGAGGACCTGTACCCCATTCAAGACAAAGTCTCGGAAGGCGGCCCCAGCATTGTCCGCGGTCTTCTGCAGGCGAGTCTCTTGGGCGTCTTCCCGCTTCTCGCGCAGGCTGGCTAGATCGGCGGCCTTTGGCGGGTCACCTGCTTCGTCTTGGGCCAGCCGGTCCAGGCGGTCGCCGACGATCTTGGCTTTGAACAGGCCACGGACCTTCTCACCGATGCCGCCCTGGCCGGAGCTCTGAACCAGCAAGATGATTCTGTCGCCCTTTTCGAAGCCGGAGCCGCGGCCGGTCAGATCGGTCGTCTCGCCGTCCTCGTCCAGGGCAGTCAAGTCGTCGCCCTGTTTGTCGACAGCGACGGTCCATTTGTGCCTGCGGGTGGCCTTCTCAGGAATGACCGTGAGGTTCTGGGCGGTTAGGATTCCTGGGGTTACGTTGCCGTTGTCGTCGGTTACCGCCGTGCTGACCAGCCCGGCGATCCTGAAACCCCCATCTGTTGGCAATCCAGCCAAGCCTACGTCGCGGTCTGGGGGATTGTTGATCAAGGCGCTGCCGGAGATGATTAACTGAAAGAACACCCCTTTGGACTCTACAGTCAACAGTCCTGTGGCGGGATCGATCGACATCGCCACACCGGTGAAGCCTCGTCCGATAACGCCGTCACTCTGGGCGGAAGCCGTGGCGGAAAACATGGCCAGCAGCAGCGCTCCTGCGAAGGCGGTGATCAGAGTGAGACTGAACCGGGGGAGGAGTATTATTTTCATGGAGACGGCCTTATGTAACAGCGTCAAAAGGAATGCTCGGCCCTGGGGGATTCCGTTTCTAGTGTGAGTATTGCTGGATTAGATCTGATCAAGGCGCGTAGATGGCGACCAAGACTAGGTCCATCTGTTCTCCGCTGGCCACGCTTGCCACCAACTCGATGATGTTGGGACCATCTTCCAGGGCCATTTCCAAAGAGAACTCGCCGTCGATATTCGGCTCAACCATGTTGTCGTTGATGGTAACCAAGGCATCGACACGGGTTCGCCCGGCCACGGTCATTGAACCGACGTCGGTGATCACCTCAAGCTCGGCAGGCTCGACCAACTGCAGGAAAAGATCGCCACCTGTCGCCACCTGCGTGGGAGAAGGGGTTTCGCCGGCCGAAGCCTCAGTGTCGGTAGCCTCAGAAGCGGCGTTGGACGGGGTTCCAGTCTGTTCTTCGTTCGGTTCTAGTGTTTCCTCGCCGCCGCCACCGAAGGAACACGCGGTCAACATAAGAAGCAATAATCCGAGAAACACGGAGAAAAACGCTGGCTTGATCATAATTGCGATTCAATCACTGGTAGCCAAAATTTTTGCGAAGCCGGCCAATACCCGCAAACCTCAGCAAATTTTTGGCAATTAGTTCTGAAACCTAAACTGCTACAGTTAATATGCTCGGCCAGTTCGGCCCTAACGGCAAGCCGCTTGCGGCCTAACCGGGGACAGTCCTGCCTCTATGCGATGTGGCATAATCCCCGATAGTTCTGCGCTAATCTGCGTAGACTCGGACAATTCAGACACCATTACCGCCAATAACTCTGTCGCCGGTCTGAAATACTGGAGTATAAAAATGGCCGCCACGCCTTCCGCCATCGGTCAATCCATCACCAGGGGAGAAGGCCCTGACAAGGTGTCGGGCAAGGCGATCTACGCCGCCGACATATCGCTGCCGGGCATGCTCTGGGGCAAGGTGCTCCGTAGCCCCCACCCCTACGCCCGTATCGTGAGCATCGATGCCTCCCGGGCCAAAGGCCTGCCCGGTGTGCACGCGGTGGTTACCGGCCAAGACTTGCCGGACACTAAAATTGGCCGGCGCATGGTCGATATGCCGGTCTTGGCCCAGGGAGTGGTGCGCTTCATAGGCGAGAAGGTCGCCGCCGTGGCGGCCGACGACCCTGATACCGCCGACGAGGCCCTGCTGTTGATCGACGTCGTATACGAAGAACTGACTCCAATCTTCGACGCCGAAGAAGCCATGCGCGCCGAGGCGCCGGCCCTTCATCCGGACATGGAGTCTTATGTTGGTCTGCCCCAGCCTCCTTCTGGGATCAACAATACCTTCGCCCACATCACCTGGGAGAAAGGAGATATCGAGCAAGGGTTTCAGGAGTCGGACCTGGTCTTCGAGCACACCTTCAATGCCCAGTTGATGCACCAGGCCTACATTGAGCCCCACGCCTGTGTGGTCAGCGCGGATCCTTCCCCTGAGGGATCAGCGGAAGGACCTGGCCAGGTGCGTATCTGGGCCAACAACAAAGACCCCTATATGCTGCGTGACCAACTCGCAGCTTGTTGGAGCCTCCCCGCCGAGAGTATCGTGCTTCACCCCAGCACCATCGGAGGCGACTTCGGCGGCAAGGGGTCGTTCATGGACGTGCCACTGTGCTACTACCTTTCCAAACATTCGGGCCGCCCAGTCAAAATGGTCATGGACTACATCCAGGAACTGATGGCCGGCAACCCGCGCCACCCGGCAGTGATGACCATCAAGACCGGAGTGATGAAAGACGGCACGATCAGAGCCCGGCAGGCCAGAGCGGTGTTCGACAGCGGGGCCTACGGGGCCTTCAAACCGACTGTGTACCTGCGGGGCGCCGACCATCTGTGCGGTGCGTACAACATCCCCCACGCCAAGATCGACAGCTATACCGTCTACACCAACAATGTGCCTCGTGGCCACATGCGCAGTCCCGCCAAACCTCAGGTGGTCTTCGCCGTGGAGTCCCACATGGACATGATCGCCAATGAACTTGGCATGGACGCCTACCAGTTCCGATTGCAGAACGTCATGCGCGAGGGCGAGTCCTCCCCCATCGGACGGCATTGGCAGCAGATAAAAGCGGAGGAGACACTAGTGGCAGCAGCCAAAGCAGCTGGCATACCTCACCCAGATAACACGGCTAAGCCCCCCAACACCGGCTGGGGCATGGCCATGACCGACCTGGTTCAGGGCACGGGAGAGTTCGCGGCCAAGATTGGACTCAATGACGAGGGAAACCCCCAACTGCACATGGCCTTCTGGGACACGGGCACCGGCTCACACACCGTGCTACGGCAGATGGTGGCCGAAGAGCTGACGCTGGACACGTCAGATGTCCAGATCGTCTTGGAGAACACGGGCAACATGCCCTACAGCTCCGGTTCTGGCGGCAGCCGGGTCACCTACACTGCAGGACAGGCGGTGGTGGGCGCAGCCCGGGAACTGCGGGGCAAGCTTATTGAGGCGGCTTCGCCATTGTTGGATGCGCCTGAAGAGCAGGTATCCCTTGAAGACGGACGGTTGGTCGCGGCGGGACGGAGCATGAGCATCGCCGAGGTGGTCAGGCAGACCGGTCCTTCCCCCGAAGGATTACCGCTGACCGGAGAGACCAGCGTGACTTCGGAGACCCCGGAGATCACCTCATTTTGCACCCAGGTGGCCGAGGTCCACGTTGACCCGGAGACGGGGGAGGTCACGGTCAATAAGATCATCACCGCCCACGACATCGGCGCCGTCTTGAACCCGCTGAACCACCAAGGCCAGGTGGAAGGCGGGTTGATCCAGGGCCTGGGCTATGCCCTGATGGAAGAGCTGAAGCTGGAGGACGGCCAGATCTCCACCCTAAGTTTTGGCGACTACAAGATTCCCACCTCCGCGGACGTCCCGGTGATGGAGACGGTCTTGATCCAGGGCGACGCCGGCCCCGCCCCCTACGAGAGCAAAGGCATCGGCGAAAGCAGTAACATCCCGGTCGCCGGCGCCATCGCCAACGCCGTCTTCGACGCCGTTGGCGTCCGCATCACCGATCTGCCCGTTACGGCGGACAAGGTGCTGGCGGCGCTGAGGGCTAAGGCTGCGAGCTAAGAATCACATTGGCGTGTGTATAATTAATGTGACTATTTGTTGTGGAGAGTCTCGAAAATGCGAACCCATGTAATCTTGCCCGAGGACCTTGTCAAAGCAGTGGATAAGGAGGCAGGCAAGGGCAAACGAAGCCAGTTCATTGAAGAGGCGATTCGGGATAAATTGAGAAAGGATGGCCTGGTGTCGGCGCTAAGAAGAACGGCCGGCGCGATTTCGGAGGAAGACCATCCAGAGTGGGATACGCCGGAGCATGTGGCATCTTGGGTAAGGAAAATGCGGAAGCAAAGCGACCAGGATTTCGAAGAACGCCAACGTGGCTAAGTACATTCTGGACACCACATTGCTGATCGACCAACTCCGGGGCCGCAAGGAGGCTGCAGAGCTAGTCGAAACTCTCGCGCTCGATGGTCATCGCCTCGGTGTGTGCTGCGTTAGCATCACTGAGCTATATTCGAGGTTAGGCCAGCATGACCGGGCTGCGGCGGACGATTTGACCGACGGTCTCGAGTACTACGATGTGTCCCGAGAGGCGGCCAAAGAGGCGGGCCGGTACCGGTACGAGTTTGCCCGTTGAGGAACGATCCTCTCCACCACCGACACTTTGATCGCGGCAGCCGCCGTTGCCGAAGGAGCGATTCTAATCACAGCCAACGCTAAAGATTTTCCCATGGAAGAAATCGAACTATTGCAGCACTAGTTGCACAAGTCCTTGGCCAACCTGCCGACTGAGGTGCATTCGATTCGATTTCACGAGCATTCCCCCAATTATCCCACGATGGGTCGTGCGAATCTGGCGTATAGCACAGTTGGATCAGGTTGGACGATGCTTCCGGGCGAAAAGCTGTTGTTTCGGCCCGCTGCATCAAAAGGAGACTTGGATTATCCTACAGAGGATTACTGGCAAAACATCAATTTTAGACGCAGGGCAATTGGGAGGTGAATCGCATTGTTGACGCTGGATCAGTTAGAGAAGGCGATAAAGGGTGAAGGGACAATTGAGAGTCTGGGTAGACGAATGTCGTGGAAGTTAACCGAGGAGCAAACCCAACGGTTTAGAACTGCATCTGAGAGAGGTTAAGTTGAACTCAACAGACAACGTGCAGACGACAAGCTTGAGAACGCATTCTTGGCCTATTGCGAGATAAAGAATTGGCCATATGTAAAGATTCGGTACGCGAGAAAATATGCCAGGGTCTCGGTCGATATGATTGCAATGACGAGAAATCGTCTCCCAGAAAACGCGGTCTCCGAAGTTAAGTATAGACTGCATGATGCCACCGAAATAGGCGGATGGTACGGAGTCGGAGTGCTCAGTTGCTCAAATAAGGTGCGCCGCGAAAATTCGGAGAGCCTTGCCTCCTGGCTTTCTCGTTATATATTTGACCAAGGTATCGCACCGTAGAGATGATTGCTGGCCCCCAACGGCCAATTAATGCGAATAATCAGTTCATGAGGAGGTTACTGCTATGGAACCGGTAATTAGGAATGTACGCGATGTTTTTGACGGCACAGGCGCGGCCCGGCTGATCAGCCTGGACGATAATCCGCCCACTTGCACCATGACCTACTCTGAGATACCACCGGACGGCACCAGCGCCCACCATATCCACGAATGGGAGCATGAAGTCTACATCATTGACGGCAGCGGCACTCTAATCTGTGACGGCAAGGAGTACCCGGTTAAGGCCGGCGACGCCATGTTCATTCCGCCCAACGTGGACCACTACACCCTGAACAACGGTGGCCAGGGCAACATCCAGCGAATAGAGATTAATCCCCTTATCGCGGCCCAGAGCGGCGGCGCGCAGAACGATGGTGGGCCGGGGACCGGGCAGCCGCCGGTGATCCGAAACCACAGCGAGTTGGACCGGAAGGCCGGACACGTATTGATCACCACTAAAGACGGCGCGCCGAATTATGTCATGCTACACAATGATCCGATGCTCCCGGGAGCGGTTAGTCACCCCGACACCGGCGGACATACTCACGCGTGGGAACATGTGGTATACATTCTTGAGGGCACGGCCACCTTTGTCTGCGACGGCAAAGACTACACGGTATCGCAAGGGGACGCCATGCTGGTGCCGCCCAACGTCCACCACCAGTGGAAAAATGAATCGTGGGCGCCGGTGGTGCGGGTAACATACAATCCTGTTGCCTCTGAAGCGGCGGAACACTGAGTCCCATCGGGGGTGAACCGTGCTCGACCTCCTAATCACCAACGGCCTGGTCATCGACGGCTCCGGCAGCCCCGGCTTCTTCGCCGCGTTGTTGGTGGAGGGCGACCGGGTGACTGTCCAGCGGGGCGACGTGTCCCACCTCGAGGCGGAACGGACCATTGATGCCACGGGTTATGTGGTTTGCCCCGGCTTTGTTGACGTGCACTCCCACGCCGGGTTGACCATCCTGGGCGAACCCCACCACGATCCCAAGGTGCGTCAGGGCGTGACCACCGAGTTGGTGGGCATCGACGGCATCTCCCACGCTCCCTTCAAGTCCCGCGAGGAGTTGGAACGCTACATTTGGCTGGACGCCGGCCTGAACGGCTACCCTCCCTTACCCACTGACTGGCTAACGGTGGCTGGCCAGTTGGACAAGTACGACAACTCGGTGGCCATCAACATGGCCTTCATCCTGGGCAACTCACCGGTGCGCATCTGGGGCGTAGGCTGGAACGACCGACCCGCCACCGCCGCTGAACTTGAGGACATGAAGTCAGTAGTGCGGGAGGCCATGGAAGAAGGCGCCTGGGGGCTATCGACGGGCCTGGACTACCCGCCCGGCGCCTACGCCAGCACGTCGGAACTGGCCGAGTTGGCCGGAGTGGCAGCCCGGCTGGGCGGCCACTACCACACCCACACCCGCGCCAGCCTGCGGTCAAAAGGTCTGCTGGCGCCCTGGGAGGAAGCTCTTGAGATCGGGCGTGGCGGCGACTGTCCGGTGCACCTGACCCATTACCGCCAGAGCGCCTCAGGCGTCGGCAGCCACCTTGACTACCTGGGGCTGGTGGAGGACGCTCGTGACGAAGGGATGGACGTGACCTTCGACTGCTACACCTACCCCTACTCGGGCACCACCCCGACTATAGGATTGCCACACTGGGCCAAGGACGGCGGTCCGGAGCGGCTGATGGCGGCTCTCCGGGACGCCGATGACCGGGAACGCATGAAGCGGGAACTCACCCGGGACCGGTTGGAGAACAATTGGCTGACCAACTTCACCCAGCCTCAGAACATGCAATATGACGGCAAGCTGATTACCGACATCGCCGATATGCGGGGCCAAGACCCGGCCGACACACTGTTCGACCTGCTGATTGAGGAAAACCTGGGCATATCTACCGTGGGACTGGGCACCAATGCTCAGACCCTCTACGCCTTCGTGTCTCACCCGGCGGGGATGATCGGCAGCGACTCCATCCTCTTTGGCGAATACCCCAATCCCCGCAGTTACGGTTGTTTCCCTATTGTGTTGGCCGAGTTTGTCCGGGCCGAGAAACACCTAAAGCTGCCCGAGGCCATCCGCAAGATGACTTCGTTTCCGGCGCAGCGGCTGGGTCTGCCCGACCGTGGATTGCTACGGGACGGATTCAAGGCCGACATTGTGTTGTTCAATCCCGACACGGTCAAGGCCCGCGCCACCAAAGAAGACCCCAGGCAATATCCGGTGGGCATCGATTACGTGATCGTGAACGGCCAGGTGGTAATCGAGCACGGCGAGAACACCGGAGCTCTGCCGGGCCGAGGCTTGCGCCGCGGACGCGCGTCCACCTAGGCGGCTGGTGAGGTCACATTCCTTCGACAGGCTCAGGATGAGCGGGATATGTGAGTTAGCGGTCATCACGGCGGTTGATTATTGAGTTGTAGGGGCAGATTTGAAACCTGCCTCTACCCGCATCATCCAAGCATCTGATGCTAGCGGGACCCGCCCAAGCCTTCCAACAGTCCGCTTACCGCCGAGCAGTCCTTGCAGTCTTTGGATCCGGCGGGTGGGGTGGCCATGTCCCAGATGCTCCGCGCTTTGCGGAGAAGAGGCGGCAGTAACTTGGCCGGTTGAAGTTCTACTTCCACAATTTTACCGTGGAAGCCCATGGCGAAGCCCAGGCTGTCAACCAGGCCCGGTTCTTGGGCGGTTTCCTTGTCGGTGGCCGGCTCCATGTACACCAATGCCAACTTGGATACTGGCGAGATTTCATGACGTTCGGCGATCAGCGCGTAGGCGTTCAACTGGACCTCGTAGTTGCTGAACATGCCGGGCCGGTCGGGATTATACCGGGAAGTCTTGTAGTCGACTATCACGTGGGAGCCATCGGAGAGTTTGAAGATTCCGTCGGCCTCCCCCCTGAGCGTGATCCCGGTTTCATCGTCCAAAACATTGAATTTGGACCAGTGGGGTGGTTCTACGTAGCCGGTGGTCTCGCCCAATCCGGCCAGCCAGGGCGGGGCATGACCCTCCCGGTCGAAGTGATTGTGGACGATCAGCTTGTTATAGCGGTCGATGCTGCTGAAGATGCCGGGAAAGCTCTGGTAGGGCAGGGTCTTGATGTGGAGCCGGACCCAGGCGCAACGAGAACAGAAACGAGACCTCGCGTAGGTCCCGAGTTCGGTGGCCGAGATCGTCGGGCCTGGACGCTCACCATTATAATCCCCACCATCGTCATTCCATAGTCGTTCCTGCGCCATGCTTCAGTACAGTCCCATGGGTCTAATCGCCGGACGCAGGTTCAGCGGTGGCCGTTCCCATTCCACCCGCCGTCCGGGCTTCGGGTGGGAGAGCGTCTTCCCAATCGGGCAGTTGCTGGTGGGCAGTAGAGGGGAGCACAAAGATACAGACCACGGCGGTCAGGCTGAGACCGAAGGACAGGAGGATGGACCAGTCATAGTTGCCGGTCCAGTCTTTCAAGAAACCGCCCAACACCGGTCCGATGGCCATTCCGATGCCTGCTCCGGCCATCTGCCACCCATACGTAGTTCCCGTGGGCGCGTCACCGTAGTATTGGCGGTTGATGATTGGGAAAGCGGTCATCTCGCCGCCCATGCCGACGCCGAACAGCGTGGCGAACACGAAGAAGGTGGTGGCGTCTTGAGAAAACAGCAATAGTAATAGGGGGAAGGTCTGTGCGGAGAAACAGACCTTCATGATCGTCTTGGCGCCAAAGCGGTCGGCGAGCACAGGCACCGCGAACCGGGTGAGGGTGCTGACCACCGTTAGGGTGAGGTATACGGCCACCGCCGTGCCCTTGGACAGCCCGGAATCGGTTGCCATGGCGACCAGCAGAATCAGGATGACGTTGTGGCCGGCGCAGCCCCAGAAATGGATTCCCACCAGGTTCCAGAAGGCGTTGGTCTTCTGCGCCTGCTTCAAAAAAACATCGGTGCGGACTTTGGCTACGTTGTTGTTCTGCAGCCGCCGGATGGGCTCGTCTTCAGGCGCGCCCCATTGCCGCAGTCCGATCGCCGCGGGTTCGTTGTAGAAGTAACGCACCAGGAATATGAGCAGCGCGCCGCCGGCCACCCCTGGGATCCAGAAGGTCCAGCGCAATCCCAATTGGTTGAAGAGGATGAACACCATGAGGATGGCGGCGGCCGTGCCCAGGCCTTGCAGAGCCTGCAGTATCCCCATGGCCAGGCCCAATTGTTTCCGGAACCACAGGGTTACGCCGGAAACCAAGGTGACCTGGAACGCGGCCATGCCCGCCGCCAAGATGACGCCGAAGTACAGGTAAAACTGCCAGAGATGGTTCATGGTGCCGGTTAGGACCATTCCGGCGATGAACAGAATTCCCCCGGACCACATGACCCGGCGCACGCCGTAACGGTCGCCCAACCAGCCGCAAACGGGCCCCAAAGCTCCCGACACGATCCACTGAATGGTGAATCCCAGGGTGATGGCCCCGATGCTCCAGCCGAAGTACTCCGGCTTGTTGAACTCGTCCACCAACAGGCTGGCGGCAAACCTGATGCCCGAACTGGTCATCCACATCAAAGAGGCGACGCCGACAATCACCCAGGAGTAATGGACATTACGCTTTCCCAGAGCGAATCCAGCGGGAGTAAGTCCGAACCTAAGCATGCTCCCCTCCGCCGTAGGTGCCCCATTGTACATGCCTGGGTTGGGCCATTCAACGCGGTGCGGGCAGGGCTAAAGGGCAATCGAAAGCCCGGCGCCGAATATCCGGTTATTTTTTAGGATCGGCCGATAATCCGAATTATGAAATTGACAACCGTGTGGGCTCAAGATCGCCGTGCTCCTATGCGTCGACCAAAAGCCCAGGATTCAGCACACCGTTGGGGTCCAGAGTCCGCTTGACGGCCTTCAAGGCCTGGGCGAAGAGTTCGGGCCGCTGCTGGTCGTACCAGGGCCTGTGGAGCCTCCCCACGGCGTGGTGGTGGGTTATGGTACCGCCAGCGGCCATGATGGCATCGGATGCTGCCTGTTTGATCTCAGCGTACATCTCCAGTTCGGCCCCCAGGCGGCCCATGCCTTCAAAAGTGAAGTAGGGGGCTGGGCCGTCCGTGTAGACGTGGGTGAACCGGCACGAAACGCTACCGCCGCCGCAGACCCGGTTTAGAGCGTCCTGAAGCGCGCCCCGCACCATCTCGTCCAGGGCGGGCCAACGGTCCCAGGTGATGGCTGTCTCCATGGTCTCGGTCACCAGCCCCAGCCCAGCTTGATGGTTCTTGATGTAGGGAGCGTTTAAGAATAAGTTGCGCCACGCGCCCACCGAGCCCTGGCGGCCGGTGTCTCCGCCTGAGCTGGTGTCTGAACTTCTGGCCGAGCCATCCGAAACGCGGATGTCAGCCTCTTTGATGGTCCCTCCGGCTTCCCGGGCGATGTCAACGGCATGGCGGATGAACTCGCCCTGGGGCACCTCCGCCGATTCGAAGCCCAGCAGCAACAAGGCTTTGGTACCGTCCATACCAGCGGCCGCCGCGGCCTCGACTGGGTCAAGGAGACGGCAATTGGCGGGCCAGAGCTTGGTTTGCACGATGCGGCGGGCGGCTTCGGCCCCGGCGGCGAAAGTGGGGAAGGTTACCCCCGCTGACGCGCGGAATACCGGGCGGGCCTGGATGCGCATCCAGGCTTCGGTGATGATGCCCAGGACGCCCTCGCTGCCGATGGCCATCCGGTCGGGACTGGGGCCGGCGCCGCTGCCCGGCAGACGCCGCGACTCCCACAGACCAGAGGGTGTCACCATCCGAACCGACTCCACCATATCGTCGATGTGGGTTTGGTTGGTCGCGTAATGGCCTCCCGACCTGGTGGCGATCCAACCGCCTAAAGTCGAAAACTCAAAGCTCTGGGGATAATGGCGCAAAGTGAAGCCGTGGGGCCGCAGTTGGTCTTCCAGGGCCGGCCCGTAAACTCCGCCCTGGATGCGGGCTGAGCGGGATACGTCGTCGATCTCCAGCACCCGGCCCAAGCCCTCCATGTCGATGGTCACGATGCCGTCGTAGCCTTCGGGCGGCTCAAACCCGGCCACCGTTGAGCTGCCTCCGCCAAATGGGATCGCGGCGTAACCGGAGTCGGAGCACCATTCCAAGACGGCCTCTACCTCCCGCTCGTCACGGGGACGGGCCACCACGTCGGGCGGATTGGGGAAGTCCAAATTGAAGGCCCGGATGCGGTCGCGGAAACTACGGCCGTAGGTATGGACCGCCCGGTCGTGGTCGTCGCTAGCGCAGATTTCGGCCAATGACGATGGAGGCGCAATGCGAGGTTTGCGTAGGGAAAGATCCGACGGACTGGGCGGTGTTGCTGGTGTCAGGTCAACTTTGTAGCGCTTGGCAAGTTCCTCCGAAGCGGTCTTCATCTGCTCGGCGTTGGGTTCGTCCGACTCGTTGCCCCAAGCCCAGAAACTTCGCTTGGCCATGGCCGTCTCCTACGTGTTCCGTTAGTTAGTCCGGTCTAGTCGGCCATCTGGAACCGCTCGGACTCTGCCGGCTTGGACCAAAGCTCGTTGGCGCCTTGCATGGCGGTGGCACGCTCAGGGCTGGCCCGCCAGGCGTCGTAAATCTCGTTGGAGTCCCAAGTCACCAATGTGGAAATCTTAGTCTCGTCTTCCAGGGAAATAAAGGTCAGCCGGTGGCCGTAGCCAGGCGCTTTGCTCTGGGCCAGCCCGTTGCCGTCCAACAGCTTCTTGGCCTCTTCGATCTTGTCCGATTTCGCCCAGTGATGAGTGAGTACGCCAATCATGTGGTGTGGCTCCTAAAATCGATCTCCGAAATCAATTCGCAGGCACGAGTATAGCACTAGCAGGGCCCATCTTTGACCTTGAGCAACCGCCCGACGATGAAGGCGACTATGGCCGCTCCAGCGCTGAGCACTGCGCCCATTTTGGCTGGGTCTTGGAAAGCCGGGTCCTCGTAGGCTTTGCCAGCAACGAACAGCGCCACGGTCAGCCCCAGGCCCGCGACGATGGCAGCCACCAACAGATGTTTGGTGCCCATGCCTTCCGGTAGGGGGAAGCCGAGCCGGGCTCCCACCCAGGAAAACAGGGTAATACCCACCATTTTGCCAGCGATTAGCGAGATCAAGACGATAAAGGTGACCTGGGTTATGCTGGCGAAGGCGACGCCGGCATTGGCGAAGGCGAAGAAGAACAGGCCGAAGTCCACGGGCAGTTTGAGTTGATGTTCGAATTCATCTAGAGGGGCGTGGCGGTGATGCAGCTCTAGCTCCTCTTTCGGGGTCTGCACCAATGCGCCGTCACATGGGACGGCCACTGAGCCGTCGGGATCGCCGGTGCCGTATTCATATTCGTCCTCTTCAAACAGGCCATGTGTGGTCTTGGGGCCGGGCAGGAAGGGGACTATGACAACCAAAGCCAGGGCCGGTTCGATGGACGATTTGACCAGTCCGACCCAACTCAGCCCTCCGGCAATGAGCACGTAAACGATCCAGTGGTGTACTTGGAAGCGCCGCATGACGTAGGCCACGGCCATGCCGGCAACCACCAACAGCAGCCAGGCAGGGGCGACGGGATGCTGTGGGTCGGGATAGAACACCGCGATGATTCCCAAGCCGATGGCGTCGTCAGCCACCGCCAGTAACAGCAAGAAATTGACCGCCGGGTGGCCGGCTCCAAAGATGATACGGGCGACCAGCCAGGCCAAGGCGATATCGGTGGCGGTGGGGATGCCCCAGCCGTTGGCCACCGTGCCCAGATCGCCGGACCCGCCGTAAAAGACCCAGGCTAGAAGAAAGAACAGTCCGGCCGGTCCGAAGATGCCGCCCAGTGTTCCCATCAATGGGTTGATGGCCTTGGGAATGGGATTTAACGCCCCGCCGGGCAGCACCGACTCGGTGATCTCTTTGGTCGCGATGCCGAAGAAGAACACCATGAAAATCTCGTTGATGAGGAAATGAACGGTGACCGGATTGCCAAAGATTTTGGCGCCGCCGCCTAGGATGTGGTAGTCCACCATATCTTCGTAGGCGTGGATGTCGACGTTGGCAAAAACCAACCCGGCGATCACGCCGATGATCAGCGGTATGGAGAATTGCTGCAGGAGGCTGATGTGGCGGGCTCGGAGCAGAGTACTATCCTGATTGTTTGATCCGATTCATGACGGAACGAATCTTGGAAGCATCGGGGCTGCCTTGGGCACCGGTCCGAGGCTGATGCTCCGGGGATTATATCACCGGGATGAGAGCCGGAACCAAGGCTGCGGCCTGCCTTGTGATCAGTGTCTGCCAGGCGTGAATTAATTGACATCCCTAGGGGCCTTTGTTACTATCAGCGACAGCCTGGGGACCGTGTTCCCAGGCTAATTTGGGCTGTTGCCCGGCCTCTTAATGGCCTGGAGGGACCGACTCCGGTGGCTTTCGTAAATGGACTTAAATGCCGCGAGTGTGGCAGGGAATACCCGGCAGATCCCCTGAATGTATGCGACTTTTGCTTTGGCCCTTTGGAAGTGGTTTACGACTATGCCACGATCTCAGAAGTTGTCAGCAGGGACAGCATCGCCAAGGGACCCCTCAGCATCTGGCGCTATAAGGACCTGCTGCCGGCCGAGGGCGACGACCCGGTCGATATTATGGCGGGATTCACTCCCCTGCTCAAGGCCAAGAACCTGGGAAAAAAGCTGGGCCTGAACAACCTGTATATCAAGAACGACAGCGTCAACCCGTCGTTCTCCTTCAAGGACCGGGTAGTCTCCGTGGCGGCCACGAAGGCGATAGAATTCGGTTACGAGACCATTGCTTGCGCTTCCACAGGGAATCTTGCTTGCAGTGTAGCGGCCCACTGCGCCCGGGCCGGTGTCCGCGCGGTGGTCTTCATACCCTCCGATTTGGAGAGAGGCAAGATCATCGGCGCCGCCATTTATAACCCCGTCTTGGTGGCGGTAGACGGCACCTATGATGAAGTGAACCGTCTCTGCAGCGAGTTGGCCGACGATTACCCCTGGGCTTTCGTCAACATCAATATGCGGCCCTATTACGCGGAGGGCAGCAAGACCCTGGGCTACGAAGTCGCGGAACAGTTGGGATGGCGCCTACCGGATCACGTGGTGGTACCCTCGGCTTCCGGCGCCATGTTCACCAAGATCTGGAAGGGCTTTAACGAGATGGCCTGTTTGGGGCTGTTGGAGGGAGTGGAGTCCAGTTCCTTTGGCGTGGACCAAAACACCGTCCATCACCCAGCCGTCACGACCAAGATGCACATGCAACAGGCGAAAGGCTGCTCACCCATCGCCACGGCCTGGGCCAACAAGCAATCTCAGGTTATTCCGGTGCGGCCCGACAGTTTGGCCAAATCGTTGGCCATTGGGAACCCCGCAGACGGGATCTACTCGTTGAAAGTTATCGAAAAATCCGGCGGGACCGCCTATGGCGTGCCGGAATCGGATATAGTAGATGGTATCAAGTTGCTGGCGGAGACCGAAGGCATTTTTACCGAAACAGCCGGCGGCGTGACGGTCTCTGGGCTGAGGCACCTGGCCGAGTCAGGAGCCATCAAACCCGACGAGGTGACCGTCGTTTATATTACGGGCAACGGTCTTAAGACCCAAGAAGCGGTGGAAGAGGTGGTGCATCCACTCTCCATCAAGCCCAGCATTCGCTCCTTTGAAGAAGCGTTCGACGGCGCCAAATAATCTGGCGGGGAAGCGTTCTACGGAGTACGATAACTGGAGTAAATTCTTGGAGTGAATAGCCGGGAGGTTTTCGGGGATGGGCAAGCAAAGAGTCAAGTTCACGTTCGTGGACGACTTGGTGAAGCAGCCGGTGATTTACGAGTTGGGTCAGAAGTTCAAAATAGTGACCAACATCCGGCGGGCCGATGTTGGCGAAGAACTGGGTTGGGTGGTCTTGGAACTGGACGGCGAAGAGCCGGAGATAAAACGTGGGCTGGAATGGGTCAGTTCCACGGGGGTGAGGGTGGACCCAGTTGGCGGGGACGTGATCGACGGGTAGGAGTTACAGTTCTGCCCGGGTTGTCCAAAATTGGGGCGCAAGGTTTAGGAGGGTATTTCCGATGAGCATCATGGTCCGAATCCCCACGCCGTTACGGAAAATGACCAACGGCCAAGCCAAAGTCGAGTTGGACTCTGCCAATCTCGGAGATCTGGTGGAAAAGCTGAATAGTGAGTTCCCCGGATTCAAAGACAGATTGGTTGACGAGAACGGCGAACTGCGTTACTTCGTGAACATCTACCTGAACGGGGAGGACGTCCGGTTCATGGATGGACTTGGCACCACGACCAGTGCGGGCGATGAGATCAGTATCGTCCCAGCAGTCGCCGGCGGCTGCTAGCAGCTATTCAAAAATGCAACATCACTGGTTCCGCTCGTGGTGAGCTTGTCGAACCACCTACCGTGCGCCCTTCGACAGGCTCAGGACGAGCGAATGAACCTAGCGGCATTTTCTGAGAGTAGGTTCTAGCCCTCCCTTCACCCAATCTGGAACCCCTCCTTCCAAGAATCTGCTTACGCCTGGCGGGCTAGGCGCCCCGGGTTTGGAGCCACCGTTCTTTCTGTTGCTGCCGCGCAGTCTCATCGGCCGGCTGGTAGAGGTCCAGAAAATCCCTGCGGAAGCTGTCGAACCGATTTTCCCAGATCGACTCCCTAATTCGCTCCATCAGCGCCAGAACGAACCGCAGGTTGTGGATGCTGGCCAGCCTCAGGCCCAACAATTCTTTGGCCCGGAATAGGTGTCTAAGATAAGCGGCGGAGTAGTTCCGGCAGGTGTAGCAGTCACAGGTTTCATCCAATGGCCCTTGCTGCTCCGCGTACCGGGATTTGGTGATGTCCACCCGCCCCTCAGGCGTAAACAGGCTTCCATTGCGGGCCACTCGGGTGGGCAGAGCGCAGTCGAACATGTCAATCCCCCTGGCCACACCCTCCACCAGGTCCTCGGGAGAGCCCACGCCCATCAGGTAACGAGGCTTGTCGGCGGGCAGCCGGGTAGCCACCTGTCCGGTGATCCGGTACATCTGCTCCTTGTCCTCACCCACTGCCAGACCGCCCACTGCGTAGCCGTGGAAGGGGATATTCGAGATAACACGGGCCGACTCGTCCCGAAGTTCCGGGAAAACTCCACCTTGCACGATGCCGAACAAAGCTTGGCCAGCGGCTTCACCTTTGGGCGATGCCTGGTGAGCGTCGAAGCATTCCTGGGCCCACCGGTGGGTGCGCTCCATGGCCTGCCGGACCTGTTTCTCCGATGCCCCGTAAGCGATGCATTGGTCGAAGCACATGGCGATATCTGCCGCCAGACCTTCCTGGTTTGCGGTGGCCAATTGGGGGGTGAAATGGTGCTCGCTGCCGTCGATGTGAGACCGGAACCGGATGCCGCCGTCGGTCACTTTCCGCAGCGGTCCCATGCTGAAAGCCTGAAAGCCGCCGCTGTCGGTGAGGATGGGCCCGTCCCATCCCATGAACTGGTGCAGGCCGCCCATCTTCTCTACCGTTGCCACACCGGGCCGCAGGTATAAGTGGTAGGCATTGCTGAGGATGATCTGGGCTCCAGCTGCTTTCACCTCTTCCGGAGTCAACCCTTTTACCGTGGCCTGGGTGGCGACAGGCATGAAGAACGGCGTAAGGATCTTGCCGTGGGGCGTCTCCAATTCGCCGGCCCTGGCGCCGTCGTCGGCGTGCTGCAGGTGGAAGTTGAAAATGGGTCTTGGCATTTAGTTTGAGTGGGCTCCATCAGTTGGGCAGCCTCGGCCTATGGTATCCTCATTGTGCCGACGCCGACAACATCTTATTACCATGTGACGGCCGGGCGTCGCTCTACGATGAATGAGTTCTTAACCAATTTTAGTGCTGATCACACATTGTTGTGGGCATTGTTAATCATTGGTGTGATCGCCGCCACAGCCATTGCATTACACCTGTTTTGGACCGCAGTTCTCCGGTCTATAGCTGCCCTGCGCGGTGGACCGGCGAAACCCCCTGAGGACCGCATTTAGCATGTGGTTTCCCAACGCTGAAGTCGCGGTAAACCCGGCGCTCCTCTTGCTCTTGGGTGTCATCGTGGGGACCCTCAGTGGTTTCTTTGGCGTGGGTGGAGGGTTCTTGATCACCGGTGGTCTGCTGGTCTTTGGAGTCCCGCCGGTCTTCGCAGTGGGAACCGGCTTGGCCCTGATAATGGGGTCCTCAATCATCAACACCCTAAAGCACCGTCATTTGGGGAATGTGGACCTTCGACTGGGAATGCTGATGCTTATCGGCACGATTCCGGGTGTTTTTCTGGCGGAGCAATTGAACTCTTCTCTGGAAGAGGCGGGCGTAATTGGGCCGGTGTTGCGCTACGTGTACATCTTGTTGTTAGGATCACTTGGCGGATTCATCGTTTATGACTACTTGCGGGTGCGCCGGTCCACCAAGGCGGGAGGGGAGGAAATATCAACGGCATCGCTGGCGCGGCGTGTGCGAGCCCTGCGCATTCCACCACATTCGATCCGGCTGCCAGGAACGGGAACCGTCCCAACATATGTTTCATTGCCGGTGTCCGGTATCGAAAATCTATCTGTGTTCATTCCGGTGGCCGTTGGCTTTGGGGTGGGCTTTTTCGCTGGACTATTGGGAGCCGGTGGCGGATTTCTTCTCATGCCGGCCTTGATCTTTGGACTGGGCGTGCCAACCACCGTGGCGATCGGCACCGACCTATTTCAGATAGTCGTCACAGGGTCATGGGGAACCTTCATCTACGCTATGTCGCACAACGTTGATCCCAAGATGGCGATTATCATGCTAGGGGCGGCTTCGGTTGGTTCACAAATGGGGACTACAGCTACCAGATTCGTGGACCCAGCCCGAATACGCATTCTATATGGAGTAACGATCTTGGGCGGTGGCGTGGCCGTGGCTTTGGAGCAGGCATCGACGTTCTCAGAGAGCGTTGAGTTCCTGTCGACACTCGCTTCAGTCGTGTTACTGGGTGTCGCAGGAGCAATGTGCCTCGCCATTTTGGCGTTGATGGTCAAGGCCAAACGTGAGAGCCGGGAGTTGGCCCCAGTGGACGACTAGCCGACCAACTCCCGAATCGTCTTCTCCACAAGTTTCTGAATTTTGGCTCTGGCTGATGACTAGCTAACCAGTTCCCTGATGGTCTTCTCCACCAACTCTTTGGGCACGTCGCTGCGGACTACTGACCGGCCAACTTCTTCGAGCATCACCCAGCGGTTGGAGCCGCCCTGGCTTTTTTTGTCGAGGGACATGCCGTTCAGTACATCGGTTACCGGAACTCCTTGGGCCGAGGTGGGCAGGTTGAACCGTTCCAAAAGGCGGCGCTGGCGGTCCACTATTTCTTGGGAGTGCAAGCCCATCTCATGGGCCATGGACGCGGCGCCCATCATCCCCACGGCAACGCCCTCGCCGTGGAAGAACCGTCCGTACTCTGTCGATGATTCCAAGGCATGACCGATGGTGTGTCCGTAATTCAGCATGATCCGGATGCCCAAGGTCTCCCGTTCGTCTTGGCTGACCACGTTGGCTTTGATGGCCATGCTGCGGCGGATGACCTCGGTGGAGATATCAGGCTCCACGTCCATCAGCGCCTCGGCGTGCTCTTCGAACACATCCACCAGGCCGGCATCCAGGATGAACCCGTGTTTGATGGCCTCGGCCCAACCTTCGGCCAGTTCCCGCCTTCCCAGCGTAGACAGGGTTTGAACGTCGGCGAACACGCCCCTGGGCTGGTAGAAGGCCCCCACCAGGTTTTTGGCCTGGGGCAGGTTGACCGCGACTTTGCCTCCAATGGACGCGTCCACCATGGCGGCCATGCTGGTGGGCACCTGCACAAAGGGCATGCCCCTTAGGTAGGTGGCGGCGACAAACCCGCCCAGGTCTCCGGCCACGCCGCCGCCAACGCTGATGATGGAGTGTCCACGCTCGGCCTTGAGTCCCGCCAGCCAGTTGTAGATGCCTTGGGCCAACTCGAAGCTCTTGCTGGTCTCCCCGGCGGGGATGATGAAGCAGTGGGCCGGTATGCGCTTTTTCTGCAGCGCCCGTTGAACGTTGCGGCCGTAGGGATTCATCACGTTTTCGTCGGTGATGATATAGGCCGTGTTGGTCAGCCCTAGTCCCGCCAGCCGGTCGCCCAGGTTATCGATGATCCCCCAACCGGCAACGACCGGATAGGAACCGCCAGAATGGTGTACTTCCGCCGCCAGGTTTGCGTCGGCCATATTCTAGTCTCCGTTATTCAAGCGTTATTCGCGTCAGCAGGGCCGCAGATCTTCATGATGGCGTCAGCCACCTGCCCCGTGGACATATCGTCTGTTTCAATCGTGTGGTGGGCCTGGGAGTAGGCAGGGGACCGCTGAGCGAGCAACTCTCTGATCCTATCCAACGGATGACCGGCTCCCAGCAGTGGCCGCACCGGCGCATTGGGGTTTCCTCCGGTCACTCGCTGATGGATGGTTTCAGGACGAGCGCTGAGATAAAAGACTGTTCCGCAGTCCAGCATGATACGGCGGTTCTCCTCGTCTACGAAGGACCCTCCGCCCCCGGAGATGATGCGCCCGCTCGTCCCGCACAGATCTTTTATCACCTTGCGCTCCAGTTCTCTAAAGGCGACCTCTCCCGAGTCCCGGAATATGTCGGCGATGGGTTTCCCGGCCCTGGATACAATCTCGTCGTCGGCGTCGACCTGGGGCCAGCCGCAGATACCAGAGAGCGCCCACCCCACGCTGCTCTTGCCCGAGGCCATGAAGCCCACCAAGATGATGTTGCGCACGTGGTCTGCCAGCATGCATTAAGACCCCAGCAGACCGGCCACGGGTTTAGTCCGGCAGCCGGGTCAGGTGCATCCGCGAACCCATGCTGGTGTCGGTTTCGAAGTACAGGACCTGCTGTCCGACCGAGTTGGTGATGGGCGCGTCGGCGACGAAATTCAGCCCGTGTGCCTGGCATTCGCCCATGCAGGACGGTATGTCGCCAACCGCATAACCAACGTGGTCCATCACATGGCCGCCGCCCATGCTGGCCGGATCCCCGGGCTCTATGAGTTCCACTTGGACCTGACCGAAGTTCACGAACGCGTTGCGCCCGCCGCTTCTGGAAGCGCCACCGCCGATGTGTTCGCCGTCGAACTTTTCAACGTACCAATTGATTGCTTCATCTAGGTTCTTCACCCGGTAGCCCGCGTGAACGATGCGCTCAACTTCAAGGCCGGTCCCGGCGCCTCCGGCATCCGGTTGGGCGGGCAATTGGGTTAGGTGAATCATTACACCGTTTGTGGTTGAGGCGTCGAAGTAGAAGACCTGCTGGCCAAACACATTGGTGAACGGCTTGTCGGCGGCGAACTTGAATCCACGGGCGGTGAGTTCGTCAGCGGACCTCTCGATGTCGGCTACAACATATCCAACATGGTGCATGGTGAGAACATCGCTGGCGAGGCCGGACTTGTCTTCTGGTTCAAGCAACTCGGCCTCGGCGTTGCCAAAGCGCACGTAGGCATTGCGTCCGCCGCTGGGCAAGGCATAAGTCTTGACCAACGTGCCTCCTCCGGCGTTGTTGGCGCCAAATGATTTTTCGAACCAGGCGATGGCAGCGTCAAGGTCCGGGGTCAGATATCCGATGTGTTGAATTTTGTCGAACACAATGTCTCCTTAAGCACAATCAAACGTGCGAAGGTTAACGGATTTGACGTAGTCTCCATTCGTTAGACAACCCGGCTTAGCCGGCTAGGAGGGGCGGCCGGGGGCTGGGAAATAGCCGGAGCCGGTGCAGAACTCCACCCGGTTGCCATCTGGGTCGTGGGTGAACATGAAGGCTTGGCCGTCGAACCGGACGCCGTGGCGCGTGATCTCATACCCGTTCTCCTCAAGTACCGCCATGGTGCCCTCGAAGTCCTCGACCTCAAAAGCGTGGTGGGTATTCTCCGGCTTCACCGGGGCTTCTGGAGTCTCGATCAGGTGCACCATGATGCCGTTGTCCAGTTGCAGCCAGGTGATCTCCGGGTTGGCGACTTGGCTCTCTATCTGCTTGATTCCCAGCAGTTCGTTGTAGAACTTCATGGCCCGGGCGGTGTCCTTGACCATGGTGGTCACGTGGTTGATCTGTTTCGTCTTAATCTTTCCTGGCATGAGACTCCTTTGCCTAAGGGGATTACGCCGGTTCTTCTCGCGAGGGGGTTGTGCCCAATTATGCCACAAAGGGGCGGCCTTGGGCAGGCGCGGGGCATTGGACGCAGGAACCGGGCTTTAGAGCGTGCTTCCCAATGACACTATGATCACCCCGGCGACCGTGACGCCGACACCCAAGAACAGCCACTTGGTCAGGTTTTCCATTCGCGAGATGAAGATCTGGGCCAGGATCAAGGTGAATATGGGGTTGGTGGACACGATGGGCGAGACCACGGTCACATCGGCGCGTTGCAGGGCGTAGTAGAGGCAGATCACACCGGCGGCCGCGGCCAGCCCGGAGAAGCCGGCCGACAGGGCGAACCGCGGGCTTGCTTTGGACTCCCGGACTTCACGGACCGTGTTCAGTCCGGCCAGAGGCCAGAGCACGATGATGCCGAAGAGCAGCCCGAAGGCCGAGACCATCAACGGGGACCCATATTCAAGTGTGAGTTCTTTGGCGATGACATTGGTGCCGCCGTAGGAGGCGGCGGCTAGCAAGGCCAGGCCGTACCCAATGAGTACCCCCCGGTTATGGATGATACCCTCGCGGATGGAAGGACCAAGGGCCGCGGTGAGGCCGGTGACCACGGTCAATGTGCCCAGTAGCACCACGAAATGTGGGCGCTCACCCGTAATGGTCATGGCGAAGATGGACGCGAATACTGCCGCCGTGCTTTGGATGGCGGCAGTCCGGGACGCGCCGATACGCCCGATGGCTTGGTAGCTGGAGGTGCGTCCTCCAAGGAAATTGACCACCCCCAGTAAAAAGAACCAGCCCAGAGCCACTGGCGGCAGATCCTTGATGTCGGAGAGGGCGAAGATGAGGGCCAGAATGACCGTGGGGCAGAAGCTGACGACCACCGAGACTAGGGTGCTTGGCAGAGGGCTCATGCCTTGCATGCCGAACCTGGCGAGGACGGCGGCGCTGCCGAACCCGAGGCCCGACAACAGAGACAATGCGATCGCTGCCATAGTTTACCGCGCCTACCAGTTCACAACCTGCTGCCCCGTGCGAACAGAAGGGCTCCGACGACAGCGATCACGGTCCCCTGGGCCAACGGCCGGCTAGGACTTCCTACAGCTGTCGATGATGGACTCGAAGATCAGGTTACCGTCGGTGCTGCCCAAGATGGCTTCGCAGCTACGTTCGGGGTGGGGCATCATTCCCAGCACATTGCCCGCTTCGTTGATGATGCCGGCGATGTTGTTGGCCGAGCCGTTGGGGTTGGCTTCCTCAGTGGCCTGGCCCGAGGCGTCGCAGTACCGGAAGAGCACCCGCCCCTCCTCTTCAAGCTGGGCCAGAGTGGCAGTGTCGGCGAAGTAGTTGCCTTCTCCGTGGGAGACAGGCACGCTTAAAAGCTGACCCTGCCTACAGGACAGGGTGAAGGGAGTGTCGGCACGCTCCGTTCGCAGTTGCGTCCATTGACAGCGGTACTCCAGGTGCTGGTTGGGCAGCAAAGCGCCGGGAAGGAGGCCCGATTCGCAAAGTATCTGGAAGCCGTTGCAGATGCCGATTGCGGTCCTTCCTGAATCAACAAACTTATTCAGGGCGTCCATCACCGGGGAGAACCGGGCCATGGCCCCGGGCCGCAGGTAGTCGCCGTACGAGAAACCGCCTGGCAGGATGACCGAATCGAAGCTGTCCAGGCTGGTTTCCTGGTGCCATACGTACTCGGCGTCCTGGCCCAGGATGTTCTTTACCTGGTAGTAACAGTCGGTGTCGCTCCAGGTGCCTGGGAAAACCAAGATTCCGAATCGCATTAGGCCAGAGACTCCAGGTATTCGGTGGCCATCTGGTTCACGACGGTCCCATCGGCCTTGCCGCGCACCTGGGGCATTAGCTTGCCCATGAGCTTTCCCTTGTCCTGAGGAGAGGCGGCGCCAACTTCAGCGGCGGTGTCCTTTATCAGTTGGGCTAGGTCTTCAGCGCTCATCTGGGGCGGGAGAAATTCTTCCAGAATCTTGAGTTCAGCCGCTTCTTTGGCCGCCATGGTGTCCCGGCCGCCTTCCTGGAAGGCTTTTATGCTGTCGCGGCGGTCGCTGGCTTGTTTGGTGGCCACCTCGATCATGCCGGCATCATCTAGTTCCTTCTTTTGCTCTTTCTCGACAGCCTGAACGGCGAATTTCAAGAAACGCAAGGCGTCCAAGCGGGCCTGGTCGTGGTTGCGCATTGAAGCGATGATGTCTTCTTCCAGTTTTTCTCTGAGGGCCATGATTAAGACTCTGTTCCTGATTAACTTGGCTGGGTTGGTCCGGGCCAGTTTGATTTGACCCCGTAGTCCGTATGCCTATTCTACTCCCTAGGCGGGGGCGGCGGTTATAGTCGGCGTCTAAATTGGGTGTCAATTTGGCAGCCGGACGGCCATGGGCGCCGCCGGAAATGATGGCTCTGGAATCGTAACGGGTACCCGTTTACTTGCCTTCCCCATGGAAAATGATTTTGATATACTCGTGTAGCTCTATCCCCTACCTGGGGACGGGTATGTTTTTTTGTAAGGCGGGCTTTTAAGGATGCCGGCATACGCGGTGATTGGCGGCCAGTGGGGCGATGAGGGCAAAGGGAAGGTAATCGACTATCTTGCTGGCGATGTTGATGGTGTGGTCCGTTATGCGGGAGGCAACAACGCCGGACATACAGTCGTCAACGACAAGGGCACTTTTCAGTTGCATCTGGTGCCATCCGGCATCTGCTGGCCAAATGCGTACGGGATCATCGGCAACGGCGTGGTGGTCGACCCTGATGTGTTGGTCGGCGAACTCGCCGAGATTGCAGCACGGGGCATAGACACCAGCCGACTCTACATCAGCGAGCGTGCCCACATCATCATGCCCTATCACGTGCTCCTCGACAATCTGGAAGAGCAAGCCAGAGGCGAGGCTGCCATTGGCACCACCGGCCGTGGCATTGGCCCTGCCTATATGGACAAGACGGGCCGCATGGGAATTAGGGTCGGCGACCTGTTGGATTGGGATGCACTGGAGCCCATGCTAGAACGAACCCTGAAACACAAGAACGCTCTGATCACCAAGATCTACGGGGGCGAACCGCTGGTTTTGGACGACGTTCTGGCTAAGTGCCGTCTTTGGGGTGAGCAACTGGCGCCCTATGCCATGGCGACCGAGCAGTTGGTCCAGGACCTGCTCTCTCAGGGAAAGAGGGTATTGTTGGAAGGCGCGCAGGGCACCTTGCTGGACATCGACCACGGTTCTTATCCCTATGTGACTTCTTCGTCGCCATCCATCGGCGGCGCCTGTACCGGGCTGGGGTTGAACCCCCAGGCCATAAAGGGAGTGCTGGGCGTGTTCAAGGCCTATTCGACCCGGGTGGGCAGCGGGCCAATGCCATCGGAAATTGACGAGGATGAGGCTGCAGAGATACGGGAGAAGGCCCAAGAGTTCGGCGTGACCACCGGCCGGGCGCGGCGCATCGGCTGGTTCGACGGAGTAGCCGCGAAGTATAGCCAGTTGGTCAATGGGTTCACCGGAATCGTGTTGACCCGTCTGGATATCCTGGACGACTTCGAGTCGGTTAAGGTGTGTGTGGGCTACACGGTGAACGGAGATCGCGTGGACCGGTTCCCGGCAAACACGGGATTGCTGGCTCGTTGCCAGCCGGTGTATGAGGAGCTGCCAGGTTGGGACCAACCAACCGCCAGCGCCACCAAGCTGTCGCAGCTTCCGAAGAACGCCTTGGACTACGTGAAAAGGATCGAAGAACTTGTGGGGTGCCGAGTCCAAATCATATCCACCGGCCCAAGCCGAGGCGAAACGATCCAGGTGGAGCCGGTCTTCGATTAGCCTGGCATTAAACCATTTTTTGACCTTGGTGTATGGCGTCAGGCCCACGTAGGGGCAGGTTTCTAACCTGCCCTTTTACATTAGCACCGTGGTTGTTTGTCGAAAGGAAGAGGCCGTGGGGGAATGCTATGTGGGTCCATTAAGGTGTTGGCCTGCAGGAGCCTGGTTGACGAGCTCTAGGGCGGGTTGGAAACCCGCCCCTACGTATTGTTAGGCGGATACCGGCAGGTCGATCTCGTAGCGGTCCAGCAAATTTTCGATCTGGACCACGGCCTTTTCACTGGCGGGCACCAGAGGCAATCTGGGTCCCCCAACATTGAGACCGATGTGGTTCACGGCGTATTTCACCGGTATGGGATTGGACTCGGTGAACATGCCCAGGAAGATGGGGAGCAGACGGCGGTGCTCGGAGGCGGCGCCTTCAACGTCGCCCTCCAGCAGCAGGCCCATCATATGCTTGATCTGGCTTCCGACCAGGTGCGACACCACGCTAACCACACCCCAGCCGCCCAGGGACATGATCAAGAAGGTCTGGTTGTCGTCGCCGCTCCAGACCTTGAATCCAGGAGTGGCGCCGTCGATTATGCGGGCGATCTGGTTCATGTCGCCGCTGGCTTCCTTGGTTCCTACGATATTGTCGATCTCGCTCAACCGCATCGTGGTCTCGTCGGTCATGTTCACGCCGGTACGTCCCATGATGTTATAGACGATGCATGGCAGGTTGGTCTTGCCCGCGATGGATTTGAAGTGCTGGTACATCCCTTCCTGGGGTGGTTTGTTGTAGTAAGGCACCACCAGTAGCAGGCCGTCGACACCTTGCTTCTCCGCTTCCTGGCTTAGTTCGATGCTCTCGGCGGTGTTATAAGTCCCGGTTCCGGCGATGACAACGCCCTTGGTTCCCACCGATTCTTTGATCTCGCCGAACAGACGCATCTTCTCGCTGGTGGTCAGGGTGGGCGATTCGCCGGTGGTGCCGGAAACGACCACGCCGTCGCTGCCTGAGTCGAGAAGGGCATGGGCGAGTTTCTTGGCCTGCTCGTAGTCGACCTCACCCTTGTCGTCAAACGGGGTAACCATCGCCGTGAGTAGCCTTCCAATCTCTGCCATGACCGCCTCCTGTTGTTGCCTCTGCTAATAATACCTGGGCTTTGTAAATTTGTTGCATTATACGCGCGGATAAGTAATATCGCATCCCCCGGGTTTGAACCAATGTCGAATGCGTTAGCAGGCACGTTTTTTAACGATATTAACTTGCTTGCTGCTTGATTTGGGCATGGGGGTGCTGCTGATTGTGTTTCGGCTTGAAGTACGGGTTGGCGAATTTATCCGGGCGCTAGCCTTGTCCGTCGGAAATAGTTATTACCAAACCGTGCTGGTTTGCGTAGCTTGCCGCCTCGGTTCGGTTGGCGGTGTCTGAGGCGCCCGGCCCCATCTCAGATTGCAATTGTTGGGGATCACAACCTTGGACGTAAGACCGGATGGGCCGGACCCAGGGCCACTGGACGCAATCGGTCCCCTGCCGGGTCACATTGAGCCTCCCATCCCGAATGTAGCGTTTCCTTGGAAACGGCCAGCTTCTTGCATAATTTACTTCTTAGAAAAAAAGACCGTGCCGCCGTTCCCTCTTCCACAGAAGCACACCCTCTCACTATTCATTGGCGTCATATAGCTATGCATTCCAACAACGTGTATCAAACGCGAGACAACGGTTCGGATGATAGTAGTCGGGAAGAAGAGTGGAATCAGGAGGCAACCCAGGCATCCCAACTTGGCGGGTAGTGGTGTCCACCACCACACGAGTAATCCCATGCCACGCACCACCGAAAGAGCATCCGAACCATGCTGCTAATGATGCGAGATAGTGGCAAGGGCTTGCATCGCATTCAGAGCCAGATAACAATTCGTCGTAACGTTCCGTCGTCGTCGAACCGTAATGTTGTTGAGGGATCGTTGGCCTTTAAGGCGCGAAAACGCACGCTCAACTGCTTTGGGTACCGGAGAGCTTGGAAGATGTCACGTGGAACCTATGTTTTCGAGTCGGCTCATCTACCACTATTGTCGGGTGCGTTGGCGGGGGCAATAATGCTGGCACTATTGGGAGTATGGTGGCTTCTACCAACAAAATATGATTCCGGGCATCCATTGTTCATTCTGATCTCTGCGTATGTTTGGTCAATGGTGATGGCAATGTTGGCAAGCTACTTCGCCGAGCAGGATCACAAAAAGCCGTGGTGGTTAGAAAGCCAATTGCCGTCTGGCATGGTGATTGTATCCAGGACGACCGGCAAGAGATAAGAACTGATTTCTCTGCGCTCACGTTTAGAGGTTTGCAGCGGCAAACGGAGTCTTTCTTCCAGAGCTTCATTCTTTCGAGGTAAATAGTCTACGGCATACCGAGACAGTTGAATAAGCCAACCATACGAGAAGCGGGCCGACCGCCATAATCGGTGCCGTCATTAGGCTACCCGCCACAAACAAAAGAAGCATCGGCAACCCAACCGCTAAAACAACATACCAAACCCAGACTGGCACTTGCCCCATTAGCTGATTGTTCATCACGTCGTTGACTTCAGCCTCCGGGTGTATCCACTTTGCGTATATAGCAGCACCAACAATAATGAGGATTATGGCCAACCCCACCAAGGTAAGGAGTTGCCCCCCCAATCGTAGCCAAAAAGAGAGCACGGAGCGGACTAACTTCATCTTTTTCCTGTCAAGATCTTTACATCAACACACTGTGATGAAAATCAAAAAAGAGATCCAACCCACCCAACGACGTCAGGAGCGCGCCATCACTTTCCTCACTCAAGAGGAAATGCAGCGCCTCTTCTCTGTCATCATTCTTTTGGTTCCGACTGAGGCTGATAGACGCGGCAATGTGGAATAGAACTTACCTGGGGCGAGGTTACTATCTTCCACATTGCCTCACTGATCCACCCAAACATGTACACCATCATGCTATTGTCGTATCCGACCGGCTTTCCAACATCAAAGGTAAAAGTGGTCCCACCGTACTCTACAGAGGTGTTACCACCCTTTTTGGGAGAGAACGTTCCGTTCGAGTGAATAGTATTTCGCAATTGACTAAGCACGTGGAATTGTATCTTGTAATCCTTCGATACTGACGTTCTCCGCAACACGTATCCGGATACATTGGCAAGCCCATCTGAAGAAGTTAACTCGAATTGACCATGGCCTGAAAACGCTATGGAGGTTAGAGTCTGCTCCGCGATCGACGCGGTTTCCTTAAGGGAATATTGTCGAGCCATGGTCTGGTAACCATAGAGGGTTTCCACCGTTTGCACGGCGCTATGTTTCACCCCGATGCTATTCCACCATGCGGGGTCAAGAATTTGGTCCCGCATGAATATGAAACTCAACCTAACATTCTGAAGGATCACCGACAGGTTTTGAAAGTACTCACGTCTGGCGTCGTGATAACCTCTGTCTGTGTGATCTAAATCAAACTTGGCTTTCCAGTTTGGATAATCTTGATCGAGCTGACCCCGATATTGACTCAACTGTTCTTCCCTCTGATCCAGAGCATCTATCCATCCATTGACCTCAATTTGGTCAGGCGTCATATTATTCTTACCCTTTCCAAGTCTTCCACCAAGGATCGAAGGTCAGCATTCTGGCATCGGGATCATCATCTTTATGGGCCCGAGGCACCATCTTGACCGCGGCTGATGTGACGGCCATGGCGGCGGCGGTGAGGTCCTTGATGGCCGTACTGGCCATGGCCCGGCGGCGGTGATGGTCCTAATGGGCGTGCTGCCCACGGTAGCGGTGGCGATGGCCTTGATGGCCCGTGGTGGCCATGGCGGCGGTGGTGAAGGCCATAATGAAGGCGGTTACGGCCTAGCTGGTCACTCCGCTGGTGTGCTTTGGCTTCAACCGGCCTCGGGAGATAAGCTCTTCGGCGATCTGGAGCGAATTGAGCGCCGCTCCCTTGCGCAGGTTATCGGAAACGATCCATAGCACCAGGCCGTCGGGATGGGACAGGTCCTGCCGGATGCGGCCCACGAAGACGTCGTCCTCGCCGGCCACGTCCCAGGGCATGGGGTAGTCTTCGTTCTTAATGTTGTCCAGCACAGTCACTCCCGGCATGGCCGCCAGAAGCTCTCTGGCGTCCTCCACGGGCATGGGCCGGGTGAACTCAATGTGCACCGAGGCGGAGTGTGAAATGTAAACCGGGACCCGCACACAGGTCGCGGATATCTGTATCTCCGGCGCGTGCAAGATTTTCTGTGACTCTTGCCGCATCTTTTGCTCTTCAAAGGTGTAGCCGGTGTCCAGGAACCGGTCGATCTGTGGGACGACGTTGTAGGCGATCTGGCCTTTGCTGGACTTGCTGGCGTTGGAATCTGCGTCCAACAGTTTCTCAGATTGCTCCCGCAGGTCGGCCATGGCTCCACCGCCGGCGCCGGAGACCGATTGGTAGGTGTCGGCGACTATCCGCTTGATGGGGTTTACTCGGTGCAGGGGGTGGGCGGCCATCACCAAGGGAGTGGTGGAACAGTTTGGGATGGAGATGATTCCCTGGTGCCATTCAACGTCGGCCCCGTTAACCTCGGGCACAACCAGAGGGACGGTTTCTTCCATGCGGAAGGCGGAACCGTCGTCGATCACCACCGCTCCAGCGGCCACGGCCGCTGGGCCGAGCCTTCGGCTGACCTCAGAACTGGCTGAAATAAACGCAACATCGACGCCGTCAAAGGACTTTTCGGAAGCTTCCTCAACCACCAGGTCCTGCCCACCAACGTTGATACGTTTGCCGGCTGAGCGGCTGGAGGCCAGCAACTTAAGTTTGGGCAAATTGGGATAGCGGGTTTCCACTATGTGGAGGAATTCGGCGCCCACCGCACCGGTGGCGCCAACAACGGCGATGGTAAGCTCCTGCACGGGTGGTTCTCTATTTACTCTAGATTTCGTGCCTGGCTAAAGGCCGAGCACGTTCTCCAAGCCTATCACAAGGCCCGGACGGGTCACAACGTCGCGGATGCAGCGCACCACACCAGGCATGTAGCAGTCGCGGCCCAGAGTGTCGTGACGTATGGATACGGTCTGCCCCGCCGCGCCGAAGATCACCTCGTGGTGGGCGCTCTTACCGGGCATGCGGATGCTGTGGACCGAGATCCCGTTGTGCTCGCCGCCCCGGGTGTTGGGCAGGTTCTCTTTCTCCGTTTGGTTTCGGGTGAACTGCTTGTTTTCGCCCATGCTCCGCATCAGGGCCAAGGCAAAACCAGAGGGCGAATCGATCTTGGCCTCATGGTGGGACTCGACGATGTCTACGTAGTCGAAATAAGGCGCCGCCTGCTCGGCCAGCTTCTTGAGAACGATGGCCCCCAGGGCGAAATTGGGCGCGACGATGATCCCGACGCCGTTGTCATTGGCCATTGCGTCTAGCTGCTTGAGATGGTCTTCGGAGAAGCCGCTGGCGCCCATGACAAGATTGATGGACCGGGCGGCGGCTTTGGCAGCCACATCCATGGCCACGCCCGCATTGGTGAAGTCCACCAGCACGGTGGGTTGTGTCTGTTCCAACAGTGATTCCAGGTCGGTGGACAGGGGAACGTGGCCTGCCGGGGTTGCCAGGGTTGGCCCCCGGTCTTGGGCGCAGGTCCCTCCGGCCAAGATCAGGTCGTCCTCGCGGTTGACCGCAGCCACGGTTTCAACTCCCATCTTGCCGGTTGCGCCGCTGATCACAACTTGTATCGCCGCCATGGTAGCTCCTACAAAAACCAACCCGAATGGGTCAAGATCCCGCCGATGAGCAACATCGCCGGTGTGCGCCCTTCGACGAGCTCAGGGTGAGCGGGAAATAGCCGATTGGCTGCTTCTTAGCCCTTATTGACGTCTGACAAGTAGGGGCGGGTTTTAAACCCGCCCCTACCCGCATCTACCAAACCGCAGTGAGCGGGCCGATTCACTCCTGATGATAGCACGCAGGGTTGATTCCGGAGAAATATAACAACCCCGCGCTTTCGAAGAAGGACGGGGCTGTCGGGTTGCCATTTTATGTCTGCCCGGCTGCTACCGGCCGCCTTGGAAGCGTCCGCCACCCCCGGGGCCTCCGGGTCCACGGCCCGGTCCCCCTGGTCCGCCGGGGCCTCCGGGTCCGCCCGGTCCGCGGCCGGGACCGCCACGATCGCCGCCGCGTCCTCCGCCGAAGCCACCGCGTCCGCCCCGGTCTCCACCTCTATCGCCACCCCGGTCACGGCTGAAACCACCGCTGGGCTCCGGCCTTGGGGCTGGAGGGCTGTCGTCGCCAAACAGGGCCTTCCGGGACAGGTTGACCCGTCCCTGTGAATCAATCTCACGGATCATGACGGTGAGTTCCTGACCTTCGGCCAGGTCCTCTTCCATGTCGCCCAGGTCGCCATTGCGGATCAGGCCGTCCTTACCGGGAACTAGTTCCACGAAGGCGCCGAAGTTGGTTAGGCGCACCACTTTGCCGGTGAAGATGTCGCCGATCGCCAATTCGCGGGTGAGGGCGTCGACCCTTGATTGGGCCAATTCCAGCATCGCCGAATCGACGCCACCGATGGTAACCGAGCCGTCGTCTTCCACGTTGATGCTGGTGCCGGTCTCCTCAATGATGGCGCGGATGACCCGGCCACCAGGACCGATGAGAGCGCCGATCTTCTCGACTTTGATCTTCATCCGGACCATCTTGGGCGCGTGTTCGCTCATCTGGGTCCGGGTCTCGGAGATTGCCTCGTTCATCTTGTCCATGATGTGCAGCCGGCCCCGGCGAGCTTGTTCCAGGGCTTCTTTCAGGATCTCATGGTTCAGTTGGGTGGTTTTGACGTCCATTTGAAGGGCATTCACGCCATTTGCGGTGCCTGCGACTTTGAAGTCCATGTCGCCAAGGAAGTCTTCGATGCCTTGGATATCGCTCAGGATTGCGTATTGGCCATCATCGCCAGTGATTAGGCCCATGGCGATACCGGCTACCGGAGCTTTGATCGGTATGCCGGCGTCCATCAAACTTAACGAGCTGCCACAGACACTGCCCATGGACGTGCTGCCGTTGGAGCTCAGGCATTCAGAAACGATCCGGATGGCGTAGGGAAAATCATCCTCTGAAGGCAATACGGGCAGGATGGCCCGTTCGGCCAAGGCCCCGTGTCCGATCTCCCGGCGCCCAGGGGACATGGCCCGCCGGGCTTCGCCGGTGGAGTACGATGGGAAGTTGTAGTGGTGCATGAACCGTTTGGTGTTGTCGGGCCCGACGGAGTCCAGGGTCTGTTTCAAGCTCAGCGAGCCCACGGTCACGATAGACAAGACCTGGGTTTCTCCCCTGGTGAATAGCCCCGTGCCATGGGTGCGGGGCAGGATGCCGGTGTCGCAACTGATCGGACGGACCTGGTCCAACGCCCGTCCATCGGAACGCACATGTTGCTGCAGTATTCGGCCTCTAACAGCCTCGCGGAACACGGCTTTGAAACCGTCGCCAATGGCGTTCTTGGAGTAGTCGTCTTTTAGTTGTTCGGTGACCAGCGCGGAGATCTCGTGCTCGCCGTCGTCCATCTCATACATGCCGGGGTTGCGGCTGAGCAAGTCTTCCCAGCGGGAGCCGATGACTTCTTTGATCTTGTTGATGATCCCGTCGGCAGCGGCCTGGTTGTATTCGACTTCGCCCTTGGGCTTCCCAACCTGGCGAGTTAAGTCTTCGATCATGTCGATTGTGGCTGTGTTGGCCTCTTGGGCCTTGGCGATGGCTTCCAGAATCACTTCTTCTGAAACCTCGTTGGCGCCTGCCTCGACCATTAGGATCGCGTCACGGGAACTGCTGACCACCATGCTCAGCGTGCTCTCCGTGCTCTGCTCGTAGGTCGGGTGGAGGATGTAATCACCGTTTAGATAGGCGATGCGGCATGACCCAATAGGGCCGTTGAAGGGAATCTGGGATATGGAAAGGGCGGCGGAGGCGCCAATCATGCCCAGAATCTCCGGCGGGTTCTCCATGTCGGAGGAAAGGATAGTCAGAGTGATCTGGATGTCGTTGTGCAAGCCTTTGGGAAACAGCGGCCGGATGGAACGGTCAGTTAGTCTGGATGCCAGGATGCCTTCCTGACCGGGTCGGCCTTCCCTGCGGAAGAAACTCCCTGGAATCTTGCCAACGGCGTAGAGACGCTCCTCGTAGTCAACGGTCAGGGGCAAGAAGTCGATGTCCTCTGCCCGGGGCCTGCTGGACATCACTGCCGTCACGAGCACAATTGTCTCGCCGAAAGTAACGGTCACACTGCCGTGAGCCTGGTTAGCCAGTTTACCTGTTTCAACCGTGATGGTTTTGCCGCCGATCTGGCTTTGGACCGACCTGGTAATAGATACTTCTGTAGCCATAAATGCCTAGGGCAACCTCGCAATAAGTAACGTGCGCAATCGATAGATGGGGTGAGAGCTAGACGCGAAACAACACCCTTCCCGGGTGTTGTTTAAAGGGGGAACTTACCGGCGCAGGCCCAGCCTGGAGATAAGTGTCTGGTAGCGGTTTACGTCTTCCGCATTGAGGTACTTGAGGAGTCTTCGCCTTTGGGAGACCATACCGAGGAGTCCGCGCCTGGAGTGAACGTCCTTTCTATGTTCCCGCAAATGGTCAGTAAGTGACCTGATATTTTCTGTGAGGACGGCAACTTGAACTTCGGCTGAGCCGGTGTCCTTGTTGTTAATCTGATATTCCTTGATGATCCGCGCTTTGGTCTCTCCGTCTAGCATCAGCTGTGTGTTCGCTTCTCTCTCTTCTCTTCTTCTCTTTTACGTCGGGTGGATTATAGCACACGGTCTTAGGCCGGACAACGCGGAAGGCGGGTATGCGCAGGGCAATCGCATCTGATTGGAGGCGAGGTGGCAATAGTAGTATAGAAGTCATCTTAGGGGTGAGGAGGATGATTCATGGAGGAAAGGCCGGCG
>MUCT01000021.1 GCA_002816585.1 SAR202 cluster bacterium Io17-Chloro-G6 | reverse complement strand
GTGTTCAGCAGTATAACCCGCAAGTGTTCTTGGTCCAACGTGCCCATTTCTCCAGTCACCAGGTTGGCCGCATCCTGGGGCGTGCTGATGATTATCCGTTCCTCCGGCGCCAGGGAGATAAAACGCCGACCCAATTCCAGCGCCGCCAGCAACTGGCAGGCTTTCGCCTCGCTCAGGCCCTTCTCGCTGCACAACTCGGCGAAGGCCGCTTTGCCCAACCCCGCCAGTCCTCCGAACCGGGTCAAGAGCCGGGACGATAACGAGATCACATTCTCGCCTGCCGAACCGGTGCGCAGCAGGATTGCGACAAGCTCGGTGTTGCTCAGGTTCTTGGAGCCGTACTCAACCAGCCGCTCCCTGGGCCTTTCACCGGTGGGCATCTCGCGAATCGTCGGTTGCTGCGGGGAAGTGTCGAACGGAGCTGCGGGGGTCGTCATTGCCATCAACCTTCTTGGAAGATTCCCGTGAGAAGGGATCAGCCAAAACCAAAGCCCAATGGGCGATGGCCTCGGCCCCGTAGGAGTAAACCAGTACATTGGAGCCCAGACGCTGGATTATTTCAAGAAGGAACTGTCAATCAGCCGGCTACACGGCAACTCCGATGGGCTCTACCGGGTATAGGGCCTTCCACCCATCGAACCCACCGGCCAAAGCAGTGGCTGCAAATCCCAAGTCCCTTAGTTGCTGCGCCACACGGACGCTGGTGGCATCGCCGGGTCAACTACAGTAGGAGACGAACTCCTCGTCGGCCAGTCCGGCCTCGGCCACCTTAGCCGTCCAGTCACGGATCTGGTCGGGAAATACACGCAGGGAACCGGGAATCCTGGTCCCATCATGGTTGTAGCTGGCCCGGGTCCTCACATCCAGCACTACCGGGGGATTCTGGTCTGATAGCCGCGCAAATAATTCCTGGGGCGTAATCGTCAGCACGTTGCCGTCATGACCAACGAACAAGCCCGCCACTGTGCTCTCCCGCTCTTCCTCCAGGGCCTCTTTGGCCGCGGCCCGGCCGTACCAAACTCCAACCGGGGTTGCTGAGCCGCCATGGATGGCCACCGACGCCATGACCGCCACTCCCACGGTCGCCAATAGCAGCTCAGCGCCGGGGACGCCTGCCTGCACTACCAGCAGGCACAGCAATAGCGAGTTCAGACCCCGGGGCCCGAACCAGCAAACGAAGGCTTGGGCCTGCCAGCTCATCCGCGCTTTCGACAACACCAACCCTAAAACCACCGGACGGATGGCGAATATCACCAGGCCCGCCAGAACCAACGCCGGGACCACGTCCACCATTCCGATAAGATCGGAGAGCACCGCTCCGAACAAGACAAAGGCCAGGAGCATGGCGATCTCGGACGTTACTTCGCCGTATTCCAAGAAACAATCGCAAACGGATTGATTGAGCAGCACCACGCCCAGGCCGGCGGCAAAGGCCCCCAGGAATCCGTCCCCGCCAGCCGCCGTCGCGGCCGAATACGATGCGAGCACCAGGCCTACGCCGTAGAGGGACTGATGTTCCTGCCGGATGGTCATCCTTTTATCCATCCAACTCATCACCCAAGAGCCCACTCCGCCGATAGCAAAGCCTATTGCCGGCCCCAGCAGCAGGAGTTTGGCCAGAAACACGGTCCAGCCGGCGATGCCGCTTCCCTGATCGGTGGCCACGGCGATCAGCACCAAGACCACCGGCAACACCACCAGGTCGTTCATCCCCGCTTCGATCTTCAGCACCTGCCGGACCGGCCTGGGGATGCGCTCATCGCGCACGATCTCCCGCAGCACCACCGGGTCTGTCGAGGCCAGAACTGCCCCGCCAATGAAAGCCAAGATCCAGCCGAAATTCAGATACAGCCCCAGGGGCAAGGCTCCCACGGCGATAATCAGGCCCGTGCCCGGGCCCAAGATTAAAGCGGGAACCAGCCACCGCTTGCCAAGCTCGGTTATCTGGAGTTTGACCGCATCCAAGAAGAGGACCAAAGCCAATGTCAGGGTGGCCACAACCTCGAGAACCGGGGAGTGGGGGCCGACATCCAAGACGTCGAACCCGCGGCTTCCAAGCAGGAACCCCAAGCCAAGGAACATCAAGGGGAAGGAGAGCGGTGAACGCTCAACCAGGCCGGACGCCAGGGCGGTCACCGTCAAGACAACGGCAATCACCCCGAAGACAAGAATAAAATCAGGCAACTGGCGCCCCCGCCAGAGATATTCCTTGGACTACCAAATCCAGCTTCCGGACCAAAGCCTCAGCACCCAAAATCACCGGAATTAGAATTTCGAGTACTCGCCCTCGTCCTTGGTGATGAACTCCAGCACCACGGTCTTGCCTTCCTCGGTGGCGGCCACGCCCCGTTTGATGGAAGCAATTATCTCCGACGGGTCGGTGATCTTCTCGGTGTAGGCGCCCATGGCCTGGGCAACTTCTGAGAACTCGCCGGACAGCGCTTTAATATTGTACTTTTCCATGGCCACCGGGAACCGGCTGTTGTTGTAGATGGACATGTAGGCGTTGTTGATGACGATTGTCATCGTGGGTATTCCAGACCTGACTCCGGTCTCCACGTCCAGCCCCACGGTGCTGAAGGCCAGGTCACCCATGACGTTGATGCACAGTTTCTCGGGCTCGGCCATCTTGGCGCCCATTGCCAGGCCAAGACTATAGCCCAGTTGGGTGGACTTGCCCCAGCCGATGAAGCTGTGGGGCACACGGGCCTCCCAGAAGGGACCCAGATACTCCCTAGCGCTGCCCGACTCGTGGGTAATTATGGTGTTTTCCAGGTCAACCGTATTCATCAGGTCCCAGACCACCCGATAAGGATTCATGGGCACCTCGTTGGAGGTCAACTTGGGCATCCACTGGTCCAACCATGACTTCTTGACCGACGCGATGTCGTCTTGCAGAACCTGGTTCTTGGTCCGCGGACTGCCAGCTTGACTCTTCAATTCATCCAACAACTGACGCAGCACCAACTTGGCGTCGCCCAGCATCGGAAAGTCGCATTTGTACTCGCGGCCTATGGCGTCTTCATCGTTGGTCATGTGAATCATGGTCTTGCCGCTGGGTATCGCCTGGGCGAAGTTGGTCTTGGTGAAACTGCAGCCGACGCCCAGGACCAGGTCTGACCCTTTTAGGTACTTGTCCACCATGCCGGTAGTGCTGGGACCGCCGGAGCCCAGGGCCAGTGGGTGATTCTCGGGGAAGGCGCTTTTGCCCGGCAGGGTGGTCATCACCGGGGCCTGGAGGAACTCGGCAAGTTCGATCAACTCTGCCGTGGCCTCGGCGTACAGCACCCCCTGTCCCGCGCGGATGATGGGCCGGTCGGCAGCCAATATGGCTCTGGCCGCGCGGCTGACATCGGAGGGGTCAGCCTGCTGTAACGCGGCCCGGGGCGGCTCGTAGTTGAAGAGTTCTTCGGGCAGCTCCGCGGTGGCGACGTCCGCCGGTATCTCCAACAAGACCGGTCCGGGGCGGCCGGTGCGCAGCTTGGTGAAGGCTCGGCGCATCAGGTCGGGTATACGCTCCACGATATTCATCTCTTCGGACCATTTTGTGATGGTCTCGTAACTGCGGGTGGGATAGAAGTTGGGATGGATGCCCCGCTTGTCCCTGGGCATGCCGGCGGGTAGAAGCAGGATGGGCACGGACTCGGAATACGCCTGCGCCACGCCACCAAAGCCATTCTCGGCTCCGGGGCCGTTCTGCATCATAAACACGCCTATGCGCTTGCCGTTCGTCACCCTGGAAAAGCCGTCAACCATGTGGATACCAGTGCCTTCCTGCCTGAATATGATGGGGCGGATCCCGGCGATGGCCGCCGCTTCCAACAGCGGTTGATAGGGGACGCAGCCAATAAATTCCACACCCTCCATGCGCAGGATATTGGCGATCGCTGTGACTCCGTCCATGTTTTAACTCCTAATTTAGCTGTCATAGGTGCAGGTAGCCATCATGGGTGTATGGCCGTGATTTCGGGCCAGTGTAGAATGCGCCCCAAAAGGTGTCAACTGAGAATGGAAGTCGCAGCAGAAACAAGAAGGGCCGGGCTCAGACCTCTGGCTCAAAGCTCCAGGGGATAAATCGAACCGGCGTTATCTTGATCACCGGGCTGTCGTCCAGGTCCATCTCTTGGTACTGAGGGTATTTCTCCCGAAGCGTGACGATGGCTCTCGCCCATTCCTCGCCCTCTTGCAACAGGCCAGCCTCCCCCAATACGAGCACATACCGCAGGCGGGACCAGTCCTCTTCATAATGGTCTACAACCAAGGACACCTGAGGGTTTGCCAGGATGTTGCGCACCCGGCGCAGTTGCCTAAGGGGTGTCGACTTGGGTTTGGCGTCCAGCACCGAGTAGATAGACTCGCCGTCGAAAGCGTAGCAGACGGGAATCACGTGGGGCTGGCCCTTGACGTCAGCGGTTGCCAGGTGGCCGGAGCGTGCGGATCTCAGGAAACGGTCTTGGCCGGGAGAAAGTATTGGCAAGGGTACTGGGCGGAATCTAGGCGTCCGCGCCGAAACCAAGGGGATCTTCGTAGGCGTCGAGGGTCTCTAGTTCGATGAGGGCAGCCTCTTCCAAATTGGCGTCGCCGTTCTTGGCGCAGGCCATCAGCACCTTTCTAGCCAGCGGACCGCCAATCTCGCCCAAAGCGCTGATTCCAGCCAATTGCACCTCGGAGTCGTCGTCTTCCAACAGCAAAATCAGGTGTGGCACGGCTTCTTCTTCGCCCAATTCTCCACAGGCGTGAGCGGTTTCATAACGGATCGACGGGTCTTCGTTCTGGAGTTCTTGTAGCAGGATGGGAAGCCAATTGGCTTCACCAGAGCGGCCCATGGCAAAGATCGAGCTGGCGCGAAGGTCCGGGTCTAGGCTCTCGTAGGCCAGAGTGATGTGCTGGTTGATCTCCATCGTGTTGAACGGGGCCAAGGCCTCCAAACAGCGCCTCCGGACAGCCAAGGGTTCCTCTTCGTCTTCTAAGACCTGCATCAGGTTGTCTTGAATAACCTCAGCGTCTTTCGCCAGCAGCTTGCCCTCTTCAGCCAATAACGGAAACCGTCCCAGAGCGCGGGCCGCGGCGGAGCGCACATCTAAACCCTTTTCCGACCTCAACACCTCGACCAGGCTGGGGATCACCGAACGGTCTTCATGCTCCCACAGACCGTCCATGGCAATGACCAAAAGCGGTTCGTCGTCACTCTTCAGGCATAACCTGAAGATGGCGGAGAAGTCCAACTCGGGATTGTCTTCAGCGTGTTCCGCCATGGCTGCCGCAAGGGAACGCCGCCGTTCTACGGGAACCGGGAACCAGGCCTCAGCGAAAAGTTCCAACTCCTCAGGAGAGAGGTCCGAGACCTCGTGGAAGTCGATGGCTGAGATATGGCCCGTTGGGTCTAAAGCGCTTTCGAGGAAGAATTCGAATGACATTGATCCCCGGTGTAGATGCTGAATCGCCACGGCAGGCTCAGGCTATAAGCAGGGGCACCGGATACCCTGCCAGGCACGTTTTTCAAGTATAGCACGGAGAAACCGGACTGAGACAAGGGTCTCTTAGTCGTCCTTGAGCCTCCTCACCGCCATCGGGATCTCCGGCAAAAGGTCGGATGCCGCAACCCCCATGTTTCCCAATCGTGAGGCGGTTTCCCGTCCCGCTTCTCCGTGCAGGTAGACCCCGCAGCAGGCCGCGACGGCAGGCGCCAGTCCCTGGGCCATCAACCCGGCAATCACCCCACTGAGAACGTCTCCAGTGCCGCCTGTGGCCATACCCGGATTGGCGAACGGGGCTACGCGCACCATCCCGCCCGGCTCTCCGATTACCGTATTGGCGCCCTTGAGCACCAAGCAAACGTTCCACTTGGCAGCATACTCTCTGGCCACCAACACCCGGTGTTTCTGAATCTCCGACGCCTGGAGTCCCATCAGCGTGGCCATCTCACCCGGATGGGGAGTCAGGACCATGTGGCAGCGCCCGCGCTCCGGCCAACCCGCAATTCGGGCCAGGTTGTTCAGACCGTCGGCGTCCACCAGCGCGGGAAGTCCCGAGAGCCCGGAACCTTCACCACCGAACAACAGGTCTTCAACAAACTTTGCCGTGCCTTCGGACAGACCCAGTCCGCAGCCCACCAAGATATTGGTGTACCGCCTGGACCCTCTGCGAAGACTTTCGGCCGCCTGGGCGCCGACCCGTCCCTCTTCGTCTTCCGGAAGGGGCATGTGAATCGGCTCTGTGGCCTTGGCGGCCGCGACGGGATAGACGCTTTCGGGGGTGGCCAAGGTGGTCAGTCCAGCCCCAGCCCGCACCGACGCCTGGGACGCCAGATAGGCCGCGCCCACGTAATTCCGGGAACCGGCCACTACCAGGACGTGGCCAAACGTTCCCTTGTGGGAGTCCAATGGCCGCCGGGGTAAATGCTCAGCCACCCATCGCCGGTCAAGCAGTTCCAGCAAGACCGATGACTCTTCCGGCAGACCCGGCGGCACACCGATGTCCAGCACACGCAATTCTCCAGCATGTCCCGTGCCGGGGAAATTGAGCAGCCCCGCCTTGGGGTAACCAAGGGCCAGGGTTAGGTCGCAAGGCACGCCAAAGGGGTCAACCTCGCCCGTGTCGGCGTTGAGGCCGGTGGGCAGGTCTAGGGCCAGCAATTTGGGTGAAGTTGGCGAGGACCGGGCCTTGGCCAAGCTGATCATGGTTTCTTTGACCTGACCCGCCAATGGCCGCGCCCGGCCTGTACCCAGCACGGCGTCGATCACCAAGGCCGACCGAGCCAACAACCGCTCCAAAGCCCCAATCTCGGCAGCATCTATGATTCGGACCCCGTACTCCAGCGCGCGGTCCTTTTTGGCGTCGGGATCAGGCCGGCCGGCCACCACATAGCAGGTGACTTGGGCGCCCCAGCGGCGCAGATGCCTGGCTGCCACCAGACCATCGGCCCCGTTATTTCCCGGCCCGACCAGCACCAGGACCTGCACGCCGGCCGCGCCCACCAACGCCCTTGCCTGTCGGGCCACGGCCAGACCCGCATTCTCCATCAGGACGTCGGTGCTGACCCCAGCCTTCTCCGATGCTCGCTCTATGGCAGTCATCTGGTCGGCGGTGACGATCTTCATTCAGTCTTTCCTGGCTGCCTGTCCTGGCGGCTTTACCGGCAATTTCTCAGCTGATCTTCCCGCTGGGCAACCACGAAAGCCACGGCGTACTGCCGGGAGTGGGACATGCTGAGGGATATCTCACCCACCTGCAGACGGGCCGCACGCTTCTCGGCCCTGCCGTGGAGTTTCACACTGGGAGCGCCGCTTTCCGCGCGGACAACCTCGATATCCTTCCACCCGACGCCACGCACGCCGGTGCCCAACGCCTTCATGGTCGCCTCTTTGGCGGCAAAACGTCCGGCCAGGTTTGGCGCGCGGCCCCGGCAGTAGGCGATCTCGCTGGGGGTGAAGACGCGGTCCAAGAACCGTTGCCCATAGCGGTCCAACACTTGTTGAATCCGGGGAATCTCGATGATGTCGACGCCTGTTGTGAGCATCGTTCGACCAAGCCGCTGGATCAATCTGCCTGTTGGTGTCCGGGTACCTGTTGGTGTCCGGATAATTGCAGGTTGTCCAGGATCCGGGACACGGAGTAGCTGCGGTTCAGCACGTAGAAATGAACGCCAGGCACGCCGGCATCCCACAGTTCCCGCACCTGGGTTGTGGCATACTCCACACCCATGTCGCGGGCGCTGCCGTCGTTGTCGGCATACTTGTCGAGCAGAAGGTCCAGGGCAGGAGGAATTTTGGACCCGCTAAGGGCGGTAAAACGCCGGACCTGGGACGAGTTCAAAACCGGTAGCACACCCGGAATAATGGGCACATCGATGCCTATAGCGCGGGCCCGCTCCACAAAATCGAAGTAATAACAGTTGTCATAGAACAGTTGGGTTACGAGGAAATCGGCCCCATTGTCCACTTTCAATTTGACATACTTTAAGTCCGAATCCAAGTCCACCGACTCGGTATGCCCCTCCGGATAGCAAGCGGCGGCGACGCCGAAGTCGAAGTTGGACTTTACATGCTTCAGCAGATCGGTGGCGTGCTGAAATCCACCTGCAACCGGGACAAATTCCGTGGAGCCCCGGGGCGGGTCGCCACGCAGGGCGATGATGTTTTCAACACCCGCGGCATCCAGCCGCTTCAACACTTCGTGAATCTCCTCTTTGGTCTGACCAACACAGGTCAGATGGGCCATGACCTCGACCCCGGCGGTCCGCTTGGCCTCGAGGGTGATCTCCTCGGTGAACGCCCGCGTCGAGCCGCCGGCCCCGTAGGTCACCGACACAAAGTCCGGGCAGTACACCTTCAACTCATCCAGGGTCTCCAGGACTGCCGGTATGCCTTCGGCCGCCCTGGGAGGAAAGAATTCGAAGGAGACCGGGCGCGTTATTTTTAGGATGTCTTTGATCTTCAAACTGGGTATCCGTCAACTACCGGCAGATTTGGCGCGCCGGCAGAGTGTGATCGCAATTGTGAGGGTCGCTGCCAACGACCTTGGAACGCCCGCACGGAGTCACCAAATCATAGCATCGGCCCAAGTGGGTGTCGAACCAGCCAGGCTCATTCCTGCCCTAGAAAACTCCTAAAATTCCGGCTGGCGCTTTTCTATAAATGCCTTGATCCCCTCCGCAGGGTGCGGAGAAGTGGTCATGTACTGAATGAAGGCGTGGCCCTCCAGCGCCACCCCGTCATCTATGGGCAGGCCCATCCCCCGGAGCGTTACTGCCTTGATCAGGGAAAGACCCTCACGGCTCTTGGTCCGCAGGGGTGACACCAATTTCTCCAGTTCTTCGTCTAGACCATCGGCCGGCGCAGAGCGAAGAGCCAGGCCCCAGTCGACAGCTTCGACTCCAGAGATCCACCTGCCGGTGGTTAAAAGTTCCATGGCCCGTTGCAGACCCACGCGGCGGGGCAACCGTTGGGTGGAGCCGCCGCCGGGCATTAGGCCAAAGTTGACATGTTGGTCGCCAATGCGGGCGTCGTCGGCCACCAGGGCCATGTCGCAAGCCATCATCAGTTCCAGCCCGCCTGCCAGGGCGAAACCGTGCACCAATGCGATGGCAGGGAAAGGCAGCTTCTCGATCTGGTATAGGGTGTCCTTGATCTGGGCCAAGTATTTCGGCAGCAGGGCCGGGTCCTCGATTGTTGTCTGAAAGTAAGTTAGATCGGCGCCGGCGCAAAAAGCCCGGCCCTCGCCCCGAATGACCAACACCTTGATCGACTCATCGCCGCCGGCCTCTACCACCGCCGACGAGAGTTCCGTCAATAACTCGGGACTCAGGGCGTTGAGAGCGTCCGGACGGTTGAGCCGGATCGTCGCTGCCCGGTTTACTTTATCCAGTTTTATGTTGGTATACTCCACCGGACATCTCCTCCGCATGTGGGCCTTCGGACTTAATATACCAGACGGTCGCGGAGGACGGCCTGCCGGCCACGCCTGATAGATGCCGACAATATGGCTTTAAAACGAGAAAAAAGTTGCGCGCTGAAGGTGAGGGTCCAACCGAAATCCTCATGTAACCAGGTGGACCGCTTTGAGGACGGCACACTGCGGCTACGGGTGACTGCTCCGCCAACTGAAGGCAAGGCAAACGCTGGTGTGATTGCCCTGCTGGCCGAGACACTGGAGATCAGCAAATCCAAGCTACAGATTATTCGAGGCCAAAGCTCAAGGGACAAGGTGGTGTCGGTTAACACGCTGACCGACCAGGAAGTACGCCAAAGAATCGAGGCAGTATCTAAGCGTTAACCCTGGAGCCTGGAGAAAATAAGTTGCGATTTATGAACTTCGGCTGGGTCTTGAAAGATGAGCTGGCCGGCTCTGAGGGACCGGCCAGTCTTCACGACCTATCATTCCTCCACGGCCAGGGCGTTCGCGCCGTGATCCGAATGGAGGAACAGACCATCCCCGCCGACAGTGGGAATAAGCCTGCCCTGGTGGATTTCTTTGTGCCGGTACCCGATTTCGCGCCGCCCAGAATCGAACAGATCCAGCAGATGATAGAGTTCATCGACCAACAGATTGGGGAGCAGAAGCCGGTGGTGGTGAGTTGTCACGCAGGGGTCGGCCGCACCGGCACCGTCCTCGCCTGCTACCTTGTACACCGGGGCGAAGAACCAACCGAGGCCATCACCAGAATACGGCGGCTCCGTCCAGGATCGATCGAGACCGCAGCCCAGCAAGCGGCGGTGCACCAATACGCCGCGAGGGCGCAAGGTCCCGGAAATTAATTCCGGAAACTAGGCGGCGACCGCAGTCTTTTTTCGCACTCTGCTCAGAACCTGTGCTCCGGCCTGATGCAGCAGGGAACCATGACCCGTGAACTCGACTGCAACCTCGATCAGTGTTCCGCACTGCATGCACTTCAGGAAATCGCCGTAGGCATCTTTCTCCAGGCTCAGGTCTCCCTGGCATTTTGTGCAACCCTTGAAATAAAACATTTATGATTCCTTTTCGGGAGCGGCCCCTGTGAATCGGGATGGGCCGTATTCCCATATGTCAAATTTGATGCCGCTATTCACTTCAGGATTCCTCTGCTATATTCAGACTAGCCTGGCGCGCCGGATTCCCGCCTGTGATTGAACACGGTATCGGCACCACGCTCAGGCTAACAGGCAATTTACAAGAGAATATGAAGAACGTCGGAGTTATCGGCCTGTAAAGGTTCCAAGGCGTTAGGTGCCTAAGGTTCTTGTGCCATATTCCCGGCAAGTTGCGGCGTCATATCCCTCATGACGCAGGCCCCGCCATATTTGTTCCCAGGAGTTGGTCCATTGGTCCAGATCAGACAGGAATTCATCGACGACATGGTGGCCCACGCCAAGGTTGACCTACCCAACGAATGCTGCGGCATCCTGGCTGGGCCGGATGGCACGGTAATGAAGGCCTACCGCATGTCAAACGTGGAAGCCAGTCCGTTCCGGTTCTCGATGGACCCCGGGGAGATCGGGAAAGTCGATTCTGAGGCCGGTGACAACGGCTGGGACCTGCTGGCCATCTACCACTCCCACACCGGGAGCGAGGCTTATCCATCGGACACCGATGTGCGCATCGCTGGGGGGACAGCCGCGCTCTGGCCCGACGTACGTTACGTGCTGGTATCCCTGATGCACATGGACAATCCCACAGTCCGAATCTTCCAGATAAGCGATGGAGTGGTCACCGAGGAATCCCTCGAGGCCGTTTGATTCCCCCGCTTTTCTGCCTGAACTTCCGCTCATGATTCGCTGGCTGTCAGTCGCCACGGTCAGCTTGCTGATCGCTGCCTGCAGCGGCGCAACCCCCACTCCTCCGCCTCCATCTTCTCCCTTGCCCAACGTAGTTTTACGAGACCCAACTGCCACCATAGACGCCACAACGCCCACTCTTCCCGTCATACGCAGTCCCCTCACTCTAGCCACACCACACCCGGACACAACAGCGTGGGTTAAAGAACGCCTTGACGCGGTAATCACTCTCTACCAGCCCACCAAAGCCGGCGAGGCGTTGCTACGCAGCCTAGACCTGCGTCAGATGGAGGGTGATCCGGGCTTCTTCGGCAGCTACGGTTTCGAAAAATGGGCCGGAGTCGGCGAGGCTCGACCCATCGGCGTGATCCACGAACTGGGTCATTCCTATTGGGGTGGTTTCCCCGTGGAGGGCCGGCCAGACCTGACCTGGGAGAGACCTGACGGAGCGGAGTTTTCCGCGGCGATGGAGAGCTACCACGATGATATCTTGTCATTCATGGCCCAGCCGCCCGACGATTACGAGCTGCTCCGCCAGAGACTGCGTAACCTCCCTGATATCTCCTTCGACAACCCCGAGCCGGTGTTCCACAACCTGGAGGCCGACCTGGCCTACACCACCGGCGGAAGCCTAAACCTAGTGCCCCCAATACTGCGAAAATACTGGGTGCATTTTCTATCGTCCGGGCGCTTTACCAGTTGGTACGGCGCGGCCGGTTGGTTCCAATCTCTAACCCCAACTGAAAAAACGGCAGCGGGCAAGTGGCTGGGACTTGAGCACTTGGACCTGAGACAGTTCCCGTCACTGGAGCCGTTTCAACCGGCCGAAGACATTTTACTCACCGCCGAAAGTGTGCTGGAAACCGAGGAGAAACAACGTCTCCGCGACCTAACCTACCAATTCGACCTTCTGATCGGAGACCCGCAGAATGAAGAGAATTTCGAATTTTGGCGCAGGTACCTTCGAGACAAGGTGACCCTCCACCAGGCCCACCCCGCCTATCTTGCAGTCCTTTCCCAATCCCGCGCCGGAGAACTGGCCTCGGCCATGGATTTTCTGGCGGCCCTGACGACCGGCCCGCCAGCCGAACGGGCGGAGTTGCTGGCAGACCAATTGGCCAAAGAACCTTTCTTGGTCAACTTTCTTCCGGCGGTCGACAACCAGGTATTGTTGGAGCTGTTCGCCAGCGGCGCTGAGTTGCCTGAGGGCAGGACCCTGCAAGCCGCTGCCAGCTTCGTCGAGCGCCTCAATATCTTCGGGAGCAAGGTCGATTCCGTTTTGCGGGCCGGACGAAACAACCCCTCTCAAGGCGCGTCGGAATTGGAGCGATTCGTATCCGAAACGGGCCTCAGCCAGAAAGATGACTTGAGGCTGTTCTTCGACCTCTTCCGGGACCGAGACCCGGATACAGCCAAAGCGGTGACGCTCGCCTTGGCTGATGACACCGTTCGTGGTTTGATGTCTCCAATCCCCTTCCAACTCCGGACCGTTTTGGAACCCGATGAACTGCTTCCCAAGCTAGGCGTAACATCCACTTCGGCCAGCCCATCAGAACTCGCGAACGGCATTGCCCTGTTGATCGAGGAACCCTCCGGTAATTTCCGGGTCGATGAGCCGTACCTTGAAGCATTATTCCAAGTGGTGGCCGATAGGGCAAAGAAGGCGCCCAGGCAGACGACCGAGTTGCTCCCGGATTCCCCATTTCCCCTTGAGGGGATGATACTGGCTCAACCGAAAGCGGCCGCTCTGATGTTGGATAGTGATATCGAGGGCGCGTTGGCCTTGGTGCGGGGAAGCGATCCCCTGCTGGCCCCACCTTGGCGAATCATGTACCGCCTGATTACAGCTGCGCCTGGTTTGGCCGCCAATTTGTTGGCCGAATTCCACCAGCGCGGCGAGACACTTCTGGTAGCAGAGACTTTGGCTTACTTCGCCTACGACAAAGACCGGCTGGACAGGTCGTCTATGTTGCCGATTTCCCTGGAAGATGATGGCCGTTTTTTGAGTGCTCTGTTCCTGGTGGAAGGTCCGGAGTGGCTGCAAGAGCGGCTTGGCGAGTCGGTGGCTTTGTACCGGCAGCGGATAGCGGCCGTCGAAGTGAGCCCTGAATTCCTGGAACACTACCGGGAAACCCTGGAAGCGGTCACTGAAACCCTTGACGAAGGGGCCGTTAAAAAGGGCCTGGCCGAAATTATTCGTCGATCGCTCGGTTCGTAACGGCCAACGTTTTGGATGTTGAGCTTTCTTCATCCTCGGTGCCGCCTACAGCCGCCACTACTACCGCGCCAACGATATAGGCGGCGGCAATCAAAACCAGCGCCGTCGCGGCCACCGCCGACGTGATCCGGTTTCGCGTCAGCACCAACAACCACCCAGCGAGCATCAGTCCCACCGCGACGCCGCCGGCCACGATATGCGCCGGTTCGGTCTGGTTGACCAGTATGCCTTCCCGGTAGAAAATATCGGAGTAGAACAGAATGGAGACGTTGAAAGCGGAACTTCCGTAGATCCCGCCAACAGCCAGGTCCGTGGCCCCCATGCGGGCGGCCGCGACGGTGGCCGATATCTCAGGTATGGTCGTAACAAAGGCCACCAACAAGATGCCCAGGGTGCTGGAGGCGATACCGGTAATACCGGCAATCTCGTCGGCACTCCAGGCCAGGAAGAATCCCGCAACCACCACTCCTAGAGAGACCAGGCCAAACATGACCCAAGCTCTGCTCAGAGTCATCCCCGGGGCGTCTCCGCCTGCGTCTCCTTCCTTTGGCCGGGCCTTGTAGACCCAACTCATGCCTAGTACAAAGAGAATTATCAAGATAATTGACGAAAAGCCAACATCCCAGACCCCTCCTCCCATCTTCAGGGCGCCGAACAGGACAGCCGCTCCAGTCAAAGTCACCGCCACCACAACCAGGGAAGCCTGCTCTGGCGCCACGCGCTGCAGGAAGCGCTTGCCCCCAAACACCAACGCTACGACGACCAGAGTGACCATGTTTTTCATGTTTGCGCCCAGGACGGTGCCCACCGCCAATTCGGGGTTGGGCGGGTCCAAGCTCACCGCCGAAATATTGGTGGACAACTCGGGCAGCGACGTGGCCAGAGCAAGCAACAGACCGCCCACAAACAACCGGCCCCAACCGGTCAGCGAGGCCAAGGCGTCGCCATAAACCGCCAGCTTTGCCCCGCTGAAAATCACCACGCCGGTGCTGGCCAGAAAGACCAATATGGCGATCGTCAGGTCACCGCCCATTCAGGTATTCCCTTGTTGTTTTAGTGCCTGATTGGTCCAATCCCGGCAGACAGAGGAAATGCCCCCTCTCAGACTCTCTCCCTTGCCAGGCGAAGAGCATTAACCCCTTCCCTCCTTTCGGGGGAAGGTTGGGATGGGGGCGAATCAAATATCCTAACTTCCGGTCTCGATGGCGGCGACTATGCGGCCGCCCATCTCCGTAGTTGAGACCCGTTCAGTGCCCTCGGTGGCTATGTCCGCGGTGCGTGCGTTTTGCTCCAACACTTTGTCCACCGCCCGCTCGATGGCCGCGCCCTCTTCGGTAAGGCCCAAAGAGTAGCGGACCATCAACGCCACGCTCAGAATGGAGCCTGTGGGGTTGGCAATTCCCTGGCCTGCGATGTCCGGCGCCGTTCCGTGGATCGGCTCATACAGGCCTCCGGAACGCTGTCCGGCCACCGGCACTCCGGCCAGACTGGCTGAGGGCAGCAGACCCATGGACGCCGCCAACACCGACGCCTCGTCGCTCAAGATATCGCCGAATGTGTTTTCGGACACGATGACGTCAAAGCTGGCGGGCCGCTGGATCAACTGCATAGCGCAGGCGTCTACCAGCACGTGCTCCAATTCAACATCGGGGTATTCTTTACCCAGCCTGGTGGCCACGGCCCGCCACAGCCGGGAGCACTCCAAGACGTTGGCCTTGTCCACGGAGGTCAGCTTTTTACGGCGTCCCCTGGCCAACTCGAATCCCACCCTCACGACCCGTTCGATCTCAATCTCGGTATAGCGCATGGTGTCTTCGCCCACCATGCCATTGGGCGTCTCCCGCCTTCCCCTGGGCAGGGCGTAATAGAGACCGCCGGTGAGCTCGCGCACCACCACCAGGTCAACGCCATCGATGATATGGGCCTTGAGCACGCTGGACTCCGCCAGCCAGGGGTATACCTTTACCGGCCTGATGTTGGCGAACACGCCCATGTGGGCCCGCATATCCAGCAGACCCCGCTCGGGCTGCACCTTGGCGTCCGGGGAGTCCCACTTGGGGCCGCCCACCGCGCCGAAGAGCACCGCGTCGTTGGAGTCCAGGAGGCCGACGGTCTCTTCGGTCAAGGGTACACCGTGCCTATCGATGGAGATCCCGCCGATATCGCCATAGCTGAGATTGAACTTGTGCCCAAAGGCCCGGCCCACGGCCTCAAGGGCCCGCACACCCTCGTCAGTCACCTCCGGGCCGATTCCGTCACCACCCAATACAGCGATGTTGAACTCCACTTGGATCCCTCCTGGCTAGGCGTAACCGGGTACGTCGCCTGATGCTTATACGGCTATTGCGTCGGGAGCGAAAGGGCCCCCGGCGCGAATCCCGACACAGTATAGCGGTATTCAACAGGCCCTTCAATTAATCGCCCAGCCCGCTCACCAACCACATTTACTGGGTGGCCCCTGCCTGGCAATGCCTCCGCTTTTGCTCTATCATCCCAATTATTCAGCCAGATAATCGGCGAGCGACCCCCATGAACTTCAAAGAATTCCTGACCCGCCTCCAGGACACCGTTGGCCAAGAAAACGTGGTGCACCATCCCGATGACCTGCTGGTTTTCGAATACGACGGCTCAGTGGACCGGGGCCTACCCGAAGCAGTGGTCTTTCCCGCCAGTACCCAGGAAGTGAGCCAAATACTCACCTTGGCCCACGGCGCGGGGTTTCCGGTGGTGGGCCGCGGCACGGGCACCGGCCTCAGCGGTGGCGCCATCGCCCAACCTGGTGGCATCCAGGTCGCCTTCCCGCGGATGAACCACATCCTGGAAGTGGACACCGAGAACCGGCTGGCGTTGGTGGAGCCCGGCGTGATTAACCTGGACCTGGACACCCACGTCCGCAAGTCGGGCCTGCGCTACGCGCCTGACCCCTCTAGCCAACGGGCCTGCAGCCTGGGCGGCAACATTGCCGAGAACGCCGGCGGACCCCACTGTCTGGCCTACGGCACCACGACCAACCACGCGTTGGCAATGGAGGTCGTGCTGGAAGACGGCTCGGTCGTGAACCTGGGCAGCCTGGCCCGGGAGACCGTTGGTTACGACCTCCGGGGGGTGTTCACCGGCTCGGAAGGCACCTTCGGTATCGCCACTAAGATCGCGGTCCGGCTCTTGCCGGTGCCCGAGGCGGTCCGCACGTTCCTGGGCATCTTTCCCGACGTGGGGACGGCCTGCACCGCGGTTTCCGCCGTGATCGAACACGGAATTGTCCCCGCCGCGCTGGAGATGATCGACGCCCTCACAATACAGGCGGTGCAAAACGTCAGCGACGCCGGTTATCCAGACGACGCGGGGGCCGTGCTACTCATCGAGCTCGAGGGGTTGCAGGAAGAAGTAGTCGAGATCGGCGGTGAGGTGGAGGCCGCCCTCTGGGAGACCGGCGCAACCCAGGTGCGCACTGCCGAAGCCGCCGATGAACGGGAGCAACTTTGGGCGGGCCGCAAGGGTGCCCTGGGGGCCCTGGGCAGCATCGCTCCCAACTATTTCCTGGTTGACGGGGTAGTTCCGAGAACCAAGTTGGCCCAGGTCCTAGGGCAGGTGGCCGAAGTGAGCCGGAAATACAATATTCCTATCGCCAACGTGTTCCACGCCGGAGACGGCAACCTCCACCCCTGTCTGCTATTCGACGAACGCCAACCCGGCGCTTTGGAAAGGATCGTGGAGGCCGGGACGGAAGTGCTGCAGGTATGCGTGGATGCCGGAGGGACTCTCACCGGCGAGCATGGGGTGGGCCTGGAGAAGAAGGAGCAGATGCCCCTGGTTTTCTCCGAAGATGACATGGAGGCCATGCTATCGGTGCGAGAGGCTTTTGCTCCAGACAACCATCTTAACCCGGGCAAGATCTTCCCCGACGGCAAGTCGTACACGCCAAAAGCCCACCCGGCCTCCCCCGGCATGACGGTCTAGGCGGCTGAGCCGCAGCAGATGGCTTCCCTATTATGTTCCCGAGACCGAGGCGGTTCGATCCAAACAGGAGGTTTTGTTGAATCTGTCCCTGCATGACAAGATGGCCGTGCTGTTGGGTGCGGCGGTCGTATTGCCGGTTAACGGATATGAAGTCGACGGTCTGACGCCGCAGGCTGTGGTCCGGCCTGGCGACCGGCATCAGGTTGCTGAGGTTCTGCGCTGGGCGTCGTCTGAAGGGGTAAGTGTGATGCCCAGGGGCGGCGGCACTCGGATGGGATTGGGCAATGTCGCCGGGCGTGCGGACTTGGTCCTGGACCTGGGAGGGTTGGACCGGATGGTGGACTACCAGCCCGCCGACATGACCGCCACGGTCGAGGCTGGCATGACCCTGGCGTCGTTGCAGCAGCACCTGGCTCCGGGCGGCGAGTTTGTCCCCCTGGAATCGCCGTTGGCGGGTCGCTCAACAGTGGGCGGTGTCCTGTCAGTGGGAACGGGCGGACCCCTGGCCCATGCCTACGGCCTCCCCCGGGAGTGGCTCATCGGCATCGGCGTGCTCAGCCCTGAGGGGGTGGCCACCAAAGCGGGCGGCACGGTGGTCAAGAACGTCACCGGCTACGACCTAGACAAGCTATATACCGGCTCAATGGGCACCCTGGCCGTGATTATCGAAGCCTCGTTCAAGCTCTTGCCCGTCAACCCCGAGGCCGGAGCCCTGATGGCGTCCTTTCCGTCGGTCTCCACCGCTGTCTCCGCTGGACGCAAATTACTTCACTCGCCCGTCGCGCCCATGGGATACCACAGCGTCACCTCTGGCGTTTCATTGCGGCTGCCGAACTCCGCCTCCCTAGATGCGGGTCGAGGAGAACCGGCTCCTGCCTTGTCCTTGGCCTTCTATTCCGGCCGCGCCAAAGCCACCGGCCGAAGATTGGAAGAATCCGCGTCCCTCCTGCTGGCGCAAGGGGCCACCGCAGTCCAGCGCATCGACGGGCCTGCCGTCAACGATCTGCTGCGCTGGCTCACCGACTTCCCGGCAAAGATGAGTCCAAGCTCCGCCCTGGTCATGAAGCTTTCGGTACCGTCAAAATCAGTGCTCCAAGCCTCCGACGAGTGCGGTGAGGCGAATCTATCCGGCCAGAGCCCAGAACAACTAGCCGACCCAGGATTCGGGACGATTCGCCTCATCTGGGCTAAGGCGGCGGGAGGCAAGGGGAACATAGGCGAAGACTCGTTCCAGGAAACGATCCATGGAATCCGGCAGATCGCTCAGCGGTACGGCGGTACGGCGGTTGTGGAACACTGCCCGCTCACGGTCAAAGCTCAGATCGATGTGTGGGGCGACCCACCGGACAGCCTGGCCATCATGCAGCGCATCAAAGATAAGTTCGACCCCAATGGAATCTTGAATCCCGGGCGGTTCCTCGGAGGTATTTAGTGAGAGGTATCTAGATGGCCCAACAATCGGTTGAGGTAACCGGCGGTTTCGCGGGACCAGACGCGCCTGCCGAGTCCGACCTGTACCGCTGCGTGCACTGCGGCCTTTGCCTTAGCTCATGCCCTACCTACATTGAGACGGCGCTTGAGATGGAATCGCCTAGGGGCCGGCTCGCCTTGATGAAAGCGGTGAATGAAGGCCGGGTGCAGATCACTCCCAGGATCGTGTCCCACTGGGAGATGTGTCTCCAATGCCGCGCCTGTGAGGCGGTGTGCCCGTCGGGCGTGCCCTACGGCCGCATAATGGAACGCACCCGCGCCCAGGTCCGGGCGGCTGGGCTCCAATCCAAGGAACTGCGGCGCTTCAGCCGTTTCTTCCTCCGGGCTGCCCTGCCCCATCCCCAACGGCTGCGGATTGGGGCCCGCCTCATCCGTCTCTACCAAAGATTTGGCATCCAGAAGTTGGTCCGGCTATCTCATCTGCTCCACCTGCTGCCCGGTGGAATCGCCGAGCTGGAATCCCAGTTGCCACCCATGAGCAGTAGATTCTTCGGGCCGTCAGCCATGGTCCATCCGGCCCAAGGCGAGAAAAAAATGACTGTGTCTCTGCTTTCCGGCTGCGTCATGCCATTGATGCAAGGCCCAACCATGGAGGCCACGGTGCGGGTGCTGACCCGCAACGGCTGCGATGTAATGGTGCCGCAAGGCCAGGGTTGCTGCGGAGCTTTGAACGCCCACGCCGGCGACCTGGACAACAGCCGCGCCATGGCCCGGACAAACATCGACGCACTGATGTCCGCCGGGGTGGAGCAGGTGGTCACTTCGTCGGCCGGCTGCGGCTCCACCATGAAAGAATACGCCGAGTTGCTGAAGGACGACCCCGAATACAGCGCCAAGGCGGTCCGTTTCAGCGAGATGACCCAGGATGTGACCGAGTTTCTGGTGGGCCTGCCGTTCCAATCGCCTACCGCGACAGTCAACCGGAAGGTCACCTACCAGGATCCCTGCCACTTGGCCCACGCTCAGCGCATCACCGCCGCTCCCAGGGCCATCCTGAACTCCATTCCCGGACTGGAGTTGGTGGAGATGGAAAACTCCAGCCTCTGCTGTGGCGGCGCCGGCATCTACTCATCGGTCCAACCCGCCCTATCCCGGCGCCTGCTCAAGAGGAAGTTGAGCGCCATCGACGCCACCTGGACCCAAGAAGTGATCACCGCCAATCCAGGCTGCATGCTACAGGTGGAACAGGGCCTCAAGTCGCGGGGAACGCCAAGCCGCGTCCGCCACGTTGTGGATATTTTGGACGAGGCTTATGGGTTGGAGTAATCCAAGAATCACCAACTGGGCGACAACGCCGTCAAACATATGTGAGGGAACGGCATTGCCATGCCATCACGTCCGTAACACCTCATCAGCTAGCCTGAACTCGGCGGTAATTTAACCCTCATCAAACGTCGCTATGGCCCGCTGGGCTGCTGATAGGCTGGCGCCGAAGGCCACTTCGTAGCCCTCTTTGGACAGGATGGTCTCCAGGGCGGAGAGCAGCGCAAAGACGTTTCGCTCCCGGGCCGATTCGCCCATCAGGCCGATGCGCCAGGCTTTGCCCGCGAACTCTCCCAAGCCGCCGCCGATCTCGATATCGTGTTCGTTTAACAACGTTCGCCGCACCTTGGCGTCTTCGATGCCCTCGGGAATGGCCACCGTGGTGAGTGGGTTCAACCGGTGACCTTCTTCGGCCAGCAGGTTCAGCCCAAGGGCCTCGACGCCGGCGCGCAGCCCGCCCGCAACCCTGGCGTGCCGCTGGATCCGCTGGTCTATGCCCTCCTCCATCATCATGCGCAGGGACTCACGCAAGGCATAAGTCATGTTGATGGGCGAGGTGTGGTGGTAAGCCCTGGTCTGATTCCAATAGGCCTCCAAGTCCTTGAGGTTGAAGTAGAAGCTCTGCACCTTGGTCGGCCGCTTGCTGACGACTTCCATGGCCGCAGCGCTGAGACTGATGGGGGCCAGTCCCGGAGGGGCGCCGAGGCACTTCTGGGTCGCGCTGTAACAGACGTCGATGCCCCAGTCGTCCATCCTCATTTCATGGCCGCCCAAAGACGTTACGGCGTCAACTATGGCCAGCGCGCCGTGCTCATGGATCACGTCGACCAATTCTTTAACAGAGCTCAGCACACCGGTGGATGTCTCGGCGTGGACCAGTCCCACAGCTTTGAGCCCCGGATGCTTATTGAGCTCCTCCCGCAACATCTGAGGGTCGACGGCTTGTCCCCATGCCGTGTCCATCAGGTGCACGGTGGCCCCGCAGCGTTCCGCGATGTCGCCCAGGCGGATGCCAAAATAGCCGTTCCGGCAGATGAGCACCGAGTCGCCCGGTTCGATGATGTTGACGCAGGCCGTCTCCATGGCTCCGGTGCCGGTGGACGAGATGGGTACCGTCATCGTGTTCTTCGTTTGAAAAACCTCGCGCAGCATCTCGCACACGTCGTCCATCACCTGGAAGAACGCCGGGTCCAGGTGGCCTATCACGGGTCTGGCCATCGCTTGCAATACCCGAGGGTGCACGGTGCTGGGCCCGGGCCCAAGCAGCACTTTCTGGGGCGGCTGGAATTCTTCCATGTAGGAGCTAGTCAAGGTTAGCCTCCGGTCCATCCTTTGGGATTGTGTAGCGTGAATCACCTCGCTTGTCGATCCTAGGGTATTGACAGTACTTCTGGCCTCGGATTCCGGGATTTCTTCTGAAATTTGCCTCGAGATTTCTTGTATCTCATCGTGGCAAAACTTGGGTAGGGTTTTATCTGCAAGAAACGAAGTAGCTATGAGTCTTGCTTCACGGTACGATGCCGACTTGTAGAATAGTGCGACGACGCTAACGGCGATAATTCCTAGCGTCCTCGGCTTGTCGGGAGGGATTAGCTCTAAAGCTGATCTTTCCAGTTCTGCGGCCCTTCGATACAGAAGTCTTGATTTATGTACATCTCCGTCGCGAACGGACTTAGCCGCTTGCGCGGCAAGAGCTTGTGCCTCATGGTGACGTTTGTCTGCTGATTCCCAGTCAGGTACCAACTAATTCAATCTCCACTTGCCTTTGAAGAAATCCTACTACACTCGCAAGACCTGGAAGTTTCAAATTTCCGTCGCGCAACTGCTTCACTTTCCCCAGAAGACGCCTTCGGATAGTTGCAGCGTTACCGCGATTCGATCCTGCAATCTCAAGTCGATAAGATGCTTCCAATTTGTCTAGCCCATACTCTGGACCCACGTAATAATCCGCACCCGAGCCAGTTTCGGCGCGGCTAATTGCGTAAAATCCCAGGGAAGATTCGATGGCAGCCAAAGAAATTCCGTAGGCACCATCCCTTGTCGCATCATCGATATTGTTCCAACTGCGCCGGATTCTGTCGCCAGGGATGCTCCAGGTAAGTACGTTTTCAGAGTAAGACTTCCCGTTGTGCACGATGAACTCCGTGGGTGGCGTATGATGCATTGACAAACACACAGACGCCGCTTCGGCATAACTCCTAGAAACGCTTTCTGTCACTCCCGGATGCCTTTCGTGTAGACTCTGGATTTCGGGTAATCCGTCCAATCTTAGCCTCACCAAGCATAATCTCTGTCGGTTACGTTATCGTGCGGCGGTCACGTACGTTACGCCATTTACTATTCTAACATTGCTACTGCAGATGCCGGGGAGGTTCTAGTAAGGCAGGTAATTGACCAGGAGCCGGACCTAGGCGGAACTGGGTCAGAAGCTGGCCGCGGATTGCCAAAACCGCACGGGACTACAGGACTGCCGAAACGCCGCCGTCCAGGTTAACCGCGATGCCGGTCAGGTAGCTGGCCCTCGCCGAAGCCAGGAAGGTTATGACATCGCCGGCTTCTTCTGGTTCGGCCACACGGCCGATGGGCACGGACCGGCCCTGCGCCAGTTCGTCGTAGAAAGTATCAAGGGAAAGGTTGGGTTCCTTCTCAAGACGGGCGTCATACCGGCGTTGATGCTGGCCGCTCTTGACCAGCCCGATGCAAACGGTGGTCACCAATATGTTTTCCTTGGCCAAGTCCTTGGAAAGGCCTTTGGTGATGGCGATTCCCGCAGCGCGGGAGATGGAGGTGGGCATGGAGGCTGGGCCGGGAGTCCGGCCACCCAAGTTGGTTATGTTTATGATCCGGCCGCCACCGACCTTTCGCATCTCGCCTATGGACTCTTGCATCAGCCGGACCGCGGCCCAAACCTTCAGTTCGAAGTCGGATTGCCAGTCCTCTTGGCTGACGTTTTCGAAGGGCTTAGCCATCGAGGCGCCTGCGTTGTTAACTATGATGTCCACTCGCCCAAAATTGTCTAGGGCGGTTTTGATCATCTTCTGGGCCGCCCCGTCCGTCGTAATATCCAAGGAAAGCGGCACCACCGAACCTTCCGTAGCCGTCTTGATCTCTTTGACCGCCTGGTCCAACACCTCTTGCCGCCGGGCCACGATCACCACGTTGGCCCCCTCTTTGGCCATGCTCAATGCCGCCGCTTTCCCAATCCCGTCACTTCCACCCGTGATGATTGCCACTTTGCCTTCAAGACCCATGTCCATAATAATTACTCCTAGTGTCTAGACGGAATTCGAATCGAGAATGAGCCAGAGTCCTGGCTGAACACGCCCTGGCGAATCGGCAATCATTGTAGCACAGCGATTACCTCGGAATTACATCTGGAGGAAGTGACCCGTGAGCCTGGGAGATAAGTTGGATCCGCAGGCCTAGATCTGCAATCCCGACGCTTGGGCGACGATGTCAATGTCTTTGTCACCCCGGCCGCTGAGGCAGACCAAAACTATCTGATCCGGCGAAAGCTCTCCCGCCAGCTTGACCGCGGCGGAGACCGCGTGGGAAGACTCCAGCGCCGGGATGATGCCCTCGGTACGGCACAAGAGATGGAATGCATCCAGGGCCTGAACGTCGTTAACTTCCCGGTACACCGCCCGTCCCGATTCCTTCAGGTAGCTGTGCTCCGGGCCCACTCCTGGGTAGTCCAACCCCGCCGAGATGCTGTGAGTCTCCTGCACCTGTCCGTGCTCGTCCTGAAGCAGATAGGACATTGCGCCGTGGAGCACTCCAGGCCGCCCGGCGCTGAGGGTGGCCGAGTGCTTGCCGGTATCAACCCCTTCGCCTCCGGCCTCCAATCCGATCAGTTGCACATCTTCGTCGGGCACGAAGGGATGGAAAATGCCGATGGAGTTGCTGCCGCCGCCGACGCATGCTAATACGTAGTCCGGCAGGCGGCCCTCAGCCTCTAACAATTGGGCCCTGGCCTCCCGTCCGATGACCGTCTGGAAGTCGCGGACCATCACGGGGTACGGATGGGGGCCGACCACACTGCCGATAAGGTAGTGGGTGGTCTCCACATTGGTCACCCAGTCACGGATGGCCTCGTTGATGGCGTCCTTCAGCGTGCGGGTGCCCGACTCAACAGGAATCACTTCGGCCTCAAGCAACTTCATCCGAAAGACGTTAAGCGACTGCCGCTGGATGTCCTCGCTGCCCATGTAGACGATACATTCCAGTCCTAACATGGCGCAGGCGGTGGCTGCGGCAACTCCGTGCTGCCCGGCCCCGGTCTCGGCGATGATCCGCTTCTTCCCCATATGCTGGGCCAACAACGCTTGCCCGAGGGCGTTGTTGATTTTGTGCGCCCCTGTGTGGGCGAGGTCCTCCCGCTTGAGGTAGATCTTGGCCCCGCCGCAGTGGCGGGTCAGGTTCTCGGCGAAGTAGAGGGCAGTTGGACGTCCAGCGTAGGTGTGGAGCAGCCGGCCAAGCCGGTTTTGAAATTCATCATCTTCTTTGGCGCTCAGGTACGCTTGCTCCAACTCCGAAACAGCGGCCATCAGCGTCTCGGGGATAAATTTCCCACCAAAGTCGCCGAACCGCCCCCGGTCATCCGGAAAGAGGCGCGCCTCGTTTTCTTCTGGCATCGAGTATTCCTCTCTCTTCTCTAGACCGAGTTGGCCGCGGCTGCTCTGGCACTCCGCATGAATTCCCGAATCTTCCGATGGTCCTTGTTTCCGCCGGTTTCAACGCCGCTGGAAACATCCACTCCCCAGGGCCGCACCTCGGCAATGGCGTCGGATACGTTCTCCGGAGTCAGCCCCCCGGCTAGCAAGAAGGAAAGCCCTGCTTGGGAAAGAGCGGCAGCCACGCCCCAGTCAAACCCTTTTCCAGTGCCCCCTTGCACACCCTCAACATAACGGTCCAGCGTCACCAGGTGCCCGATTCCGCTAAAATCTCTTACGCGTCCAGCGGTTCCCGAATCGTTGGTTGCGGTGGCTGACTCGGCTACATGCACGACTTTGATTACATCACAGCTAACTTGACCCGCATATTCCACCGTTTCTTTCCCGCAGAGTTGGACCACATCCAGACCGACGTATTCAACTATCGCATTAACTTCGTCGAGCAGTTGGTCGGCGAATAGGCCCACGATGCGGGGCACAGATCCGCCTGAGTTTCTAACGCCGTCAACGATGACCTTAGCCGCGTCGGCCGTGATACGGCGGTGGCGTTGTGGCACAAAGACCATGCCGATGTAATCGGCCCCAGCCTCGGCGGCCACCAGCGCGTCATCCAACTCCCGGATGCCACATATCTTGACCTTTATTTCTTGGGATAACATGTTCATGCCGGCGCTTTCTGGCCGGTTAATTCCCTGACCTTCTCGCCCACATCCGGTGCGGTCACCAGAGCCTCACCGACCAGCGCCGCGTTGACTTTGACTTGATTGAGCTGCCGGAGATGGCCGCGGGTAAAGATGCCGCTTTCGCTGACGATCTGCTTGCCCCTGGGCACAAGTGGAGCCAGCCGTTCTGTTACGGCCAGGTCGGTCGTAAAAGTGTGCAGGTCCCGGTTGTTGATGCCGATTATCTCGGCGCCGGCGTCCACCGCTGTTTCAAGCTGGCCTTCGTCATGGACCTCCACCAAACACTGCATCCAATAGGTCTGGGCCAGATCCAGCAATTCCTTCAACTGGGTCGGCTCCAAAATCGCCACGATGAGCAGCAAGGCGTCGGCCCCGACGGCCCGGGTCTCAACAATCTGATACGGATCAAATATAAAGTCCTTGCGCACGACCGGGGCCCGTTGGGAGGCGCCAGCCTCTTTGATCTCCCGCAAATGGGCTAATTCCCCCTGGAACCGAGGGTCGGTCAGGCACGATATAGCGGCGGCCCCGTTGGCTGCGTAGGTCCCGGCCAGCTTCAGATGGTCGAAGTCCGGAACGAGCAACCCCCGGGAGGGCGAGGCCTTCTTCACTTCGGCGATCAGCCGCACGCCGCCGCCCAGCAGCGCCCCAGACAGGTTTAAGGGCCTCGGCCTCTCAGCAGCGACAGCCTCCAGGTCCGCCAGGGATACCTGGGCCTTGCTCTCGGCCAGTTCAATCTGTTTGGCGGTGACTATTTCATCTAAGATGCTTGGCATTATTGTACCGAGTTAGTTCGAAATTCCAGGCCAGCATTATAATCCAATCACAAAATTTGTAGCGGTTCAGCCGCCCGCCTGGCTAACCTCGATCATGGATTCCATCCGGTCCTTGGCGGCGCCGCTGTCGATGGTTCGGGCAGCTAACTGCACACCGTCCCGGATGCTCGTAACCAAGCCACCCACCACCAGCACCCCAGCGCTATTGAGTAGCACGTAGTCGCGGACTGGGCCCCCTTCACCGCCAAGCAATGCCCGCATCGTTTTGGCATTGGCCTCTCGGTCGCCGCCCCTAATCGCCTCGATGGGCGTGAAGGGCAGTCCAGTGTCAGCCACCGACAGCGTCCAGTTTTTGACCTCGCCCCCGACAACCTCCCAGACTGCAGTGTCACCGGACAGGGTCATCTCATCGAGTCCACCGTCACCGTGCACAATTATTGAGTGGTGGGTGCCGAGCAAGCCTAAAACCGCCGCCATCTTCTCACCCAGTTCCGGGAATGCGACGCCGACAAGTTCGGACTGCGCCCCCGCCGGGTTGGTCAACGGACCCAAGATATTGAACACGGTGCGGATGCCGATCTCCCGGCGCACCGGGGCGGCGTGGCGCATGGACGGATGGAACGCCTGGGCGAACATGAAACCGATGCCGCTTTCCCTGATGCACCTTTCCACGCCCTCCGGCGGTAGCTCTATGCGCACGCCCAATTCTTCCAGCACGTCGGCGCTGCCGCAGGTGCCCGAGGCGGCCCGGTTGCCATGCTTGGCGACCTTGAGTCCAGAGCCGGCCGCGACGAACGCCGCCGCCGTGGAGATGTTGAAAGTATTTAGACCGTCGCCGCCGGTGCCAACCGAGTCGACCAACATGCCGTCCACATTGACCCGAAGGGAGAACTCCCGCATGACGGTGGCCATGCCCGCGATCTCTTCAGTAGTCTCACCCTTCAGCCGGAGCGCAGTTAAGAACGACCCAAGCTGCGCCTGGGTGGCCTCGCCCAACATGATCTGCCGCATGACCGCAGACGCATCGTCCATGGCAAGAGCGTCGCCCGAGACGACACGGTCTATAGCTTGCCTGATATCCAACTAGTCTGCTCCAATTCAGATATTTATTGGCCGAACATTCTCCCGACCAAAGATCGACGCCGGCACCACGGCCGGAGCCCCCACCTCAAGCGCCTCCATCGGACAAGAGCCCAAGCATTTGCTAAATATCATGCCTCCTCCATCGGGATGGCCCCATGGTGGACAGCGAGGATTTGGGCTTCATCAGATTCGAACCAGTATATTATGCGGTAGCTTTGAATGATAAGTTCGCGAAGATGCTCTTGCCCGAACTCGGGGACAACCCGTCCCGACATGGGAAACTCGACCAACTGCTGGGCGGCCGCAAAAACACGTTCGGTGAACAATTGAGAATACCTGGTCGAATCTCTGGCGATAAACAACAGAATCGCGTCAAGATCATCCAGCGCCTGTTCTGTCCAGGTTACTCGAGCCACCGTGCCATCCGGCGGCGTGCCTCTTCTTGAGAGATCGTTTGGCCGGATTCTACCTGCTCGATCCCCCGCTCAATCTTGTACAGCAAATACAAACGTTCCATCGCGGCCTCGACAGTGGTGTCTTCAGGAAGCGTCTGAATGAGTTCGAGCATCCGTTGTTTGACACTTAGGTTTTGCATAGTTTCCTTTCCACCAGCATTAGCCATATTCGGCATGTTTGCAACGTTTCTCAAATTGTAGTGTATTCTGCCGCCGCACCAACCCGGTCCAGGAAATTCTGCAGCAGGTGTTTGCCGTCCGGGGTGAGGATGGATTCAGGATGAAATTGGACGCCTTCCACCGGGTGTTCTTTGTGCCGCAGTCCCATTATCAGGCCGTTGTCCGTCTGGGCTGTGATCTCCAAGGTGTCCGGAACAGTCTCCGGGTAGACCACCAAGGAATGGTAGCGGATCGCTTCAAAGGGGTTGGGCAGTCCAGCCAGCACACCGGCACCGCTGTGGTGAACCATGGAGGTCTTGCCGTGGCGGATCTCCCCTGCACGGCCCACTTTTGCGCCGTAGACGTACCCGATGCACTGGTGACCCAGGCACACACCCAAGGTGGGGGTTTTGGGTCCGAAATGGCGTATCACATCGTTGGAGATTCCCGCCTCTAGGGGCGTGGACGGCCCCGGGGAGATGATGATTCCCTCCGGCGACAAATCCTGAATCTCTTCTAGGGATATTTTGTCGTTGCGGGCTACTTCGACCTCAGCGCCCAGCTCGCACAGGTATTGGTACAGGTTATAGGTGAAGCTATCGTAGTTGTCGATCATCAAAAGCATGGCTATTCTCTCGTTGGTGTCTTGGATTACGTTGGCTGGCGCTAGAAAATTTCGACAAACTCCAGCCAGTTGCCGTCGGGGTCCTGGGCGTAGGCCGCTTTGCGAGATAACTTCCCATCCTCGTCGAACATAGGCGCCGGAGGATTGTTGTACGCGATGCCCTTCTGCGAGGTCTCCTGGTAGAACTTGTCCAGGTCCTCAACAAAGAAAGCCAGGTGCGACGCGCCCAAATCGTTCCGGTGGAGGTGGTTCTCACCACTGGCCGGGGAAAGATATTGGATGAGTTCAAGCTGGTGTCCCTCCCCCATGTCCACGAACCCGCCCTTGATGTGGGCTCCAGGAAAGGCCAGCACCTGGTCTACGAACTCGCCCTGCCGCTCGGTACGGCCGGCGATGCGCATGCCCAATACGTCTGCGTAGAACTTGATCGACGCCTCGATATCCTTGACTACGAACCCTGTGTGGAAAAACGACTTCAACATCTTTTCATCTCCAAAATCTGGTTATTCCGCGCCTTCGGCCAGATCGATGGCGCGCATCAGAGCGCCTGCCTTGTGGCGGGTTTCTTGGTACTCGTCCTCACCGACGCTGTCAGCCACTATTCCCCCGCCCGCTTGAACATACATCACGCCGTCCTTGTAGACTCCGGTGCGGAGTACGAGAGCTGTGTCCATGTCCCCAGAGTAGCTGAAGTAACCCACAGCGCCACCGTAAGGACCCCGCTTCTCACCTTCGACCTCAGCGATTATCTCCATGGCCCGTATCTTAGGCGCACCGGACACGGTGCCCGCCGGGAAGCAGGACCGCAACGCGTCGTAGGAGGTCATCTCAGGCCTTAGGTCACCCTCAACATGGGATACCAGGTGCATCACGTGGGAGAACTTTTCCACGTCCATGAGTTGGGTGACCGTGACCGTGCCCGGTTGGCTCACGCGGCCGATGTCGTTGCGGCCCAGGTCAACCAGCATGATGTGTTCTGCCCGCTGTTTCTCGCTGCCCTTCAATTCCGCTTCGTTCGCGTCGTCTTCGCCCGGCGTGGCGCCCCTGGGCCTGGTGCCGGCGATGGGATGGGTGGCGGCCCTGCCGTTATGAACGGTGACCACGGTCTCGATGGCCGCGCCCACGATCTGGAACGTATCCAGGTTCAGGTAGTACATGTACGGGGACGGGTTGATGCTGCGAAGTGATCTGTAGATCTGAAACGGGTGGGCTTCGGTGCGGCGGGAGAAGCGTTGGGAGTTGACCACCTGAATCACATCGCCCGAGTAGACGTACTCAATGCACTTGTCGATTATCTTGCCGTATCCCTCGGGCGTGAAATTGGACTCGGTGCTTCCAGAAACTAACTTCTGGGTGTTGTTGGCCTCCAACTCCATGGGCAGCACCAGAGGCTGAGACAGCCGGCGCACCATCTCATCGATCTTCGCAGTGGCATTGGCGTAGGCGCGGTCGACGTCGCCATTCAACTGGACATGGCTGACCACTTTAATATCGTGGCGTACATGGTCGAACAGCAACAGTGTGTCGCAGAACATGAACACCGACTCGGGCACTCCCACCGGGTCGGCCGGCATTTCCGGAACCCTGGGCTCGAAGTACCTGATTGTGTCGTAGGCCAGGTACCCCACCGCGCCGCCGTGGAAACCAGGCAGCCCCTCTACTGGGATCAACTGGTGCCGGTCCATCTCTTCTTGGACTGGAAGCAGGGGGTCAATCTCCCCAAATTCCTCTTTGGCGCCGGTCTTGACCACCTTGTAGGGGTCGGTGCCGATGAAGCTGTAGCGGCCGATGCGCTCTCCGCCCTCAACGCTCTCTAGCAGGAACGAATATGGGCCTTGGGCTACCTTCAAGTAAGCAGAAACCGGAGTTTCCAGGTCGGCGTTGATCGAACGGAAGACCGGGACCAAGTTTCCCGGTCCGGTCATATTCTTAACTTGTTCCAGAGTTGGTTGGTACATGACGATACTTCCTTGGTTTAGCTGCGTGGCATTTAACTGTCTGGCCCTCGTTGGCCGGAAAAGAATATGACCCCTTGCTGTACTTGTCCGGTATCCAGGCCTTGGTTCTTTATCTCAGTGATAATGTCGGCGAAAAACGTGAACCCGACATCGCCTTTTGACGCGTTGGCCGCCGCCGTGCTGAGACGGAATTCAGTCTGCTTCTCAACAAAGCTGGGCATACCAAGCAGCAACTTTTCCAGATCGTCCGCATACCGGAACTCCATGGCGCCGCGGGCTTGAGTCATATTGCGATACATGTCAGCGGCTTGGTTTTTGTCAGCCATGCAGGGAATGACTGCCCGGAAGATGCCACCCGGCCGCAGAAGCCGGTATACATCGGCGAAAAGGGGCGGGACAGCGTCGGAGGGCAGCTCCTGAACCAAGTTAAGGCTGGTGACCAGGTCGAAGCTTTTGTCCCTGAATGGCAATCCGGCCGCGGCATTTCCCTCCACCAGGTTTACGCTATCGCCCAACTCCGATCTTGCCAGGGCCAGCATGTCCGGCGTCAGGTCCAGGCCGGCCAATAGACTCTCTCCCTGAGTTTGCTCCGCCGCCTGGCGAAGCAACTGCCCGGTGCCGCAGCCCAGATCCAGCAGTTTTCCCCCAGAACGCAGAGGCTCAAGCGCCCAGTCGATGCGTTGCGTCAGGGCCGTGCCGCTGACGAACCGGTCCCGGTCCTCGTCGTAGGAACGGCTGTACTCCCGGTATACCGAGCGCTTCAGTGTTAGGTAGTCAGTTTTTTCGAACTGTGTCATCGGTCTTCTGCTTAAACTATTTCCAAATAAAAAAGACCCGTCCGCTCAAGGGACGAGTCATATCGTGTTGCCACCCTATTTGCCGGCGGCTCCCCAATTTGTAGACGGGGTTCTTCCGGTTTCTCAATCGGCGGGAGGGGCCCTGGTCTACTGTTGCCCCCATGCCGTGGACGTTTAACGGCGCCCGACCGTCACAGCCTAGCCCCGGAATTTCCCTCGGGAATCGGCCTGCAGCTCCGGGGTCCATTCGTTCTTCCGCTCTGAGCGCCGGCTCACACCAAACCCGGCTCGCTTTGCCCCGCTGGAAGACTACTACTCCCCTTCACAGCCTTTAACAATATTCGATTTTCGTAACAACAAGTATAGATATGCCCAAAAACTGTTGTCAAGTTTTGGTGGCTAATTCCAGCCATAATCCTTTTTCAGCAAATAATCCCGGATCGTATTAAGTCAACTAGCTGCATTTCATTGTCATATTGACGCTTCTTGTAACAGAACCCTTTCGAGTTCCGATTTGTTACCCCAGTACAACACTCGGTCCGTTTGATGGCCCAAGGGGAATTGGGCGTCCTCCGACCACCAGGATTGGCTATCATCAATCACCGCTACACGGATTCGTCTATCGGCCGCTATCGCCATTTCAGAAAAATCTACATAGACTTTATTGGCCCGCTCCCTGGCATAACCTATAGAGCCTGCCGCTAAGAGCTGGACAACTTTGCCACCATTGACTGTGAAATCGGCTGTGAATCGGTAGCTAGTTGGAAGCTCAATTTGTACCCCACGGCGATATCGAATTCCCCTTTCAGCCACAAAATTCTCGAATTGGTCTCCAAAGGTTGCTCTAACATACGAGCCCACCGTGAAAACCAAATCTGCAAGGCGTTGTAGTGCCATTACGAGCTGCCACATTCTGGTACCGGCTTCATCTAAAGAAGAAGTGACCAACAAGCTTCCGTTTTCAAACCTAACGCCTAATGACGATGTGATTTGAAAAACCATCGCTCTTCGGCGCGGAGAGTTTCTCAATATGAATCCGTATTCCGAAAGTTTTAAGACCGTTTGCCCAAGGTCGGATACGAGTATTTGATCATCTCCAATTTCTCTGATAAACAACTCGATGTGGTCCCGGTCAGGATACATAAACGGAGTGCGCACTACTTCATAACCTGAATCAACTCCCAGGCATTCCATATCATCGGTAAAATACGCATTTAACTGTTGAATAGCCTGATCACATAACGTCATGCGATTGACTCAAATCCCAACTGGACTTCTGGTGGGTCATTCCACACACCGTGAAAGTTTATTCTACATTCCTCACAAAAGGAAAAAAATGCATCTTCCGATGGGTGGAGGTCGAAATCCTCTGGAACGTATACGCATTCGTCCCCGGTTAGATCAGACCACCGATGTTTGTGTTCATGAGGGAATCGCGTGTTCGGAAATTCAACGCAGTCCGCTGGATTAGTATGTGGTATATCGGAGCAAAATCTGCGAGCGGGCTTGCTGCTGACACGTAGCTGAAAGCTAAATTTCGATATTCTCGGATTCTTTCGCAAATCCAATCGAATGTCTTGTTGTTGATCAGGATGGAGTACTTTTAGTGTAGATGCAAGATAACCGTCTCGTAATTGCCAGTTGACGTTATCAAATACTTCAAGGTTTCCGCTAGGCAAACGATTTTCAATTAGACCCTCGATTTGACTATTCGGATCTCGCATAAGCCCCCTTTCTAATTTGGGCAATCGAGGCCTTTGTCTCATAGTTGGTTGGTCATGTCAACTGCAATTTGTCACGTTTCCGTGGCTAATGGGTCAAACGATGCCACTAAACCGTCGCCTCCCCCAAACCGCCAGGCTCGGCAGGCACTGCTTCGTCGTCTCCCGGCCATGGCGGTGTTGTGTGGCATAGAAACCGGAGATGGCCGTCTGGGCTGGCGTTGAATTGGAAACTCCAGCCGGTGGGAATGACCAGGGCATCACCAGGGACTACGTCCATGGGTGGAAAAATTGCCGGGGCAGTATCGGGCGGGCAGCGCCACACCCTCCCAGCGCCCTCCAAGACGTACCAGACCTCTTCAACCGTGCGATGTCTGACCGGACGGGTGACTCCTCCGGGGCCCAGAGTAACCTCCACCAAGCTGCTTTTCGTTGCACCTTGGAGGGAGTCCACCAGCAGGCTAATCTCCGAGCCGTCAGGGGCAGCCGCGTCGGGCGTTCGGCTCCGGCGTCCAATGGGTGGGATGGAGTTGCCATTCGAAGCGCTCATGTCGGCCCCCAATTTGGTGAGTCCATTCCAGCAATCCGGTCAAGGAGTGAGATTTTCGCCCACCATACTCCAGTACGGCAGAACGATGATGAACAGCACTGCGATGGCGATAAAGGTCATGATTATGCCCATTTGGACCACTTCCGAGGCCCGGATCTCCGCCCGCTGGTAGATGAACACGCTGGCCGTGGCGCTGGCCGGGTAGAAAACGATCGAGTCTCCCACAACCACCACCGCCAAACCGCAGACCACCGGGTTTAGCCCCAAGGCGGCGCCGGTGGACATGGCGACGGGAATGATAAACGCCAGATAGCCGGATATGTTGGGCATGACTGCCCGGACTGCCGCGGCCGCGCCCGACATCGCCAGCAGTATCAGCGTGGGATGGTCCCGCAACCCTTCAACACTACCCACCAGCGTGTCGGCGAACCATGCGGCAGACCCGCTGACGATCAGAGCGTTGGCCAGTGACAAAGAAGAAGCGATGACAAAGAAGTTGGTCCAGCCGATATTCGACTCGAACTCCGGCCAGGTCAGAAGACCAACACCCGGCAGCAAGATCACCGTCATGGCGATCAGCGCCGGCACAACGGGCGGCAAACCGTGGGCGAAGTCGGTGAACCAAAGCAGGGCCGTGCCCACTGCGATCAGACCAGCTCTGATCTCCTTGCTCTGGACCGGGCCCGCCTTCAATTCGACTGCGCCGACCCCATCGGGCAGGGTGAACCCCGACCGGTACAGGAGGAATACGGCGAATCCGCCAAAGATCAGGATTAGATAGAACGGGAAGGCCATCAGGATGAACCACCGGGTCCAGGAGAAATCATCGATCACCCCGAAATCCGCGATCAGGGCCGACGCCACCACTGGAGTTATGCCTCCGGCCAATAGAGCGGTGGAACCCAACCGGTTCAATCCGCCCATGGCCATCATGACCGCTTTGTTCAACGGCGCGGTCTTCTCCACTCCCCAATGCTCCATGACCTGCTCATACACGTGGACCATGATGGCCCCCCTGGTGCTGGCGGAAGGAAGGGCAAAGGTCAATCCGGCAAAGGCGGCCAGCATCTGCACGTACAGCATCTTGGGGCTTCCGCCGGCAAACCGGATGAGATAGACCGACATCCGCTCGGCCAGACCCGATCGATGCACCGCCAGGCCCAGGGTGAGGATGCCTACCAAAAAATAGGTGACCGGCTGGGAAAAGCCGTACAGCGCCACGCCGGCGTCGTCCACGGCGTCCACCAGCACCAGCAGAACGACGCCCACCATGCCAGTCACGGCTATGTGCAGGGATTCCGTAGCCCACAGCACCACCGCCAACGCCATCACGGCCAACGCCCGCTGCCCCTGGTCAGTGAGCCCTTCGGGGTTGGGCGCAAGAATCACCGCGAGGAATACGGCAACCGGCAGACCAAAGCGGAAAGCCAGGGCGCTTGGGCGCATACTTCGAACAGTGAGTAGGTCGATCAAATCGGCAATTCAGCAGAGCGGCGCGAGAACCCGCCGTTTATTCGGCGGCACCTACTCTACCCCAGCGGGAAAGGTGGAACAAGATAACCGCCAACAATATTAAAAGGCCCCCGGCTGATTGCCGGGGACCTTCATAGCACCCAGTCGTGTGAGTTATCCGCTACGAGACGCGGGGTTTGCGGCCCTTGCGTTCCAAGAAATCCTTGAAGCCGTCCTCGACGCTCAGTCCCCTAAAACGGCCCTTCCGGCCTTCAATCTCTGCCTGGAACTGGGTTCCCAGGGCCTCGCCGGTATGCTCTATCAAGAGGGACTTGATGTTGGCCACGCCCTCGGCCCGGTTCTTGGCGATGCCCGCCGCGACCTCTACAGTCCGGTCAATCAATTCTCCGGACGGCACCAGGTGGTTGATCAGGCCGATGTGATAGGCCTCGTCGGCGAAGACTTCCCTGCCGCTATACAGCAATTCCTTGGCCTTGGGCCACCCCACCATGGTCGGCAGGCTCCAGGTGGCGTTGAGTTGTCCGTAGTTGACCGCCAGGAACCGGAAGCTGGATTTTTCGCTGCCCATGAGGAAGTCCAGGCTGGTGGCCATGACCGTCCCTCCGCCGTAGCAGAGGCCGTTGATGGCCCCGATCACCGGCTTGGTGGAGACGGCCAGATGCCAGGTGTATTCGGAGCGCTCCGCAGCGCCCGCGGCGCGTTGCTCATCTGAATTTTCCCGATTTTCGTGAATGTCTGCGCCCGCTGAGAATGCCCGGTCGCCTGCACCAGTGATTACGATGGCGCCGATGCTGTCATCTTGCTCGGCCTGGGTCACAAATTCGTTCAGTTCCCGCACCAATTGCAGATTGAGGGCGTTCAAGACCTCGGGCCGGTTCAACGTGACGATGGCTACCCGGTCGATCTGGTCCGTTTTTATCATCTCGAAACTCATTGCTACAGCTACTCCCTATCTTTACCGGTAATTACCCGGAACGGTCTCAAATTGCTGCCCGACGTGCCGCCATGCCAGGTCTAATAAACCATACCAGGCCCGCAAAGTAAACTTCTCAGTCGCTTGAGCCGCTCGCCCCCACTCGTCGAAGGACCGCTTCTTCCCTCCGGCGGCCCCGTACTGTAACCTAGCCCCAAACCTAGGAGGGTTACCAGACATGAAGGCGATACGCGCGTACGAGATCGGCGGACCCGGCGTCCTGAAGTTAGAAGATGTCTCAGATCCCACCCCAGCGGCGGGCCAAGCCGTGGTCGACATCAAGTCCATCGGCGTGAATTACACGGACGTATCCAGCCGGAAAGGAACCAACCCTCCGGCAAATTTCCCCTGGACCCCAGGCCGGGAAGCCTGCGGAGTAGTCACGGCCATCGGTGAGGGCGTCAGCGAGGTGACCGTAGGGGACCGGGTGGCCTATGCCATGCACACCGGTTCCTACGCCGAGCGTCAGGCTGTGCCTTCATGGCTGCTGGTCCGCATACCCGACGCCATGGACTTCGCCACTGGCGCGGCGTCGCTGCTCCAGGGAATGACCGCCCACTTCCTGGTCTTCGGCATCACCCGGCTCAACCCCGGCGACCAAGTGCTGGTCCATGCCGGAGCCGGCGGGATGGGCCTCCTTCTCATTCAATTGCTTAAACGCCTGGGTGTCCACGTCTTCACCACGGTCTCCACCGAAGCCAAAGCAGAGCTGGCCAACCAGGCCGGGGCCGACCAGGCCATACTCTACACCCAGCAGGATTTCGAGGAAGAGATCAGGAAAGCAACGGACGGCCAAGGGTTGAAAATGGTCATGGACGCCGTGGGGCAGACCACCTTCGAGAAGGGTTTCAGATGCCTGGGCCGCCGCGGCTACATGGTCCTTTATGGTCAGGCTGGCGGCCCGGTGACTGACACGAATACCCGTGCTCTGCAGAACGGCTCTCTATTCCTTACCCGCCCCAGCCTGGGAGACTACACTGCCACCCGCGACGAGTTGTTGCAGCGGGCTCAAGAGGTACTGGGCTGGGTTCAATCCGGCGAGTTGAAATTGCACATCGGCTTGACCCTGCCCCTGGCCGAAGCTTCAGAGGCGCATCGCCAGCTAGAAGGCCGCGAAACCGCGGGCAAGATCCTCCTAACCCCAGGCTGACCAGGCTGAGCCTGGACCCGGATACCTCCGGTGGGCGGGTGATGTTACCCTCCCGGACGGAAATTGCTGACGGCCCGCTCATGGTGAGCCTGTCGAACCACGGCTACGAGTAAAACAATTTTTTGCTCTGCCTAACTAAAGAGTCAACGGTAGAAGGCCTTGATTACGGGGTTACATCGAGTAGCCACCAGGGTGGCCATGTGCGAGGCAGCGTGCACATGGCGGACTGAGACAAGGCGAAGGCCGAACAGCTTTTCACGCGCTGCCCGGCGCTGATGCTGTTCGAGTTCCCAGAAGGCATCGATGTGGCCATCCGGGCCCGAGTCCTACTGATGAAACCGAAGAGGAATTCCGCCGCCTGGAATGGGTGGGCCTGTTGTCACTTTAAGCCCCCGTCCAGGCCTGCTGTCCGCTATTGATCCGCCTTTATTGAGCCGTCCAGCCACCGTCAATGACCAACTCACTGCCCGTAACGTACGATGCCTCGTCGGAGGCCAGGTACAATACCCCGAATGCCACGTCTTCAGACTCGCCGTACCGGCCCAGGGGTATGCGGGAGACCATTGCTTGCTGCACCGCCACGTCGGACCGCCGTGCCTGAGTCATCGGAGTGACGATGGGGCCGGGATGCACCGAGTTGACCCGGATGCCCTCGGATGCGTATTGGATGGCCGCCGATTTGGTGAACAGTCTGACCGCCCCTTTTGATGCTTGATACTGGGGGCTGCTATCACTCATTCCCACCAGTCCCAACTGAGAAGAAATGTTGATAATGCACCCGCCGCCCGCCTTCCGCATCTCGGGAATGGCCTGCCGGGTGCCCAAGAACACGCCCTTGGCATTGATGTCCATCACCCGGTCCCAATCGGTCACGGTGGTCTCTTCAATGTAGCCCCTGGCGCTGCCCCCGGCATTGTTCACCAGCACGTTCAGCTTGCCGTAACGGCCCGCCGCTTCGGTGACCACGGCCGCCCAGTCAGTCTCGCTGGTAACGTCCAGCCGCACGAAAACGGCATCTCCGCCCTCACTGGTGATCTTTTCAACCAGGCTGCGGCCCTCCTCCACCCGCACATCGCCCACCACCACCTTGGCGCCCTCCTTTGCGAACAAAGCCGCCTCAACTGCGCCCATGCCCCGGCTGCCGCCGCTGATGAGGGCTACCTTTCCTTGTAAACGCATGGCAGGTCTCCTTAGGGTTGGGGTGAGTGGCGTCCCTCCCGGCTAATACCGGGTCTGCTGGCTCATCGGAGTGAAGGTGCCGGGGTGTACGACGGTCAGGCCGGCGTCCACAGGCAGGCAGATTCCGGTGATCCAGCGGGCTTCGTCGCTGGCCAGAAACAGGGCCGCGTAGCCAACGTCCCAGCCGGTCCCTTCGGTCTTCAGCGGAGCGGCCTCGCTGCGGAACAGGCGCAGGTCGTCGTTCATCCGCGGGGCCACCATGGGCGTGTACACCAAGCCCGGCGCGATGGCGTTGACCCGGATGTTGTCCGCGGCGTGGTCGGCCGCCATGGAAAAGGTCAGCCCGATAACCCCTGCTTTGGACGCGGTGTAAGGGGTGCTGCTATGTGCCCTGAGCCCGGCTATGGACGAGATGTTGATGATTGCCCCGCCACCACCACTGGCGATGATGTGAGGGATTGTCGCCTTGCTAGATAGCACGATGGTCTTCAAGTTGACGGTCATGACCTTATCCCAGTCTTCTTCGCTGACTTCTACCACTGTGCCCCGCTGAGAGATGCCCACATTGTTGTCCAGGATGTCGACCCGTCCGTAGCGTTCCATGGCCGTTTGCGCCATCCGTTCGCAGTCTTCCAGCTTGGTCATGTCGCCCTGGAGTGTCGATGCCACACCCCCCTCTTTCTGGATGATCTGAAGGGTCTCCCGGGCCCGGTCTTCCTGAAAATCCACCAACAGAACTTTAGCGCCTTCCCTGGCGAACAGGATGGAAGCCGCTTTGCCGTTGCCAATTCCTTCGCCGCTGGAACCCGCGCCGGTTACGATCGCCACTTTACCTTCTAGTCTGGGGGGTCGGTCCGCCATCGGTGCACCTCTTGAATCTAGGGCCAGTCCCGAAACACAGTGGCATATCCAAAGACCGGCCTGTTTTACACGTGGGTACAATCTAGGAAAGCCCGCGCGTTGTCAAGATAGATGGGCAGCCTTGCCCTTCCGCGGAAGGTTCGGACCAATCAATACCGCACCATGGTTTCTTGACTCCAACTTGGTCTCGCCTTAAACTGATATACAGATACATGTGAGCCTGAAATCGGCTCACTGGGACGAATTACTGAATGCAGGCTAACCTCAACCACGGGGCGGACGTCGCCCTATTCATCGACTGGGAAAACTTTAAGATCAGCCTGGCCGTAGGCCACCGCACCCCCAACGTTTCCGCCCTCAAAGAAGAAGTCTCCAACCACGGCCGCGTGGTGATCGCCAAGGCCTATGCAGACTGGGTCACCAAAGCGCCCGAACTCCGGGGGGCCAGCCAGTTCATCAACGACCCGCCGTCTCTCTACGCCGCCGGCATTGAGCCCGTGTTCGTGCCCACCCGGTCCCCTTCCCCCAATGCAACCAACGCCAACGGCATACGCACAGGACGCATCAAGAATAGCGTCGATGTCAAGATGACCGCCGACTGTATCGAGATTGCCCATACGTACCCCAACATCGGCACCTACGTGCTGGTCTCGGGAGATTCTGACTTCATTCACGTGGTCAACGCCCTCCGGACAATGGGCAAACATGTGATTGTCGTCGGTGTCTCCTGGAGTACCTCACGCCGCCTGGCCGACCAGGTGGACACCCTGGTGCTCTACGATGTAGATGTTGACCCGGTAGTGCCTTCGGAGGCGCCCGCCGAGGCTCGAACCACCGAAAGGGCTGCGGCCGATACATCCTCCGGCGCAGGCGCAGGCGATTTGCATAATATAATCCGGGTCATCGAAGAGATTGTCCGGGATGAACGCAAGGCGGGCGGCAATCCACTGTTGACCTCCATCAAGCAACGATTGATGCGGCGTTATCCCGACTTTGACGAAAAGAACCTGGGCTACTCGGGATTCAAACGTCTAATGGCCAGGGTGGCACAAGATGGCAATGTTCGGCTGATTACCGCCGGTCTCGTAGACTGGGCCATCATGGCCGGTGAGGACATCCCAGAAGGAGCCACCGAAGCCACATTCTCCAGCCCCAACGTCCGCCCAGGACGCCGCCGAGGCCGGCTCCCTCGTTCCAGACAGAAAGAAGCCGACGACTCGCCGGAGCCGGTGGAAGCCGAGCTAGCCGACAGCTCGGATGGCCAAGACGCCACTGATTCAGATGTAGAATTCGCCAGCCCAGCAGTGGCTACGCCGGAAGTAGCAATGGTCGCTACCAACGGTCAGCATGAACAAGAGGAGGGCCAGGAAGACTACGCCGCCAACGACGATACCGGGTCATCCGGTGATACCGGAGCATCCGGCGACCCCAATTCACCCTTTGGCGGGAACACCGAACTCGCCCAGGCAGTGCAGGACGCCATCAACAGCTTGGCCATGCCTGCCGAGCCGGAAGATGGTCAACTGGCAGAAAGGGTATCAGACCTGATTGTTATGGCGAACACCCTGGAGCACCAGGAGGGGGTTAGTCACGTCGCTTTCAACTTCCTGGTCTCTGAGATCTGCGGCGCTCTCTCTCAAGGCCTGGAGGCCGATCACGCCGAGATCACCCAACGGTGGGGTCAAGCCAGCTCCCGCACCTACGTCAGCAAGATACTTCGAGGCCTGAGCGATGGCGAATTCTTTCTGAAGGGCAACCATAGCTGGCGCGACGAGACCTCGGGACAGAACCGACGCCGCCGCACTTTCAACCTGAACCACGAGCATCCTTTGGTGCCACAGATCATCGGCGCCCGCTGGAGCGATGAGGGTTCTAACGGCGACGCCGAAGTTTCAACACCCATTGCTTCAGAATACCCTCTGGATCAGCCGGAGGGCCCTGAAGACTTTGGCGCCAGCGCCGGGGTGGGGATCGCTGAGTACCCGGATTACGAAGACGACGACTACGAATCGGGGAAGGAAGCCGCCGAGGCCCGGGCCGAAACTGGTTTCATCTCCCGGCTTTTCCACCCTCGCGGAACCAGGCCCCAAAACCGCCGTTAAATCGTACAAACCAACCACGCATTCACCCAGAAGAGTTAGACCGCGCTTCTAGTTCTGGGCATAGGACTTGAACATGGCTACCCGCCAGGGTAACGATTCTCAACTCCTTAAGAACATTTCAGATTCGCCACGGTGGTCGATGCTCTCTCGCGACATCTTTACCACCGCTCAACTCTCACATATCCAGAATCAGCGTGGACCAGCCAAAATCCCTGGCGCCCAATCCCTCGGCTGTATAGGGGTGGTAATACTCTCTGAAGCCTGACTTCTCGATGCATTCTTGGCTCTTGGCCACGATGGTGTCGGCCAAGTCCGGGTAGCCGTGGCCCCTCAAGGCGTGGGACAAGAACCAATTGGTATTGATCCACGACGGCCCACGCCAGATGAATCCCCTGGGATTGCCCGGCATGAACTTGGGGTCCGAGGCCGGAACGGAGGGCAGCGGATACGGGGTCCAGAAATGGTCCGGCGACGACACCCAGTCCTCGACCAACCGCTCCACAATGGGCCTGGGGAGGTCTGGGAGGATCAACGGCATCAGCGAACTGATGGTCACGACACGCACCGGATTTTCAGCAACACCTGAAAGATCGAAGAAGGCCCCCGCGTCCTCGTCCCAGCACTTCTCCAGCAAAGCGTCCTGGGTGCGGCCGGCTTCGCGGCTGAACTCTTCGGCCTCGGGCGAATCTCCCAGCAGACGGGCCAGGGAGTTCATCCCAAGTGCATAGATCGAGTTCACCAACACGTCCTCGAAATGAAAGAGGTCAGCCGCGAGTATCTTTTGGTCATCTCCCCGTAGTGGTTCGTAGGCCCGGTAGATCTCCCTCAAGGCCGTAATGAACCCCTGATTGGAGAGCTCGGTAAGTCCTAAAGCCTCGTCGTACTTGGGAGAACAGTCTGTCCCTGCCTCTTCCGGCTGTATCACTGCGATCAGACCATCGTTATCGGGGTCTCTGGTTGTCCGTAGCCAACGGTAGAAATTAATCAGCACCGGCAGGGCCGCCCTCCGGAACTCCTCATCGCCAGTGGCCTGGTACACCCGTTCCACGGCGTAGGCAATAATTGGGGGCTGCATGGTCGAGCTGTAATGGGGATCGGTCTGGCCAACGATGTTTCGGCTCAGGAAGTCGGGTTGTTTCTCCATCTCCCAAAAAATGATGTGGGGCATGAAGCCGTCGGGCAACGCCCCGCTCATCAGCGTCCGCAGTTCGGCTTTGGCCTGGTCCGGGTCCAGGTGGATCAGGGCAATGGCGTGGAAGCAGGAGTCCCAGAACCACTGGAAAGGATAACCCGTGAGGGAAGGGCAGACGAAGCTGAATTCTTGACCGTTCCAATCGGCCACGCCCTGGCGCAGGTTGCCGAGGAGAATCCGGCGTGCGCCCTCTTCTAGCGTTGTTCGGTCCACGTATTATTCCCTAGAATCAGGCCGCAATGCGGGTTGTTTGATAGACTTCCAGATACTTCTCTGCGACGGCCGGCCAGGTGAACTCGGAAAGGGCATACCGTTGGGCTTGGGAGCCCAGCTCCAAGCGGGCCGTGTCGTCGTTCACCAGGCGGGCTAACTCGCTAGCCGCCTCCTCCCGGTCGAACTTGGCAACCACCACCGCTCCCTGTCCCAGCACCTCTTGGTTTGCGCCAACATCGTGGGTCAGCACTGGGGTGCCATGGGCCATGGCCTCAAGATATACCAGTCCAAAGGCCTCGTAATGGGAGAACAGGGTGAACAGATCGGCTTCTTCATACCACTCGGCCAGCTCGCCATCTGATACTTCGCCGGTCGCAATCACCTCTCCGTGAAGCTGTTGCTCGGCGATGAACTCCTCAATCTCGGCGGCGCTGCCTTCATCGCGGCCCACCAGCACCAAGCGGACCGGGCGCTTGAATTCGGCTCGGGCCTGCATGTAGGTATCAAGCAGCCATCGTTGTCCTTTGTGCTTCCCCAATCGGCCGACACAAAGGATTGTCAGCGGCCCGGCTTCCAGTTCTTCCCCCGCTTGGCGATTGGCGGTCCCCAAACCCGGCCTGCTTTCGGCAAAAGAGGCCCCCCAGCCAATCACTCTCAGCTTGTCCTTGGACGCCAGATAAGCTCTTCGGACGCTCTTTGCTTCCCGGCCGGTCAGCGCGACCACGCGGTCGGCAACATGGCACAGGAACGCATTTATGGGCTTCAGCCACCATTTACTGGGCGACAAGGTATGGTAGGAGGGGGTGAACACGAACTTTGCCCGGCCCCGGTACCAGAACCACGCCCAGAAATGTCCCCAGAACCAGCCATCTCCCACAAAATGGATCACATCGGGCTTGAATTGGTCCAGATATTTTTTTTGCCGCAGGGGCGAGAACCAGACCAATGGGACAGAGTAAAAGGGAGGGGCCCGGCGGGGGAATCCGGAGAGACGGTAGATGGCAATGCCTTCGGGGGCTGTCTCTTCATCTTGCCAGGTCGGCTGCGGGCAACGAGGGAAGGAGTACTTGGTCGTGAGCACCCCGACGGCTTCGATGGAGGCCGACTGCTGCATCTGGAACGATAGCTGCTCTATCGCCCTTTCTATGCCCCCCAGATAGGGCCGGAAATAGGGGGTCAGGAACAGAACACGCAGTGGTTCGTTATCCACTGGCTGCCTCCAGGCCGTTGTTCCACACATCGCTGATCTGGGTCAACGGCAGGTCCACGGTACCATTCAACCGGAAACGGTCGCCCCCAGTATACCCCAATCTGGTAACCGGCACTTCCAAGTCCGAGGCCAGGCTGGCGACGGCGTCCCACTGGTCCTCCGGCAGACTGACGACGATGCGAGACTGACGTTCTCCGAACAGAGCGGCATCCCAGCGGCCGGGGACGGGAAATTCGCCGTTGAAACCAACCCCGCCTTGAATGGAACACTCGGCCAGGGCAATGGCCAATCCACCTTCGGAGCAATCGTGGGCCGACGCTATCCGGCCCTGTTCGATGGCCCGGCGGCAAGCCTGTTGCACCCTCTTTTCTAAATCGATGTCTATCTTGGGGCTGCCCTCGACCCGCCCGTGGATGCATTGCAGGTACTCGCTGCCAGCCAGGTCGGAGGACTCAACCTCCTGAGTATCTGCGCCCAGCAGGGCGACCACCATCCCCTTCGCGGCGAAGGCCGACCTCGTGGCCTTGGCGGCCTCCTCCAATAATCCCAAGCCCCCAACGACAGGCGTGGGAAAGACCGCTTGGCCCCGGGATTCGTTGTAAAGGCTCACATTGCCGCTTACCACCGGCACTTCCAACACCCGGCAGGCCTCCGCAATACCCAGGATGCACTGCTCCAATTGGTAATAGATATCGGGCCTTTCCGGGTTGCCGAAGTTGAGGCAGTCAGTTACCGCTAATGGAAACGCGCCGGTGCAGCTCAGGTTCCGGCAGACCTCAGCAACCACTATCTGCCCGCCCTGGAAGGGGTCTAATTGGCAGAGCCGGCCATTGCCATCGATGGTCACGGCAATAGCCTTCTCTGTGCCCTTCACCCTCAGTACGGCGGCATCGCTTCCGGGACCGATCACCGTGTTGGTCTGTACCTGGTGGTCGTATTGCCGGTAGACCCCCTCTTTATTGGCTATATTGGGAGACGCCAACAAGCGTAGCAACGTCTCTTGCGGGCCTCCCGTTGGCAATGGAACGGAGTCCAAGTCCAACCGGGCGCGTTTGATGTCTTCCTCTGACTGCTTCCCGCCCAAACGGTACTGGGGCGCTTCAGATAGGGGACCAATGGGCAGGTCGGCCACCAACTCCGGACCGGCGGCCACCTGGGCCACCTGATCGGCGATAACTCGGCCGATTTCCCGGCAAGTCACGTCCCACTTATCGAACACATCCTTGACCGCGGCCAAGTTCTCTGGCGCGACGACCAACAGCATGCGCTCCTGAGACTCTGAGAGCATAACCTCGTAAGGGCTCATGCCCCGTTCCCGCTGGTGCACCTGGGATATGTCCAGGCGGATGCCCCGGCCGCCCCGGTACGCCGATTCAACTGCCGCGCTAGTCAATCCCGCCGCGCCAAGGTCCTGTATCGCATGCACCAAGCCGGTGTCCAGCGCCTCCAAACAGGCTTCTATCAGCACCTTTTCCAGGAACGGATTACCCACCTGGACCGTGGGACGCAACTCAACATCTTCCTCAAAGCTGCGTGAGGCCAATCCTGATGCCCCGTGGATTCCGTCACGTCCGGTACCCGCGCCCACCAGAAGCATCACGTCGCCAACTTCGCTGGCAGCAGCGGTGGCGATGCGGTCGGTTTCGATCAGGCCCACGCACATAGCGTTGACCAAGGGGTTCTGGGAATAGGACTTGTCGAAGCAGATCTCGCCGGCCACGTCGGGCACCCCGATACAGTTGCCGTACCAAGAGATGCCGCCCACCACGCCGTGGAACAAATGCCGGTTCTGAGGGTCGTTCAGGGGGCCGAAGCGAAGAGAGTTGAGCAGCGCGATGGGACGGGCGCCCATGGCCAGGATGTCCCGCACAATGCCGCCTACACCTGTTGCCGCTCCCTGCAGCGGCTCAACCGCGGACGGATGGTTATGGGACTCAACCTTGAAAACCACCGCCAGACCATCCCCGATGTCCACCGCTCCGGCGTTCTCCGCACCGGTCTGAGACAAGACACGGGACGATTGCTGCCCGGACGAATCTTGATTGAACAACTTCAGCAATGGCCGGGAGTGTTTATAGCCGCAGTGCTCGCTCCATAGCGCGCCGAACATGCCCAGTTCAACGGAGTTAGGCTCCCGGTCGAGACGCTCAAGAATCAGGTCATACTCAGCCTGAGACAGTGCAATCTCATCCAGTATCTCTTTGGTCACTGCCATTTACACCCAATCCCCCAGCCAGCCCCATTCTCGCAGTCTTTCCCTGCCATGCATGATGTATACACCGGTCACGCCGATTCGTCGATAGTCTGGCTGGAATCATCTTCAGACACCTGGACGGACACGGGATACTCTCCGATTTCCCCAGATTCGCTGGAAGGCCATACCTGCCCGCTCGAGACGTAGAAATAATTGGCCATGGAACCAAAGAAATCGTTCACCTGTTCCAGGTCCGTGGTGGTGATCAGAACTTGTTCGTATTGGGTCGCCTTCTCCAACAGCCGGTGCCTGCGGGAGCTGTCCATCTCCGATAACGCGTCATCAAGAAGCACCACCGGCCCCTCACCCCGGACTGAGGCCAGGAATTCGGCCTCAGCCAGCCTCAGGGTCAAGGCCATGGTGCGCGCCTGGCCCCGGGACGCGAAAGCGCCCATGTCGGCGCCGTCAATCATCAGATTGAAGTCGTCTCGGTGGGGGCCCACGGCCGTGATGGGCCGGGCCTGTTCCCTGTGAATCACCACAGCCAACGCCTCCCGGAAGTTGTCCTCGATCTCCGCGATGGTGCCCGCCAGGCGAACGCTGGGCCGGTATTCGATGGCCAAATCCTCATCCGGACCGCTAAGTTCCTCGTGTTGCCGACGGCAGGTGGCAGTAAGCTCCCGCATGGCCTCATAGCGGCGCCAGGTAATCCAAGCCCCCTCGCGGACCAGTTCGTCGTCCCAAAAGACGAGCTCGTCTCTTTCGGCGCGGCCTTCGCGCAGCAGACGCAACAATTGGTTCCTTTGTTGCACCACCCGGTGGTACCGCTGCAGGCCCTTGAGGTAGAGGCGGTCCGCCTGGGAGAGCAGGATGTCCAGAAACCTTCTTCGGCCGGCCGGAGGCCCCTGGACCAGGTCGATGTCCGCCGCGCTGAAGAGCACGGCGTTCACCTCGCCGATCAGTTCGCCCGCGGTGCGCTTGACCCGGTTGACGCGTATCTCTTTCCGGACGTTGTAAGCCAGGCCCGAGGGTTCCTCCTGACTTACCCGCTGCGTTGGCTGGTAACCGACTATCACACGGAGGCGTTGGCCTTCCCTCTCGATGGTCCCGTCCACCAGCGCCTGCTCGCCACCTTTGGCCCCATCGAAGTTGACCACTTCCCTCTCGTTCTCGGCACGGAAGGAACGGGCGATGCACAGCAGATAAACGGCTTCCAGCAGGGTGGTCTTGCCTTGGGCGTTGGGGCCGTAATAGACGGTCACCCCTTTAGACAGCGCAAGGTCTAGGTGGGTCAGATTGCGGAAATTGGTCAGCCGAAGGCGGGAGAGGTAAGCCAACCGGTCTTTTTCCTCCCATAGGCTGGAAAGTGCGCCATCAGACGCATTGCAATTGTATCAGCCGTGACGAGACGTCAGAATCGGGAGGGAAATCGGCCGAAGCTAGATCAGTCCTGGGCGCGCAACAGGAGAATCTGGTTTTCCAATTCCTTGGCTGCTCCCGCATCTCCGGCGGAGAGCCGGAAACAACGGTCGATGTAGAGTTTGGCCAGTTCAGAACTCTTTTGCGAATTATCGCGAGCCACGTGCAATAGGTCGCCAATCCGGAAATCCTCGGGCAGATGGCGGGCAAGTACCGTGATCTCCTGGCCAACTTCGTCCGCCGTGGCTTGGTCGGAGCCGTCCACGGCGAACCGGAGCCGGCCCAAGAGCCGAGACAACTCGGCCAGTTTGTCGCTTTCGCTCATGAAGCTGAAGAGGACTTCATTCACGTTGTAGGAGTCATCGGGTTCTTCCGCCGGTTCTGGCGCCGGTCCTTCGGCGGAAGGAGGGGCGGATTCTTGAATTTGGCCCAATTCATCGGCCAAGGCTGCCGCGGCGCCCTCAACTGGTGTGCCGGTCATGGTTAGAGCGTCGGAGCACAAGCTGGAGTAGGCTTGGACCGCCTCGGTGGCCGTCTCCATCATTCTTGGCAGATCAAAGGAGAACATGTTTCCACCGTAAACCAGGTCATCACCCCTCAACTGACTCAACCGCTCCAATTCCGAATAAGAGCCCACGGCTTCCGGCACCGGAGGCATGGCGAATGCTGAAAGGTCGCTCAGAGGAAGGCTGCCCAAATGGGAGGCGAGGAAGGGAGGTACATACTTGGTGAGGTCTGACTTGACCGGAAGGGTGACCACGTAGGTGGCATAGACCAGATCCGGCTCCGTGTCCACGCGGAAGTAGAGCAGGGCGTGTCCTCTGGGGTTTTGCTGGTCTCCCCGGTCAAAAGTCAGGTCCATGTTAGTCACGCCTTCAAGCTAGGGATCGGGTCCCTGGCGGCCGTTCACGCCTGGAACTTCCGGTTCACCGTTTATTATAGGGCAAACCCGATTTATCAGCCACGCACCGCCAAGGCCACCTGTCCCCGTCGTTGACTACCTCCGGTAAACTCAGTATCTTAGAGAGACCGCGCCCGGCAGGGCTAAAATGGAGCCAGGAAATGGCCGATCCAGAACTTAAGATCTTCGACTACGAAAAGGCCGAGATTGGGGAAGAGTTGGGGTCCTACAAGTACACTCTGACCCAGGAGATGCTGGATGCATTCCGTGCCTCGGTGGCCGACCCGGATGCGCCTTTCCCCACACTCGGCGTTAAGCATGACGCCACGGCCTTCGCCATGGTTTATGACGACCCGATCGGCACTGTGAACGCGGGCAACGAGGTCGAGTTCTACAACCCCCCGATCGTCGGCAAGACGATTCATGTCACCGGCCGTATCTCCGACAAATATTTGCGGCGGGACAAGCCCTACATAGTCATAGAGGCCACCGCCGTCGACGAAGATGGCCGGCTGCTGGAGAAACTCAGCACCTACCAATTGAAAAAGCCTGACGAGTTGGGAAAGAAATGGCATCCAGAACAACAATAGAGCCAGACCAGAAGATTCCTTCAGTTACCAAGGAGATCACTACAGAGTCGATCCTCCAGTTCGAGTCCTGCGGAATCTTGGACCGGGAGAACATCCACAACAACCCGGAGATGGCCGCCAAACGGCTGGGAACTACATATACGATCGCATCGGGCCGCATGTCCATTACCTTCGCCGCCGAGAGCCTGCGCAGGTTCTTCGGACCGGAGGTGTTCAATCACACCGGCACCGTCAACCTCAAGTTCCTAAGACCCGTAAAGGCTGGAGACACCATCTCTGTCACCGGCGCCGTCAGCGGTACCGAAGAAATTGAAGACGGCACCAAGGTCTCGGTAAACCTTTTCTGCGACAATCAAGACGGAAACCGCACCGCGGTAGGAACCGGCACCGCAGTGATCAAGTAACGCCGCAACACTTTCGAGGTTACCGAAATTACAGGGCAGAAACCCGGAATTTGGAGAGAAAAATGGCAGGATCAGCGCACGGAAAAGTAGAAGCAGAGATACTGTACTGCGTTTCTTGAGGCTACTACCCCGTCGCCACGTGGTTGGCGACAGAGTTCTTCCGCTCGGACGCCCCTGGCGACGTGGCCATCAAGATGACACCCTCCGATAAGGGCCGCCTCGAAGTGTACCTGGATGGGGAAAAGATCTTCGACCGGAAGGAAGCCGGAGCATTCCCCGACTTGAGCAAGGTCAATGAATTGAAGATGGCCATCGCAGAGAAGCTCTTTGACCTTGAAAAGGCATAATCTTCTCTCGAATACCCGCAACCAGCGGAAAGTATCGGATAAGTAATCGCAGCCTGGGAGCAGATCCCGGGCTGCGTTTTTATGGACAAACCTTAAGTTCTGGAGAACAAGTAATTGGCTAACCAAGAGCACGTTAACCTGGCTTCCAGAGGCCCCGACGCACTGGACTCTTGGCGCGAGAACAATCCCGATGTACAGCTTGACCTGGAAGGCGCAGACCTAAGCGGGGTTAACTTGGCTGGCACCAAGATCCGCGATGCCAACCTCAGGGGCGCAATCCTGTCCGGCGCCAGACTCACCCGGGCCAACCTAGCCGGCGCGAACTTGGCCGGCGCAGACCTGTCCGAAGCAGACTTGGGGCAAGCCGGGATGGCCGGCGTCGATCTAACCGCGGCCAACCTGGCCAATGTGAACCTTTTCTGGGCCGACATGAAGGGCGCTGTAATGAAGAATGCGGTTGTCAGGCATTGCCGCATGAACCGGGTCAATCTCATCGGCGCGGACCTTACCGAGGCCGATTTCAGTCAGTCCAATATGATTGAAGCAGACCTAAGAAACGCCGACCTGACAAACGCGCGGTTCCAATCGACCAACATGAACGGGGCCGACCTGAGCCGGGCCGTCATGCCGGGGGCCGACTTCAATCTGGCAATGATCCGCGACTCCATGTGGATCGCAACCGACGTCCGCGGCGCCAGCTTCAAGCAAGCCAGTCTCCACCGTGCGGACTTCACTTTGGCCAAGTGGGACGACACTACCAAGTTCCCTGACAAATTCGACCCTGAAGACACCGGCCCCAAGGACGTAAACGATTAGCCCGGTTCCGTCAGTCGGGATGGGGCGCCTATGCTAAAATTACGCGGGCCAGAATTACCCAGCCGGCAGACCCTTAGGAGACTCCGTGGCAGTCGTTGTAATCCAAGGAAATCAGGTGACCGGGGCGGGCAAAACCAGCCTGGCGGCGGCGCTGCTGGTCACGGCCAATGCCGCTGGTAAACAGGCCGGTTACTACAAACCTTTCTCCGATGAGTTGGGCGCAGACCCTGACGTCGAGTTCATCTCCCACCTGCTTCAGAACTCTTCCGGCGGACCATCCGTCCCCGCCCCCAAACCTCTTGCCAGCCTGACTGACTCGGAATCGATGGCTGAGGTCCAGGCTGAGGTCTCCAGGCTGGAGTCAGAAGCGGGCATAGTCATCATCGAGGGACCGGATGCAGCCGGGAATACGGGCGGGGCTTACGCTCCAAACTGCAGGTCGGTCCTGGTGCACCGATATTCCAATCTAACCGGCGCTAGCGCAGTCGCCGCGCAAATCAATGCATCGGTGGGCATGGCCGCAATAGTGGTCAATCACGCTCCGATTCACCGGCGTGACGCGGTGGTTCGTGACCTCAGCAAACATTCCATGCCAGTTGCCGTGATTCCAGAAAGCCGTGGGATGCTCTCGGTTTCGGTGGAGCAACTCGCGGAGCATTTGGGCGGACAATGGGTGCTGGACCCCGTGAATGTGGACGCCCCGGTGGAACGATTCATGATCGGCGGCAACATCATGGACTCAGGCCCCACCTATTTCGGCCGCCACGCCAACCAGGCCGTAATCACCCGGGTCGAGCGTCCCGACATCCAGATGGCCTGCATGGGTGAGAACACCAAATGCCTGGTGCTCACCGGCCCCGGAGAGCCCACCGAGTACATCAAAGCCGAGGCCCTAAATCGGGAAGTCCCCTTGATCCAGGTCCGTTCCAACACCTTGGACACCGCCGAATCGTTGGCCGGATTGTTGGACAAAGCCGATGCCCGCACCGCCGGGAAAGCCAACCACTTCGCTGGGTTGCTGCAGACATACATGGGGGCCGAAGCCGTGGCCCAACTATTGAGCTAAGGCCCGGATTAGCTCCGGTTGTTGTCAGATTATTCTCCTGGCCAAGCTCAGAATCTTGACTGGGGATGATTCCAGACTCTACAATGATATGGTTGGTTCAATATCAGACTTGGAAAATGAATCCAACCCCAAACTTTGACGTTAATTGCTCGGGGAGAACGATATGCCCATAACTCAAAACGGCGCTGAACTAACGGTTGCAATCTCAGAAAAAGCCGCCGATAAAATTAAATACTTCGCCAAGAAAGATGGCATCGACGAAAACGTGGGGATCCGTGTGGCTGTCAAGGGTGGCGGTTGTTCCGGACTCACCTACGACCTCAAGATTACCGGCGACTTCGACGAAACAGACAAGATCGTCGAACAACACGGTGTCAAGGTGATTGTCGAAAAGAAAAGCTACATCTACCTCGTCGGCACCGAGCTGGACTTTTCTGATGGTCTGAACGGCAAGGGCTTCGTCTTCGAAAACCCCAACGCCAAGAAAGCTTGCGGCTGCGGCACTTCGTTCAGTATTTAGCCGCCTCAGCCAGTCTCATTACAAGCGCCGCTTTCGCTACTGCAATGCGGCGCTTGTTTATTTACCCCCAAGTCTCCCCTATGGAGCGCCCGATGACCCTGCAAGAATCTCCTCTCCAGACCGGCGCAACTATCTTTGTCGAACGCCATGGCTACCAACTGCCCGGTGTCTACTCGGATTTCGCTACCGAATATGAGGCAGCCACCAATGCTGTTGGTCTCCACGACGCGTCGTATATGGGACGGCTGAAGGCCATTGGCGAGGACGGGCTGGACCTCCTGAACCGCATGTCCACCAACAAGGTCGTAGACCTGGCTGAAGGCCAGGGGGCGGTTACCGTTCTCACCACTGACCGCGGCCGGATCATAGACGTACTGGGAGTGCTGAACCAGGGCGATTACGTGATCTTACTGACCAGCCCCGGCCGGCAACAGGCCGTGATTGATTGGCTGGATAAATACACAATCATGGAAGACCTGACGGTAGAAGACATCACATCCGAGAGCGTCATGTTGGCATTGGTCGGTCCTGATGCAGGGAAGCTGCTGGGGCTGGAGTCCAAACCGGGTTCCCAGGACTCACTCTCGATTCAAGCCGTCAAGATCGGTGGATATGACGCGCTAGCGGTGGAACAACCCTTGGGCGTCCTGTCCCGGTATTGGTTGATCGCGGCGCCGGATGCAGCTTCCGGCTTGTGGCATCACCTTGCAGAGAACGGGGCAACTCCGGTCGGCGCCACGGTCATGGACGCAGTGCGGGTGAACTTCGGGGTGCCTGAATTCGGCCCGGAGCTTGGGGAGCCCTATAACCCGTTGGAGGCCGGCCTCATCGGTTCGGTGGACTTTGCCAAGGGTTGTTACATCGGCCAGGAGGTCATTGCCCGGCTGGATAGCTACAAGAAGGTCCAGAAGTACCTGGTTTCCCTGCGCTTCGCGGATGCCTCTGCCTCTCCAGGGGATGCGTTGCATCTAGACGGGCAGCCTGTGGGAACCATCACGTCCGTTGCCCCAGCACCTTCAGACGGCTTTCTGAGGGGCCTCGCCTACGTTAAAGCCGCTGCGGCCAACCCGGGCGCACATTTGGATGTGGAAGGCCATGAAAAGGGCTCGGCGGAGATCGTCGCCTTGGCCCAACCCTTCGGCCCCGCCAAAGATTAGTTCCTTAGCCGGCGGCTGACTCTATCTTGCCCTCTGGTGTCGCGGCCATCAGCGCCGAGAAATCGTAACCCCTCTTCCGCATCTCTTCAGAACCGCCCTCGTTCCGGTCCAAGAGGGAAACCACTTTCACCACTGTGCAGCCAGCCTCTTCCGCGGCCTGTATCGCGTGGAAAAGTGACCCGCCGGTGGTACAAACGTCGTCCACGATGGCGACCTTGCTTCCCGGCGACAGGGGCCCTTCGATGTTCTGCTTGGTTCCATGACTCTTACTTTCTTTGCGCACGATGAACGCCGGGACTGGGTCGCCATCCAAATGGCTTGTCAGGGCAACAGCGGTGACGATGGGGTCCGCTCCCAGCGTAGTCCCACCGACAGCTCGGGCACCAGCCTGTTGCAACAAGGGTAGCAGGGCTTTGGCAATCAGATGGGCGCCTTCAGGGTCCAGACTCAACAATCTTCCATCAAAGTAATAGCTGCTCTTTTTCCCTGAGGTTAGGGTGAAATCTCCGTATTTGATGGCCCCTCGCTCCAACGCCAGGGCCAACAGCCGGTCCACTGTTTCGCTCAACTCGTCGTCCTCCCTTCCCGCTCTTTCGCATACAACCCGTGTTGGTGGATATACTGGGCTACCGCATCGGGCACTCCCCCCACCAGTGGCTCACCCGTTGAGGCCCTCCGCCGCAATTCAGTGGCGCTCACGTCCACCGGGGGCGCCGCCACGATCTGGACTCGTCCTTCAGCTTCAGGGAACCGGTTGTAAAATCCCGGCCAAGCAAAATCCTCTTCGCCAGGCCGGTGCAGAACCAATAGCCGGCAGAGACTGAGCACCCGTTCGGGGTCCTTCCACCGGTCAAGTTGGCGGAGAACATCCATTCCTAGTATAAAGAAAATGCCGACGCCAGAGGCCAACTTGACGGAAAGCTGCTCCAGGGTTTCGACACTGTAGGTCGGGCCAGGCCGACGGGCCTCTATGTCACAGACTGCAAACTTAGGATTGCCCTGAATCGCCAGCCGCACCATTTCGATACGTTGACTTACCGACGCTTTTGGTTGCGACTGCTTAAGTCTCGGTTGCCCGGCCGGGATGAACAGTACCCGCTCCAGGCTTGCATGGCCCATGGCAGCTTCGGCGATCGCCAAGTGCCCTAGGTGGACTGGGTCGAAGGTGCCGCCCAGGATGCCTACACTCACGGCAACGGGCTCCTCAGAACCATTCGATCTCCACCTTCCCTAACCTTAACGTGTCGCCGGCTTCGATGCCCGCATCGATCAACCGGTCTGCCAACCCGGATTTCCGCATCTCACGCCACAATTGCAACAAGACCCGTTGGTCTCGGGTGTCAGCCATGGCAACAAGCCGCTCCATAGGCTCGGATTCCACCACGAACACACCATTCTCACGCCTTACTGTCTCCCTCGCCATCGATCGTTGTGGCCGCGAGTGCATCGGCTCGGGCGCCGGCTGGTCGTCTTTCTCGTCTTTTGGCATTTCGGATAACGCGTGGATAATGCTGCTCATCAGAGTATCAACACCTTCCCCGGTGGCTGCGGAGATAAATTGCACACTTGATCTCCGTTCGTCAATCGCCTCCAGCAACCGGGCCTCCAGGTTTTCTTGGTCTTCACGCACCTCGGTTACATCCAACTTGTTAACCACAACCAACTGGGGCTTCTGCGCCATTTCTGGGTTGAACTGCTCCAACTCTTCGTTGATCATCCGGTAATCTTTTACCGGGTCTTCAGAAAGTCCGTCCAGCATGTGTACATACAACCGTGCCCTCTCAGCATGCCGTAAGAACTCATGGCCCAGTCCTATCCCTTCGTGTGCCCCTTCCAACAATCCCGGCACTTCCATCATTACGAAGTCATCCCGGCCAACCCTAACCACGCCCAAAACCGGCTCCACCGTAGTAAACGGATATTCCGCCACCTTCGCTTTGGCTGCGGAGCACATTGAAATCAAGGTCGATTTCCCAGTATTGGGCTTGGCCAAAAGCCCAACATCTGCCAGCAGCTTGAGTTCCAAGAACAGCACAACTTTCTCCCCGCGTTCTCCTCGCTGGGCCAATACGGGTTGCTGATTGGTCGGCGTGGCAAACCTGGTATTTCCCCATCCGCCCCGGCCGCCCACTGCCACTAACCTGGGCGTCTCGGTACGAATATCATCGACGAATTCTTTTTCTCCATCTTCAGACATTCTATGGATCACTGTTCCAATCGGAACAGGTATATATTTAGCTTCACCGTTACCGCCCCGCTTGTTCTTCCCTTTTCCATGCCCTCCAGCTTCCACATAAATCGTACTGTTGAATTTTATGTGGAGCAGGGTATTGATTGAAGGGTCTCCGACCAAATACGCGCTTCCGCCATCACCACCATCACCGCCATTCGGACCGCCCTTAGGCCGATATTTCTCCCGCAAAAAACTACTGCATCCGTTTCCTCCAGACCCAGCGTTAATATTTAATCTAACTGTATCAATCATAAGATTTGGTTTTCTAAAAAGTAATAAGAGTAATAAGGGCGTGGGTTGTGTGGATAGTTAAACTTGAGCGTGACTAGCTATTGGTTGATTATGCTTATCTTAACATGGAGAAGGCGGTGATCTTGGATGATAAGTAGGTGCGAATCAGCGAACGGAATTTGGGAGATCGTGTCTGGGAATTGGTGGGGGTTTTGACTCCATTTATTTATCCCGGATTGGAAGACGTATTGTCTTAGGTTGTCCACGGGAAGCAAGGTTTTGCCCACTTAACTCTAGTGGTATCCTGGAACCGCCTCGCGATGTGGACACGGTGGACGCACATGTTTAATGTTGATAGGACGTTTCTTGGACTCGCCGTGGCTCTAGGGATCGTCGCGGTAGCGTGTACCGGCAATTCGGGCAACACAGTGGATGCGCCTGTCCAGATTGCGAATACTCAGGCCGGGAGGGATATAAGGCACGTGGACCGGATCGCTTACGTCAACTCCAACGGCGACCTATTCACTGTGGACCCAGATGGCGATGGCTTGTCACAGCTCACCGGCGGTTTTCAGGTAGGAACCGGTACGGGCGGCGGCGGCCAAGCACAGCCACTGCGGTTGAACGAGTATTACGCCTGGCCCACGTGGTCGGCGGACGGAACCAAGCTGGCGGCCTCCCGGGTAGTCGTGGGAGACGATAGGGCCGAGATTTCCGTGCAGGTGTTGGATGCGCGATCGGGCCGCAGCGAAACAGTCTATGAGAATGAACAGGCGGGCTTGATCGCGGACGGCGCTCCTCATTATCTCTATTGGGCTCCGGCCGGGGATGCCCTCTCGTTCTTGGCGTCCACACCGGGCGGGTTGTCGTTATTCGTATGGGACGGGACAATTGGGATCCCTGCCCGTCTGGTTGAGCAGGGAGCCCCTCTCTATTACCACTTGTCAAAGAACGGAGCAATCGCCCTTCACGTCGGACCCGAGATCACTTTTGCCGAGTCCCTAGTTGATAGCGCTCCCCGCCAGAGAGTCCAGTCTTCTGGCGGATTTCGGGTCCCAGCAATATCGCCAGACGGCGAGAGTTTGGCTTACGTGGCCGATGCCGACGGAGGCATGGGACTATACATCGCCCCAGTCAGTGATTTAGGCCAAGCGCGCAAGATTATCGATGTTGGGGCGGTTTCTGCTTTCCTTTGGTCGCCCGACGCATCCCAGCTGGTGGTGGGCGACCAGTCTAACCCCAGGATCCCATTCTTTGACCGGCTGATGTTGGCGCAGGTGGCGGACGGAACTGTAACCAACCTGTCCACCGAGGGAGCGCTGGCTTTCTACTGGGCGCCGACCGGCGACAAACTGGCTTGGGTGGAGGTCAATCCTGCCGAACAGGAGATGGAGTGGGTCGTCGGACCTGCCGACGGCTCCGATGCGAGGAGGCTGTTCAGCTTCCGGCCGTCTGCGGAAGTGTTCATCATGCTAAGTTTCTTCGACCAATACGCCTATTCCCACTCGCCATGGTCGCCCGACGGCAAATCCCTGGTTGTGGCCGGGTCCAAGGGCGAGCAGGCCCGGCGGAGCAATGGCCGCACCCCCACGGGTGACCGGGTCTACGTGTTGGACGCCGAAGGAGGCGCTGAACCCCGGGACCTCGGGGCGGGGGTCCTGGCCTTTTGGTCGTGGAACTGAGAATCAAAGCTTTGCTGGCCGGGCTTTTGGCAGTGGGTCTGATGGCCGCCTGCAACTCAGATAAGGCGACCGAACCACCCAGCGAGGTGGCCGGTATAGATGCCCAGTGGGCTATGGAACAGGCCGTCGATCAGTTGTTGGCCCTGGAGTCAGCAACTTTTAACTTGGAACACCTTGAAGGCGCCACCGAATTGTTTCCGGGAGTTTTGATGTCCAAAGCTTATGGAGAGGTGCTAATACCGGACCGATTCAAGGTCACCGTGGAAGCCGAGTCTCAGGTCCCCAAGTCATATATCGAGATCAGTATCATCACCATCGAAGACACTTCCTATATGACTGGCATATTCAGTGGTCATTGGAACGAAGTCGCAACCGATTCCCTACCCTTTAATCTCTCCGGATTGGGCCAAACCCTGGCTGACATTGTGGCTGCGGTCCAGCAGCCTCGGGCGATTCGCGCCGAACGGCTGAACGGCCAGGACACCGTGCACATAAAGGGAGATATAGCGTCCGAGGACCTGTCGGGGTTGGTTCCCGGAGCAGGTGATGGCTTCTCCGTCGGCTTGGACCTCTGGCTGGAACAGAATGGGCTGCTGAAACAGGTCCACATCGTCGGGCGGGTAGTCCCCACTGATGATGCGAACACGGTTCGCCAATTAACCCTGGACGACATCAACCTGCCAGTGGCCATCAACCCACCCGGCTAAATGGGAAGATCGATTCCGGGTACTGACCGGACACTGCCGATGCCGTTCATCTTGTCGGTCATCGGCTTGGGTACCTTTATCACCGCATTGGACCAGACGGTGGTAGTCACGGCCCTGCCCAGCGTGATGCTGGACTTGAAAGTCCCCATCGCAGAACTGGACCGGGTCTCTTGGATCATCACGGCCTACCTACTTGGGTATACGGTCGCTATGCCCCTGATCGGCCGTCTGGGCGACGTTTACGGTTACCCCAGGGTGTATCAAGTGTCATTGGTGGTTTTCTGCATCGGCACCAGCCTGGTGGCCGTTTCGTCCAGTTTGGAGTGGATGGTGGGCGCCAGGGTTGTCCAGGCAGTGGGCGGCGGAGCGACGGTGCCCATTGGAATGGCGCTGGCAGTTTCGTTGGCGCCCAGGGAACACCGGGCCCTGGCCTTGGGAATAGTTGGGGGCGCCGCAGAAGCCGGGTCCATGCTGGGTCCGGTGTACGGCGGGGCGATCGTCGAGGCTTTGAGCTGGCGTTGGATCTTCTGGCTGAACATTCCCCAGAGCGCGGTGATCTTTTTTGCGCTGTTCTGGGTGCCCAACCACCGGAACGAAGAGGCCAAAGTGGACTATATTGGCGGCGTTGTCTTGGTTGGCGCCTTGTTGGTCCTTTCTTTAGCCATGTCCCGCAGGGGTTTCTTCACCTTCGATTCTCCTTATCCGTTCCTGTTGACCGCGGCTGGAGTGGGATTGATCGCGCTTCTGGTCTTGGTGGAAACAAGGGTGATCCAGCCGTTGCTCACGCCGCTGTTGTTCCGGTCCTGGGCGTTTTTGAGTTCAAATCTAACCCAGGTGTTGGTGGGGGTGGCATTGATCATTGCCATGGTTACCGTGCCTCTGGTAGCCAACACGGTGATGGGCAAGTCGCCGTTCACTGGGGCGCTGTGGTTACTGCGGCTCACGGGAATCATCCCAGTGGGCGCCGTAGTTGGCGGCGTGCTGGTGATGCGCTTGGGAGCCAACACCCTCACTGTGGCCGGGTTGGTCCTAGTGGCCCTGGGGATGTTTTTGGCCAGCGGTTGGGAACTGGGCATCGCCGACCCAGAGTTGACGGTCCATCTTTTGATTGCCGGGTTTGGGTTCGGCCTGGTTATTGCCCCGATCGCCGCCCATGCTCTGGGCGCCGTGGATGAAGATTACCGGGGCACGGCGGCGTCGCTAGTTGTGGTTTCACGAATGATGGGAATGACTTTGGGGCTGGCAGCTCTCTCGGCATGGGGGGTGCAGCATTTTCAGGTACTCACCGGGGGGC
>MUCT01000020.1 GCA_002816585.1 SAR202 cluster bacterium Io17-Chloro-G6 | reverse complement strand
GCTTAGAGAGAAGACCTCGGGCGGTACAATTTTAAACCGCCGCTACCGCTGCGGCTCTACCGCCTCTGTGGCACATTATTACTCCGCCGTTTACAGCAAGTCGTAATATGGGACGTATACGGTCCCTGAGCGGGGGGACCTTAGCTGGCTGGGGCGATAACCGCCGGGGGTAATGAGGGCGCTCTTATTCGTCCTCGGACCAGCCGGTGTCGATCGCTTCCTCATCGATGATGTTCTCGTCATCATCGTCTTCGTCAGCGTCCGGGTCCACATCCCCGTCGTCTTCCCGCAAGAACCGGGCCACTGTCTCATTTAGCAACGCTCGGTTTTCCTTCTTAACCTTGGATGGAAATGAGCAGACGTTCCCAAGACTGGCGTGTTTGAAAGTCTCCCGGATGATAATGGAGACCCCTTGTTCGTTCACGGTCACCACCGCGGCGGTGTATTTATTCCCACCGCTCATTAGCCGGGCCAGCCTGCTGCCTAGCTTGGGTTCCACCTGACCGAGAAGCTGCCCATCCAACGTCCGCACGGTTACCGTGTTTTTGTCCGGAGACAGGACGACCTGGTCGCTGGATGAGACGTGAATAACGGCCTTGTTTCCCGTCGTGTTTCGCAGGACGGTGGTGCCCGATTTGCCGCTTTCTTCAATGAAAACCTGCGAGATTGCCGGCGGCGCCCCGGCGTTCTTCTTGGCTTGTTTGGCAGCGCCGGGGCTGGCGGCCAACTGGTCCAGCCTAGCCCGGTTCTTCTTGGCAATTTTGTTGTATGGGGCCGTCTCACAAACCCGGTCCAAGACCGCACGTGCGTCCACGTAACTGCCCAGTTCGATCAGCGCTTTCACCAGGCGGTTCATGGCTTCTACATCGTCGGGGAATAACTCCAAGATGGCCTTGTTCACCTCGGTGGAACGCAACCACTCTCCTTGGAGTGCCAGGCTCACTGCCTCTTGGCCTAGGTCCCGCTTCAACCTGGCGGGGCCGGGTTTCCGAATGGATTCAGAGTCCATCCCGTCTCCTGTTCGGTGTTGCTATGTCGCCAGCCGCATTCCCATTAGGGGCCACGCAACCGTCCGGTAAGCCGAATCGAGCACTCTCGGTATGAACCTCCGGCCAGTCCAACACACTGACGATCCGCGCCTTGCATAGTCTCGTTTCATGCCCAGTGCTTATCTAGTAGTTTCACTATCACCCCGCCAAAGGTCAAGCCTAATATCATAGAATTTATGGATATTTTTACCGGCGTCAATCTACCAGTCTTGAACCGAAGGGAACATCATGGACCGTGTAGTTGGTCATCTACGCTTGTGGGCCGGAGTCGGAAAAAAGAATGGTCTAACCCAGATGCCGGTGCCGCCAGCGGATCTTGAAGAGATCCAGGGTCATGGAGAAGGAATCCTGCACGGGCCGCACCTTGCTCTGCGACCTGTAATACCAGTCCACACCAACTTCAGCGAAGCTCAGCCCGAGCTTACGGGCCAGGTACAGCAATTCAACGTCAAAGGCGAACCCGTCCATGGTCTGCCGCTGGAAAAGGTCCTGTGCTGCTTCGCCCCGGAAGCATTTGAATCCGCACTGGGTGTCATCCAGACCAGCCACGGCCAGCCCGCTGACGAGTAGATTGAAGACCCGGCCCATTAGGTGACGGCGTGCCGGTTCGCCGAACCGAGCCGCGCCAGGGGCCTCACGAGAGCCCAATACGATGTCGGACCCGGGCCCCAGAGGAGGCAAAAGGCGCTCCACCTGGCCGATGGGAACCGATAGATCGGCGTCGCAGAGCAGGCGGTACTCACCCTGGGCTGCCAGCATTCCTTTCTTCACCGCCCAACCCTTACCCCGGTGTGGCAGGCGAAGCGCGCGGACGTTGGGGTAGTCCATGGTCACCTGGTCCACCAGTTGAGCGGTTTGGTCCTGGCTGCCGTCGTCGGCTACCACGACCTCCCACCTATAGTCCTGGGCTGTAAGGTACTCGACCACCTGGGAGAGAGTGTCTGAGATTCGAGGTTCTTCGTTGAACGCGGGAATCACGACTGATAGAAACGGCTGAGGCAAGGGGCCAACTTCCTTTGGGTTAAGGGCCGGGGTCTAGAATCATGGTAGGCCGGGTTATTCAGCTTCGTCCAAGCTAAAGCCCCGGTGAAGAAGCCTCACCGCTTCTTGAGCCTGCTCTTCTTTGATGATGCATGAGATGCGGATCTCAGAGGTGGTGATCATGTCTATGTTTACGTTGCCATCAGCCAGAATCCGAAACATTCGCGAAGCGTAACCAGGCGTGTTTTGCATCCCGGAGCCAACGACGCTCACCGCCGCCAGATTGGCTTCGCTGGCCAGGCTTGTGGCGCCGATCTCCTTGGTCAACTCCTCGACTTTTGCCAGGGCAACCCTTAGATCGGCCCCACTGATGGTGAAGCTGATGTCGGTGGTGCGTTCCTCGCTGGTGTTCTGGACGATGGTGTCCACGCTGATCCCAGAATATGCCAAGGGCTCAAAGAGGGCTGCGGCCACGCCGGGACGGTCCGGGACACCGCGCACGGTGATCTTGGCCACGTTGGTAGTGCAGGCTATGCCCGTTACTTTGATTCTATTTTCCATATCGTTTTTGTCCGGATTGCTGTGTATCAAGGTTCCGGGGGTTTGGTTGAAGCTAGAGGCAACGTATATCGGCACGTTGTAAACTGCGCCCAACTCGACGGATCTGGGGTGCATCTTGGCGCCGTAGTTGGCCAGCTCCAGCATCTCATCGTAGCCGATCTCGTCCAGTTTGCGGGCCTCGGGAACGATCTTGGGGTCGGCGGTGTAGATGCCGTCCACGTCGGTGTAAATCTCGCACCTGTCGGCCTCAAGAGCCGCCGCCAGGGCTACTGCCGTGGTATCAGAGCCGCCTCGTCCAAGTGTGGTAATATCCTCTTCTTCAGTGATCCCTTGAAATCCCGCCACCACTACGATGTGGCCTTCATCCAACTCTTTCAGCATCCGGGCGGTGTCAACGCGATGGATTCGGGCCCGGCCGTGGCTGGTGTCTGTGTGGATCCCTGCTTGGGAACCGGTGAGGCTCACCGCCTCATGGCCCAGGTCTCTTAGGGCCATGGTCAATAGCGTGGAGGACACCAACTCGCCCGTTGAGAGTAGCAGGTCCAGTTCTCTGGGGTGGGGCTGCTTGGAGACGGAAAGGGCTAATTCGATGAGTTCGTCGGTGGAGTCGCCCATGGCGGAAACCACCGCCACCACACCGGTTCCGGTCCTCCTCACCTCGGCGATGCGGCGGGCCACGCTTTGTATCTTTTCTGCGTCCGCCACCGAAGAACCGCCATACTTGTGGATTACAAACGGCACTACTATGACCAGCTGAACTTGTGGACTGGAATTTGCATAACCGTCGGGTCTATTCTTGGGCGGTTAAGTGGGCGCCGCGAACTGTTGGCTGGGTGACGCTGACATTACCTGAGACGCTGGCTTGACGGGCGGCTTCTGCCATTTCATAAGCCACCGTCATCTCCCGCCCCTGCGTCAGGGCCAGTACTGTGGAGCCGCTGCCGGATAGGAAAACCCCCAATGCCCCGGCATCAAGGGCGGCTTTGAATATCACCTTCATGGCCGGGAACAGCGGTTGACGGTAGGGCTGGTGAAGCCGGTCTTGGGTGGCAATGGCCAGATATTCCGGGTGGTTGGTGGCCATGCTGGCCACCAGAAGGCCAACGCGGCCCATGTTATGCACTGCGTCTCTGATGGATACTTTCTCCGGCAGAACGGCCCGTGCGTCGTCTGTGGCGATTCTCACGTCGGGTACGAAGACCACGGCGCGCATCTCCGGCGGCACATTCACCGGCACGGTGTAGAGTTGCCGGCCATCATCCGTCCGGTCGATGATGACCAGTTGCATCCCGCCCATCACCGCGGCGGCGACATTGTCGGGGTGCCCTTCGATCGTGGCAGCCATCTCCAGCAGTTCATTGGCTGTGAAATCTTGGGAGCAGATGGCGTTGGCCGCCACCAATCCGCCGGCGATGGCCGCGGCGCTGCTGCCCATGCCCCGGGCCAGGGGAATGTTGTTTTCGCACCGGACCCGGAATACCGGCATTTCCTGACCTGCTTCCTTGAACAGAAACGCCATGGACCGGTAGACCAAGTTGTCCCGTCCCGTGCCGAGCTCGCCGGCGCCCTCGCCGGATATCTCGACCACCGGCTCGCCACTCTCCAGCGTCTGAATCTCCAGTGTATTCCAGACATCGAGGGCCATGCCCAGACAATCGTAGCCGGGACCCATGTTCGCCGTGGTAGCGGGGGCTTTAACGCGGACTAGACTCATCCCAATTCTTTCCGGTCAAATATTTCTTGCCAGGCATGATCCGAGTTTACCGCTCAGTCACGGTCTTTAGGCAACTGTTGAACCAACACAGACACGGACCGCAGATTAGACTCTACTCTAACATCAAGACGGCAACAAGCTAGGCTGTTTGCAAGCCAGGTAGGGATGCAATTGGGCGAGAACGTAGGCCGGTTAAAAGGGGACGCGGAATCAGCGGGTCACTCAGGGCCGCCTTGGGTAACGGCGATTCAGTCCCCGCTGGACGCCGGTATTCTGCCGTTGACGCTGGCCCTAGCGGTTCGCAGGTAGTCCAGGGCCAATCGCGGCAGAAGGAACCGCTGACGAACGCTCTCCTTGGCTGCGTCGCCAATGCGGACCCTTAGAGATTGGTCTTGAAGCAGCTCCACCAATCTCTGGGCACACTGCTCGGGGGAGGAAACCAAAAAACCGCTGACACCATCATTAATCTGGACACGGATGCCGCCAGCGTCGCCGCCGATAACCGGTTTGCCCTTCCACATGCCCTCGGTGACCGTGAGGCCAAAGCCTTCCCTGGTGGATTTCTGGATCAACACCTCGGAGGCCATCTGTACTGCGTTGACCACCTCATCCACCGAGACTGGCATGTCGCTGGGGTCGAAGTACATGTGGATGTCCGGGTCTTCCCCGGCGTAGTCAAACACGGTCCTAAAGACTTCCGCCCCCTCGGGGTCGTCGGTTGCTTGGCTCAGGCCCAGGAGGGCCAACTGGAGGCCTGGCACCGACTTTTTGGCAATGCGGTAGGCGTCGATCACTCCCCAGGGGTCTTTCCACAGGTCGAACCGCGAGACCTGGGTGATTAGCGGACGCTCGGTGTCGATGCCCATGGCGCGGACCACTTTCTGGGCTTGGTGCAGGTCCATAGGCGTGTTTTTGACGGTGAGAGGATCGATGGCCGGAGGGGCAATTATTACTGGGACTTTATCTCCCAGACCCTCAGGCACGTATGCTGTTTGGGAAAATATCAGTTGGTCATAATACTCGGTCAGTGGCATCAGCGCGTCCAACACCGACTTGTTGGGCGTAGTGAGGTCTATGTGGCAAATCCAGATCCAGGTATCGCCCTCTTTCTTTGGCAATAGTTTGGCCAGCGGCAACAACTGCGGGTCGTGCACGAACCAGACGTCGGCCGTAAGGCTCCTGGCCTGCATGTCGTCGGCAACCCTCTGGATACAGCTGAAATAGACATCCAGCTCTTGCGGAGAGAGGGCGCCCTGGGCGCCCTGCAACATGTTATGAATCTTCTTGGTGACCTGGAAGAACTCCGCCGCCTCTGGGTTGATGACTATCCGTTCGGTCTCAATGCCCAAGGAGTTGCCCAGAGGCACCATCGATTGCAGTATCTCGGCGACGCCGCCGCCGGTGGCCGTGCTGTTCAGGTGTAACACCCGTAGTTGGCCCATCTCTCCCGCGACTGTGGCCAAATCGTCGGCTAGCTTGGGATCAAGCAAAGGGCGGTAATCCTCGAAGGAAACCGGCGGGTGATCTAGTTTGGAAAACATCTACCGTTAGTCCTTGTCCTGGCATCCTATGAATAGAAAATTGCGTGAATAATTTGAGTCTGTAGTAAATAATATGATTGCACCGCTGTAAGATAACTGCAATCCTCCCAAGAGGCTGGTTTGGAGGATTCCGGCCATGGCGGGACGCCAATATGGCAGGTGTGCTGGAACGGCGGCGGAATCGGCACAACAAGCGTCGAATTAGAGCGCAAGAATTGTGAATCAAGAGAACCAGGGGACGGGCCGTTAGCTACTCGACGGTGACCGATTTGGCCAAATTTCGGGGTTGGTCCACATCCCGGTTTCGCAGCAAGGCTATGTTGTAGGACAGAAGCTGCAGAGGCACGATGGCGAGCAGGGGAATCAAGTGCTCGGGAGCTTCCGGGATGTACAAAGCATGGTCCACGTCCGCCGCCAAATCGGTGTCGCCCTGAGTCAGCACGGCAAGGACGCGGCCGTCCCGGGCCTTGACCTCTCTCACATTGTTCACGACTTTGTCGTAGAGTGAGTCCTTGGGCGCCAAAGCAACGGTGGCCATGGCGTTGTCGATGAGGGCGATGGGTCCGTGCTTCATCTCTCCCGCAGGATAAAACTCCGCGTGGACGTAGCTAATCTCCTTGAGCTTCAAAGCGCCCTCCGAGGCGATGGGCGCGGTCAATCCCCGGCCTAAGAACAGAAAATAGTCGAAATCCAGGTATTCTTGGGCTAGGTGGCGGTAAACGGCCTCATCCGCTAGAAGGTCGCCCATCAGTCTAGGCGCTTGGGCCAGGCCGTCAACCAACTCTTGCGTCTTGGCTTGGTTCAAAACACCCCTGGACTGGCCCAAGAAGATGGCAAGCAGGTTCAGGATAGTCAGCGAAGCCACGAATGTTTTGGTGCTGGCAACGCCAATCTCGATGCCGGCCCGCATGTAAAGCGTTCCATCGGCGATGCGCGTCGCCTGGCTGCCTTCGGCATTGCAGATAGTCAACAGCTTCGCGCCTTTGCTTTTGACCATCTGCATGGCGGCGACAGTGTCAGCGGTTTCGCCTGATTGGCCGATGGACACCACTAGGGTGCGGGGACCAATGTATGGGTCGCGGTAACGGAACTCCGAAGCACTCTCAGCCTCCGCGGGCAGACCGCTATAGCGCTCCACCAAGTGGCGGCCTACCTGGGCGGCGTGGAGGCTGGTGCCGCAACCGATGAGCATCACTCGGTCCAGTTCGGCAATCTCTTGGGCTGAGAATGGGAAGTCAGGCAGGTCTACTCTCCGGGTCTCAAAGTCGACTCGCTCGCGCATGGCGCTGGCCACCGCCTGGGGCTGCTCCATAATCTCTTTCAACATGAAGTGCTGGTATCCTGCTTTATCTACCTGCACATCTTCCTGGGAGACCATCCGGGGCTGCTTGTCGATGTGGTTTCCTTCCAGGTCCCGGTACTGGACTCCGCTTCTGGTAACCACTACCATTTCACCCGTCTCCAGGAATCCGACCTGGCCCACATCGGATTCGTCCTGGAGGAGCGGCAACAACGCGGGCAGGTCGCTGCCAATGATCGCTTGGCCCCCTGACTGGGCCACCACGATACCACCGGCGTGCCCTAACCGCAGAGCACAAATCTCGGCAGTTTCTCCTTGAAGGATGGCGGAGATGGCTTGGGAGCCCTTCACCATACGGCCCATGCGCCTGAATGCTTCTTGAAAGGCCAGGCCCCGGTCCATGCCCTCTTCAACCAGATGGGTGAGGACTTCGGTGTCGGTCTCTGATTCAAATACGTGCCCGGCATCCATCAGGCGGTGTTTCAACTCTAAATAGTTTTCAACTATGCCGTTGTGGACCACTGCTATGCGCTGCTGGCAGTCGGTGTGAGGATGGGCGTTCTCGTGGGATGGACGACCGTGGGTGGCCCAACGTGTGTGGCCCAGCCCAACGGTGCCGCTGGGTTGGGATCCGGTGTTGTCTGCGTCCAGACCGATGACTTTGCCAACGGTCTTCCGCAGTTGAATGTCGCCGTGAGGATCGACGATGGCAATACCCGCACTGTCGTAGCCCCGGTATTCTAGCCGCCTTAGTCCCTCATAGATGATGGGCCAGGCTTCTTGCCCGCCGATATACCCTACGATGCCGCACACAGGCCCTCCAGGACACACATTAGGCGCTTAGTCTCAGGATTAGGATGAAACATGCCGTGAGATTCATGTGAAGAAAAATAGTACTGGTAACTAGTATAGGAACCCCGGAAATTTTGTGTCAATGGACTGGGACTCCCAGTGCGCCCACTGTGTGGTCATGAGGGCGCCGACTCCAGCAGTTTGCTCAGGTTCCGGGAGAACTCTTCCAAGGTGTTGCGGGCCTTCCTGCGGATGATTGGTTGGCCTAGTTCACCCAAGCGGCCCATGAAGGTGGTGTCGCTTACGATCTCCAGTTCGGTCTCGTTGGGAGACTGGGCGGTCACTTTCATCGTCATGTCGGTCTTGACCCCGCCACCCACCCGGCGGTCATTGGCTTCGACCAGAAAGCGGGCCTCGCCGGCGTCGGCGTCCTGGGACAGCACAGTGATTGTCCCGCTAAGGTTCATGCCCATTGGTCCGACTCTGGCTTGGAGGATGGCTTGGAAGCGGCCCTCGCCGTTCGGGGTGACTTCTTTTATCCCAGGAATACAGGAGGCGGCCTTGGGGATGTCCATGACCACCGCCCAGGTCGCCTCGCGGCTGGCGGGCACGACAGAGCGGATATCTAGTTTCACAAGGCTACCTTCCGGCCGGTATCGAAGCTATTGCCTGCTCTATGGCCCGTCTGGCGAAGACCTCCGCCATATCGGTCTTATACTCGGCGGAACCCCGGAAGTCTTCCAGGGGGTCCACCTCGTCTTTCACCAAAGCGGCGGCCGCCCGGATGTTCTCATCTGTCAGCGGCTTTCCCCGCAGGCCATCTTCGGCCTGAGTGGCCCTTACCGGAGTGACACTCACCGAGCCCAAAACAATCCGGACATCTTTACATGAGCCGTCCTGTTCTTGGGAGACCACCGCGGCCACGGAAACAGTGCCGTAGTCGTCGGCGGTACGGGGCAAAAACTTCAAGTAGACCGAGCCGGAACCCGCGGGAGCCGGGGGAACCAAGACGCTGGTCAGCACCTCGCCGGGCTGCACGTCAGTCTCGTAGTAGTCTATGAACAGGTCTTCGACGGGGACCATCCGGTCTCCGTTCTTGGAGGTCATCACCGCGGACGCTCCCAAGGCGATGAGCGTGGGAGGCGGGTCTTGGTTTGGGTCGCCGTTAACCAGCCCGCCCCCGATGGTGGCCATGTTGCGTATCCGGGGTGTTGCCACCTTACGGAAGGTATCGGCCAGCAAGGGCAACTCACCGCCGACAACGGGGTGGTTCTGTATCTGACGCTGGGTGCAGAGGGCGCCGATCCTAACGCCCTCTGAAGTCGACTCGATACTGTTGAGACTGCCAACCCGGCGCAGTCCGATCACATGGGCAGGTTGGACCAGCCGCTGCTTCATCTGGATGACCAGGGCGGTGCCGCCGGCCATGACCCGCGCGTCCTCGCCATAATGGTCCAAGAGTTCAAAAACTTCGTCCAGGCTGGTGGGATTGTGGTACTCGAAGTCGATCATTCGGGGCTGCCAGAAATGTTCTTGGCGGCGGCCGCTACTGAATTGAGGATGCCGTAGTAACCGGTGCACCGGCACAGGTTGCCCATCATCCACTCTTTGATTTCGTCTTCGTTGGGGTTGGGGTTTTCGTCCAGCAGGGACTTGGCGGCGATCACCTGCCCGGGGGTGCAGATGCCGCACTGGAACCCGCCGTTATCGATGAAGGCTTGCTGCACGGGGTGGAGGTTGCCGTTCTCTGCGATGCCTTCGATGGTGGTGATTTCTGAGCCGTCAACCGCTGCCGCCAGAGTGATGCAAGAGGCGAACATCTCGCCGTCGACCAACACGGCGCAGGCCCCGCAAACGCCAACGCTGCAACCCTCTTTGGTGCCGGTTAGGCCGATGTCGTAGCGGATGCAGTCGACTAGCAGACGCCGGGCCGGGATGTCCAATTCGTGGTCTATGCCGTTGATCTTGAGGCGGACCTTTTGGTTCATTCCATTCCCTTGCCGGTCCCAGAGCGTACTATTTCGACGCCTAAAAACTCCACGCCCAATGTTATACTACCCCCCACTCCCCTGCAACCGGCGCAGCCGGGTTTTCCGCGGTAGGGTTCTACCTACTGATTGACTTCAAATACATATTATAAAGGTGATCGAAATGGCACAGACAAATGGCAACGCCTCATCGCAGCACATCGGAAACATCGTGTTGGTGGTGACCATGGAGGTTGACGAAGCGGACGAAGTAGAATTCAACAAGTGGTACAACGAGCAGCATCTGCCCGAGCGTATGGCCATCCCCGGCTACGTGAGCGCCCGGCGGTTCAAGCTGGAAGGCGAAAACAACAACAACGCGCTCAAGTACCTGTGCATCTGGGAGATGGAAGATGGCAGCCCACTGCAGAGCGAGATATACAAGGACCAGAACGCCCACCCAACAGAACTATCCCTGCGGGTGAACGAGACCATAAAAGCCAGGACCCGGGGTCTATATCACCAGGTCTTCCCCGAACCCGGAACGTCCTTCGAAGACCGTTCCGGCTTCCACGGAGAGCGTTTGGCGGCGCATCCGTAGTCATCGCAGCGTATCAAAGGTAAAATCTAGGTATGCGAATTACCAAGGGAAAAGTCGTTGGCGGGCAAGTAATCGTCGAAGGCGAACCGCTGGACGAAGGGTCCATGGTCACGGTTCTGATCTCCGACGAGCGCACCTTCTCGCTGAATGATGAAGACGAAGCTGCGCTTCTTGAATCCATTGCCGAAGCGGACCGGGGTGAGTTGACCGATGGCGACGACGTGATTCGGAACATCTCTTAGTCCGACGCTATGTTGCCGGCCCACAGTTGTCACGGCAAGCCTACTTGAAAGCGGGCATCACCTCTTTGGCGAATAGGCGCATGGACTTAAGCACCTTGTCCTGGGGCATACCCCCAAAGGAGAAGTTACAGCCGAAGTACTCAATGCCTTGGTCCTGCAAAGCCTTGATCTTGGCGATGATCTGGTCCGGGTTGCCGATGAAGGCCCGGTTCTCGTACAGGTATTCGTAGCTGGGCGGCAGCTCGGTCCGGGTCTTCCGGAAGTCTTCCATCTTCTCCCAGACTTCGCTGCCGAAGTCGAAGGTGCGCCGCCACTGGATCATGTCTATGTTCCAGTCCAGCGCCGCCTTGGAGTCGGCCTTGGCCTGCTCTTCGGTTTCCGCCACGTAGAAATAGCGGAAGAAGGGGATCTGGCCCATACTCATACTCTGGCCCTTCTTTTTGGCTAGATCGACCATGTTATGGCATAGAGCCACGGCGTCCGCAGTGTCCAGCACGACGCCGACGATCAGAGGGTGGCCCGTCCCGGCGACGAATTCCTGGGTTGCTGGGGTCCGGGTGGCCGCGATGTACATGGGCGGATGGGGCTTCTGCACCGGCTGTGGCACCAGGTTGGCATTGTTGACCTTGTAGTGCCGTCCCTCAAAAGAGTAGTTCCTCGTCGTCCAGAGGCCCTCAACGATGGTGATAGCCTCTTGGAACCGGGTCTGACTTTCGTCGCCGGGAACGTTGGCGATATTGTATTCCGACCCGGCGGCGCCACGGCCAAACCCGGCGTCAAAACGTCCTCCGCTCAGCAGGTCGAGGGTCGCAGTTTCTTCGGCCAATTTTGTTGGAAGGTGCAGCGGTGGGATCAACACCGCTGTTCCCAGTCTAATTGACGAGGTCTTGGCGGCGATGTTGCTGGCCACGACCAACGATGCGGAGCCCAGTCCATACCGGGTAAAGTGGTGCTCCGCCATCCAGGCGCTTTTGAACCCCAGTTCCTCACCCAGGACGAACTCTTCAGTAATGTCGTCGAAGATCTGCTTGGGCTCGGTTCCTTCAGGCCAGGGCACATGGGAGAATAGGGCAAAATTCATCGTTAGCTGTTATCCCCATTGAGTAGCTTCACGCTTCCTATCGAAGCCCGAATCATTAAACCACAAATACCGTAAGCCACACAAAATCGACCGCCGCCACCAGGGGTAGGCCAAGGTCTCCGGTGATATAATTTGCCCTCGAGAGCTTAATTTAGCCCCTCATCTGGTCTCCTCATTAGGTCTACCGCGATCCGGCGGAGTCACCATTGCCCGTACACCTGCTTTACGGCGACAGCTTTTTAGTGCCGAGACGGTTGGAGCGATTGATAGCCGAGTCCGCGGCCTCCGACGTGTTGGAGGCCAATCGGCACCGGCTTGCCGGCCCGCAGACCAAGTCTGGTGAATTGTTGAGCATGTGCAACGCGCTGCCTTTCATGGACGACTACCGGCTGGTGATCGTGGAGGGGCTTTTAGGCACTGCCGAGACTCAAAGCCGGGGCCGCCGGCGCGGTTCTTCTGGGGATGCTAAAAGTTCCGAGCAGTGGCAAGTCTTGGGAGATGCCATTCCCCAGATGCCGGACACCACGATCCTGGTGTTCACCGATGGGCCCTTGGCCGCAAACAACACTCTGCTGCGCCTGCTGAAGCCGGTGGCCCAGGTTGAAGAACTGGCCGCTCCCAACGGGGAAGCACTGGCCAGGTGGGTAAAGTCCACCGCGGAGGACAAGGGCTCTTCCATCAGCCCATCGGCCATCCGCTCGATTACAGACCTTGTTGGCAACGATCTCTGGACCCTGGAACAAGAACTGGAGAAGTTGGCCCTTTACTGCTCGGAGCGGGAGATACAAGAAGCGGACGTGGGCGAGATGGTTTCTCAGGTGAGGGAAGCTAGTATCTTCGCCGCGGTCGACGCCATGATCGACGGCCGGCCCGGCGTGGCCCTGCGCCTGCTCCGCCAACTGAAAGACGACGGCCGGGAAGCGCCCTATATCATCAGCATGGTCGAGCGCCAGCTTCGGCTACTTGCCTTGGCCCGCGATTCCCAGGACCGGGGAGCGCCACAGAGCGAGTTGAGAGGACGGCTGGGGACGTCTTCAGACTTTGTGGTCCGGAAGACCGCGGAGCAAGCCCGGCGTCACTCAATGCCAGAAATCATCTGGCGGTACAACCGGCTTTTGGAGACCGACCTGGCCATCAAGCGAGGAAAATTGGAACCTGACCTGGCCTTGGAGTTACTGGTGGGCGACGGAGTGGTCAACCGCTAGAACGGCCAATGGCTATTCATCGGGATTATCCGGGGGGACAACTGGATTATAACAAGCGATGAAGTGCCCGCTTTCAATCTCACGTGGCAAGGGCTTCGGCTCCTGGCGGCACTGGTTCAGCGCTTTGAAGCACCGGGGCACGAACGGGCATTCCGCAGGCAGCTTGGTCATGTCGGGAGGGTTACCGGGCAAAGGTTCGATTCTACGGCCCGGGTCATCCATACGGGGCAAAGCCTGTAGCAGCGACCATGTGTAGGGGTGTTGCGGCCGACGGAACAGCGGAAGAACTTCGGCGGTCTCAACCACGTTGCCCGCGTAGATCACGCTCACTTTATTGGCCATGGCTGCAACGACGCCCATGTCGTGGGTGATGAACAAGATCGATGAATGATACTCTTTCACCAGGTTCCGAATCCTCTGGAGTATCTCAGCCTGCAGAGTAACGTCTAGTCCAGAGGTGGGCTCGTCGGCGATCAACAATTTGGGGCGGAGGACTAGGGCAATTGCCATCATCACCCGCTGGCACATGCCGCCGCTTAGGGCAAACGGGTATTGGCCCATGACCCGTTTGGGGTCGGGCATACCCATTTCAAAAAGCATATCTTGGGCCATGCGGTTGGCGTTCCGGAGCGAGAGGTCGGTGTGTTCTAGAATCACTTCTTCCAACTGGGGTCCGATGGCCTCAATGGGGTTCAAAGCGGCCTGGGCGTCCTGGAAAACCAAGGATATCTCCTTGCCTCTCAGGGCCCGCATTTGCTCAGGTTTGGCCCGCAGCAGGTCGATGTCCCGATACATTATCCGGCCGTCGGAGACCTCCGTGTTGTGCGGCAAAAGTCCCATAACCGTCAGGGCCAGCGTGCTCTTTCCAGCGCCGCTTTCCCCCACGATGCAATAGACCTCACCCTCGTCTAGGGTAAGGCTCACGTTATTCAGCGCCTTTACCCGTCCGGCCGAGGTGCCAAAACTCACCGTCAAGTCTTCTATCTTGAGCAGTTCATTCATCTGCGCCTATGGGTCCCTTTGAATAGATTCCGTCTAAATTCTTGGTGCGGCTTTTTCCCGCAGGTCCACGGGGCTGTAGCGGCCGCCTTGCAACTCCCTTATCAGGTCGTTTAGGCAAGATATTGGCCGCTGGAATTCGGTTGCCACGGTGCCGATCTGCTCCACCTTGTGGGCGTCGCTGCCTGCAGTTATGTTTACATTGAGTCGTCTACTCAGGTCAAGTGAAAACTGGTTCTGCACGCCGGACCCCCGGCCGTTCAGCGCCTCAATACCCCTGCAGATCCCAAAGAACTCGTCGCCTCGGGCCCGCTCCAACATCTCTTCCCTGATTCCGGGGCGCTCTGCCGGTTCTTCGATGAAGCGGCGCCGGTAGGGATGCGCCGCAATCAACACGCCCTCCGCCCGTTGTACAGATGCTTGTAGAAAGTTGGGTTTGTGCATGCCGAATTCATACTGAGTCAGGCCGAACACCAAAACGTGGCCGGCCTCGGTATTTATCTCAGAGCCGGGTATTACCAGAAAATCATGCTTGTTGGAAAGGTCCCGGACCTCCTCGGCGGTCCAGAAATTGTCGTGATCGGTGAGGCAGATACCGTCAAGTCCCAGAGACTTGGAGCCCTCGATCAATTCGTCCACGCTCATAAAGCTATCGTCGGAGTGGGGGTAGCTGTGGGTATGAAGGTCGATCAGCAAAGGCTATTTCATGGTCGTGGGCATACTAGGTAGGCCCATGATAGCAAACCGGAGCGTGGATGGAAAACTATGGGCCGGGTGGCCATAGGTTTCCACGCTATCCCAGGCGCAAAACATCCCGTTCCACAAGTCCGCCGACCAGGTTTCAACGGTCAAGCAGGTATCCGTCAGCGTTCACGGAAGGGATTTCCTGAAAAAAGTTCAAGCGCCTAGCCGAAACGACCTTTTGGCGCCGGCCGAAGCGGTCAATGGCTGCTGGCCAATTGGGCAGCGGGTTAGCGTTGATCTAAGAAGCCCTCTTCTTCCAGGGTCTCCATGACTTCTTCGGCCTTGCTGCCGCCGATCTGCAACCGCCGCTCCAGATAAGAACGGGTCAATTGGGGATTTCTCGCCGCCAACTCCCGGGCTTCTTCCATCATCCGGGCGTCCGCCCCGTCCTGGTTCTCTTCGGTTTCGGGCGCGGTTAGGTTAATTACCGGCACAGGTGGACCGTCCTGGCCCTGCCAGAACTGGACCATCTGGTCAATCTCCTCGTCATAGACCAGAGCGCCCTGGACTCGGGCGGGTTTAGGTGACTCGTTGTGCAACAGCAACATATCGCCCTTGCCCAACAGCTTTTCCGCCCCAATGGCGTCTAGGATGACCCTGGAGTCGACCTGCGAGGCCACGGCGAAGGCGGCACGGGCTGGTATGTTGGCCTTGAGCAGGCCGGTGACCACATTGACCGACGGCCTTTGGGTAGCCAGCACCAAGTGGATACCGGTGGCCCTCCCGAGTTGGGCCAGCCGCACCAGATTCTGTTCCACTTCGAATCCTCCGACCATCATCAGGTCGGCCAACTCGTCAACAATCAACACCAAGAATGGCATCTTCTCTTTGGCCCGCTTGTTGTACCCGTCTATGTTCCTGGCGCCGGATTCTTCCATCAGTTTGTAGCGGTTTAGCATCTCCCGTATAAGCCCGCGGAGTGAGGTGTTAACTTCTTCTGCGTCTACGATTACCGGCCCAATCAAATGGGGAATTCCGTTGAACGGCGTCAACTCGACCCGTTTTGGGTCCACCATCAGGATGCGCAATTCTTCCGGCGTTTTCGTCAACAGAAATGACGCAACGATCGAGTTGATGCAGACGCTTTTACCGCTGCCGGTGGCCCCGGCGATCAGCATGTGGGGCAATGCGGCTAAGTCGAGGATCACGGAGCTGCCTCCGGTGTCCTGACCCAGCGCTATGGGCAGACCGCCCTTGTCCGCCAGCTTTTTGAAGGCTGGAGTTTCCATCACCTCGCGCAGGTGGACTTTGCTTGGCGAAGGGCTCGGCACCTCCAGGCCCACCAACGCCTCGCCAGGCACCGGTGCCTCGATCCTCAGATAGGGGGTTTTCAAAGCCAGGGCCATGTCCTTCTCCCGGATTAAGATGCTCTGGACCTTTACTCGGCTGCGCTCTACGGACGATGGGTCGGAGTCGTCTTTGTCGAGGCCGATGACGCCCCGGCGCCCGTCTCGCCCCTTGGTCACCCAGCCGGGAACCAGTCCGAAGCGCAGAATGCGAGGGCCGGCTTTAACATCGGTAACCTCGACCCTAACGCCGTGGTCGCCCAGGGTGGTCTCCACCAGCCGCGCCATCTCCTGAAGGGCGGCTTCGGGGGCATGATGCGGGTCTGGCGGCGATAGCAGGTCCACCGGGGGTATTTGCCAGCCCCCCTTGCCTCCTTTGGCGGAGCCGCTGGAATGGGACGGGGCGGACGCATTTACCGTGGCTGGCGCCTGGGAATCAAAGGTAGGGATCAGTCCGGAGTCGGGCATCGCCCATTCGTCTTCATCCTCTTCAGCCAGACCGGGTGTCGCCTGGCGATTCAAGTCGTCAACTGATTCAGGGTCGAACCCAGTTGCGGGGGCGGACTCACGATTCCGTGGGGAGGCCGGGGTGCGCATGGGGGCATTGGACGGGCCAAGTACCAACATCTTCAGAAGCTGGCCGCGAGAACATTGGCGGTGCATGCCGTAACGGAGTATCCGGTATCTACGGCCCAGGAATCGGGCGGATTGATGGGCTACTACATAGAGGCAGATTAGAACTAGCTGGAGCCCGAACAACCCCTTTCTGGCGGACTTTAAATAGAACCCGACAGCCTTCCGGGGTGCGACGATCAGAGGCAAAACCAATGCGATTCCGGCAATCTTAAAGGCGGCCAGAATTACCGGGGAGCCGCCCAGGACGCTGCCCCACCTGCCTCCGAGACTCACGTCTTTAAGGACGCCGTCCGACGGGAACACAGTGGAGAGAATGCCTATGGACATGGCGGCGAGGGCCGCAGCCACGGTCCAGTGGCGCCAATTGGCAATCAGAATGTGCCGGTTGTAGCGCAGTGTGGTGAGGATTGCGGCGGCAAAAAGGCCCGCCGGCACCCAGCCATACCCCAAGGCCTCGACGGCCCAGGTGCGGGCCCCTACCGAGAAAACGAGGAGCAGGCCGACCGGCAGCCCGATAGCCATTACGGCCAGGGCGTCCACCAACGACCTGGGAGAACCATTAAGGAGTTCTTTGATTGATGGCGAAGCGGTATGACGCCGCTTCCTTCCAATTGAACTAGCCACTATATCCTCAGGTGGCGGCCGGTTTCCGGCGAGTGGCTGGACTAAACCTCCAGAACCACTGGAATAATCATAGGGGAACGGCGAGCAGAGCCAGCTATGAAGCTACGGGCGGTTTCCCGGACTTTCGCCTTCAATTCGTCAATCTCATCGTGCTGGGTGCCGTCCTTGGCCAATGCCTGGGCCACGGCAACGCTCAATTCTTCGAAGAGGTTGCCAGTCTCTGTTTCGTCCAGGAATCCGCTGGCCACGGCCGCGGGCTCACCCAAGAGACTGCCATTCTTTTTGTCCTTGGTGACAACTACCACCACCACGCCGTCCTTGGATAGCGTGCGCCGCTGGCTAAGAACTGGACTCTGGTTGTCTCTGGTGGCCAAGCCATCCACAAAGATCGGTCCGGCGGAGATACTCTCTTTCATCTCGGCGCCGCTTTCGGATAGTTCTAGGATGTCTCCGTCTTCCATGACGAAGATCCCGCCTTTGGCTACGTCCAGGTCCCAGGCCAGTTGGGCGTGGGCGGTCAGATGCCGGTATTCCCCGTGCACCGGAACAAAGTAACGCGGGCGCACCAGGCGCAATACCAGTTTGAGCTCCTCCTGGCTGGCATGGCCGTGAACGTGGACGGTGGCGATCCGGTCGTAGAGCACTTTGGCTCCTTGCCGGAGAAGGTTATTGATCGTGTGGCTCACGGCCAGTTCATTGCCCGGGATTGGAGTGGCGGAGATGATAACCGTGTCACCAGACATTATGCTGACGTCGCGGTGTTCGCCTTTGGCGATGCGGACCAGGGCCGAGGTTGGTTCACCCTGGCTCCCGGTGGTCATCAGGACCACCTGCTCCGGAGGCATATTCCTGGTTTCGGCCAGCGGCGCCAATACCCCCGGTGGCGAGGTCAGATAGCCCAGCTCTGTGGCCACGGCCACCGTGTCCACCATACTCCGTCCCACGAGGCTGACTTTTCGGCCGTATTTCGCCGCGGCATCCACCACCTGCTGGACCCTGGAGACCAACGAGGCGAAGGTGGCGACCAACACCCGGCCGTCCGCTTCTCCAATGGCCCGGTCAAGGGCCTCACCCACAACCTGCTCCGATGTGGTGTATCCCGGCACCTCGGCATAGGTCGAGTCAGAAAACAGCAATAGAACGCCGTCGTCCCCATAATGGGCCAAAGAGGGCAGGTCAAAGATGCGGCCGTCCACCGGGGTATGGTCGATCTTGAAGTCTCCGGTGTGAATCACCGTGCCCACCGGGGTGCCAATGGCTATACCCATGGCGTCGGGGATGCTGTGACACACCCGGAACCACGAGACCTCAAAGCTGTCACCGATGTGGTGTATCACGCCCGGATCGATGGGATTTACAACGCTGTCGCGGGCCGCCCGACGCTCTTTCAACTTGGCGGTGATCAGGCCATGGGCCAAGCGCGGAGCGTAAACCGGGACCTTCAGTTTCGGCAGGATGAAGGGCAATGCGCCGATGTGGTCTTCGTGGCCGTGGGTGATGAGGATGGCACGGACCTTTTCGGCCCTTTCCACCAGGTAGGAAACGTCGGGGATGATCAGGTCGACCCCAAACATTCCTTCCTCCGGGAATTGGACCCCACAGTCGACGATTATGATGTCGTCTTCATACTCCAGGGCCATCATATTCTTGCCAATCTCCCCCAGGCCTCCCAGGGGTATGACGCGTAGCTGAGATGTCACCTTGTTAGTTGTTCCTAGTGTTTGGTTTACCCGGCCTGTCGTCGAAGCCAACCCTTAAAACTAGGTCAACTGCTCGGGCCGGGGCGCTTCTTCTACGTTGACGCCTGCGTTCACGGTAGATGTCTCAGCCGGCGCTGCAGAACGGCGGAGGCATTTGAGGCGTCAACAAAGGACAATTGTGCGGGTTGAGGGGCCTCGGCTTCAATGCTGGCCGGGCTGGCCGGGCTGGCCGGGCTGGCCGGCTCCCCGCCCGAGTTCTCCTCTGATCCACCCTCAAGAATCGCCGCGATCGCCTTGAAGTCTTCTATCATTGTGGGCCTTAGTTCTTCCCGGCGCAACACTGCGGCTGGGTGAAGCACCGGAAATATCTTGCGCCCGTCTTTTACTCTCAGGTTACCCCGAGCTTTGGTTATGCCTTCGCCGGGAAAATAACGGCCAAAGGCAAACCGGCCCAGCGTGACAATCAGTTTGGGGTTGATCAGGTCTATCTGCCGGTCCAAGTATTTGGTGCAGGCGGCCATCTCCGCGGGGGCTGGGTCCCGGTTGTCAGGAGGCCGGCATTTGACCATGTTGGCTATAAATACGTTTTCGCGTTTGGATCCGATCGACGCCAAAAGGCCATCCAATAGTTTGCCCGCGGGACCCACGAATGGGCGTCCCTGCCGGTCCTCTTGAAAGCCAGGGCCTTCCCCGATGAACATGACCTCTGCATGGGGGTTACCTTCTCCTGGCACCGCGTTGGTGCGGCCACCGGCCAGGGGACAGTCGGTGCAATTCCTAACTAGGGATGCGACTCGCTCCAGGGATTCCGCTTGTTCAACGCTGGACGAACCAACGTCTGAGAAAATGGGACCAGAGGATCCGGGTGATTCAGAGCCCACGTTCACGCCAATCCCGTCGCTGCTTGCCTCATATTTGGAAGTCATGGTTTCCAACCTGCCGGTAAGACTAGTGAGCCAACTGGTTTGAGCAGCCCAAAGCCGGGGCCACCGGTTTCGCCAAATGACGTTGTTTTTGAAAAGTGCGTGTCACCGGAGTTACTTTTTTACGCAGATATCCCGCAGATATCTATATCCATAGGCGTGATGCCCGCCATTTCTCCCCGTTATGTCACAGGCAATTAGGCCATTCGTATTGAGGAGTTTGGCGGCAACGGGAGCGGAAACGGCAAGGGAAGTACGAAGGAGAGTCGCGCCTTGAAGTGGCAATCTTCCATGATTGGCTCCCACCACCGCCGCACCGTAGCCCTCAGCCAGGTTCTGCCGGATAAGTCCTAGTCGTTGACGCCATGCTCCTTTAGGTACTTTACGGCATCGTTGACGGTCTCGATATTGCCGGCGTCTTCGTCGGATATCTCCAATTGAGCATCATCGGTGGAGAACTCCTCTTCAAACGCCATTATCAATTCCACCAAGTCGAGAGAGTCGGCATTCAGGTTGTCGATGAAAGAGGCGGATTCAGTTACCTCTTCTTCGCCAACTCCCAACTTATCCACAACGATGGTCTTAACTCTTTCATATACGGTGGTCAATGAATCATCTCCCTTCAGGCACAGTCTCAATGGGGGCAATCTCTCCCGACTCCAGCCCGGACATTGCGGAGCCCAAAACTCCATTGACGAACCGCGCCGAACTCCCGCTGCCAAAGACTTTCGCCAACTCCACGGCCTCGTTGATGGCTGTCTTTCTGGGAGTCTCGGGGGTGTATATCAATTCAAATAACGCTATGCGAAGAATATTGCGGTCAATGACCGACAATTGGCTGACCGGCCACGCCGGCGCGTAGCGTGTAATCACATTATCCAGGCCTGAGCGGCTTTTCGATACGCCAGTCAGCAGTTTCTGGGCGAATTCCTGAATACTGACAGGCAGGACTTCATCCTCGTCCAGCCACTGGAATGGGGGGTCATTCCAGGCGCCCCGCACATCGGCCGAAAACAGGGATTGCAGGGCCGCCATCCTTGATTGCCGCCTAGGGTCAGTAAACTTACCGCTTGCCATGGGTCACCAATGAAAGCCGAGTGGTCTAGTTATCGCCATCGGCCAGTTTCCGCATGGAAGCGGTGTCTGACAGGGTGGTAACCTTGACGCCTCGGTCGATTCTCTTGATTAATCCAGCCAGCACACCGCCGGAGCCGAACTCTACAAATTGGTTCACGCCGGTATCAACCAGATGGCGGACCGAACCCTTCCATTGTACACACTGGCAGAGGCCATCCACCAACTCGGTGCGAATATCGTCCACCGAGGCCAACGGCCTGGAACTACAGTTGCCAACAATTGCCATCGTAGGCTCTTTGAACTTGACGGCCTGAACCGCGTCGGTCAGTCCTGCTTTCGCCTCAGCCATCAACGACGAATGGAAGGCGCCGCTGACGGGCAAAGGAATCGTCTTCTTGGCGCCGCGAGCAGAGGCCAAGTCCATGGCTCGGGCCACGGCAATCTTGTCGCCGCTGATAACAATTTGATCGTCTGTGTTGATATTCGCCAGCTCCACGCCGGTTTCGTCGCAGATCTGAGCAAAAGCCAATTCATTTAACCCGAGTATGGCCGCCATGGCCCCGGGCCGGTTGACCGCGGCTTGGTTCATCAGTTGACCGCGCTTTCGGACCAATTTAACGGCATCCGAGAATTCGAGAACGTTAGCCGCCACAAGCGAAGTATATTCGCCCAGACTGTGTCCGGCGACCGCCTTTGGGGCAATAGCCTGGGGGCCTTGAATCTCCTGCCAGGTCCGCCAAGCGGCCACGCTGACGGTCATTATGGCCGGCTGGGAATTCGCCGTGTTCTGAAGGTCGGTGGCAGGTCCTTCGAATATAAGACGGGACAGTGGGAACCCAAGACTGTCGTCAGCTTCTTCAAAGGTCTCTTGCGCGGCCCTAGACGACTCGAATAGTTCAGCCCCCATGCCCACGCTCTGCGACCCCTGTCCAGGGAACACGTAAGCTCGGTTATTCGCTTCTTCCGTACTCGTAGCTACCTCCGCTGATGCAGGCCGGATTCAACACCCTACGGATTTTAGACAGGGCGCTGAGAAAGTACAACCTGAAAACCGTTCCTTTATTCCCCTTTTTGCGGGGTTACCGTACATAACCCTTCCCCAATGTCGGGAAGAGATGGATGATGCCCTAGCTGCGACGCCTTTAGATATTGACTAGGCTGTGTCACCTACCACCTGACGTCCGCGATAGAATCCGCATTGAGGACAGACAACGTGCGGCAGTTTGGCGCTACGGCAGCGGGAACACAGGGCTGGATGCAACGGGTTTAGCTTATGGGAGGCTAAGCGCCGCCTCTTTCTGGCCCTGGTTAATTTTTTTCGGGGTACCGCACCCATGGTTGGCCACGTCCTTTTGGTTTGGTCGGTGCGCCGTGTGTCGCCGAAGTTTATATCAACGGTAATAACATGGCGTACATTTTTCCATAATTGGAGAACGAGAGGGGGAACAGTTACGGTTCTGGAAAATGGGCCGAAGAAGGAATCGCTGAAACCAAGAAGTATTTGTGCGTTAAAGAGAAAACCGGCTATCCCCGCCGCTCATTCAACAGTTCAGCCAACGATCCCCACCGGGGATCCATGGGAACTGTATTACATTTGCATTTTTCCTCGTTAAAGTTAATCCCACATTCCGGGCATAATCCCGGGCACTCCTCGCGACACAGCGGTTTTATCGGTACCCCAGTGATAACGTATTGGCGAATAACCTCGCTCATGTCCAGGACATGCTGGTCATCCAACTCGATTTCGCCCTCGTTCTCTTCCGGGGGTTCTGTCGTATTACCCGTTACCGGGTCAATTGTCGGAGAGGACTCTTCCTCGATTGTTATGATGGAACTGTATTCGAACCCTCTAAGGCACCTACTGCAGGTCAATTTGACCTGGGTCTCCAGTTCGGCGCGCACTATCACGCCCTGGTGAGTCCGAATCACCCGAACCCATCCCTGGGCCCGGCCTATTCCATCCTGAGGGCCTGTGAACGACTCGTCGACATCGTAGTCTCTCGTCGAACCGATGGGCTCCATCAGCAACTGAGCCAAGTTGTAATGCATCGAGCCTATCCATGCCCTGTTAATAGTCGGTCGTAATTATAGTTTCATCCCATGCTTGGATGTCAAGCCCGATGCGTTTTCCAGTATGGCGGCACATTTATTTTAATCGACGCAAGCGCCTTGGTTATGGTTAATCAACTGGCTGGTCAACCTGATCTGGCGCGCCGGGACTCCTGGCTAGGCTCCAGCCCGGTCCTTTACGCTTTCCCGGATATATTCAACGATGGCGCCGGTGGACGTGCCCGGGCCGAATACCTCGGATATGCCCAGGTCTTTCAAGGGCTGGCGGTCAACCGCGGGGATGATTCCGCCCACGACCACGACCACGTCGTCCATACCCTGCTCCCGCAATAGGCCCATGATCTCCGGCAGTATCTCCAGATGAGCTCCGGATAGGATGCTCATCCCGATCACGTCAACGTCTTCCTGGGTAGCGGCCTGGGCAATCATCTGGGGACTTTGCCTGATGCCGGTATAGATCACTTCCATACCCGAGTCCCGAAGGGCCCGGGCGATCACCTTGGCGCCCCGGTCGTGGCCGTCCAGTCCCGGCTTTGCCACCAGCACTCTAATGGGACGATTATTATCCTGCATATTTCCCTGCGTGTTTGTTAACTTCGATCATTATTTGGTGTTACTCTCCACCAACTCGGTCAAGATGCCGAATACCGACCTGGGATGGACAAAGGCGATGGTACCGGACAAGCCCTCCCTAGGGGTCTCGTCGATCAAGTCAACGCCCAGTGTCTTCAGCGTCTGCAACTTCCCTGAGATATCGGTGACGTTTAAGGCCAAATGGTGCAGACCCTCCCCCCGGCGTTCGATGAAGCGGCCTACTCCGGTTTCTGGGCTTGTGGGTTCGAGCAGTTCCAGCCGCGTCTGCCCCACCTCGATCAAGGTGGCGCGAACGCCCTGGTCTTCCAATAATTCAATCTGGGCATCGGGCACGTCAAACACCTTCTTGAAGAGGGCCAACGACGCCTCAATGTCTTTCACGGCCACCCCCACGTGGTCGATATGGTTAACGGTACAAACCTCTGGCAAGGTGAGTTTGTCTCCTTATTCTAATAAGTCCTCACCCCAACCTTGAGGGAGGGTTAGGGTTGGGGCCTGGCTCGTTATACCGGGTACTGTTGCAACAGTTGCCGAGCGATGAGCAGGCGTTGGACCTCCGACGTTCCTTCATAGATCGTAGTCACCCTGGCGTCCCGGAAGATCCGCTCCACCCCTGCTTCTTGGAAGTATCCAGCGCCGCCGTGTATCTGTATTGCCTTGTTGGCTACATCAATGCACATCTCGGATGCCATCAGCTTGGCTATGGACGCTTCTTGCAGGAAGGGCTGCCCAGCGTCCATCAGGCTCGCAGCGTTCATGGTCGCCACCCGTGACGAGTGTACTCCCACCGCCATATCAGCCAACATGAATTGGATCCCTTGGTGTTGGGCGATGGGATTGCCGAAGGTCTCCCGCAGCTGGGCGAAACGCACTGCGGCTTCCAGGGCCGACTGTCCGATGCCCACGCTCTGGGCAGCGATGATGATGCGGCTTTGAGTCAGTATCTCCATGGCGTGGTTGAAGCCGCGGCCACGTTCGCCCAGAAGGTTATCTGAACTGACCGGCGTGTCTTGGAAGACGATCTCGTCCGTTGTGGAGCTCCGCATGCCCAACTTGCCGTGCATGGGGTTAATCGTCAGCCCAGGGGAGTCTTTCTGCACCAAGAATGCGCTGATGCCCTTGTAGCCCTTGGAACGGTCCTCGGTGGCGAACACCACGATGGTCGACGCCACGGAGGCGTTGGTGATGAACATTTTGCTGCCGTTGAGGAAGTAGGTGCCGTCGCGCTCGGTGGCCGTGGTCTGCAGCGCCGCCGCATCGGAACCGCCACTGGGCTCGGTGAGAGCAAAAGCGGCCACCCCTTCGCCCGACGCCAAAGGGGTAAGCAGCCGTTCTTTCTGCTCGTCGGTGCCGAACCGGGCAACGCAGGCCGCGCCCAGGGCCAGATGGGCCAGCCAGCTTACGCTGGTGGAGGCGTCGCCTCGGGCCACTTCCTCGGCGGCGATAGACACCTGACGGTAGCCGGCCGGACCGCTGCCCCCGTATTTAGTGTCAATGCCAAGGCCGGTGAGACCCAGGTCGGCAAGGCCGCGCCAACTCTCCCATTGGAACTCGGCCTTTTCATCCGACTCTTTGGCTTTGGGAGCGATCTCCCGGTCAACAAAATCCCTGACCGTCGTCTGGAGCATCTGCTCTTCTTCAGTCAGTATCAGATCAGGCATGACATTTCTCCATTTATACCCAGTTATGTTTACGCGGCCCGCTTTTGATCTCTCGACATCAAAGTTCTGCTAGTCCGCCGGACGGTAAAAATCCCGGCTGTGCCGGTGGGCTAGAAAGTTGGGGCCCCTTCTTGCTCACCGAAAACGCCACGGAGGACCTGGCAAATCTCGCCCAGGGTGCAGTAACTCTCGACGCACTGCAGGATGGCCGGAACCGTGTTCTCGTCAGTCTGGGCCACCTGCTCCAGCCGTTCCAACGCCGTCTTGACCGCTCCGCCGTCCCGTTTCTTTCGGAGCCGCTCCAACCGCTCAACCTGGGTCCGGGCGGCCTCTTCGTCCACCCGCAGCAGCCCCTCCATGGGAGGCTCCTCAGAGGTGAACTGGTTCACTCCAACGATCGTCCGGTCTCCGGACTCCACTTCCTGCCGGTGTTGGTAGGCGGCGTCCCCAATCTCCCGAACCTGGAAACCTTGCTCAATCGCTTCCACCGAGCCACCCATATCGTCGATGCGCTTGATGTACTCCAAGGCCTTGGCTTCCAACTGGTTGGTCAAGCTCTCGACGAAGTATGAGCCTCCCAATGGATCGACGACGTCGGCGGCCCCGCTCTCAAAGGCCAGGATCTGTTGGGTCCTTAGAGATAGTTGGACCGAGTCTTCGGACGGCAAAGCCAGGGCCTCATCGCGGGAGTTCACATGGATCGACTGGGACCCGCCCAGGATGGCCGACAGCGCTTGGATGGTGCAGCGGATTAGGTTGTTGTCGGGTTGCTGGGCGGTGAGACTCACGCCAGAAGTCTGGGTGTGGAACCGCAGCATCATGGAGCGCGGGTCCTTGGCCCCGAACCGGTCTTTCATAATCCGGGCCCACATCCGGCGGGCCGCCCGGAACTTGGCTACCTCTTCAAACAGGTTGTTCTGGGCCACGAAGAAGAAGGACAATCGTGGGCCAAAGTCGTCTACCGCCAAGCCGGCGTCCAAGGCGGCCTGAACGTAGGCGATGGCGTTGGAGAAGGTGAAGGCCAGCTCCTGCACCGCCGTGGCCCCAGCCTCACTCATGTGGTAGCCGGAGATGCTAATAGTGTTCCACTTGGGCACGTTGTCGGCGCAGTACTTGAAAACGTCCACGACCAATCGCATGGACGGCCGGGGCGGGTAGGCATAGGTGCCCCGGGCGATGTATTCCTTGAGGATATCGTTTTGCACGGTGCCGCTGATCTGTTCCTGGGAGACGCCCTGCTTCCTTGCCGCCGCGATGTAGAAACACAACAACAATGAGGCGGTGGCGTTGATGGTCATGGAGGTGCTGACCTTGTCCATGGGAATCTGGTCGAAAAGGGTCTCCATGTCCTCCAGGCTGCAGATGGGCACTCCCACCTTGCCCACCTCGCCCTTGGCCAACCGGTGGTCCGAGTCGTAGCCGATCTGGGTCGGCAGGTCGAAGGCGATGGAAAGGCCGGTCTGGCCTTGGTCCAAGAGATAGCGGAACCGCTCGTTGGTTTCGGCGGCGGTGCCGTAGCCGGAGTACTGGCGCATGGTCCAGACCCGGCCCCGGTAGGTGTTGGGCTGGACACCCCTGGTGTAGGGAAACTCTCCCGGATAACCAAGGTCATTGCCGTAGTCCAAGCCCTGGGCTTGCAGGTCTTCGGGGCTGTAGAGCGAGTCTATGGCGAGGCCGCTGTCGGTCTGGAACTTTTCGCGCCGTTCAGGAAATCGCTTAACGGAGGGCTCCAAAGTTTCCCGCTGCCACTGCTTTTTGTCCTTGCTAGGCATACCCAACTCCAAAAAATCGCTGAGCCGCCGATTAAGGGGTACAAACGACATAATCCAGTCCCCAGGTCCGCTCGGCCCACCAATTGTACCGATATATAGGGTGGCGCTCAAGGATGGTGGGGGATGGCGGGAACGAGCCTGAAGCAATATCCTTTTCATGGAGCCAGGTTTTCTTACGCAAGACGATCTATTACGATCCCTCGATCCTTCAACTAGGACATTGTGACATGCAACCAGCCGACCTCAACATGACCACCACCGTTACCGGGCACCAGCTATTCCTGTTTGTTACTTTTGGTGACGGCGGGGCCGATGGGGAGTTGGCCGAAGCCTTGGATTTGCTGGGCCAGGGCATGGAAAATGCCCATGACATTGAAGGGCCGCCGTCGGACGAGGCGTTTGAGCGGGGGCGGTTCCAGTTGCTGCGGGCAGAGGCCGGGCTGACATCCGAGCAGCAGATAGGCCATCCGGCGGTGTCCGATGCCCATGGACTCATACGCCTGGAGTGCGCTTCATTGGAGCCCATCAAAGAATACGAGATTGGGTTGACTCCGCTGATAGAACGGACGGGAGGCTCAGTGGAGACCCTGGCTGGGGTGATGCGGCCCCGCAGCTACACCAGCTACGCCATGGCGGAGTTCGCCTACGCCCATGCCATGCCGCCCGGCCCAGGCGACAAGTATCCGCTGGCGGCGGTGACACCCATGAACAAGACCGACGCCTGGTGGCAGATGGATTTCCTGCACCGGGAGAGTTTCTTCTTGCCCCGGTACGACGAGAACGAGGAGATGGTGGTCAAGGGACACGCCCTGGCCTCAGCGGCAGGCGTCCCCGGCATCAACCGCCGGCTGGTCCACGCCCCGGACGGATATGGCCTGGAGGGTAGCTACGATTTCGTCGGCTACTTCGAGTTCGCCGAAGCCGACGCCCCGGTTTTTCGAGAGGTGATGGCCGGGCTCCGGGACACCGCGCAGAATCCCGAGTGGAAGTATGTGCTGGAAGGCCCGGAATGGTGGGGCCGCCGGGTCCGGAGCGCGGCGGATTTCTTGGCCCGGGATTAACCGGCGGAAAACCCGTACAATTCCGTCTCCGGATGGAAATCGCTCCAGGCGAACCAGAAGGAGTAGTGAGACGGCAACCTCTCCAGCCGCTGACCGAACAATGGCCCGTCGATGGCCTGGCCGGTCAACACCTGCCAATGACTGCCGGTTTCCAGGTCCCGCATCAACGTGACGCCCTCCCGCACCTCGGCGGGCTCGAAGGTCAGAGTCCTGCCGTCCAGCCGCCGCTCGAAGGCCGCCCCGCTCTCGGATATGGGCTCGAAGGCGACCACCACCGGCACTCCAGCGAAGTGGTCGTTGATCACGGGCTGTTCGGAAATGGCGCCAAAGGGATAGGCCTTGGCCTGACCAGAGACAGCCATGCCCATGACCAATTCCTTGCTGGGCAGGCGTTTGTCTTTGTTGGCCTCGCCCAGGATCCCCGCCGAGCCGCTGGCGTAGTATCCCTCATACCGATCGCCCCCGTAGGCCCCCCGCTTGTCCAGGACCAGCGTGTCGGGGTGCAGGTTCAGCCATTGCTGCCAGGTGGTCTGGACCGCGGGAACGATCTCCAAGGCCTGGTTGGACAGGGGGCCCTTGACGCCCCGGCTCAGGAACTGGCTCCAAAGCGTATCGGTCTGGTGGTCGTACATGACTACCGCGTTCATGATGAGCTTGCCCGACACTCCGAAGGTGTGCACCGTTCCCTCGATCTCTCGGGCATATACAATGCCCGTGAAGCAGAGGGGTCACCAGGTGACGGCAATGGGGATACCGCCAACTGTGTCATTGACTACCTCGTGACGGGAGAGCAGGTTGAGGGGATAGGCCCGGTGGTCGCCGTTGATGGAAACGCCCAAGACTCTCTCGGACGGATCCATCTGTGCCAAGGCCTCTGCCCGCGAGGCGAACACCGGGTCTAAGATTGCCGGTATGCCGTCTCGGCCTAGTACAGTGACGATCTTGAGGTCCAGGGTTCCGTTGGAGCCGGGGACTGACGGGTCTGCGATGGTGACCGTTTCGGCGCGCAGATTCAGGAAGAAACTACGTATCTGAGACATGAAGATCACTGCGGCGACCAGGGCCAATAAAAGAAAGACAATGATTGTGCTGGACTTGCTGAGAGGAAATCCCATAGATCAAATACGCCCCGCTAAATCGCGGCCGCCTGCCGACACCCCCAACATCACGGTTCGCGGCCGCCTAATTTTTGGCTTTGTACCAAGATTAGATGCTGTGGAATAAAGCTGGATGCGCCGTAACGCAACTGTATCAGACCTGTGGAATCCACATGATGTGGACGGAGACGCCGAAGTCGACTGCCACACGCTCATCGACGGGCTAAGGAGCTATTTTGATTGCACGGGCCTACCGAAAAGCGTTGATCACGGTGGGTGGAAATACCACCGTGCTGCGGGCCATGGCGTTCCTCTGGAAGTCGATTCCATACAAACCGCGCCGAGGGGTGACTGCACTGTTCATCAAGGCCGTGTTGTTCGAAAAACGGCTCCTTAAGATTGATGATCAGACCGAGATCACGCCCATCAAAGACCTGGGCAGCCTGGCATATTGGGGCATCCCCCAAGTTGATCTCGATAGCTTCCTCTTGACGATAGACGGCGCAGTGGACCGCCCTTTGTCCTTGTCGTGGCAAGACCTGATGGCGTTGCCCCGGGTCGATCGGCAAGTGCGCATGGACTGCGTCGGAGGGTTTCGCAACAACTCAGTCATGGCTGGCGTGGCCGTCCAGCTCCTGCTGGAACAAGCCGGCGTTAGTCCAGGGGCCCGCCGGGTCGTCTTTCACTGCCTCGACGGGTACTACGTCTCTTTAGAGGTGAAGGACTTGCTGGAGGGGGAGGCGTTCTTGGTCCACACCACCAACGGAGAAAAGTTGCCCAAGTTTGGGTACCCCCTGCGGCTGGCCGTGCCGGGCAAATACGGTTATCAGTGGGCCAAGTGGGTCCAGCGGCTGGAGGTGGTCACGGACGGCCGAAAGGGCTACTGGGCTGAGTTGGGCCTCTCCGACCGGGGTGATGTTGGCGACGTCTGGTAGGGTATTCCGAGTGAGACGAAGGGCCGAGTCAGTTAGAGACCGTTCTAAGAATCAGATCCACCGTCCTTATGATCCTTCGACAGGCTCAGGATGAGCGGAAACGAGGTAACCGCCCGCTCATGGTGAGCCCGTTGAACCACGGTGTTAGTCCAGAATTACAATCGCTTCGATCTCCACGTCCAGTCCCGGCTCGGCCAGGGCGCTGATCTCGATGAGCGAGTTCGCCGGGTATTGTTCCTGAAAATGCTTGGCGAATAACGCCCTCTGCTCCTGGGAGTCGAGCTGGTAATCGGCGATGCTGGTCACGAAGCAGGTCAACTTGGCGAAGTTTCCGGGACCTGCGCCCTCAGCCGCGGCCACGCCCACAAGGCGGCCAAGGGTCACGTCCAGTTGTTCCATCATGGATTTGCCCTGCGAGGGTGTGCCCCGGGCCGTGCACCCTGAGATAAAGAGCATGTTGCCCGCCTTCACCGCCCGGCTGTAGGTCGGGCCTGCGGGCGCAATGTCGGGATACTCCTTCCGTTCCAACGGCATTTGCGACCTCCTGCGCCTCATATTTGTGAGAGGCATTTTATCCAATCATCGAGACTGAGTCACCATACGGTCTGGCACGTCTCAACCTAAGCCACTATAATTCGATAGTCCCATTCGGCGGGTGTAGCTCAGTGGTAGAGCTCCAGCCTTCCAAGCTGGTCATGTGGGTTCGATTCCCATCACCCGCTCCACCTCGTAAATTGAAAGAGGTCCGTCCTTCCGCGGAAGGACGGACCTCTTTTTCTTCCCGTTTTTCTTCCCGGTATCAAACCTTTCTTTTAGTTCCCAAGCAGGTTCCTGGCAGCCTCCCGGACCGCTTCTCCATCCAGCGCCACCTCGTACGTGCCATCGTCCAACTTCTTGAAGGCATCGTCGTTGTGGAAGTTCGTGAGAAGTTCCGCAACGGCTCCTTCCCGTCTTTCCTCTGGGATCTCCACCGGCTGGTCAGACTCGCCGAGGTGGCGGTTGATCTCATGGGAGATCAGTTCTTGTTCGATATACCTTTGCTGGATCAAGTTGATCTCTCCGGTGTGCCTCCCTAAATAACAGCCGCCGAACTGCATCGATTCGCTGCGATGCCCTTCATAGTCGCCCTCGCTCCGGTATTTGGGCTCCAATTCATTGGCTTCCATGTAGTCCCGTATATCTTGGTCCTCCGGGTCCGGGTTTTCCAGATTGGCAATCAATATCACCCGGTACATGAAGAACTCGGCTGGCTCTACTCTGATAATCAACTGGTTACCTCCATATAGTGGGATGGGACCGCTCATCGCGCCTACCACCGCTGGAATTCGCGATAATCATCGGGTTACGTACAGAAAACGCGGCTGCGCCGCCCGGCCCTAGCGGCCAACCGCCTTTAAGATTCGGTCCACGTGGGAATCGCTTTGGGCCAGCGTGCCGTCGTCGATGCCATTCATGACCTCGATCACCGCGTCGTTGTAGGGAGTTGGGATGGCCACCTCCCGGCCCTTCCCGGCCACCAAGCCGTTCATCAAGTTGATCTCTGAGCGGCGGCCCTTGTACACGTCCTGGGCCATGGACGCCAGCCAGTTGACCCGGCCGCCGTGGGAGGCCATGAAGGCGTCGAGTTCCTCGAACACGTCCCCCTTGTCGGCGTCGGCCCACGTCTCGGCGGGCGTGCCCTGGATGCTGACCACCTTCAAGCCCATGGCCAGGCCGACCTTCGCGCCTTCCTTGGCCAGGTGGATGCGGATCGAGCGGCAGCGGGGGTCCTCGGCCATCTGCTGAGAGCCCAGACCTGTGGAGGCGGAGAGGCCGTTGCCCATGGAGTTCTGGCACAGCTTGGCCCAGCGTTCGCCCCATAGGTTATCCGAGGCGTACGCGCCGTCAATGTTGTCCAACAGGGCGGCCACTTTCTCGGCGCGGGGCGTGATCCGCCCGTCCTGCTCGCCGACTCGGAACACGTGGTGGCCCGAGTCCCGGCCCACTGCTCCGCCGCGGGTAACGAGTCCCGGTTCCCACAAAGCAACCTCGATGTGGGATGCGATGCAGCCGAGTTGGCGTGTTGGCCCTACTATCTCGCCCATGGGCACGTCGTTCCAGCAGTTCTGCAGAGAGACGAAGAAACCGTCTTCCCGCACGTAACGCTTGATGAAGTGGGTGGCCCACTCGGTGTCGTAAGACTTGACGGAGATAAAAACGAAATCGAAGGGCTCTGAGATTTTCTGGGCGTCGGTCAAACCCATGGCCTTCACCGGGACAGTGAACGGTCCCTGACTGCCGGTAACGTGAAGACCGTCTTTTTGCATCTTCGTTACATGTTCCGGCCACATGTCGACGAAGGTCACGTCCTCACCGATCTTGCTCAAGAACGCGCCTACGTAACTGCCCAGCGCCCCGGCGCCCATGATTCCGATCTTATCGCCCATGTTGGTCCTCTCCGATATCTAACGCTTCGGTTCTCTGGCCATACGTCGTTCTGCATTGTCTGGTTCTGGCTGCTTATCGAGTTCCCAAGTGGGCCAGTCTGGCATTGAAGATGTGGGGCAGACTGTTGATTTCTTCCATCACCTTGGGAGGAACGGGATCGTCTAGTCCGATGACCATCATCGCCCGGCCCCGCAGGTTGAGGCGTCCCACTTCCATGAAGCTGATGTTGATGTTGTGCCGGCCGGCGATGGTGCCCACTGCGCCGATAGAACCCGGCTGGTCTTGATTGTCGACGAATAGCATATAAGGCGTGGTGGGTGCGATGTCCAGCCAGTAATCGTCGATCTTGACGATATGGGGCTCGTTCCTCAAGGACGTTCCAGCCAAAGTGATTTTGCCCGCGCTCGTCTCTATCGTGGCGCTGACGATGCTGGAGTACTCCTGGGCCGAGGTGTTGTGTTGCTCGGTAATATTGAGGCCGCGCTCCCTGGCCAAGACGGGCGCGTTGATGAGGTTGACCTGGCCCGTACTGACAGGCTCCAGGAGACCGGCCAAGACCGCCGCCTGCAGAGTGCGGGTGTCGTGTTCTGCAATCTCGCCCTCGTAACTGATGGTGATGCCCAAGAACTGGCCCTGGGCTAGATGGGTCAGCAGCTTCCCCACCACCATGGCAACCGGCATATATGGGGCCAGGACCGCATGCACCTCAGGAGGGACAAAAGGTGCATTGACCGTATTCCGGGCCGGTTCGCCGTTCAATACTGCCAACACCTGCTCGGCCGCCTCGATCGCAACCTCCCGCTGAGCCTCTTCGGTGGAAGCTCCAAGGTGAGGTGTCACCACAATCTTGGGATGCTCTATCAGAGCCAAGTTCTGCGGTGGTTCCTGGGCGAAAACATCCAGCGCGACGCCGCTCAACTGCCCCGATTCCAGCCCGTCCAGGATCGCCGTTTCGTCCACCAACTCGCCCCGGGCCACATTGATGAGCCTTGCGCCGGGTTTGAGCAGCCCCACCTCTCTGCCGCCAATCATGTGACGCGTGCCGTCGGTGAGCGGCGTGTGCAGGGTGATGAAATCGCACTGGGCCAACAGCTCTTCCAGAGATAGCAGTTCGATGCCCATTCGCCGGGCGTAGTCGGGTGACACGAAAGGGTCGTAACCAACCAGTCTCATATCAAAGCTCTGGGCGCGGCGGGCCACTTCCGAGCCTACCCGCCCCAATCCGCAGATGCCCAGGGTCTTGTTGCGGACCTCGATGCCCATGAAGGCGCTGCGCTTCCATTCGCCCGATTTCAGTGACTGATGGGCGGTGGGCACATTCCTCGACAGGGCCAACATCAAAGCCATGGTGTGCTCGGCTGCCGCCACGGTGTTGCCAGTGGGTGCGTTGACCACTGCGATGCCGGCGCTGGTGGCGGCGTCCAAGTCTATGTTGTCGACGCCGATGCCAGCGCGGCCAACCACCTGCAGCTTCTTGGCGGTCTCGATGACCTCTTTTGTGACCTTCGTTTCGCTGCGGACCACCAGACCCTCGTAGCCGCTGATCATTTCCAGCAGTTCCGGGGGTTTCATTCCAGTCTTAACGTCCACTTCGGCGCGGGATTGGAGTAGCTCAACACCCTCTGCGCCGATGGGGTCTGCCACTAGAATTTTGGGCATGAAAGTGTTCCTAACCATGCTTGGGATTTTGGACCGCCACGCTCAAGATTTACGGGCAACCAGGCCTGTCAAGACGGCCAATAAACTATAGCACAAAGGCGGCGAAACGGTGCCAGGCAAGGTCGTTGGCAGTCTGCTTGACCCCATTGCCCCCGCAGGCTAGGATAGGCGTGATCTGCCGTCGGCCAGCTGCGCAATATCCAGCGTGGAACTTAACCGACCCCACCGCGAAGATCAGGCTACTAAGAGTGGCTGGTTTTGACGTATTGCAGTAAATGCGGTAATATGCCATACCTAGACCAACTAGATCCTTGGAGCGGCCATGGCCCCCAAAAAGAAACGGTTCACCCTGGACCTTGAGCCCGAAATGCAGCAGCGGCTTAAAATTGCCGCCGCCTTGAAGGGCATCAGCATGCGTCAGTTCTGCCTTGACGCCATTGAGAATCAATTGGCGTCGCAAGACACCGCAGGCGAATCCAATGGGACTGCAAATCGTTCCCGCCTTCGCATGACCAAACTCCGCGATGAAATATTTGGTAGAGTCCCCCTTGAGGGCGACTCTGCGGACCTCATCAGGAAGTCAAGAAAGGAGAGATCGGAGAGCCTATGACCACGACGGTGGTGGTTGACGCCAGCGTCGCAGTGAAGTGGCTTGTCGAGGAAGATTATTCGCGCCAGGCCGACGAGTTGCTGGCTACCTGGGACAGCGAAAATGCCCGCGTCGCGGGCCCTCACCTGCTTCCGGTGGAGGTTTCCAACGCTCTCTACCAACGGGTCAGGCGGCGCCAGATTTCCCTGGACACCGCGGTACAACTTGAAGCGGAGTTTTTGGAGAATGACATAGCCCTATTCCAATCGGCTAGCCTACATCTACGGGCCATACGCATCGCATCGGCCCTAGCCCAGCCAGCAGTTTATGACTCGCAATATCTCGCCCTTGCGGAATCTCTTGACTGCGATTTTTGGACGGCGGACGAGCGGTTCTACCGGGCAGCGAGCCGAAACCACCCAAAAGTCCGGTGGATAGGCGAACTCTGACCAAATAACAGATAGCGCAGGAGGAAGCCACATGTTCTTGATGCGGTTCACCGAGCGGGCCTACACCGACTACACCGAAGAAGCTGTGCGGAGTAGCGCCAATGAAGCGGTGCGGTTGACCTTCTCCAACAGCAACTTCGACCCCAAGGTAGGCGCCCGCCAATATAACGAGTACCTGGACGAATACGAGTACTGTGAGGAGGCCGGATTCGACGGGTTGATGCTAAATGAGCACCACAACACGCCCACCTGCCTGGGCGCAACTATGAACCTGGAAGCGGCCATCCTGGCCCGTAACACCACCAAGCCCAAGATCGTGCTCTTGGGCAACCCGTTGCCCACTTTTGAGAACCCGCTGCGGCTAGCAGAGGAGTTGGCTGAGATAGACATGATCTCCAACGGGCGGCTCGTCTCGGGTTTCGTCCGTGGCACCGGCGTGGAAAGTCTGGCCTCCAACGTGAACCCCCTCCACAACCGGGAACGCTTTGAGGAAGCCCACGACCTAATCATGAAGGTTTGGACCACGCCCGGCCCCTTCCGCTGGGAGGGCAAGCATTATCACTTCCGGGTGGTCAACCCCTTCCAGACTCCCCTGCAGAAACCCCATCCGCCGGTGTGGATCCCTGGGCTGGGCAGTCCTCAGACCCTGGTTTGGGCGGCCGAGCGGGGCTACCCTTACATCTACTTGGAGACCGACCCTCAGGGCACCCAGGACATGATGGATATCTACACCGAGACTGCCAGGGAGAACGGCTACGAGCCCGGCCCTGAGAATTTCGGCTACCTGTGCCGCATCCATGTACAGGACACCGACGAAAAGGCCTACGAAGCAGCCAAAGGTTTCCTGACCGGCAACGTGGGCGTTGGCCGGGTGCCGGTGCCCAAGGATTACATGCTGCCCGTCGGCTATAGCGGCAGCCGTAGCGACCCCAGGCTGGCCAAATACCAGGGCCGTATTCGCAAAGACCCATTCCTGGGCCTGGGCCTGGAAACCGCATCCTATGACGAGATTCTGGCCTCCAACCGCTGGATCGTCGGTAGTCCGGAGACCGTGCTTAGGAAGCTGCGGGAGACCCTGGCCGTCATTCGTCCGGGGATCCTGGGCGTTTGGACCAACGACGGCGACACCAGCCATGCCGACACCATGCGCTGCCTGGAACTTATGGGCCAGGAAGTGCTGCCCGCCCTCCGCGAGATTGGCGAGGAACTGGAGCTCACCGACCCTTTCCAGAAGGAGGCCCAAAGGGCTTAGCTGGTAGCGGTCAGCTTTCGGGTTGGCATTAAATAATACGCTTCGAACACAAAATCGACTTGTGAGAATCGCCGGGCTAAGCCCGGCTAGAGGCTAATAGCTGACAGCTACCGGCCTCCGAAGGAGAAAAAATGGTCGCATTTACAGAAGAGACGGTTGACGTTGGCGGGACCAAGGTCCACACCCTGAAGGGCGGCTCGGGGGAACCCCTGCTGCTGCTCCACGGCGCCGGCGGGAACAACGGCTGGCTTAAGTCCGTCGACGCGCTAGCCGAAAAATACACGGTCTACTATCCGTCACACCCCGGTTATGGAAAGTCGGACCGGCCCGATTGGCTGGAGACGATACCCGATATGGCCTGCTTCTACAGTTGGTACCTGGAAACCTTGGGGCTGGAGGGCATCCGCACCATTGGGTTCTCCATGGGCGGTTGGATCGCCTCCGAGATCGCGGCCATGTGCAACCACTCCATCAGCAAGCTGATGCTGGTGGGCGCCGTGGGCATCAAGCCCAACGAATCCGAGATTGCCGATCTGTTCATCATCAGTCCGGCCCAGGTGTTGGATTTGATGTTCCACGACCCCGCTCAAGCCCCCGAATACCAGGCGGTCTACGCCAAAGAGTTCACGCCCGAAGAGCTGATGACCGCCGAAGGCAACCGGGAGATGGCCGTGCGCCTCTGCTGGAAGCCATACATGCACGACCCGCGCCTAACCGGCCTGTTGCAACGCGTCAAGATTCCCACCCGAATGGTCTGGGGACGCAACGACGCCATTGTGCCGGTTGAGTGCGGCGAGCTTTACAAGAAGGCAATAAATGGCTCCGACTTGGTGGTCATCGACAACTGTGGCCATTCGCCCCAAGTGGAAAAACCCGACGAGTTCATCAAGGCCGCCCTGGATTTCCTGGCGTAGCCAAGCTAACAGCTGTCGGCTTCACTCCGGAGGAGTTTCTTTTGAGTTTAGACGTCTATTACTTCACCGAGATGCCCTACCACTACATCGACGATGAACTGGCAGAGCAATGGCCATCCCTGCGGTTGACCTTTCCCAACAGCTATTTCGACCCGAACAAGGCCACCGACCTGTTCAAGCGGTACTTGGACGAGTTCCAGTACGCCGAGGAAGTGGGCTTCCAGGGTCTGATGATCAACGAGCACCACAACACCCCTTCATGCATGGACGTGGAGGTGAATATCACCGGCGGTATCCTGGCCCGCCAGACATCCAAGGCCAAGATATTGATGCTAGGCAACATGCTGCCCACCTCGGATAACCCGCCCAGGCTGGCCGAGGAAATCGCCATGCTGGACGTGATATCCGGCGGCCGCATCGTCTCGGGATTCGTGCGGGGTATCGGTGTGGAAAGCTGGGCCAACAATACCAACCCGGTGCACAACCGGGAACGGTTTGAAGAGTGCCACGACCTGATAATCAAGACCTGGACCACGCCTGGCCCCTTCCGCTGGGAGGGCAAGCACTACCAGTACCGGGCGGTAAACCCGTGGATGGTTCCGGTGCAGAAGCCCCATCCACCAGTGTGGGTGCCGGGGACCGGCAGTCCGGAGACGGTGGAATGGGCGGCCAAGAACCATTACACCTACGCCGCGTTCCTGACCGAACTCAACCGGGCCAAGCAGTTGTTCGGGAACTACCGTGAGTACGCCGCTCAGGACGGCTGGGAGCCAGGGCCTGAGAAGTTTGCTTTCATGATCTGCTCCCACGTCAACGAGACCGACGAGAAAGCCCAAGAATCAGGCAAGGCTTTCATGTGGCGCATGGGCCATCCCCTTAAAGGCCCCAGGGAATACTGGGCGCCGCCGGGATATTTCTCCAGGGCCGGCACCACCGCGGCCGCCCAGCGCCGGCAGCGGCCTATGAACGAAATGTCCTATCAGGAGTTGCAGGACGACTACCACTTGGTGGTGGGCAGCCCCGATACAGTCATCAAGAAGCTGCGTTACATCAAAGAAGAACTGGGCATCGGCTCCATTCTCCTTGAGGCCCAGGGAGGCCCCCTGTCCCACGAGGACACCATCCGGTCACTGAAATTGATGGGCGAGGAAGTGATTCCAGCGCTGCAGGATTAAGCGCCCAAAGCCACTATTAGGAGGAATGTAGCATGCAATTCATGTCCTACTTTGAACTTAACGAAAACATATCCGAAGCTGAACGGCTAGCTGGCGTGGCCAAGGTGATGGAAAAAGGCCTCTACCCGCCAGAGGGCGTGAACGTCATCAGTTGGATGTCCTCGCCAGACCTTTGGGGAGTTGCGATTGTGGAAGCTGACACAATGGAGCAGGTGGTAAGTGCTCTCGCCGTTTGGCGCGCCGCCGTTCCCGGGTTCTTCAAACTCACCAAGACCTCCCCAGCGGTGTCCATACAAGAAATCATTCCTATAGCCGCTGCGGCCAACCAAGCTGTAAACGGCTAGACCGGTAAAACCCTAAAACAAACAGGGAACGGACATCTCGCCGCAGGTGTCCCGGATCCAGTCGGCCACATCAGGATGCAGGGGGATTCCTTCCTCGCGGCGGACTGCCTCCACCTCGGCCTCGGGCTGGCCGGCCACGAAAACACGGTCGTGACCCGGCGCCGGTTTGGTCGACTGCATCATCTGCGACCACTCGTCCATCTGCACCTTGAAGGGCTCGACATCCGTGAAGGCCTCGATGCTGTAGGCGGCAACGTAATGACCGAAGTTGGGCCTGCCTGGTACCGCGCCGTAGCCAAAGCCGGTCAAGACCCCGGCCAGGATGTCCACCATGCAGGAAAATCCGTAGCCCTTGTGGGAGCCCAGTTCCCGGTTGCTGCCCAGGGGCACCAGCGTGACCTTCTCTGGCGCGGTCGACTCCTCCATGATCGGGCTGCCGTCTTCAGCGGCCAGCCAGCCGCCGGGGATCGGCGAGCCCAGCCGCGCCGCGATGCGTATCTTGTTCACTGCCACCGAACTGGTCGCCGCATCGAACACGAAGGGCGGCTCGTTCTTGGCCGGAACTGCGATTGCGATGGGGTTGGTGCCCAGCCGGGGCTCGGCGCCGAATGTGGGCAAGACCGAAGGCGGACAACTGGTCATGCAGATCCCGATCATGTCGTGCTCGAGGGCCATCATGGCGTGGTAGGACGCCATCCCCAGGTGCCGGGCGTTGCCGATGGTTACCATGCCCACGCCCACCTTCTTTGCTTTTTCGATGGCGATTTCCATGGCTTTGGGCGTGATGATGGTTCCCAGACCCCGGTCGGAGTCGATGCTGGCGGTGCTGGGGGTCTCCCGAATCACTTTCCAATTGGGCCGGGGGTTGATTGACCCTTCCTGGTACCCCGTGATGTAACTTTTCAGCATGTTTGAGACGCCATGGGAATCCACGCCCCTCAGGTCGGCCAGAACTTGAACGTCGGCAGCCAACAGGGCATCGTCGGCCGGTACGCCCAGCTTCTCAAATATACCGGCCACAGTCTTTCTGAGGTCGTCTCCCTGGACGAATTCGGCGTCGTCGTGGCTAACCTTGAATTGCTCTAGCATTCAATAACTCCCCGGGCGCTTTGATGATCGTTGGTGTCGATCAGCAGGCTCGGCGCTTACCTCGGCCTGCCTAGTCGTATTTGACGAGAGTATAGCATTCAGGTCCCACCTTGGCCCTCGCCCGCCGCGTTGCTATAATCCCGCCAGCCCCGGCGTCCGTTCGCCCCGGTAAATCGATATCTCCGCTAAAGGTGCTCTATGACCGACCCCAGAGAACAGGCGCTTGACTTCCTTTCCCGGCTGGGCAGCAACCCGGCAACGGCCTTTAAAGAGGATGGAGTGGCAGACACCGTGAGGGCCATTCTGGACGAGTTGGGTTTGGAGTACCGGCAGGACGCTTTCGGGAATATCATCGCCAAGATCAGTGGGACAGACTCCACCGCCAACCCCCTGGCCATAGTCGCCCACATGGACCACCCCGGATTTGAGATTACCGGCAGTCATTCGGACGGCGCCAACAATAGCTACGTCGCCAAGGCCATGGGCGGCGTGCCTCCCTCCAGCTTCGAAGCAGGTGTGCCGGTGCAGGCGCTGTTGCCCGACGGCAGCCGAGTCAGCGGAGCAACCGCCGGACAGTTTGGTGATGACAGTGAGCGGCAGGTCTTGGTCCGCCTGGATCAGCCTCAAGACCTGGAACCGCCCATCTCGGTCGTGTTCGATCTGGTGGATTTCGAATTGGACGGCCCGCACATCCGCATGCGGGCCGTGGACGATCTGGCCGGCTGCGGCAGTATCCTGTCAGCTCTGGCCCGGCTCCTCCCTCGATTCAATCAAGGCGAGGGACCGCCGGGAGACGTCTACGGTGTCTTCACCCGGGCGGAGGAGGTTGGCCTGGTGGGAGCGCGGCTCATGGCCGAGGCAGGCACTCTGCCGCCAGAGACGTTGGTGATCTCCGCCGAATCCAGCCGCACATTGCCCGGCGCCGAGATGGGCGAAGGCCCGGTCATCAGGGTGGGCGACGCCGGTTTCACCTTCACTGCCGATGCCGAAGCGGTTTTGATCCGCGCCCGCGAGACCTTGAGGGAACAGGACAGCGGGTTCAAGTGTCAGCGTCAACTGATGAGCGGCGGCACCTGCGAGGCCAGCGCCTTCGCCGTCTACGGCTACCAGACCACCGGCATCGCCTTCCCCCTGGGCAATTACCACAACGGCGCGCCCGAGGGCCGCATCGAAGCCGAATACATCCACATAGACGATTATCTGGGCGGCGTGGAGTTGCTGACGGAAGCGGCGCGCAGTGTATCGGACCGCACAAACACCGCCTTCCGCCAACGCCTGCGCGAGGTGCCGCCAGATATGCGGCAACGAATGTTGGATACCGGCGGGTGACGCCTCAAACCCAAGCCTGCTGTCATCCCAGCGGAAGCCGGGACCCACTGGGCGAACGGTCTTGTTGGCCCGACGAAATTTGCTGCTGAGTGGATTCCGGCTTTCGCCGGAAAGACGAAAAAATAGAAATTGGACTCCTTACGTTATGAGGAAAGAGATGGCCACCAACGACATAGCATTCCTGTCAGCCACGGAACTGGGTTCCGCCATCCAGTCGAAGCAGGTTTCACCGGTCGAAGCGGTGGAAGCTTATCTGGAGCGCATCGAGCGTATCGACCCCAAGGTGAACTCCTACATAACGGTCTGCGCCGACCAGGCCCGGCAGGAAGCATTGCAGGCTGAGGCTGAGATTCGGCGCGGCGATTACCGCGGGCCTCTTCACGGCATCCCCATCGGCATCAAGGACCAGATCTATACCAAAGGCATCCGCACCACCGACGCCTCCAAGATTCGGGCTGACTTCGTGCCCAAAGAGGACGCCACGGTGGTGACGAATCTTAAGAACGCCGGCGCCATCTCGCTGGGTAAGCTGAACATGAGCGAGTTCGCCCACGGTGAGCCCCAAAGCTCTGCCTTCGGCCCGGCCCGCAATCCCTGGGACTTAAGCCGAAGTCCCGGCGTCTCCAGCACTGGTTCCGGAGCCGCCACCGCCGCCCGGCTCTGCGCCACCTCCTTGGGCGAGGACACCGGTGGTTCCATCCGAGGCCCGGCCGCCAACTGCGGCTTGGTTGGACTGCGGCCCACCTGGGGCCGGGTCAGCCGTTATGGCGTAGACGGGGCCGGTTGGTCCTTCGATACCATCGGGCCCATCTCCCGGACGGTGGAAGACTGCGCCATCACCATCGGCGGAATCGCCGGGTACGACCCACAAGACCCATCCACGCATAAAGTACCGGTGCCTGATTACCAAGCAGCGCTCACCGGAGACATCAGGGGACTAAAAGTCGGTGTGGTCAAAGAATTGCTGGACACGGTCGAACTGGACTTGGACCCTCAGATGCGCCAGGCGGTGGCCACCGCCATCGAGGTGCTGGCAGAACTGGGCGCGGACGTTCGAGAAGTGTCCATGCCCTTGGCGGAGCAGACGGGATACATCACCCGCGCCATCACCCATGTCGACCGGGTGAGCCTGCGGCCTGAGTACCTGCGGGAGCGCGCCGAGGACTACCACTACAACACCCGCGTCCACTTCACCACCGCCAACCTGGTCCCGGCGCAGGTCTACTACAAAGCGCAGAAGCTCCGGAGCATGGTCAGGGAACAAGTCTTGGGCCTGCTGGAAGAGGTTGATGTTTTGATCCAGCCAACCTCCGGCCACCCAGCGAACATTATCAACATGGAGCAGAAAGTGGAGAGCCAAGAATTCGCCAAAAGCGCGCTGGCCGCCGGAGGGTTCCGGGGCCCCTACAGCCTGAGCGGCGCCCCGGCCCTGTCGATCCTATGCGGCTTCACCTCGGACGGCGACGGCGGCCTACCCCTGGCCATGCAGATCGCCGGCCGCCCCTTCGACGAGGAAACCGTGCTAAGAGTAGCTCACGCCTACGAGCAAGCAGTGGACTGGAACAAACGGGTGCCGCCAGCGGCGTTATAGGGTCTGCCGGTCCTGCAGCTCGTCTATCTGCTCTCTGGTGCGGTCGTAGATCTGGGGGACATCCCAGCCTTCCAGGCCAGCGTAAGTGTCGATCTGTGACCGGTGGTGCACCTCGTGCTCCAAGAGCATCATCAGAATCCGCCAACCGCTGAGAGTGCCATCGGTGTCGATCATCTTGATCCGGCGGTTCAGCCATTCCGTGGGAGTTCCGGATATCTGCTTCTGGAACTCGACGGCCGAGGCCTCCAGCGCGGGAATCCAGCCCGACTGCTTTTCCGTGCTGGGCGGAGACCAATCGTAGCGCCACCCCTTGCCTGTGTAGGCCGAGGCGAAATATATCCTGGACTCACAGATGTGGTGGACGATCTGGGCGATGCCCCACCCCTTTTCTCCCTCGCCTCTCGAAGGCTCCCAACTCTCAGCGGGTGGCGGGAGTGCCTCGATATCCCGAAGCGTCCTCCGGTGGATTGACCGGAAGAAATTTAAGTACGAACCGGGGTCGGTGATCATATCGACATCTCCAAACCTTAGCGCGCGCAGCGCCTATTTGACCGCCAGGATGTCATAGGCCAGGGCCAGCATTATCCTGGTTCCGCTGATTAAGCTTCGGATGCCCACCGACTCATCGGTGCCGTGGTTGCGGGTCAGCATTGGGTCGTCCTCGGGGTGCGAGCCCACCAGCCCATAGGTGGTGGTGCCCAGGTTGCGGGTGAACCGGGAGTCGGTGAAGCCGGTGGTCAGCGAGGGCACCCATTGGATGTCGTCTCGATTCAGGGCGTTGGCGGTGCTGACCTGAATGCGTTGGGCGAAGTCGGTCTCGAAGGGTGAAGCGTTGGGTATCGACATGTAGTCGACGTCTATCTCAACCCCCGGAATGCCGTCCAGTATCTTGGCCAGCTCCTGCCGGACGTAGGCCTCGTCCTGGTGGGGCAGGGTCCGCACGTCGCAGGTTAGCCGCACGGCCTCCGGGACGCTGTTGGACTTGATGCCTCCCTTGATCATGGTGGGTGTGATAGTCATTCGGGACAAAGCCTTCATAATCGAGGCGAAACGGGGGTTCGAATCCTCGGTGTCCGCTATGATCTGGTCGATGTTCGCCGCCGACGGTTTATCTTCGATGGCGAAGGTGGAAAGATGCTGGAACAGGCTGGTGGAGGTGTCTCGCTCGGGATCGTAGGCCTCAATGCGCTTGACAACCTCGGAAAGCGCGAACAAAGCGTTGGCGCCCTGCCAAGGTGTGGAGGCGTGGGCGCTGGTGCCGCGAACGTCTATCTCCAACTGTAACCGGCCCTTCTCACCCACGCCCAACAGGTAGGTCAGGTTACCGGCGGCTTCGATGGGCACGCCGCCGCCCTCGTTAACGGCCAAAGGCGCTCGTAGCTTCTCGGGATGATGCTCGGCCATCCAGCCAAACCCGTAGCGCCCGCCGTGCTCCTCGTCGGCGCAGGATGCCAGGATCAGGCTGTCTTCAAGCTGGACGCCATTGCGCTTGAGCAGCCGCATGGCGATCATCTGGCAGGTGAGCAGCCCCTTGCAGTCCGACGCGCCGCGCCCGTAGACCCGGCCGTCGGCCACGGTGGCGCTGAAGGGAGGGAACCGCCATTTGTCCTCTTCTTCCACCGGCACGACGTCGGTGTGGGACATGAACATGAGGCCGGCCTTTCCGGTATTGCCCTCCAGCCGGGCGATGAAGTTGCCCCGGCCCGGCGCCGACTCGATGATCTCGGAGTCGATGCCGTCTTCGGCCAGCCATTTCTTCATGAATTCACAGACTTCCGTCTCGTTGCCGGTGGGCATGAATCCCGTGTTCACGGTTGGTATGCGCACCAAGTCCTGCTCCAGCGCCACAATCTCTTCCCGCATCTCATCGACCTGGTCCAACAAGCTCTCTAGGTCGGGCATCTTAGCCTCCAAAATGATGTAAAAGTCCCTTCCCCCTCGCAAGGGGGAAGGTCAGGATGGGGGCAATGGCAGACGTCAACAAATTTCTTGGCGTTGTCTTAGTACCCGATGGCGTAGGCCTCACACCTCGGGTCGGCGCCTCCCTGCAGCACCTTGGTTTCCGGGTTGCGGGTGATGGCGCAGTACAGGGATGAGCCCTCCCACCAGTCGGGGTACATCTCTATAGTGTGGCCTTTCTGCCGCAGGGATTCGGCCACTTCGTCAGATATCCGGCCCTCCATTCTCAGCATTCCCGGCTCAAATTTGTTTGGGAAACCTGAACCTGGGAAATTGTAGCTGTAGAAGCGGGGTTCCTCCACGGCCTCTTGGGGGTCGCGGCCGAATTCCAGAATGTTCAGGAGCAGTTGGAGCGTGCCCTGCGGGATATGATCGCCTCCGTGTGCGCCCAAGGCCATCACGGGTTCGCCGTCCTTTAGCACCAGGGATGGCGCTGGGGTGAGCCTGGGCCGCTTTCCGGGCTCCACCGAGGCCGGGTGGCCGGCGGTCAGATTGGACTGGGAACCGCGCATCGAGAAGGCCAAACCGGTTCCCGGAATCACCGGCCCACCGTTCTTGGTGCCCTCGCTGGGTGTGCTGGAGAAGATGTTCCCGTTGCGGTCGATCACGCCGAAATAGGAGGTCCCGCCGCCGCTGACCCCGGCTGTCGCCAGCGGCGCAGCCGCATCTTTCGGCGAAAGAGGACCGCCATTCAATGCCGGTTGACGGTTGCGGGGGTCGCCTGCGGGAGGTGTGCCAGGCCAGGCCAGATCAGGGTCAATGAGAGCCCGCCGGCCGGCCAGATACTCTTCAGAAAGCATTTCATCGATTGGAACGTCCACGAAATTCGGGTCACCCACATATTGTTGCCGGTCGGCGAAGGCTAGGTTCAGCGCCTGACTCACGGTGTGGATGTACTCGGGCGAATTGTGGCCCATGGCAGCCAGGTCGAACCCTTCCAGAATCTTAAGCGCCTGAGGGAACGTTGGTCCTTGCCCCCAAGGCCCGGTGCTGTAGACGTCGTAGCCACGGTAGTTCACGGAAACCGGCGAACCCACACTCACGTGATACTGGGCCAAGTCTTCTTCCGTGAGGAGGCCGCCCATTTTCTGGTTGAACGCCACTATCTTGCGGCTAAGCTCTCCGGTGTAGATGTCGTCTCTGGCCGCCTTTAGAGCAGCTTCCCGGCCCTGACCCTTGTTGGAATTTTCTATCTCAGCAAGCTTGGAAAGCGTTGCCGCCAAGTCTTTTTGGTAGAACATCTCGCCTTGTTTGGGAGCGCGTCCGTTGGGCAGGAATATCTCGGCGGTCGAGGGATGGGCGTTGTAGGCGTCGAACGCGGTTACGAACCGTCCCGCCAGATAGCGGAACATAGGGAAGCCGTTTCCGGCCAGGTCGATGGCAGCCGAGGCTACCTCTCCAAAGGTCATGGTCCCGAACCGGGAGAGAGCGGTGATCCAAGCGTCGGCGGCCGCCGGGGTCAGGGAGCGCAGCACCCCGTTTGGCATCTTGCCCCCATGGTTCTTGTTGAAATAATCCACTGAGGCAGCTTGAGGCCATACTCCCAGCCCATCTGTCTCAATTACTTCTTTCCGGTCGGCCAGGTACATGACGGTGGGAGCGACGCCCAGGAAGCTGCAATCGTCGACGTGCACCACGTTCAACGCCAGGCCGACGGCCACTCCCGCGTCGATTGCATTGCCGCCGTTTCTTAATACATCCAGCCCAGCCATGGCGGCGGCGGGGTGACTGGCAACCACCATGCCGTTGGTGCCCTGCATCAAGGGCCGGAAGCTGGTTAGCGTAGTTCCTTTGACTGGCATATTGAGTCCTCCAAGTTTTTAAATATTTGTTAGGAGCCGGTAAACTCTCAGACCTCTCTGGCTGTCTGGTCTATGAAACTCCGGGCGAAGTCCCGGAAACTGTACACGTCGGCAAAGTTGCTGGCCAGTCCCAATGAGACCCGGACCGCGCCGGCGCTCTTTCCATCCCGGTCTTCCAACACGCTCAGGAATTGCTCAAAGGTCATGCGTTCGCCGTTCTCGAAGGCCGCGGCCATGTCTTCCTCGGTCAGGCCGTGGGCAATTTCGCCCGCGCCGGGATTGCAGAAGCATCCGGTCCGCAGGGATATCCCGGCCTGGCCAGCCAACTCATCGATGCGGCGGTGGTCGATCAGAACCTCATTTGGATCGTAGAAATTTATGGTTAGCGTGCCCCCACGGGCCTCCATGGTGGTAGGTCCATAAACTCGGATTACCGGTGTTCCGTTGCTGTGACGCAGACCAATCAGGTTCTCCAACAGCCAAGATGTTAGGCACATTACCCGGTCGTGAATCTTGTCGATGCCGACGGACTGGATGTGTCTCAGTCCTATTTCAACGGCCGGAATATTCAGGTAGTTTAGGGTGCCTTCCTCGAAGGCCTGCTCTCCTTCAGCCAGGAAGTGCCGTTCGGCCTGGACCGAGGCAATGGTGATAGTCCCGCCGGCGAACCACGGCCTGACGAGTTTGGCCAGGGCGTCTTTCCGAGCCAGCAGGCACCCGACGCCGGTGGGATAGCCGAACATCTTGTAGAAAGACAACGGAACAAAATCAGGGCGGACCTCGCTCAGGTCCAGCTGGTTGGAGGGCGCGAAGGCCGCGCAATCCAGTAGAACGTCCCAACCTCGCTCGCGGGCGTAGGCAGTCCACTCCATGGAGTGTTGAACGCCTGAGAAATTGGACTGGGACGGGTAGGCGAACAGATTGTGGCCACCCTCGTTGGGCCGGTCGAGCTGTGCCTTTAGTTGGGCTTCATCCAGGCGCAGGTCAGGAGGCACTACCGGCACGTAGGTCACGTCCGCGCCCCGGGCCCTGGCAAACTCGCGCACACCGTTTATGGAATTGTGGTTATCGAAGGTCAGCAGGTACCGGTCGCCGGCCTGGAAAGGATATGACTCTCCCACCAGCTTGATCGCTCCGGTGGCGTTGGAGGTGAAGATGGCCACGTACTCGTCCGTTGGAGCATTGAAATAATCAAGAACAGACGCCCTTGCGCTTTCCACCAATTCGGTTGTTGCAGAAGACGAAGGGCTGTCTGAGTGGGGATTCCCGAATACGCCGTCTTTCAGCAGTTCGGCAATATTCCGTATCTGGGAGACGGCGTACAGCCCGCCGCCGGTGTAGTCGAGGAATATCTGCCCTAGGCGGTCCAAGCGCCCGTAGTCCGAATGGCGCAGCTCGTCCAGCGTCCGAGTGGTCTCGAAAATGGGATTTGATTTCAAGAACTCTTGGAACGCGGCGGCCTTGGCGGAATCTATCTTGTCTACCGGGGCGGTCATTCCTGCTCCAGGTCCGGGCCAGTGTGGAATATAGGCATTTTAGCAAAATCCCCGACCCGGCGGAGCGGCGAATCCGGCCATCGATTTGGAATCATCTCCGCCTGAGAGTAAACTGACTTAACCGCCCAGCGCGGACAATGTTCCGGAGGTAGAGAAACATGGATATGCCCAAGCGAATGAAATTTGGTTCCTTCCTCGGTCCGTTCCACCGGGTCGGGGAGAACCCGACACTGGCACTAGACCGTGACCTGGAACTGGTCGAATGGATGGACCAACTGGGTTACGACGAGGTTTGGGTGGGCGAGCACCACTCCGCCGGCTGGGAGATCATCGCCTCACCCGAGGTGTTCATGGCCGCCGCTGCCCAACGTACCCGCTACATCAAGCTGGGCACCGGCGTGATCAGCCTGCCGTACCACCACCCCCTGATGGTCGCCAACCGGATGATTCAACTAGACCACATGACCCACGGCCGGGTGCTGCTGGGAGTCGGCCCTGGAGCTCTTCCCGGCGATGCCTACATGATGGGTATCCCCCACGAGACCCAGCGGGAACGGATGGATGAGTCGCTGGGGGTGATTATGCGGCTGTTCAACGAGACCGAGCCCATCACCTACAAGAGCGATTGGTTCGAACTGAAAGAGGCCATGGTGCATCTGCGCCCGTACCAGCAACCCCATATGCCAGTGGCTGTGGCCTCGGTGCAGAGCCCGGCCGGCGTCACGTTGGCCGGGAAACACGGAGCTTCTGTGTTGACTATCACGGTCCCCCGCGACCCGTCGGCCGGTCCCTCCGACCTGCAGGGACTCTGGGCCATCGCCGAAGAGTCCGCCGCCGAGCACGGCCAGACCATGGACCGCAACGAATGGCGGTTGGTGCTGCCGGTCCACGTCGCCGAGACGCGGCAGAAGGCCCTGGACGACGTCAGAATGGGGTCCGCCCGCTATCTCCGGGAGTACTCGGAGGGCACCAACGGCAGAAAGGCGGTCTTCGACGGCCCGATGGACAAGGTCGTGGACAACATGGCCGAAGCCGGCTCGTGGATCGTCGGCACGCCCGAAGACTGTATTGAAGGGATAAACCGGCTACAGGAGCAGAGCGGCGGGTTCGGTGGCTTCCTGGTGCAGACCGTCGACTGGGCGCCCCGGGAGAAGATGCTGCGCAGCTATGAACTGTTCGCCCGCTACGTGATGCCCCATTTCCAGGGCACCGTCTCCAGCACAATTGCCTCTAACCAATGGGCGTCGGAGCGAAAAGACACCCTATCCGCCGGGAGGGTTAGGGCCATCGACCGCGCCAATCAGGTGTACGCCGACCGGCAAGCCTAACCGGAAATACTGACCAGCAAGAGGGCCCTCAATATGAGGGCCCTCATATTTTTCCAGGAGGCCTCAAATGGCCGTAGACAAAGAAGCTGAGCTGCAACGAGTAACCAACCTTAGAGGGTTTCGATACGGGCTACACGATTTCCTGGCGGAAGTTGACCCCGATTTCTTGAAGGCGGTCAATGACAATGTCGAGGCCCAGTACATCAATACCCGGATTCTGGACCGCAAGACAAAGGAGCTGTCGATCATCGTGGCCTGCATCTCCCAGGTGGACATGGCCTCCCATCTCCAGATTCACCTTCATGCGGCAGTCCAGGCCGGAGCCACCGCCGAGGAGATTCTGTCCATCATCAACCTGGTGGGCGATTGGATCGGTCACGTGGCCAGGATCAGGGCACTTGAGGCCTGGCGCATCTACTTCCGGCCCGACCTGCCGACCATCGACCGTGTTATCGAACTTAGAGACTCCGAGTAGCGGCCCGGCGTTAGATACCGAGCAGCTTCTCCAGGTTCTTGTGTAGAATCGCCTCTTTCTCGTCCTGGGTCAGGCTCTCCAGGCCCATGATCCACGACACCGGCCAGTCGATGGCCATGTCGAATGGCCAGTCGGTTCCGAACACCACCCGGTCGATGCCCACGCAGTCGATCAGATAGCGCAGCGCCGGTTCGCTGTGGGTGAGGCAGTCGTAGTAGAACTTACTGAGATAGGCGCTGGGAGGCTGTTGGATGTTGACCCTGGCCTCTTGGCGTACCTGCCATCCCCGGTCCATGCGTCCGATGCCGTAGCACGTGTAACCGCCGCCGTGGCATAGGCAGACCTTGAGGTCGGGGCAGGCGTCCATTACCCCGCCGAAAACTAGCGAAGCGAATGTCACAGCCCGGTCGGCCGGGTTGCCGATGGTGTTGGGCAGGTGGTAGCGGTCAATCCGGTGATTCACCACCGTGGCTCCTCCCTGATGCACGAGGATCACCGCTCCCAGGTCCTGGGCTACCTTCCAGAAGGGCAGAAACTCCTTCTCATCGAAGGTCTTGCCGTTCACGTTGTCGCCGATCATCGCTCCCTTCAGCCCCAGCTTCATGCCCCGTTCCAACTCGGCGATGGACGCCTTGATGTCCTGCAGGGGCAGGGTGGAGAAACCGGAGAACCGGTCCGGGCGTTCTTTGACCAACTCAGCAACACAGTTGTTGCACTCCTGGGTCATCTTGGCGACCGTTTTTGGGTCGCCATCATAGTTGTAGAAGTAGGCGTTGGTGGACAGCACCTGGACATCAACGCCCAATGAGTTCATATCCGCCAGGCGTTCCTCTGGCGTCCAATGGGTCTTGGGATTGTTCCGATGGATGCTCATGCTATCCGGGGGCAATCCGTGCCAATTCTCGCCCCGTTGGCTGGCCTCCACAAATCCCACCGGGGTGATGTGCGCGTGGATGTCTATGGTCCGCATGAATGCTCCTTATGCTCTGGGTAATGGTGTGCCAGGGTTCTCTCCCTTCGGCACTGCCGGAAATTCCCCTCCCACTCGCAAGGGGTAAGGGACTATACCGTGATTTGGTTTAGACGCCCACGACCCGCACCCGGTGGTTGTTGCTGTCGGCCACGAAGATGTTGCCCTGGGCGTCGATGCCGCAGCCGTGGGGCCGGTCCATGGCTGCCTCGGTGGCCGGGCCGCCGTCGCCCTCCCCGCCCAAGCGGCCGCCGGCGATGGTGGTGACTATTCCGGTGGCGGTGTCGATCACCCTGATGGCGTGGTTCTCGGTGTCAACCACCACCACGTTGTCATGGGCGTCACAACGTATTGCCTTGGGCGAGCCCCAGGTGGCCATCAATGCCGGGCCGCCGTCGCCCTCGTAGCCCCTTTCTGCGGAGATACCAGCGACGGTGCTCATCTCGCCGTTAGCGTCGACCTTGCGGACCCCGTTGCCCTCCCGCTCGGCGATGTACGTGTTTCCCTTGCTGTCCATACAGACGGCTCTAGCGCCCAAGATGCTGGCCTGCAGGGCTGGTTTGCCGTCTCCGCTACGCTCTTTCTCACCGTTGCCGGCGAAGGTGTTAATTACGCCGGTGGCCAGGTCTAGGCGGCGTATTCGCTGATCTTGGATGTCGGCGATCAGAAGATTGCCCTTGCCGTCCAGGAAACAGTCGTTCGGCTCCCGGAGCATTGCCTGGGCGCCCGGCCCGCCGTCACCGCTGTAACCCTGCTCTCCGGTGCCGGCCACGGTGGTGATGATGCCGGTGGCGGCGGCGACCTTGCGGACCACTGCGGACAGACGGTCGACGATATAAATGTCGCCGTTGCTCCGGTCCACCTGAAGTGAATATGGTTCCCTCATGGTTGCTTGGGTGGCGGGGCCACCGTCACCGCTGTAGCCGGCCTCCCCGGTCCCGGCCACAGTGGTTACTATGCCGGTTGTCTTGTCCACCCGGCGGACAACATTGTTCCGGGACTCGGTGTAGAAAAGGTTGCCCGCGGCGTCGAAATCGCACATAAACGGTTCGGTGCAGACCGCCTGGTCCGCCGGGCCGCCGTCGCCGGCATAGCCCGCCTCGCCGGTGCCCACGTACGTTTGGATCTTCCCTGCTTCGAATGGCATTTGGTTCTCTCTCCGCGATTTGGTTGTTGGTGGGGGCGGAAATCCCCCTAAATCCCCCTTTGCAAAGGGGGACTTGAACCTCCCCCTTTCGTAAAGGGGGACTGAGGGGGATTTAGGGGTGTTTAGGATTTCGTCTCTCCGTTATACCAGTCCAGGATCTCGCATCCGGTCATGAACACCACGTCATCGTGCTGGCGTATGTACTCGAAGATCTTGTCGTAATACTTGATGCGGTGGGCCGCGCCGGTGATATAGGGGTGGGTGGACACGCACATGATCCTGGCGCTGTCGGCTCCCTCGCGGTAGAGAGTGTCGAAGTGGTCCTTGGCCCGCTCAAATAACTCCGGAGACCGGTGGTTCTGCACCAGGTAGACGGGTATGTCGTTGAGCTCCACCGTGTAGGGGAGAGCGACCAAGCTGCCCGACTTCACTTTCATGGGGTAGGGTTGGTCGTCGTTGCACCAGTCGGCTATGTATTCGATCCCCTCTTCGGCCAAGATGTCCGGAGTGTCGAAGGTCTCGGCCAACCCAGGGCCCATCCAACCCCGAGGAGCGGTGCCGGTGAACTCCCTGATGGTGCTGATGGTCTTCTGGATGGCAGCCCGTTCGTCGGGTTCCTTGTTGATTACCCGCTGAATGTAGCTGTGGGCCAGCATCTCCCATCCGGATTTAAGACTCTCCTGCACCAGTTGCGGGTAGCTGAGACACACAGAGGCGTTTAGGCTCACCGTTGCACGGATGCCGTAGTTGTCCAGAACTTGTTTCATACGCCAGAAGCCAACACGGAGTCCGTAATCGAACCACCCGAAATTGGGTATGTCCGGTATGACCGACACCCCTTGTGGCGTGGGCAGCACCGTCCGCGCCATGGGCTCGTTGATGTCCCATTCCTCCACATTGATTACCGGCCACACCGCCACTCGCGCGCCGTCGGGCAGCCTCAAAGGCTTGCGGTCGAATATAGGTGAGAAATCAGCTCTCGGATTGGACATATGCTCTCCTTCGGATCGCAGCTTTCAGCTAGCAGCTTGTGGCTTCACTGCCGGCGCCGGGGGTATTTCGAAGTTTGAAGCAGGTTGGTAGAGGGCGCTTAAATCCCCCTCGGTCCCCCTTTACGAAAGCCGGAAGATCAAGTCCCCCTTTGGTAAAGGGACATTTAGGGGGATTTCCGCTCCGGCTGACTGCCGACAGCCTTTAAAGCTTCATTGCCTTCAACCCGATCTTCGCCAGGTCCTCGTCTTCTTGGGCCGCCAGTCCACTCACGCCAATTCCGCCCATGATGGAACCGCTCTCGGGATGGAGGATGACCACCCCGCCTTGAACGGCGGCCAGCATGGGGTCTCCCATCTCGGCCACGGTGCGGCCCTGACTGGCCATGCGCTCGGCATAGTCCTTGGAGTCTTGCCCGGACAGTGCGCAGGTGTAGGCCTTGCGGGTGGCCATCCGTTTGGGGACCTCGCGGCAGCGGTCCATCCGTGCGTAACTGATGATGGTGCCCGTGTCGTCAACGATTGAGATTGCCAGGGGCCGGTCTGGTTCCTTGTTGGCCTCGGCCAAGATGGCGGCTATCGCATCTTGTGCCTGGCCCAAACCCAACATAGTCTTGTCATACATAAGAAAAATCCCCCTGCAGAATGGTATGCGCCATTCTAACCGGGGGGTAGGTGCCTGGCAAGGAAAGCGGTCAGCGGAAATCCCCCTCGGTCCCCCTTTACGAAAGAGGGAAGTTCAAGTCCCCTTTTCGTAAAGGGGCGGCTCAAGCCCCCTTTGCAAAGGGGGATTTAGGGGGATTTCTGTTACTAGGAAATGATGATCCACACCCTAGTTGCTTAGGGCTGCCTCCACCCAGTCATCTCCGTACGGTGAACGTTCGATGATGGTTGGGTAGCCCCATCGTCATACTAAAGCGCTTCGCCGATGGTGAGCCAGTAAAAAACTATATACATCCCGGCGATGACCATCAGCCAAGAGCCCACTGGTTGCACGTAGGGCATCGCTTTGCGCAGAGCGCCGACCATTGCGGTCTTGAAGAATGCCATCCCCAAGGTCAATGCCGTGATCACCGCACCCATTCCCAATGCGTAGAGGAAGAACTGTCCCAGAGAAGTGCCGATACTGGACAACGACAAGCTGGTCCCCACCAACGCGAGGAATAATCCGATGGTACAGCTCAATGATGCGGTGGCGTAACTAATGCCGAAGATAAAGTAACCCTTAAGGCTGACCGTTCCGGGGTTGCCCATGTTATTGGCGGCTCGGGCGGCGATCCCTGTGTAGAGCTTACCCCCGCCCACCATCCAGGAACCCAAGACGGCTAGAACGACGCCGATAGCCAATCCGAGCAAGGGTAAAACGTTGCTGACGAATGTGCCTGCACCCAAGCTGACGACGAAGCCGGCCAATCCAAACAGAACCACAAACCCAGCGGTCACGGTGCCGCCCACAACTAAGGCTTGGCGCAACTGGTTGAACGAGCTGACATGTTCAGTTTCTTTCTCGGCGTCTCCCAGATACAAGCCCAAGTATGCAGGCAGCATCGCGAACCCACATGGGTTAACCGCCGACACCATGCCTAGCGCGAATGCGAACCCAAGGGGGGCCAAAAGACTCCAGCTGTCTATCTCGCGGCTCGTACCGCCTGACAGGGATTCAACGAACCCGTTCACGCCGTCGATCCCGCCGTCGCCGCCGATGATTAATGCTCCAACGACCGCCGTCGCCAACGCCACCGTTGCAACCGCCACCGGAAGCACCAGGCTGCGGATTATGTTGCCGTCGTGAATGTTGATCATTTTGCTGATGGGTTGAAACATTTCTGATGAAGCCCCACGGGTCGGTTGGCGTCTTGGGATTTCTTGAGTCCAAATAGGCCAAGCCGGCTGAGCTACCGGATCTTATGCGTGGTATTACGATTCGTGACGCAAAACGGGTTTTACGCCGCTCCAGAGTCCATTTTATCCAGAAGGACGGTTTAAACCCATGGCGGGTCCAGTATCTCGGGCTATGGCTGGTTTTTCACTAACACTTCATTACTTGGGATGCCCGCGAAATGCTGAGGGTGCATCGCTTTCGCAAGTCCTTCCAGCACGTCCACCACCCTCGGACCATGGCGGGTGGGAATCCGCCCGTCAAAGAGAATCACCTGGTCCATCCGCACCGCCGGAAGGTCGTTCCAACCTTCCAACGTGGTCAGTTTCGTTGCGGTCTCCAACCGCACTCGTTCTGGATCAAAGGCACAGGGCATCACCATCAAGTACTCGGGGGCGTAGTCGACAATCTCGCTCCACGCCAGTTCCCGCGATGGGCCGCCCGCTACCGCCAGGCCCTCTTTTCCGCCGGCCAGTTCAACCAACTCAGGCACCCACTGCCCCGTGTTCCGCAGCGGGTCCAGCCAGTCGAGACACAACACCCTAGGCCGTGACGCACTATTTGATAAGCTTGCCACGCCGTTCACCACTGCCTGGATCCGGTGTTGCAGCGACTCCGATAGTTCCTGGCCACGCTGGGCCACTCCCGCTGCAGATGCGATGTTACGTATATTTTGGAGAATGTCGGCCACACGATTGGGGCGGATGGTCAGTATCTCTGGCTGGTAGTCCAGCACCTTGGCGGCGGTTTCGAAAACCGACCCGCTGGAGATGGCGCAGACCTCGCACAGTTCCTGGGTAATTATCAGGTCAGGCTTCAATTCGCGCAGCAGGTCGCCGTCGATCCAGTAAAGCGGGTTGCTGTTGGCCCGCGCCTGCTGCACGATGCCGTCTATCTCCTCGCTGGGCAGGTGGGTGATCTGCCGCACACTCCGGCTGACCACCGGCTTGGTGGTGGCGTCGTTCGGGTAATCGCAGGCATGGGAGACTCCCACCAACCGGTCTCCCAGTCCCAGGGCATATACGATCTCAGTGGCGCTTGGCAACAGAGAGCAAATGCGCATAAACCGCCCCTGTTTCGATCATCTTTGGGTCCGGCATAGTTGGGACCGGGATTTTCATTCCCGGGCCTCCTCCAAGTATAGATTGCCGCTCTTCACCCAATCAATCCAAGAGGCTGAGGGGTCTTGGCATGCTAAAATTGGTTTGTATTAATATCGAGCCCAATCTGAGGTCCGATTGACGGCAAAGATACTGGACGGTCAGACCCTGGCAAAAGAGATCCGAGGGGAAGTCGCAACCGGCGTGGCCGAGATGCAGCAAAAGCACGGCGTCACCGCTGGCCTGGCGGCAGTGCTGGTAGGCAGCGACCCATCCTCGGCGGTCTACGTGCGCAACAAACGCCGGGCCTGTGATGAAGTGGGCATGGTGAGCGACACATTCGAGCTGCCCGCTGACTCGACCAACGAGCAGGTCCTAGGTTGCGTTCAAAAACTGAACAACGACCAACGTTTCCATGGGATCCTAGTCCAACTGCCCATGCCGGCCCAAGTCGACGCACGCCTGATTATCGAGTCGCTGGATCCGGCCAAGGACGTGGACGGCCTACACCCATTCAATGTTGGCAAGTTGGTTCAGGGCCGGCCCGATTTCGTGCCCGGCACTCCCGCCGGGATCCAGCAACTGCTTTTGCGCAACGGCCACGACCCAGCCGGGGCCAACGTCGTGGTCTGCGGCCGCAGCGACATTGTGGGCAAGCCGATGGCACTGCTGCTGATGCAACGGGCCGACGGCGCCAACGCCACGGTTACGGTCTGCCATACCCGCACCAGGAATCTGGCCGGCATCACCCGTCAGGCGGACATCTTAGTGGCCGCCATAGGACGACCCAACGCAATTACGGCCGACATGGTCAAGGAAGGGGCGGTCGTGATCGACGTCGGCATCAACCGGGTTGACGATGCCTCGCGAAAACGAGGGTACCGGCTGGTGGGAGACGTGGACTTCGAGGCAGTCTTGGAGAAAGCCATGGCCATCACACCGGTGCCCGGCGGCGTGGGACCCATGACCGTTGCCATGCTGCTCGTGAACACCCTCACCGCCACCCGCATCAGCGTCCACGGGAGGGAGAGCTAACAGCTTACAGCAGTCAGCAGTTAGCAGTCAGGGGAAAGTTATCCCAGTGGCTGACAGCTGATATCTGAAAGCTCGCCCTCATGCGCACCAGCGATTTCGACTACCACCTGCCTTCAGAGCTGATCGCTCAGTCTCCCATTGAGCCCCGGGATTCCTCCCGCCTATTGGTCTTGCACCGGGACACCGGAGCCTTGGAACACCGGAATTTCAAGGATATCCTGGACTACCTCCGCCCCGGCGACGTGATGGTCTTCAACCAGAGCCGGGTAATCCCCGCCCGCCTATACGGTCGCCGGGCCGACACGGGCAGCAAGGTTGAATTCCTGCTGCTGCGAAGGAACCCCGAGGGCACCTGGCAGGCCATGGCCAGACCGGGGCGCAGGCTGCGACCTGGGGTGGTGGTGGACATCGAGAAATCCCCCTCGGTCCCCCTTTACGAAAGTGGGAGGTCTAAGCCCCCCTTTCGTAAAGTGGGGTTGGGGGGATTTCAGGTCGAGATCATTGCCTCTCACGAAGACGGTCTAAAAACGGTCAAGCTTTCCAGCGAAGAAGGGATTGAGCGCTTTGGACAGACTCCTCTTCCTCCCTATATCAAAGAGCAACTGGCCGACTCGGAACGATACCAAACGGTTTACTCCCGCCAGCCGGGCAGCGTCGCGGCCCCCACCGCCGGCCTCCACTTCACCGGTGAACTGCTGATGAGCGTCCGCGGACTGGGCGTCGAGACGGTGTTCGTGACCCTCCACATCGGCTTGGACACCTTCAAACCGGTGGACGAGGAGGACCCCGCCGACCATAAGATTCACACTGAGCGCTATCAGATAGACAGCCAGGCCGCCGAGACACTGAATCGGGCCCGGTCCGGCGGACGGCGCATCATCGCAGTCGGCACAACATCGGTCCGGGTGCTGGAGCAAGCGGCAATCGACATCGAAAAAAAGGGTCAGACCGCCATCTCACCCACCGAAGGCGAAGCCAGCCTCTTTATTCTTCCAGGCCACCACTTTCGCCTGGTGGACGCCATGGTCACCAACTTCCACCTCCCCCGCTCCACCCTACTGATGCTGGTGTCGGCCTTTGTTGAGCACGGTCAAACCACAGGTGGTCCATCGCCGGGCTCAGGACGAGCGGCGGTGTTGAGGGCTTACGGGGAGGCCATTGAGCAGAAGTACCGGTTTTATAGCTTTGGAGATGCAATGCTGATTCTGTGACCCAGCCTCACCCCACCGTCAGCCGAACCTCACCCAGGGTGTCAATTCCGAAATGGACTTCATCGCCCTGGTTCAGGAACTTGGTGCTGACTATGCTTCCGGTCATGACGATCATGTCTTTTTTGAGGCTTTTGCCCCGTTGGGCCAGGGTGTTGGCCAGCCAAGCCAGGGCTTCCAGAGGGTGGCCCAGAACATCGCCTCCCTTGCCTTCGCCCGCCGGTTGGCCGTTGATTGTCATGGCCCCAGAGGCCGCGATCAGGTCGATGCCCTGCCAGCCGGTCACCGGCTCGCCCAGCACAATGCCGGCGTTCCAGGCGTTGTCAGCAGCCACACCCAGGAAGAACAGGTCCGAATAGTCGGCGCCACGGTCGTCCACCAACTCGAAGGCCGGCATCAGCGCGGCCACGGCGCCGGCAACGCTCTCCCGGTCGTAGGGAGCTGAGCCGGCGGGCAGATCACGCGATAGCAGCACCGCGATCTCGCATTCGGCGCCCAGATGCACGTAGTCCGAGCCTTTGATCATGACCGGCGAGTGGTGGACCCCGCCGGCGAAGACGGCGCCGGAACAGGGGTGGCCGAAGCCCACCATCTGCTGCATTACGGGCGTGGTCAAGGCAATCTTGTAACCGGCTATTGCCCCGCGTTCCGGAGTCAGCAACTGGTGGAACGCCTCCTGCATGTCGTAGGCCTCGTCGATGTCCCGAGGCGCGAAGGATTCGGGTATAGGCTGATACGCGGCCCGCGCATTGTGGGCCTCATGCAAGAATTGCGCCGCCTGTTGGACCCTGTCTTCATCGGCCATGCCAGTCCTCCCTGGGGATTGAATAACTTGAAAGCTGGTCAACCTAGACCAATTGTAGTAGCTGCAGCACGTTTCCGTCCGGGTCTTTGAAGGTGGCGACCCAGCCGCCCCAGCTCTCCTGCTCTGGTTCGCGGATGAACTCCACCCCGGATTCGGCCAGACGGCGGGCTTCGGCATGTATGTCGTCCACGCCCAGGTGGGGCATGAAACGGAATGGGTCTTTGGACTGGCCGGTAACCTCGCGATGACGGCCGATGTTGAACCGCACCTCGCCCAATTCGAAGGCGATGAAGTCCTCGTGGCGGGAGTGGAGCGGCAGGCGGAGCACGTCATTATAGAAGGTAAACATGCGCTCCAAGCCGTCGGTCCAAAAGGTCACGCCGATAACGCCGGTGATCATGTCATCCCCCCAGATCAATTATTAATGACGGACCAAAATAAAAACGGCCGGCTGG
>MUCT01000019.1 GCA_002816585.1 SAR202 cluster bacterium Io17-Chloro-G6 | reverse complement strand
GCCGGCCTTTCCTCCATGAATCATCCTCCTCACCCCTAAGATGACTTCTATACTACTATTGCCACCTCGCCTCCAATCAGATGCGATTGCCCTGCGATGTCAATCAAGGACGATAGCTCTTTCATGCGCTGGTCTATTTCCCGGCCGGAAAGGCCATATAGACGCCCCTGAAACCGCAACAGTTCACGTCCGGTCTGTTTATTGTCCAACGCTGCGTCTTGCAGCGCCACGCCAATGCTCAGACGCACTTCCTGCGCCTTTTGGACTACATCCTTTCCGGCAACAAAGGCGCGGCCTTCAGTGGGCATCAGTAGAGTGGTCAGCATGCGCACGATGGTTGATTTGCCCGCGCCGTTAGGCCCGAGAAAGCCGTAAATCTCGCCGCTCGATACCGCAAGATCAACGGAGTCGACCGCCTTTACCTGGTCGAAATTGCGCACGAGTCCTTCAGCAAAAACTGCATATTCTTTAGCGTATTCTTTCACTTTAGCGTATTCTTTCACTTTAGCGTATTCTTTCAATGGTACGACTCCATAAATCATATCGAGTTGATAAAACCCCAATTCGTCGGAACTGTTGCCGCCATGACGCTTTCATCTCATCCGTCCTTGGAAGCAGAGCCATCCAAGAGTCTGGCCTAACTGTTGGATTGTTCACTGCTAGTTCGCCCGTAATATTAGACGCGCCTAGCTTAGGTTATCCTCTGCCATGGGTCATCGGCAAAGAGTTTGATTCAGGCATGCAAAAAGGCTGGTCAACCGGCCAGCCTTTTTGCTGAGAAGTTCCTAGTCCTTTTTTATGAGTGGAGTTTGAGCGGAATAACCGGAGTCCCCCTTGCCGCAATGCCAACGAATGTAAAATAAGGGCGCTCAATAGACTTGGTTTTGCGTCATACCTGTCCAACTAACGGGGTCCACCTCACCTCGCGGCACGATAAATGTGCAAGGGTGATGGAAATCAGCAACGATGGCTTTGAGATCGAGATTACTGAAATAATTGATAAATAGCTGGTCAATTTCCTGTCCAAGGTTCGTCATTCTCTGTCTCATGGGCGGAGATTATATCGCTCCGTTTTTGATTCAGGCGCTTATGGGTACTCCAAGGCGGTTGCCGGTATTTTACACGTATTAGGACTCGCGCTTTCTCCAGATCGGCAATCCTTGGCTTAGTCCAAACAAAGAGGTAGTTGCTGAAGAACGAATTGATCAGTGCTTCAACGGTCGACAATTCGCGAGCGAGGGATTAACCTGGGACGGTCCCCCGCTAGTGCCAATCGCGCTGACGCTTGACCGCGGCAAATAGTTCAGTCGTGCGATGAACGACGGAAAGTAGAGCACATTAGCCTTGAGACGCGGGTTATGAAGGAGCCCCATGGCAATATATCGGGTTTTCCCTGGCAGCGACGGTGAAAGTCACATAGAGGAACTTCGATTGGAAGATCACCCCGAATTGGGTGCAATGACAGATCTTTCCGAGGTAAGAGTCCAACAGTTTGACGGCACCAGGAATATGGATTTCCACCCTTTGACCGAGCGCCGGCTGATCATCCATCTCTCCGGCGAGGTTGAGATTGGAACCAGCGACGGCTCCAAGCAGGTGTTCAGAGCCGGCGACATCCGGCTCATGGAAGACGTTGCCGGGCGCGGCCACACCCACGTAGACCGCTCCCCTTCGGCCGCCGTCTACGTCATTCTCAAGGACTAAGCCTAGCTGAGATTTACCTAACAGTTGACGATGCATCTTACTTCGGTTCGCCCTTGGAACCCAGCGAATCCCATATCCAACCGGGTCCCTTTACAGCGCAACCAGAGTCTGTCCGAAACGTTGTAGTCATACGTGATGCAATCTCAGGAAACTACTCAGGCTGCGTCGGGTCTGGCCGCCTACTGGAGCCGGATCGCCGCGGTTTGGCGTCAGAACGATTACCGCTGGTACTGGCTGAGCAGTGCGGTCCAAGGACTCGCTCAGGGCACCCAGTTCATGGTTATCGGGTGGCTCGTGCTGGAGATCACACAGTCATCCTCCCAATTGGGCTTGGTCATTCTTCTCTACGGAGCGCCAAACGTATCCTTGTTGCTTTTGGCCGGAGTCGTCGCAGACCGTTTCGACCGCCGGTACATATTAATGTTTACTCAGGCTACAGTGGCTGGAGTACTGGCGGCGCTGGCCGTCTTGACTGTCACCGACTTGGTGGCTATTTGGCACGTTTACACAGCCGCAGTATTAATGGGCGCTGTTCAGGCCATCAGTATGCCAGCCAGGATGACGATGATTGGCGACTTGGTGCAACGGCAGTCGGTGTTAGACGCCGTGGCATTACAAGGAGCTGCCGTCCATGCTGGACGCATCATCGGTCCCCCCGTGGCTGGGGTAATAATCGAGGTCTGGGGAGTCGGTTTAAGCCTGTTCGTCTTCGCTGGATGCTACGTAGCTGCGGTGGTCCTCGTAGGGAAAATTGGACGCCTTCGCCGGTCGTTGCCCGCCGCCACCCAGTCTGTATTTAGGAACTGCGCGGATGGCCTTGTTTACATAAAGAATAATCCGATGGTTCTCACGGTCATCGTTATCACCTGCGCCTTCGGCGGATTTGGCATGGCCCATATGCAGGTGATTCCGGCGATGGCCAAGGACTCCCTGGGAACTGGGGCCGCAGGCGTCGGCCTACTGTTTCTGGCTTCGGGTCTCGGTTCGTTGACCGGCAGTCTATTGTTGCCTACTGTTGGTAGAGCCTACGTCTACCGTGGGCTGTTGTTATCTTTGGTGCTTTTCACTGTGACGCTTTCGCTGTTCGCCTGGTCGAACTGGTTCTGGGCTTCATGGGTGCTTTTCCTACTTGTAGGCATTGTGGGCCTGGGGATGGTCTGGCCATTGGCTACCACAATGATTCAAACGGAGACTTCTTCAGAGGTCCGTGGGCGAGTGATGGGGATACTGCAGTTCGCGCCAGGGTTCCACCTTGTCGGTGCCTTCCCCCTGGCATTGGCTGCCGGTCAGTTCGGTTGGGAAGTGGCCATCACGGGCTCTGCCGGTCTCAGCCTGGCGACAACCGTCTGGTTTGCGTTGGTGCGCAGGGGGGCGCCTAAATTGAGCCGACACGAATCCAATGCTGTCTTAGGGGCGGACTGTTAAGGACTCTGCCTGACTGTCAGTTCCAACTTCCTTAAATACTCGACCCACGAGACCTCCGCCGGTTATCCCATTGGGTTAGCATCTGGGAATCCCAAGATGAATTGTCCGAGATTCTCGTACGCCCGGTCGCTGACCATCTGGTGTTGGGCCGAAGCGTGGATGTCGCGCAGGCATTTTTGCAAAACGTGATCGCTGTACATGGCGGTTCCCCCGCCAAACCGAAATGCCTGGGAGACCACGTCGGATGCTTCCTCTGTGCTGTAGGTCCCAGACGCCCGCATACGGATCTGTAATGGCGGAGGCGGGATTATCCCCTGGCTGGCCGATTGCCAGGCTTCTTCGATGGTCTCCAAACATAAGGCTTTGGCCGCGCGCAGGCGCAAGTCCGACTCTCCCAAGAACCGCTGGAACGATCCCCGATCCGCCACCAGCATTTCGCCGCCCCGGTAACCCCGTTTCTTGGCTTTAGCAAGTTTAGTTACCTCGTCCAGCGCACGGCGTCCCACTCCCAGCGCAAAACCGCAATGGCCGGTGGTTTGCATCCCCGGCCGGCCGAGCAAGAAGAATGGTCCGCCACGGTAAGGCCGGGCTTCGGCCCCGGCCCAGGTGAACCGCTGGGGTACAAAGATGTCGGATACTGAAAACTCGCAACTGCCGGTGCCTCGGAGCCCCACCACATGCCAGTTGTCGTGGATCTGAACCTGGGACGTGGGCACCACAATCCGGATCAGCTGCGGTGCATCCGAGTTGGCGCCCGGAACCATGGCCCCGAAGGCAACCCACTGGGAATGGCGAATGCCGCTGGCGAAAGCCCATTTACCGCTGACCCGGTAGCCGCCTTCAACTGGCTTGGCTTCCCCGCTGGGAGCGGCCACTCCGGCAGTCTTGGGAGCCTTTCCTCCAACAAATATTTCATCGAGCGCTTCATCGGAAAGAAAGGCGGACATCCCTGATAGAGTTCCGGAGCCGATCATTAGGCACCAGCCGGCCGATGGCTCGATGCGGCTGGCGGCTTCGACCACGTCCAGCTGAGTCATCGCATCTGCCTCGGCCCCGCCGAATTTCTGTGCTGCCTTAAAGGAAAAAAGCCCAGATTCGTAGATGGCGTCCACCGTGGCTTGGGGCAGCGTGCCCGTTGCTTCGGCTTCGTCCGCGCCGGCCAAAAAGACGTCGCGCAAGCTTTCCACGGCGTCCAATAGCGCCTGCCGTTTGGCCTCACGCTGCTCAGGAAATATTGCAATCAATATCGGACTCCCTCGGCTATGTTTCTTGGTCAGACCAAACGGTTCCGTTGGCCAAACGAGGCACTGCCTCTTTGGCGAACATTTTCGGGGAGATCATCACCGATTGGGTATTAATGCCACCATAGTTGACGAAGAATAACAAAAAAGAACCCTAGCTTTCCAGTAAACACGCTCAGATGAAGCGTGGCGATGAGATGCAGACAGTGCTACGCGTGAACTGGAGGGACCTGGAGATTCGCTGGTTTCGTGACTGGCTATGGCTATCAAATCAATAGACCGTCCAATCGCGAAAGAATCCAGGCGATCCGTTCTTGGGTCATGCCACGACTATATCTGGCTCAGCCAAACCTAGTACAAATCCTGTCGAGCCGGGTTCCAAGAACCACTTGTCCCTCCGGCATAATTCAAGGTGGTCCCGGGCCTCGACCGGTTACAGGCGCGGCAATCGAATTCGATCGAATGTATTCGTTAGTCGTAAAGGTGACAAGCGACCCTGTGGCCGTTACCCTTGTCCAGTTGCAGGGGGGCTTCCACCGAGCACCGGTCCATGGCAAAGGGGCATCGCGGATGGAACCGGCACCCTGATGGAGGATTGATCGGTGAAGGCACCTCTCCGGTTAGAACAATTTCCTCCCGTTCGTCGTCCGGATGGGCGGGCAGGGCCGCTGAGAACAGGGCCTTGGTATAGGGGTGAAGCGGGTTTTCATACAGTTCTTCGGTGGGACTGTACTCAACTATCTGCCCCAGATACATCACCGCGGTTTGGTGGGCCATGTAACGAACGGTGGCCAAGTTGTGGGCCACCAATAGGAAGGCGATTCCGGTCTGCTGCTGGAGATCGACCAACAGGTTCATGACCTGGGCGCGAATCGAGACATCCAACGCGGATACCGGCTCGTCAAGGATGATCAACTTGGGGTACGACGCCAATGCGGCGGCTACCGCGACCCGCTGCCTTTGTCCGCCGCTGAATTCGTGAGGATAGAGATCGACCTGCCCTTGATGGAGGCCAACCTGATTCATCACTTCCTCAACGCGATCGTCCCTTTCCTGGCGGGAGACGTTCCGGTTCACCACCAGCGCTTCAGACACAATGTCCCTAACCTTCATGCGGGGACTTAGGGACGACCATGGGTCCTGGAAGACCGCCTGCACCTGGGTGCGGAATTCCCTGAGCTCCTGGCCTTTGAACGACTGGATGTCCTGGCCGTCAAGGTAAATGTTCCCTTCGGTCGGGGTCTCCAGCCTAAGGAGCATTTTGGAGGTTGTCGTCTTCCCGCAACCCGACTCACCCACCAGTCCCATGGTTTCACCTTCATTTATGGTGAAGTCAATTCCATCGACGGCTTGGACGTAGCCCACCGTTTTCATGAGCACCAGCCCTTTGGTCACCGGAAAGTATTTCTTCAGTTTCTCAACGCGGAGCAACTCCTTGTTCACGTCGTGACCTCCTGCTCTGTATGGGCCCAAGACTCGTCCAACATCCAACATGAGGCTGAATGGCCTTCCCCGGCCTGGAACACACCCGGGTATTCCTCACGGCACCGTGGCTGCACATGCATGCACCGATCGGCGAATCGGCAACCTTCCGGCAAGTCGAACAAAGCCGGCGGCTGTCCTTCGATGGCGAAAAGCCGGTCGGTCTTGTCCATTTGGGGCACGGAGGAGATCAGCGCCTGCGTGTACGGGTGGGTTGGATTGTTGAACAGACTGCGGACATCCGCGCTCTCCACGATACGTCCAGCATACATTACGGCGACCCGGTCACACATTCGGGCCACTATTCCAAAGTCGTGGGTGATGAAGATGATGGCCATCCCAGTATTTGCTTGAATCTCCTTGAGCAGTCTTAAATATTGGAGTTGGATGGTGACATCCAAAGCGGTGGTGGGCTCGTCGGCGATAATCACGTTGGGAGTGCTGGCTATGGCGATTGCGCCAAGAACCCTCTGTTTCATGCCACCACTCATCTGGTGGGGATAGTCATGCAACCGGCTCTCGGGGGCGGCGACTCTCACGTTGCGTAGAGCTTCAACCGCCCGGCTGACCATGTTCTTCCGGCCACTATTGCCAGCGATTCCCAAAGCTTCAATCACCTGGTTTCCAATGGAGAACACTGGGTTCAGGGAGGTCTGCGGGTCTTGTAGAATCATGGAAATTTTACGGCCGCGAATCCCCCGCATCTCTTGGGCTGTCTTCTGGACCAAATCTTCCCCGTCCAAGATTATTTCTCCTGCGACTATGCGGGCCGCCGGCTTGGGAATCAGCCCAAGGAGGGACAGTGCCGTCATGGTTTTCCCGCATCCCGATTCGCCTACTATCCCCAAGGTCTCGCCCTGCCGCAGGGAGAAAGAGATGCCATCTACAGCCTTAGTCACACCGCGGCGGTTGAAGAAGTAGGTTTGAAGGTCCTTCACTTCCAGAACTATGTCATTATTCGACATGATTTCACTCAACCCAACTATCTTTGCTTGAAGTCTGTGGCTCGTTACCCATGGATTCGAGAGATCCCGCTATAGTTCTCTACGTTGACAGGCAGACCGCCGGTTTCCGGATAACAATCCCGGGCTCGCACCCAAGATATCTCACCCTTAGACGGGAGCCGCCAGAATATAACATATTGCAATATATGATTCAACATAGACTGGCCCAATATACCGTAAAATATGGCGGTTTCTACGATCTACAATAGGAAAACAACAACAGGGAAAATTTGATAGTACCGCCTTCGGTTTAAGGTACCAATATACGCATTACAAGATATGGCCGCTGCCACTGGATCAAATATCGCGTGATCCCATATATGCTAGAGCCGGGCTCACGCTTTGGGATGCAACAAAAGCCCTGGGTGTCAGTCGATGGTGTGCAGCAGGCCATCATTGGTTCGGATGTATAATCTACCCTCAGCGAATACTGGCGATATTTCAATCGGTGCGTCCAAGAAGAGTCGCCAAACCAGGTTTCCATTTGACCGGTCCAGAGAGTAGAGGTAACCATCTCTGGCCCCGAAATAGATTCGGTCTCCCAAGATAATTGGCGAAGACACTATGCCATCATCGGCTTGGAAACGCCAAATCTCTTCTCTGCTCGTGACGTCCCGGGCGTAGAGCAACCCTGCAGTGTCGCCGTAATAGAGGGCCTCCGGGGCCACCGCGGGAGAGGCGGCAATGCCCAAGGATGCGTGCCTCTCAGGAGCGAAACGCCATCGCTCACCCCTTTGGCTGGAAGGCGCCGGCACCCCTGGTATTTGCCATACGTAAAACTGAGTCCAAATCTTTTTGAATAGGAATTCTCCTCGTTTCGACCGAGCTCCGGTATCCACCGCAAAAATCCGGCCACCTGAAGGGAAATATGCCAACCCGCCGTCCACCACCGCTGCATCGGACGCCGAAGCGGCAGTTCTAAATCGAAAACGGCTCTGGCCCGTGCGAGCGCTGAGAATGTTTAAATTTCCGTCAGTGTCGGATGCGAAGAATCTTCCCCCGCTGATTGATGGTGAAGAACGTAGATTCCCCTTGAGTTTGTGCTTCCAGATTTTTTTTCCGGTGGCCGCGTCTAGGGCGTAAACGATTCCATCAGAGGATCCAAAGTAGACCATGCCATCGGCCACCACCGGCGAAGAAGTGATTGGGAACTTGGCGGTGTATTCCCACCGAGTCTCACCAGTGATTCGGTCCAAGGCAAGCAACCGGTGGTCGGAGAGGCCCATGTAAACAAAGTCTCCGGCAACGGCAAAAGATTGTTCCATCTGGCCTGGAGTATCTATTTCCCAGATTGTCTCTCCGCTCTCCACTTCCAGTGCCATGGCTTTGAAGAATCCACCTATGTAGATGACACCATCCGCAACGGTCGGCGCACTGCGAGTCGGATTGCCCAAGTCCTTGGACCACACCGATTGGCCCTCAGGTTGGCGGGCAACATCACTGATGTACCGGGTCCCTTGGACATCCCATCCAACAGAAGACCACTGGCCGGGCGAGGACGCGGATGTGTGGTTGGTGGTGGGCTTCTTGAAGAGGATCGTTATCGGGTTGGAGACAAATGGAAAATTGAGCCAACCGATGAATGCCGCCAAGAATAGCAAGACACCCAATAGCGCCAGGCGCCGCGTTGTGATCCGCCATCTACTTTCAGCGGCCGCCCTAACTTGTGCTTCGGCTTCGGCGTTGGCCCATGTCGGCAAACCGGCAATCAGCCGGTCACAGCTTCCGCAGTTGCGCCCCAATACTTGGTCTTCGGCTCCACACCAGGGGCAAGCAACAGCGCTCTGGGAGTCAGGACTTTCGTTGATCAAATCGCTCATGGGATGGGGACTGACTCAGCAACTCCCTATACCGCGTCGGCCCAGAGCTTTGATGAACTGGTTGCCGGTGGTGGAGATAGAACCGTAGAGGTGTGAGATTTATAGAGTAGCACGGAGATTCGCCTCCTCTCAATATTGGGAATCTCCTACCCGAGGTCTTGGACCAAGTCCGCCCCGTAGGATGGCACTAGGCGACTGATTATTCCACCAGACGGTGACGGCCCGAGGCAAAAAACGAAAGGCGGTGACGGATTAGCTTATACCACGCTGTCCTGGGCTCCAAGAGATTTTCCCAGAGAAAGTCGAAGCTAATGCCGTTCACCGCCTTGGCGCCTATGCAGTTCGGGTTCGGAGGTCACTTACTTCAAGGATAGTGCAGTTTGGCCAGCCTCCGGTGCTCTAGAGTTGCCGCTGTTTGGGATCCAGCTTGTCCCGCACCCAGTCTCCAAGAAGATTGAATGACAGCACCGTCAGCAGGATGGCGACACCTGGGAAGAATGCAACCCACCAGGATTCAGTGATTAACTCACGCCCGTCCGCAACCATCAACCCCCAGGCTGGATTGGGACGTGGGACGCCGGCTCCCAGGAAGCTGAGACCCGCCTCCAAGACGATTACGAACCCGATATTGAGGGTGGCCAACACAATCATGGTGTTGACCAGGTTTGGCAGTATGTGCCGGAGCATGATGCGAATATGGGACGAACCCGCCACCCGGGCCCGGGCGACGAAGTCCAGGTTCTTGAGGGCCAAGGTCTCGCCGCGGGCCAGCCGGGCGAACCTGGACCAAAGGAGCAGGGCCACCACCGCCAGCACGTTCTCAGTTCCGGGACCCCGCACCGCAGCCAGCACGAGGGCCACCAGCACAATGGAGATAGAAAGAGACACGTCCACCAACCGCATGACAATTGCGTCGACCAAGCCTCCTAAGTAACCGGCAAGCATTCCCAGGGTTACTCCGATCACACCGGAAAGGACGATGGCCAGCAGGGACACCATCAAGGCAATACGGGCCCCATGGATGATGCGGCTGAAGACGTCCGAACCGCTCTTATCGGTGCCCAAAAGGTACGTGCTCGATCCGCCGGGCCGCCTCAGGATCGATAGCTCATCACCCAACCGCGAAGATTGGCGAGTTTCGTCTCCCACGATCGTGCCTTCTTGAATTTTGATCTTCCGATCGGCGTCATCGACCAATATCTCATTCTGGAAGTTATCCCGGTCTACCGTCGCCACCACCTCCTTGAGTTGCACCTGAGGACCTTGCCATGCCGGCGGCACCAGCCTATCTGACAGATCGCCGCGGCGAGGGTCGTGGGGTGCGATAACATCGGCGAAGATCGCAGGTATCATCAGAACCACCAACAAAACTATGATGGGAACCAAAGGAAACCGGCGAATAGCCTTGTATCCTCTCCAAATCTGCATGGAAGCATCGATCGGAACTCGGGCCACTCGGGACTGCGTGGTGTTTACAGCCATGGTATTTTATCTCCTCCCCAGTAATACGCCGAGGCTAGGCATAGCGTATCCGGGGGTCGACATAGGCGTATAGGATATCCACGAAAAAGTTAGCCGCTATATAGATGGCCGAACCCACGATTACCACCGCTTGCAACACGGGGAAGTCCCGCGACTGCACTGACCCCACGGCCAGTTGACCGACGCCGGGCCAGGAGAAAACCGTCTCCACGATCACTGCGCCGGTGAACAAGCCCCCGATGATGAGAGCGAAGTAGGTGAGCGGCGCGATCAAAGCGTTCCGCAGTGCGTGCTTCCATATCACCTTCCACTCTGGAAGGCCCTTGATCCGGGCCTCTTTCACGTACTCGGTATCCAGGGTGTCGAGCATTGAGGAGCGGATCAGGCGGAGCAGGGCGGCCACCTGGAACAAGCCCAGGGTAAAGGCAGGCATCAGAATGTGCGTGATGCCTCCCTTGCCCGAAGTGGGCAGCCAGCCCAGTTGGACGGAGAAGAGCCACATCAGCATGATGCCCAGCCAGAAGCTGGGTATCGCCTGGCCCAAAAAGGCCAGCCCTTTCCCTTGATAGTCGATAAATGAGTCCTTTTTCGCCGCGGTAATAACGCCCAATGGTATTCCAATGACAATGGCCACCAATAGGGCGGATCCCGCTAATTGGAGCGTGGCGGGGAACCGGCTTATCACCATCCCCATCGCCGTCTCGCCACCGAAGGCATATGAGTTGCCGAAGTCTCCCCGCAATGCATTGCCCATGAACACGCCATATTGGCTGACTATCGGCTTGTCCAAGCCCCATTTGGCCCTGATGGCCTCAATGTCCTCTGGCGCCACATCGCCCATGGGTAGCAATACCGTCAGAGGGTCGCCGGACAGGTGAGAAAGCGAAAACACGATAACGCTAACCACTATCACGGCGATCAAAGCCTGGCCGATTCGGATCATTATGAAGCGTTGCATTTTTGCCCCCTTGGTTTGTAGCCCTAGACTGATTAGGATCGAATACTATTTATTGTATATTGCTAGGCTACGCAGATACCCGCCCAACGGATTGATTGAAGGTCTCAGACCGGCTTTTTCGCCGTTGGTTTTACATATATGCGGGCGACCCTGGGCTCGGACTGAGCCCAGGGTCGCCACTCTTTGTCCCGAAATTACTCCAAATTGCGTTTACCGGGTGGCCGTGGCGTATTCAAGATGACTAAACACGCCTGTTACGCCGCCAAATTCGTAGGATGCGACCACATCTGGGTCGGCCACGATGGTGGCCCTGATATTGACCACCGGTATGGTCATGTACTGGTTATATATGAAGTCGCCTAACTCCCTGGATATGGTGTTGCGTATACCTGGGTCGGTCTCCGCCAGCATCTGCTCGTACACCCGGTCGGCAACCTCGCTTTCCGCATACAGGACCCCCTCAGTTGGGCGGCCCCTCTCAGGGTCAGTTGGGCCCGTGTAGTAGTAGATGCGCATGTTGGCGCTTAGAGGCCGAATGGTCTGACGCACCGGAAGGATGAAGTGGGCGTCGTGGCGGTCCCGGAAGGCGTCCAGGGCCTGGGAGAACTCGGTTTGCACCAAGAAGGCGTCTATGCCGATGTCCCGGAACGCCTGCATGGCAGCCTGGGCAGCTTCAATGGCCTCCGGCAAGCCGGGTAGGCTGCTCTGCCTGACTTCTGCTCGGAACCGGTTCTGGCCGTTGGAATCTCCGGGCAATCCTGCCTCGTCCAGCAACTGTTTGGCCAATTCAGGATCGAACCCGTATTTCTCTTCGAAATCAGATTCCCACGCTGGGTTCCACCCCTCCAGGCTCTGATGGAAGATGGTGTTGTACATGGGATCGCCCCGGCCCTTGAAGAGGACGCGGATGATCTCCTCCCGGTTGATGGCCCGGTTCATGGCCTCCCGCACCAGGCGGCCCTCCTCGCCTTTACGCGTCCAGGGGTCGTTCTCCGGGTCCCAGTTGACCTCTGAAACGTGGTAGATACCGTTGAACAGGATGGTCAGACCCACAGCGGGCAGAGGACTTTCCAGCACGATCATGCCGGCGTCGGTGGCCTGGTCGAAGAGCACCTTGGGCACGTCTACCATGTCGGCCTCACCGGCAAGCAGCAGAGCGAGACGAGTGGCATCTTCAGGAACGGTGGATATCTTTAGATTCGCGAAATCCGGGTTCACGCGCCAGTGGTCGTAGGGCACCCGCTCATACTCGGAGAACTCGTCCAAACTCCGGCTTACGAACTGGAAGGCGCCGGTGCCGGCAGGCTTGCCTTCGAACATCGCCTCGCCTTCGGCCTCAAACTGGGCGGAACTCCAACTCTCGGCGCAGGGAATGGCCAGAATGTTGAACCACCAGGTCATGAGGTCCACTTGGGGACGGGCCAGGCTCATGGTGAAGTTGTGGTCGTCGATGACATTCAGGTTGCCCGCCTCCATCATCTCGGTGGCGGAGCCGGCTCCCATGAAACCCTTGAACGTTGAACTACAACCGGACAGATCGACGTCGGCCGTCAGGTAACTGTCTACCGTCCTAATAAAGTCATTGACGGAGTACTCTCCCCAGCCGAAGTGTAACTGTACCCCCTGACGCAGGTTGAAGCTGTATTCCTTACCGTCAGCGCTTATTTCCCAATCAGTAAAGAGCTGTGGGATTACTGTGGAGACTCCGGTCTCGGGGGCAATCGTCGAGGGGTTTTCAATGATCGGCCGGAACGGCAGGTGGCCGCTTTGGGAGGCTAGCCAGGGGAAAAGCGTGTCCTGGGGAAACGGCGTCACCGCCATGTGCAGGCTTGCCGAGCTCACGCCATCCGTTGGCGCCGCGGTGGTGGCCTCAGGCATGGCCGTGGGCGGCGCGGTCGTAGACCCAGGCATAGCCGTGGGCTCTGGAGTGTTTGTTGCCGAGGGGGCGGATGTTGCCGTGGCCGAAGAGCCACAAGCAACGATGAACACCAAAAGCATCAAAATTAGCACCACAGGATTCTTCAGGATGGGAAGCAGCATTCTCAACCTCACAGTCTTTGGAACTCCGAGTATATATCTGGCCGCCATCCGGGAACGGCGGGGTCTTTTACCCGTAAATAATTCTACGGAATACAGTAAATCTTACAGATGTGCCGCCGACAACTTCCCATTGCCCGTCGATTTAGAAACATCACAATTATCGGCATAGCTACTGGCACCCCTTAAGCTATGACAGTGAGAAGTTCGACAAAGATATATACTATCGCCGACAGTGATGTCAAGCATTTTTGATCATTGAAATAATCCTCCATTCAGATATATAGGCAACGGACGTTTGGCTACGGGTTGGTGCTGACGATTCCGTGCTAACACGAAGCTAGCACCGGTGGTCCGCTACTTTGAAAATGATTGACCTTGAGACAGCCGCCAGAAAACCAATGGGAAGATGCCTGGGAGTATGGAATTTACAGACCCGCATAGATTCCCAAGGCGAAGGTGAACGACTCAAGAACGGCGGAATTGGAACTCATGCATATTCAAACTAGACCGATGATGGTCGCTTCACGAGTCCGTGATTAAGGTGGACTGCCCAGGGCTTCCCGGTCCCTGGGCAGTCCACCCCGCCGAGATAGATGCCACCCGATGCTGCTTTTACCGGGTAGCAGTGGCGTACTCCAGGTGGCTGAACACCCCGGTTACTCCGCCAAAGGTGTAGGTGTCAACCACATCGGGGTTGGCCACAATAGTGGCCTTGATATTGACCACCGGGATAGCGTAATAGTTGTCGTAGAGGAAGTCGCCCAACTCCCGAGATATCTGCTCCCTCGTGGCTGAGTCGGTCTCTCCGAGCATCTGCTCGTACACCCTGTCGGCAATCTCGCTTTCCGCGTAGAGGACCCCCTGGGTGGGGCGGCCCCGTTCGGGGTCAGTTGGGCCGGTGTACCAGTAGATACGCATGTTGGCGGTGATGGGCCGGATGGTCTGACGCACCGGGAGGATGAAGTGGGCGTCGTGGCGGTCCCGGAAGGCGTCCAAGGCCTGGGAAAACTCTGTTTGAACCAAGAAGGCGTCGATGCCGATGTCCTGGAACGCTTGCATGGTGGCTTGGGCCGCCTCTATGGCTTCCGGCAGGCCCGGCAGGCTGCTCTGCCTTACTTCCACCCGGAACCGGTTCTGTCCGTTGGCGTCTCCGGGCAAACCTGCTTGGTCCAGCAACTGCTTGGCCAATTCAGGGTCGAAACCGTAATCCTTCTCGAAATCCGTTTCCCAACGGGGGTTCCACCCCTCCAGGCTCTGATGGAAGGTGGTGTTGTACATCGGATCGCCCCGGCCCTTGAAGAGCACGCGGATAATCTCCTCGCGGTTGATGGCCCGGTTCATGGCCTCCCTGACCAGGCGGCCCTCCTCGCCCCTCCGCGTCCAGGGGTCGTTCTCCGGATCCCAGTTGACCTCTGAAACCTGGTAGATACCCTGGAACAGGATGGTCAGACCCACGGCGGCCAGAGGGCTCTCAAGAACCACCATGCCAGCGTCGGTGGCCTGGTCGAAGAGCACTTTGGGCACGTCCACCATGTCTGCTTCACCGGTGAGCAGCAGAGCCAGGCGGGTGGCGTCCTCGGGAATGGTGGAGATCTTCAGACTCGCAAAGTCCGCGTTCTTTCGCCAGTGGTCGTAGGGCACCCGCTCGTATTCGGAGAACTCGTCCAGCTGCCGGCTCACGAATTGGAACGAGCCAGTGCCGGCGGGCTTGCCCTCGAACATGGCCTCGCCCTCGGCCTCAAACTGGTCGTTGCTCCAACCCTCCGCGCAGGGGACTGCCAAAATGTTGAACCACCAAGTAATCAAGTCGACCTGGGGACGTGCCAGGCTCATGGTGAAATTGTGGTCATCGATGACCGTAAGATTGCCCGCATCCACCATCTCAGTGGCAGTGTCAGCGCCCATGAAGGCCCTGAAAGTCGAACTACAACCCGTCAGGTCAACTTCGGCCACCAAGTGACTGTTTATGTTCGTAATAAAGTCGTTGACTGTGTATTCGCCGAAGCCGAAATGGAATGGCACGCCTTCACGGATCGTGAAGCTGTACTCCGTCCCGTCGGCGCTCAGGTCCCATTCGGTGAAGAGTTGTGGAATTACCGTTGACACGCCTGTGTCAGGGAATATGGTGGAGGGGTTCTCAAAGATCGGCCGGAACGGTAAATGACCGCTTGAGGATGCCAGCCAGGGGAACAGGGTGTCTTGAGGTAACGGTGTTACCGCCATATGCAGGCTCGCCGAACTCAGGGTCATGGCTGGTGCCTCAGTGGCCTCAGGCATGGCCGTGGGTGGCGCGGTGGTAGACCCAGGCATGGCCGTGGGCTCGGGAGTATTCGTTGCCGACGGGGCGGATGTTGCCGTGGCCGAAGAGCCACAAGCGACGATGAACACCAGGAGAATGGAAACAAGTACCAGGGGATTCCTCAAGGTGGATAGCTTCATGACTTAACCTCCAAACGTTGGAACTCCGTGTAACTTTCGGGTCACCGTCCGGGACAGGGGGATTGTTACTTAATATCTGTATTTACGATATATAGCTAGTACTCATATTGAATTGTCGATTAACGCTTAGTTTATATTAATTAACACATAACTGCAGATATGATCATGAAATATAAGTGTGCAGAAAATCTCACATATAAGAACTGGACACAGATATATACTATTGCCAATGGTG
>MUCT01000018.1 GCA_002816585.1 SAR202 cluster bacterium Io17-Chloro-G6 | reverse complement strand
TGTGCGATGTCTGATCCTCGATTCGACCGGACCAACGATTCACCGGCATCTTACTTTTTCGAAAATCTAAATGAATCACAAGCTCTCAGGGTGACAGGGCGGTAACACCGTACTAATCTGAAACTAAGTACGGTCGATACGTTTTGGGCAAAGCCCTCTCCGGCTATACGAGATAGATAGATGAAAGTGCCCCTTAGCTGGCTCAAACAATACGTGGACGTTGACCTGCCCGGCCAGGAATTGGCCCACCGGTTGACCATGGCCGGTATCGAGGTGGGCGAGGTGGAGGTCATCGGTGGATGGAGCGAGGTTTTCGTCGGACACGTAACCGACGTCCGCCCCCATCCCAATGCCGACCGGCTACGTCTCTGCGTGGTGACCACCGGCGCCGAAGAGATGGAAGTGGTCTGCGGCGCGCCCAACGTTGCGGCTTTGCAGAAGATCTGCTTCGCAAAGGTGGGGGCAAATATCTACAACACCCATACCGAGAAGTACGAAGTCCTGGAGGCGGCCAAAATACGGGGTGTGGAATCCCAGGGCATGATCTGCTCCGAGCAGGAACTTGGCTTGGGAGACGATCATTCAGGCATCATAGTACTCCCGGACGACGCCCCTACCGGGACTTTGCTGGACGAATACCTGGGCGATACTGTCTTGGACTTGGAGCTCACCCCCAACCGCCTGGACTGTCTATCGGTATTGGGCGTGGCCCACGAGGTGGCGGCCCTCACCGGAAAGAGGGTCAGGGAACCCGAATCGAGCTACCAAGAAGCTGGAGCGCCCATAGCGGAACAGGTCAACATCAGCGTAGCCGACCCGGACTTGTGCCGCCGATATACCGCCAGTCTGCTTAAAGGCGTTAAAATCGGGCCATCGCCCCGGTGGCTCCAAGACCGGTTGACCCGGGCTGGCCTGAGACCCATTAACAACGTGGTGGACGTTACCAACTTTGTGATGCTGGAGTACAACCAGCCCTTGCATGCCTTTGACTACGACATGATCAAAGACGCCACCGTTGTTGTGCGCCGGGCCAGGCCGGGCGAAATGCTGACCACGTTGGATGGTGTGGAGCGCAAGTTGAGCGCCGATAATTTGCTCATTGCCGACGCCAACGATCCGATCGGCCTGGGTGGAGTGATCGGCGGGGCCAATAGCGAAATAGGCGCTGGCACCGTGAATGTGCTTTTGGAATCAGCCACCTTCAATGGCGCCAACAACCGCGAGACCGCCCAGTCGATGGACCTTCGGACTGAGGCCACCCTCCGGTTTGAGAAAGGACTACGCCCCGAATTGGCTCCCATCGCCCTGCGCCGGGCCACCGGGCTGATCCAGGAAGTCGCCGGGGGGACCATCGCGCCCGGCATCGTGGACGTCATCTCGAGCGAGGGCGTCGATGCCCCAGTGGTGCCGCTTAGGTCCAGGACCATCAAGCGGATGCTGGGAATGGAAGTTGAAATGAAGCTGGTTCAGGAGACGATGGATGCCCTGGGGTTCACTTGGGAGGCCGTTGGCGACGATGAATTGAAGGTTACAGTCCCTTATTGGCGCAACGACGTCAACATCGAAGAGGACCTGGTGGAGGAGGTTGTCCGGACCATCGGCTACGATTCCGTGCCGACTACCATGCTCACCAGTCCAATCCCCGTCCAACAGCCGGCGCCGGTCATGGAGCTGCGGGACCAGGTCAAGGACTTGCTGACCGCCGCCGGTTTCCAGGAAGTGATCAACTACCCCCTGGTTACCCTGGAGCAGTTGGAGCAGGTCGAACAGCTAGACCGGGCCGACCTCCCCTTGCGTCTTGCCAACCCAATGAGCTCCGATCGAGAGTACCTGCGCACCACATTGCAGGCTAGCCTAATGGCCAATCTGGCTTCCAACCAGGGTCACGGCGCGGGGCCGTTCCGGATGTTTGAGGCGGCACGGGTGTTCCAGCCACGGAATGGAGAACTTCCCGATGAACGGGAGACCGTCTCCGCGGTGCTGGCCGGGCTCCGCCACGAGCCGTCGTGGCTGGAGGACGAAAGTCTGCTGGACTTCTACGACGCCAAGGGTGTGGTCGAGCGGGTGTTGGACCGGTTGGGCGTGGCTGCCGCCTACGAGCCGTCTGATCATCCCGCCTTTCATCCGGGACGCTGCGCCAATATCATCGCTGGCGATGCGGTGCTGGGCGTGGTCGGCGAGATTCACCCAACCGTCATAGAGCGGTTGGGTCTTGAACAGCCACGGGTTTCCGCATTCGAGCTTGATATAGATTCTGTACTAGCTGCGTTGCCACAGTCCCAGAGGCAGTTCGAGTCATTGCCCAGATATCCCTCCGCCACCCGTGATCTGGCGTTGGTGGCGCCTGCCGACGTAACCGCCGGGAGGGTGACCCAATTGATTCTGCGCCACCGAGGTATAGACCGAGTTGAGCTGTTCGACATCTACTCAGGGGAGAATATTGCCGAAGGCTCCAAATCTCTGGCGTTTCACGTATACTTTCAAGCGAGGGACCGCACTCTGACCAATGAAGAGGTTAACCGCTCGTTGGACGGGTTGCTGCGTACCTTGGAACGGGAATTAAATGTCACTCTCAGGGCTTAATGCACAAACCCTGAAAGCCGCGATCTTATTTCTTAGACCGGAAAATTCAGACCAGAAACGTTAACTTATCTATATGACTAATCAAGAACACGGCCAACATCATGGCGCTCACCACGCACCAGCCCACTCTCACAGCCACGGCCATCGCCACTCCAGCGAGGACATGCTCAGCGTGGAGCAGGCCTACCAGCGGATTATGGCCAGTTTCCAGACCCTTGAGGCTGAAGAGAAGCCACTGCTGGACTGCATCGGACAAGTGCTGGCGGAGAACATTCACTCGCCACTGGCGCTTCCTCCGCTCGCCAACTCAGGGATGGACGGGTATGCCCTGCGCCACAGCGACATCGCCGGGGCGTCTCAGGAGAATGCAAAGAATCTGAAGGTTATCGGCATCGTGGCCGCCGGTCAGATGCCCGATAGAGAAGTCTCTCCAGGCACTGCCATCCGGATCATGACCGGAGCGCCGGTGCCCGGTGGCGCCGACACGGTGGTGCCGTTCGAGGAGACCGACGAGGTTCAGCGCAAACAGGAGGGCAAACCGCTGGACCAAGTGGCCATCTTCGCCGACATGCCCGTGGGCTGCAACGTGCGTCCGGCAGGTGAGGATGTTAGCGCGGGCGCTTTGGTGCTGGAGAAGGGAACGGTGGTGCGGGCTGCCGAGGTCGGGGTCATCGCATCACTGGGCATGGACCAGGTTAAAGTTATCCGCCGTCCGGTGGTGGCGGTGCTGGCCACGGGCGACGAATTGGAGAACACCGGCGCGCCCTTGTCCGGCGGAAAGATCTACGACTCCAATAGTTTTAGCGTGGCGGCTTCGGTGTTGGCCAGCGGCGGGGTTCCCAAACTCCTGGGTATCGCCAGGGATAACTTGGACGACCTTAACGCCAAATTGGAAGCCACGGCAGGGGCCGATTTGGTCGTCACTTCGGCAGGCGTTTCCAAGGGCGACTATGATATCGTGAAAGATGTGCTAAACCAGAGGGGCGAGATGAACTTCTGGTCGGTACGCATGCGTCCAGCCAAACCATTGGCATTTGGTCACCTGAACGGTCCCGAAGGCAAGGCTACCCCGCTTATGGGCCTGCCGGGCAACCCGGTGAGCGCTATGGTGGCCTTTGAGATGTTTGCCAGGCCGGCAATACGCACGATGCTCGGCAAGGAGAAAATGCCCCGGCCTATGGTTGAGGGCGTGCTGACTGGCCCGATCCACAACGAAGACGGCCGCCGAGTTTACGCCAGGGTGGAAGTGGAGTTGAAAGACGGAAAATATCACGCTACCCCCACTGGCCCCCAGGGCTCTAATATACTAACTTCCATGGCCAGGGCAAATGGCCTGGCGATATGTCCGGAGGACTCGCCAGGCAAGGACGCCGGTGAGAACGTGCAGATCATCATGTTGGATTGGAACGAAGAGGTGCAGATATGACGACTCCCGACCCCGAAACCGAAGACGAGGTTGACGAGCAACCCGAAAAAGAGAATCCCATGTTTCTGATCAGCGTGGACCGGTTGAACCGGCTGGAACGGTCCCCGGTGCATCTGGTGGCGGGACGGCTGGCATCGACCAGCCCGTCCAAGTCCAAGCCGGTGAAAGAACTGGGCGACGTGAGAAGCCTCATCCGTGAGATAGCCCAGAACTACAAGAACGACGCCAACTTTATCCGCTCGGACATGCCGGTGCAGGAGATAATTTTCCGCACGTTGCTCGCCCGGGGGAACCGGCCCATGTCGTTGTCGGACCTGCATTACGAACTAACGGAACGCTGGGCCACTCCCATCCGGCCCATTGTGATCACCGAGGAACGGCTGGTTCGCATCTTGGACGGCGACACCTACTACGGGTTCGAGAGAAAATAATGCGGCGGGTTTGGTACGGAATCATGCCCTAAACACCAAAAGGAGTTTACAGAAGAAAGAGCTGGTTCTGGGACCGCTCCCAGGACAAATCAGCGGACACAAAAAAAATCCGGGGTAAATTTCAAACCCCGGATTTTCTTTTTGACCTGTCCTGTACTGCTTAGGCGGCGGCCAACTGTTCGTTGGCCAGCCCAACCAGCTTTTTGAAAGCCTCGGCGTCCTGAACCGCCATGTCGGCCAGAATCTTCCGGTCCAGTTCCACTCCGGCTAGCTTCAGACCGTGCATAAATTGGCTATAGGTAGTGCCAGCTTCCCGGCAACCTGCGCCGATGCGGATGATCCACAAACGGCGAAAGTCTCCTTTACGCTCGCGCCGATGCCGGTATGCGTGGCTCCAGGCGTGCATGACCGCTTCTTTGGCCCATTTGTAGTTGCGGGAAGAAGAGCCGCTGTAGCCTTTGGCGGCCTTTAATATCTTCTTGTGGCGGGCGTGTTTAGTAACGCCACGTTTGACTCTAGACAAGGGATAATCTCCGGTAGAGGGTTTGCGGTTTAGCCGTAGGGAAGCATTCGATGCAGCCGCTTGAAATCAGAAGCGTCGACTGCCATTTTGTCGGCAAATTTCCTGGTGACCTTGTTGGGTTTCTTGCGCCTCAGATGACTGCTCATGCGTTTGCGGCGCAGTAGCTTGCCGGTGGCTGTTATGTGTATACGGGCCTTGGCCCCTTTGTGTGTCTTAATTTTTGGCATCGGCCAGTTCTTCTACTTGGTCCTGTTTTTTATCATCGGGAGCGCTTTCCACACCCTTCTCCGGCTTTGTCAGGGCCGGAATCAGAACCATGGATAAGGCCCGGCCTTCCATGGCTGGGGGACGTTCCAGGCGCACTTCATCCTTCAGTTCGTCCGCCACCCGCTTTAGGACCGAAAGGCCCAATTGCTGGTGGGCAGCCTCGCGGCCGCGGAAGCGCACTGTGAGCTTGACCTTGGAGCCGTCGCCGATGAACTCGCGAATCTTGCGGGTTTTGGCGTCCAGGTCATGAGTGCCAATATTGGGCCGGAAGCGCACCTCTTTCTGCTCGGTGCTGCGCTGGCCCTTCTTGGACTCGCGCTCCTTCTTGGACGTCATGTAGAGGAGTTTGCCGTAGTCCAGTAGCCTGCAGACGGGGGGATCAGAGTTGGGAGCCACCTCAACCAAGTCCACTTCAGTATCGCGCGCGAGTTGGAGCGCTCGGGAGAGATCCATCACACCGAGCTGGGCCCCATCGTCGCCGATGACTCTTACCTTGGGGCTGTTTATCCGCTCGTTGACCCGGTATTGTCTAGCTATGCTCTGGTACCTCCGATAAATTCCTCGACTTTTAAGTGAAAGATAAGTGAAATCACTCTAGCATACGCCCTGTGCAACGTCAAACGAATTCTAACCCGCGCCACGCCTACCTACGCGCTGCGTCCGTAGCGCCTCAGCAGGCTGTAGAAGGCGTCCGCGCCGAAGCTAATGGCGCTCACCGGCACACGCTCATCCGCACCGTGAATGGTTTCGGCGAAATCCAACTCATCTGGAAGCAACATCGGCAAGAATCCGTAAGTCTGAATTCCAAGGCGGGAGAATAGTCTGCCGTCAGTCGCGGCGGGCATCAGCATGGGAACCGGTATGCCCTGCGGGTCGGCCTCCTGCAGGACATCGCTCAAGGTGTCGAACAGGCCCAGATCGGGCCGTTCCGGCCCAGCGTCATAGCGCAACACTTCGATTTTAGCCCCGGCCCCGGCAATCTCCATCAGTTCGGCAACCAGCTGCTCCGGTCCAAGGCCGGGAAGGAGCCGCCCGTCCAAGTCCACGGACGCCTCATCGGGGACGACGTTTATCTGCTCTCCTCCGCGCACCAAGGTTGGGGTGACCGTGTTGCGGAACAGCGGACTGAATGCCCGGCCCTTGGGTCCCAGTAGTCTTAGAGCGAGGTCCGTGAAACGGGGATTAAGCAGTGCGGCTATGCCGGTCCGCGCCAGAATTGGCATGTGTCTGCTGATGGCTTGAAACATCATCCGCGCTTCGGCGGTTACATGGACCGGTAGTTCCATAGACTGTATCCGCTGCAGGAAATGGGTCAGCCCAAATATCGCGTTGTTCGGTCGGCTCAGCGAAGCGTGGCCACTCAAACCCCGGAACGTGGCCCGCAGGTGGCACACCTGTTTCTCGGAGACCATGATGGGGTAGAACCGGCGGCGGCCCAACCTGAAGCTGAAACCGCCAAACTCGCCTATGGCGTACCTGACACCCTTGAATTGCTCCGGGTGATTCTCGACCAGGTACCGGGCGCCGTGGTCCCCGCCGGCCTCCTCGTCGCACATCACGGCCAGCACGATGTCGCCCGCGGGAGTCATCGCATCTGCCTTGGCTTGAACCAGCGCATAGATCATCATGGCGATGCCGCTCTTCATGTCCAACGAACCACGCCCCCAGAGGTAGCCGTCCACCAGGTCGCCGCCAAAGGGCGCCTGCTGCCAATGGGCTGGGTCCGCGGGTACCACATCGATATGGCCCTGGAGCAGGAGAGGAGGTGCGCTGCCATCCCCGGGCAGACGGGCAATCAAGTTGGGGCGGCTGGACGATTTGGCGAATACCTGGTTCGGAATGCCTGCGCCGTCCAGCAGCGACTTGATGTTTTCTACGCATGGTCTTTCGTTGCCAGGCGGGTTGGAGGTGTTGAATCGCACCAACTGCTGGGTCAACGCGACGGGATCAAGGCAGGCAGCAAAGACGGAGGAGGATGTGGCGGACACGGTCTATCCCGGCGAGAGGCGCTATTCGTCGTCGGGGTTGTCTTCGGGGTCCAGATCTTGGTCCGACTCTGGGTCTATATCCACGCTCGATCCCAAGTCGTGGTCCAGGCCCTGCAGGAACTCTTCAACCATCGGGGAGAGGGGAGTATTCGAGGTGCCGCCTCCCTGGTTCTCCCGGTCGTAGCGCTCTTCCAGCCGCTCCAGAAGACCGGCGACCTCGGAGGTTTCCGTGACGATGTTCTGCAGCGAGGCGTACTGCTGACGGCCCCGTTCCCGGTCTGCCAGCCGGCCGGGCAGCCCGTAGATGGTGCACAGTATCTCCATCAATCGAGCGGTACCGGTGAAATCTTCTTCAACCTGGAAGTATTGGGGCAGATGGACCACGTAGATACGGGTCTCAATGCCCATCTCCTCCGCGGTATTGGAAATCAGATAGGTGATGGTCGTGGGACCTTCGTAGTCGCTGGGGCGTACGCCAACCAACTTGTATTCATCTTCGTTGCTCGCGTCCACCGACCCCCCCGAGACCAATAACTGGCGTGTGTGGGGCACCATGTCGTACATCGCGCCGATCATTGAGTAACGCTTGACCCCAAAATGCTTGAGCACTTCAATTAGAGATTCGGTGTAATCCTCTCCGTAAAGGTGGGGTTCCAACAGGTGCAAGGTAATGAGGTCGGGACCGTGCTCGCGGACGCAGGCGCTGATGGTGGTGGAAGGAATGCTGTACTCCCTGACTCCCTGTTTCAGGATTGATTTCGGCCGGTAGCGGGTGAAGTCGTAATACCGCCCTGGCTTAACCAGCCGCCCGATCTCCTTGGACTCGAGATGACGCTCCAGACGACGGAGGGAGAGAGTTCCCACGTTTCCCACGTCGATCCACGGCCGTAAGACCGCCAGCACGTGGGGGTCTTTCAGCTCCGGTAAAGGCTCTTGGAATTCGAAATCACCGATGCGCATAGTGTTAGTTTGACAGTGGAGAATTGGTTTTACAAGGGCAGGCTTTCCGGGCTATGGGTAATTCGAAACCTGGGTATTCTCCAGCCACGGCGGCGTGTGTTAGAAACCTGAATTTTGATATCATACGTAGCTAGGAATTGAGGCGGGTTTCCGGCCCGGCCCACCGTGAATCCGACTGGGACCAACTCAAGCCCACAACCTCGGGTCGCTGCCCCACGGCCTCGTACACCTGCTCCAAAGAAGGGCAAATGCGGACTATATATCCAGCGGTCCTGACTGCCATCGTCGCCACTTTCTTCCTTGCTGCTTGCGGCGGCGGCACAACGGCGCCCACCAGAGGACCTGAGGACACCGTGGAGACCGGAGTTCCCACCGGCCTTCCGCTCTGGCGTTACGTGAACAGCGGTTGGGTATCGCCGTTAAATGAGCAAACCACAAACGCGTTTTCCCGAGAACTCAGGGCCGTAGTGATCACCAGCGCCCAAGAAATGGAAGACTTCAACCGCGCCGTGGTCAGCAAACGTGTTATAGGGACGAGTACCACTCTGAGCCGCCCCGAATTTCCTGGCTCAGTGGTCTTGGCGGTCTATCTGATGTGGCTGCCGGTCCAAGGAGACCCATTGTCGGTGGTGGGCCTGGAGGTCGATGGAAACCGGGCCTTGGTAAAACTTGAGCTTGAAGACGATGCCCAAGGCCGTGAATACCCATATTTATTTGCGCCGATGACAATGGTGACCGTAGACCGCTCGGTGTTCCCCTCCCAAGGGCCGATTGAGTTTGAGTTCAGACTGGACAGCGATACTGTGTTCATAGTGGCCGACACGTTGGAATAGCCGGCGTTGATCAATCCGGGAATGCGTTAATGCGTGTAGGGGTTTTGTTGGTGGAAGAGACTTGACTCGGCGATCCATCCCCACATTGCCAAAGGTTGCCGCTGTGGCTAGTCTAGCAATCCCCCAAACATACACATGGAAACGCGGTTGCACCGCCTAGCATTGGCCCATCTCCATCAAGCGGCCTTCCCGCCAGCCTACTTGTCCGGCCCGGACGGTTAGGAACGTGTCCAGGCGGACCTTGCCTTCCTGGTTGTGGCCGGCGGCGTCGATCCATTTAAAATTGCCTTCCCGCATGTCGAACACGGCGGCATCTCCGCTCATACCGGGCGGCAGGGAGCCTATCGAGCTTTCCAATCCCAGCGCCTTGGCTGGCGTGCTGGTGCTGGCGGCGATGGCGTCGGGCAGTGACATGCCCATGGCATGGAACTTACTCACCAGATCGTTCATCTTGTAAACGGTGCGGTCCGGCGGCGGGTTATGGATATCCGTGCTGATGGTGGTGGGATTCAGCCCCTGTTCCAAGGCCGCTTGGGCGACCTCCACGTCGCAATGGACTCCCGCGTGGGCCACGTCCATGATGACGCCCCGGTCAGCTGCCTCCCGGACCTCAGGCCGGACCTTTAGGTTTCGGTCCAGGATGTTTTCCGGCAGACCGTTGAAAGCGTGGGTGGAGATGTCGCCCGGCCCCAGAAATTCCAGGACATCGGGCAGCCGGATGGGCGTGCCGCTGACGTGGACCATCAGCCTGGTTCCAGACTGGTCGGCCACCGCCCTGGCGGCCTTCATGGCGTCGTGGGCGTTCCAGGCGGCCACTGCGTTGAAGTGCATCCGGACTTTGACACCAAGGCAGAAACCCGGGTTGTCTTTGATCGCATCGGCGGTCCGGTCAACGTCGATCATGCGCATGTCGTGGAGGCCGCCGCCTAATAGGGCATTATTGGCCAGACCCACACCGCTCACGTGAAGAAATGCCAGCAATCGCGTTCGGTGGGCCGGGAAGACGTAGTCGCGCATGGCCTGGTAGTTCAGGCAACCCGCGCTGCCGGCGTCGATGCCGGTGGTCGTGCCCGAAGACAGGCAGATCTCGTCGGGATGAACGGCTGTAGGATTTCCACCGTGGTAGAAATGGCCGTGAAGGTCAATCAGTCCTGGCGTGATGAGCTTGCCGGTTACGTCGACCGAGTTCGCCGCAGCCGCCGCGTCGATGCGCTCCGCAACCTCGGCCACCAATCCGTCTTTAAAGGCGATGTCCCGGCGCTGGTGAATGCCTTGTGCTGGGTCCAACAGGGTGCCGCCGGTTAGCAATAAATCGTAGGCAGGTGCAGTAGTCATTTGCGGCCTCTAGTTCAAGTTGATGATTGGACTATTCCGAAGAATCTTCGGCTTCACCGGCTTCCCAGCCGAGCTGCACGTTGGGTTCTGGTGGTTCCGTGTAGTTGACGCGTCTGAGGCGCGGGTAAACCTGGATTTTGGGGTTTTCCAGGTCCTGGTCAGTGATCTCCGCGGATTCCTCCAGGTCATTAATGCCCCATTTTTCGATGGATTCGTCCATCAGTTTCTGGACAATCTGGGGAGAACGCCCTTCCAGGACGCCCAGATTGTATGCCAGGGTAACGGCCAATTGATTCTGGGTGATGTGCTCAAAGGCGTCGCTTGCCTTGAGGTCTGCAGGCATTCCGCCCGACTGGTCAAGAAAATCGTCCAGCACCTGGCCCATGATGTCGGTCAGGCCGCCCAATTCAATCTCGTGCATGTATCCGGTCAGGTTATCCGTCAGTTCGACGACGCCCTCCGGCGGCAGGACTCCGTAAACTTCTTCAGGGATATGTTCGTGGGTGTGTTCGGTGGCCATAAGCGGCGGCCCTCCAAGTGCATGATCGGCGGAAAATAGTTTAACACGGTCCTGCAGGGGAGGCGGTATCAGTAGCCGGTGGCTAGAGTTGTCAAAGCCCGCACAACCGGACCGATGACTCCCCAAATGATGCCCAGGCCCGTCGCATAGTCCAACATGACGGTGGCCACAAGTATGGCAGGGCCGTTGCGCTGCAGTTTGCTGTAGGCGGCGAAGTGCTCTTTGGGCACAATTTCGGCCATGACCCGTGAGCCATCCAGCGGGGCCAAAGGCAGCAGATTGAAAATTCCCAGCAGCAAGTTGAAAAAAATGACCAGGGCTAAGATGTCGGCGATACCGTCACTAAGCCCTCCTGTCATCACGTGTGCAACCCGGTCGAGAGACAGGCCGGCCGGGACCAGGAAACCGGCCTTGAACGGGATGGCCAGGAGAAAAGCAACGATCAAGTTGGACAGGGGTCCAGCGGCGGCTACCAACGCAGTATCGGTATGCCCGCGTGACAGTTGGCCTGGGTCGACCGGAACCGGCTTCCCCCAGCCAAATCCGACGATCAACATCATGACTGAGCCGCCGGGGTCCAGGTGGCGCATCGGGTTGAGGCTCAGGCGGCCCAGGCTTCGGGCGGTGTTGTCGCCCAGTCCGGTGGCCACCAAGGCGTGGCTGAATTCGTGGACAGTGACGGCGGTGACCAGGGCAAAGACAATCAATACCGCCAGGCGCACAAAGCCGGATGGGTCGCTTTGGAGCAGATCGAAGGAACCCAGAAGCATGGGCTAAGCCGGAGCGGGGGCGGCTACTCGTCGTCCTCGTCTGGCTCTTGGGCCGGCTCTTCTCTCTGGGAAGCATAAGCCGCGCCCGGCAGGATCGCATTCGACTTTCCGGTGCGCTCCGGACCGGGTTTGGGCATGGCCATCAGTGATTTTTTCAGGGTGTCTAGCGCTTCCTTGCCAGCGGAAACGTCCAACACCAGCCCGGTGATTCCGGCGGTGCGCAGGACCTTTAGGTCGTCAGCGTCGGGCGGTTCGGTGATTTCGGCCAAGAGGTACTTGCCCAGGCGTCCCCGGATCCGCGCCACCTTGGCCAGGTCATCCAAGGTCCATGAGGACGAGGCTCCGGATAGGGGGAAGAGCACTGCATCAACGGGCAATGAATTGATGTCCCGGAGGTCCTCAACATCGGCGGCGGGGTCAATTACCAGCACCTTTGCCGAGTCCTCAGATGCCACAGCCCCGATGGAGGTGCCCTTAAGCTGGAAGGCCAAGAATCCGCAGCCGTGCTCCAGGTAAGCTTTGGCGTCCTCCGAGCTGAGGGAATCGGTCCGAACGCCCCAGATGGCGTCGGATAAGGAATCTTTCAACTCGCCGATCTGAGTTGGTCCGTTCAGGTCTGAGACGATTATCCCGTCTGGGGAAACGCCGGTGGCGGTGGCGGCGCTTGTTTGGTGGTTGCTGGAAATCTGGACTATCAGCGCCAGACCCGGAGTCTTCTCGGCCCTGGCCGGTCCAAACCCCATGCGGGCCGGCGCGCCCTCTATGATCTCATCCAGACGGTCAATAAACTTACTCATTTAATCCATAACCCGGTCCCGGTAGATCAGAGACCTGGTTCCTGTAGATAGTGTAGATTGTGCCCGGCGCGGGCGATAATGGAATAATGCCCGGGCTAGGAAACATGCCTTGGACACGCTCCGGGCTGATTATACCCCATAGGCGGCGGCCCCGGCAGACCTGCAAAGTAGATATTTTGTATCCTTGACACCCCTTGTATCTCCATGCACCATTTTTGCGGGGCGGCGGATCGAAAATGACCGGTCGATCGCCTTTGCTAGCCACGACCGCTGTTGGACGTGAATTGGGAGGAGACATGGCAATAGAAAAGATGGATCTGATCAAGAACCCGGAGACGACGCCGTTCTCCAAATTAAAGTATCTGAGTAGAAGGCCGGAGGACGAGGTTGCGGAGTTTTTCAACCGGCTGTTTCATGTGAACGCGGAAGCCAGGGAAAGCGGCGATTGGTCGGCAGTTGACCGTTTCCTGGAAGAGCAGGAAGACCGGCTGGCCGCATTATTGTCCCTTCCCTTGGCGTTTGACGAATCCCCCTGGGCGCCCTTCAAGAAACGTTTGTCGGAATCGAAGGTGGCGGTCATGACAACTGGTGGCATATACGTAGAAGGTCAAGAACCGTTCAACACCGACGGCGATTGGAGCTTCCGCGAAATCCCCCTAGACACCCCCCTGGACCAGTTGCGGGTAGCCCACACCCATTACGACACAATCGGGGTAGCCGAAGACGTTGACGCCGTCCTGGCCATGCACCGGCTGCTGGACCTGGAGGCTGAGGGAATCGTCCGCGAAGCCCAGACACCAACCTTCAGCTTCATGGGTTATATCCCCGATCCATCTGGGCTGATCGAAGTGAGCGGGCCGGAGGTGGCCGGCCGTCTCAAGGACAACGGCGTTGATGGGGTGGTCATCGGCACAACTTGACCCCTTTGCCATCAGTCCGGGGGACTGATCGCCCGGGCCATCGAATCGGCCGGCATACCCACAGTGGTGCTCATGGTGGACCGTATCAAGGCGGAGACCATGTCCGTTCCCCGCGGCGTGGCAGGTGGAGCAGGCAACCGAATCAGCCCTAACGGCCGGCGCGCCCAGGTGCCTGTCGCTTGTGATGTACTGCCAACTCGCCTGGCCGGGATAATACGCGGTGAACTCGGCAGCGGGAACTGCATCCCAATTGGGGTCATCTCCGGCGAACCGAGTAGCGTTGATGTCGCCGGGCTGCCCCATTCCCAGTTTTACGGGGAAAGTAACGTAATGGAACCGGTTGCCTGTCCCATTCGTGTAGAAGGCGAAGGCCAAGTTGTAGCTCCGGAACTCCTTGAACGCCTTGTCGTCGGGCTCACCCGTGTCCATCTTGCGCCGGAGTTCCACCGTCCACCACCCGTCGTTCCAGATCGGCTTGGCGGTGATGTCGGCCCGGCTCCCCTTTGGAGCCCGGAGATAACGCCTCGGAATTGCGTCGCCCTCCTGCCAGGCCCTGTTGGGGTCGAACTCAGTCATGGTCTCCGGCCCCAGATAGTAGACATCGTCCAGGGTTAGGCGTTGGTTGGTTACATCGTCGAAGGACAATGCAGCGCCGGGAACCACGCCGGGGTCGAACATGAATCTGGGCTGACCTGTCTCCGAGTCAAAGTTGGTGGAATATGAGCTCCCACCAGCATCCCCGTTACGGTAGTCCAACACCCATAGGTCATCGGAGACGTCGAGTGGGTTGCCCCGGGCCGCGCGCCAGTGCCATTGGTCCAGGAAGACGCCGGCGACTTTCATCCCAGCGATGAAGTCGGTGTCGCTGGCCTGAATGTCGTCCCAAGCCACGTCCCACCACTCGCCGTCGCCGCGGCGGGACTCGGGGATGTACTTGCGGACGTCGCTCTTCCCGATGACCTCGTAGTAGGAATTGGCTTTAACCTCGTCGGATCCGGGAGCTTGGTACATGAATGGGTCACGCAAATCTGAATGGCAGGTCACGGCACAGCCGTAATTGGGGAAGCTCTTGACTGCCCCGTCGTCGACGTGGAAGGTGAATCGATCCTCGTAAAGCCGGTCGTCAACGCTGCCGACCGAAGAACTGCCGTGGCGAACCCGCTCGCTGCCTTCAAAGACCAGATAGTCGTGGTGGATACCCGGTTTGTCGGCCGGGAACCGGGACCTGAAGATCATGTCGTCGCCGTTATAGGCAGCTTGGACCTTCAACTACTTGGTGTTGGGCACCCCCCAGTCTTCAGGCACGGAAATTCGGTCACGTGCGATCTCGTATCCCAGGACCGTGGTGGACGAATCGTCGTCTCCGGCGGCTCCTGCCAGGGCCGCGGTGCCGATCAAAGCCAGCGAGGCGGTAAATATCAGAATAGCCAGCGTTTTCCGACGTGGAACCATTGCACACGCACCCCTTTTTCATTGTGAGTCGGAGTGGGTCTTGTAAAATGCTTTTTACAAGTTTGCGCAAGTATATCCGAAGTCTGCGAGAGCCAAACGGCACATGTGAAGGCGCGGAACGGCTCGGATCTAACCCAGCCGCCGGCAGCTGACGCCTGTTATTGCCCCGTTTTGCAGGCGTGCCGTATAATTGCCACCAAAGAAGACCATCGGGGATTTGGAAAATTCAAGAGATGCTCTTAGTTATAGACGTCGGCAATAGCACGGTCAATGTGGGCGCATTCGATGGTGAACATCTGGTGGCCAACCTGCGGGTTTCGACGGATGCACGGCGGTCACCCGACGAGTATGGTCTCATTCTTCGAAATCTTTTGGTGTTGAACGGAATCGACCCGTCCGTCGTGACCGACGTATGTATGTGCAGCGTAGTGCCGCCCCTAACCGGTGTGTTCGAGGAACTTTCCGAGACCTATTTCAACGTTAAGCCGCTGACGGTCACCGCTGGAGTGCGTACCGGCCTGCAGATCAACTATGACAACCCCAGGGACGTCGGCGCCGACCGGATAGTTGACGCGGTCGCGGCCCTCGAACTGTACGGCCCGCCGATCATCATCGTGGATTTCGGCACGGCAACGGTCTTCGACGCTGTCTCAAGGGACGGAGTTTATTTGGGAGGAGCGATTTCCCCCGGAATAAACGTGGCCGCCGAGGCGTTGTTCTTTAACACCTCCCAACTGCGCCGGGTGGAATTGGTGGCCCCTGAGTCGGCCATCGGCCAAAACACCACCGAGGCGCTGCAGTCGGGCTTGGTGCTGGGCTACGCCGGTTTGGTCACGGGCTTGGTCGACCGTTTCAAGAGAGAGTTGGGAGAAGACGCCAAGGTGGTGGGCACCGGTGGTTTGGCGGGCACGATCTCTGCTGTTGCCGATGTATTTGACACGATCAATCCTGATCTGACTCTGATCGGGCTGCGGTTGGTCTACGGCAAAAACAGGCCGCCAACCCGGGTATTGGATTAATACCGTGACTGGACCATTCGCCGGCAAACAGGTAGTTTTGGGCGTTACCGGGAGCATCGCCTGCTACAAGGCGTTGGACCTGGCCAGCAAGCTGGTGCAGGCCGGGGCTATGGTGGACACCATCATGAGTTATGGCGCCACCCAGTTCGTTACCCCGCTGGCCTTTCGCAGCATCACCCACAGGGCGGTGGTGACCGACTCCTTTGACCCCAATTCCGAGTACAGCGTTGAGCATGTCGCCCTGGCCCAGCAGGCCGATGTTGTGGTCGTGGCTCCGGCCACCGTCCACTGCATCGCCAAACTGGCCCTTGGTCTGGCCGACGACCCGTTGACCACCACTATTGTGGCCGCCACCGCCCCTTTGGTTGTGGCGCCGGCCATGGACGGGAATATGTATGACCATCCCGCGACCCAGGCCAATTTGGCCACGTTGGAGCAACGGGGCGTGGTTATAGCCGGGCCGGGCATTGGCAGACTCGCCTCCGGCCTGTCAGGCGTGGGGCGCTTGCTGGAAACCCCGGAACTATTGGGTTACATCTCATATGCCATGGGAAAGGACGGCGACTTGGTGGGGAGAACGGTCGTGGTCAGTGCCGGGGGCACCATGGAACCCATCGACCCGGTCCGGGTGATTACCAACCACTCATCGGGCAAGATGGGCTACGCATTGGCCGAGTCCGCTCGCGACCGGGGCGCCAATGTGGTGCTGGTGACCGCCCCCACCAATCTACCCGATCCGGCATTGGTTAAGGTGGTCCGGGTGCGAACCGCTCAGCAGATGGGCGAGGCCGTCCAAGAACACGCGAAGGACGCAGACGCGCTGGTCATGGCCGCCGCCGTAGCCGATTACCGTCCGTCGGAGGCGGCCGAACAGAAGATCAAGAAATCCGACGACGACCTGAATATCCACTTGACCAAGACCACGGACATCCTCAAGACGGCAAGAGGGAAATTCGTGCGGGTGGGATTCGCCGCCGAGAGCGAAAACCTGGTCCAAAATGCCAAGGCCAAGGTCGATAGCAAGAATCTCGACCTGATCGTGGCCAACGACATCACGGCCGAAGGCAGCGGTTTCGGCACCGACACTAACAAGGTCACCCTCATCGGCCGGGACCTATCCGTTGAAGAACTGCCCCTGCTGACAAAGTACGAGGTCAGTAACCGCATATTCGACCGCGTGAAGGCACTCTTCCGCGACTAGCGTTTATTGCTCACAATCATCTGGCAAGGTTGGATTTCGGGGGACCATTAAAGCAGGCAAAGGCAGCCTTGCTGTTCCTTCAAATCGACGAAGGGCAGGCCGCCAGATCCCAAGCCATAGGGCAACCACTAAAACCATGAATCCCGAGCCGGCGGTGGCTGCAGGACAGTCTCTTAACATCGGCAGCTCCCCCAGAAGGCAGCGCATCGGGATGTTAATCCGCGGCAACGGTCTAAAAAAATACCATGCTACGTTACGCAGCATGGTATTCGCCAAATCTTTTGTCCGATTACTGCGATGGACTACAAACCCCAGCGGGTTGCGCTGTTACCGCGTTACGCCCTTATCCCAACTGGTAAATACAGATCTAGCCAAGCCCGTCCAAGAACGCGAGCACGGCTTCGTTAAATTCCTGAGGTTTTTCCATCTGAGGGCCGTGACCGCAGTTGTCTATGGATTTCAGCGTGGCGTTGGGCAGCAGCTTTGCGTACATCTCGCCGCACTCGACCGGAATGATGGCGTCCTGCTTCCCCCAGACAACCAGGGTCGGAGTTTTCACTTTGCTGAGGTAATGGGGCAGGCTAGGATTGTGGAGATAGGGTCTCCAGCAGAGCCTGGATAGCATCTCCATGTTGGCATGCGCAACAACTGCGTCCTCAGGAGTCGGCTCGGCGCTGAAATATTCGTAGTCAGGCACCTGAGAGGGGTCGTGGAACGCAAGCTTCAGGCGGGTCTCCCCCGAAACCATGAATATCTCGGTGATCTCTCCCTTCTCGGGACGAATTCCAGCGGAGTCGATTAGGACCAGGCCCTTAATGTTGTGGTCGTCCATGGCCGCCATCTCAGCGGCGATCCATCCACCTAGGGAATGGCCGACCAGAATATAGCCGTCAAGGCCCAACTCCGCGGCCATGTCCTTGGTGAAGTGGGCTAGATCAGTGATGGTGTACAGCCAATCGGGCCGCGCACTGCCGAAAAATCCGGGATGGGACGGCGCATATACGGTGTAGCGGTCTGCCAAGGGGCTGGTGGTTGGGTCATAGGTGCCGAATCCACCCGCGCCATGCAAGAACAGAAGGGGTGGCCCTGATCCAGCTTTATTCATCTCGACTTCGTGGCCGGAAACCGTGACCGTTGTTTGGTTGCCGGTTTTCGTTGTTGTCATTATCATCCCCTCGTTTTTAGGCGTAATCGCCGCAGCAAATTTGTATCGGATTGTCGCATAAGGTTGCCAGGCCATTATTAAAGACTGGAGCGCGGCACACAGATTTTGTTACAAACGAATGTGGTTGTCAAGTTGTCGGTCTGGCCACGTCTTGACACCGTTCTGGCCCGTCCATACCATAGTCTTACTTAGTCATTCGCCTTTGGAGGCGGTTCCATAGGCGTTCCAACGGCCTCGGCTGGGTTTCACCCTTTTTGTTGGGGATTAGTCCAGTGGTAGGACGCCTGACTCTGGATCAGGAAGCGGAGGTTCGAACCCTCCATCCCCAGCCACTTACCTCAGCAAATTTGACCGCTCCATCAGTGATCGTAATTGCGCCCACGGGCATTAAGGGGAAGCTCCTAGGCTTATCTTAGGGACGGGATTGTCGAAGTGAGGACGCCCGGCACCCTCACCGGCTGCAGAATGAGGAACCGAAAGGCTTCGTGTGATCGTATCTCAGGTGGACTCTCAAAACCCGAATCAATCGATTTATTGTAGCTGGGCAGGTTTGACACTGCATGATCACCTGCGTATCATCCAGGACGGTTAAGGTTTCCAGCGCTAGTCGTACGCGGATGCGTTGGGCAGCTTACAACGAGCTAACAGGCCAGCCACCCCAGTCGGCAAATTCCCACCCGTTGGGTCCTCTTAATCAATGAATAAACTGGCCGCCGTTGGGCATTTCATTGGCTCTTGGTACGTCTCAACCGTTCTCTTAGCCGCGGCCGGCCTGATAGTTGGCTCCTCTGTCTTCTTTTTCGCCTACCCTGGCAAGCCCAAGATCGGAGTCATCAGCATCCCATTTACGGTCATCAATGACCGCTCTGCCTTCGAGATTGGCGCGATGCTCGACTACGTCCGCGATGATAATTCGATCAAGGGCGTGGTTATCACACTGACCAGCCCAGGCGGAAGCGCGGCTCCCAGTGAGCACCTCTACTTCGAGATGCTTAAGCTCCGAGAGGAAAAGCCCGTGGTGATGGTCATGGACGAATTGGTGGCCAGCGGCGGGTTCATGATGGCGATGGGAGCCAACTACACGCTGGCCAAACCCGCCAGTTTTGTGGGCAGCGTTGGCGTTATTCTTCCCCCCTGCCACCAATTGTGCCCGGGCAGCCATCTGAGCGCGACGGGGTTACAGGACCTTCCAAGTTACAGGGTGGAACACGCCGTAACTTCGTTACCATGACCGAGCAGTTGCGCCAGTCTTTCGGTTCCATGGTGCTCACGGAAAGGGGCGCCAAGTTAAAAATGACCAGAAACGAAGTACTGGAAGGCAGGATTTTTTCTGGCGTGGAGGCCATGCAAGTTGGTTTGATCGATGGATTGGGCGGCCAGACCGACGCCATCGAAAAAGCGGCATCATTGGCCGGAATCGCCAACTATGATTTTGTGGACGTAAACATCGAAGTGGCCCGTATCTTCAACCAGAAACTGGACCGGATAAATAGCCAACCGGGATTCGGTTCCGGCTCAGATGACGGGCTCGGAATCGCAGCGTTTTTGGCTTTGATCGAAGGGCAAGAAGCCGGCGGCCCGGTGGACCGGGAAGCACTCCTGGAAGACCTATTCGCCCCCAGCGGTGATTCTCTCCGTACCCTGCCTCTCCCTGGAGGCATCGGGGCGGACCCAAGGGAAGCTCTACCCGACTTTCCGCTGACGATCACTGGGCCAAAAGCCTACTACTTGTATGTTGGCCCCTCTGAATAACGTCGTGGGCTCAATCACTAGGTTTGCCCTTGGCAGCGCCTTTGGGCGGGTGCTGACGATTCCTTTGTTTTTCGCCGCGGCCTATTTTGTGGTGGCGTTGTTCATTTACTACCGCGGCACTTATGACCCACCTACGACCCAGCAAATCCAGTTTGAGGAAATCACCACGCCCCTTTCCGCCCACACGATCTTTACCGAGCAACCCGAGGTACGGTCTGGCCTGCTGGTGATTGACGGAGTCCACAGGAACGATTTCTCCCAGAACGAGATTGTTTCCCTGCTGTCCAGCATGGCCAACCGTGGAATCACGGTGGACATCATGGGAGAGCCCAGTATCTTCGGTGGATTCCAAGGCGTGAATGCATCAGAGCGTTTTGCGATGCTGGAAAGCAAACTACGTCAGGCGGGCAGCTTGGCGGTGATTGCCCCCACCGAGCCCTACACTCAAGCCGAGCGGGGGTTGGTTCGGCGGTTCGTAGAAAAAGGCGGCCGTCTGTTGCTGATCGGCGACCCGACCCGCGGCCGACGTATCAACACGCTATCAGAAGAGTTTGGTCTCAGCTTTCAACCGGGATTTCTTTACAACCAGGTGGAAAATGATTTGAACCACCGGAATATCTTTGTCCGGGACTTCTTCCCCGATCCCGTGACCGAGGGACTGGCCGATGTGGCCTTCTATACTGCGGGTGCCATCCGGTCGGCAGGCCCGGCGCTGGCCTACACCGATGGCAATACATTCTCTACAATCGTCGAAGGCGTGGAACCCTTTTATCCTTTGGCCAAGGCCAACCAAGAGAACGTACTGGCCGTGGGTGACCTGACTTTCATGGTCCCTCCACAGAACTCGATCTTGGACAACAATCGTTTGATCGCCAATATAGCCGAGTTCTTGGCCTCCAGCGACCGGGGGTTTGAGCTGTCCGATTTCCCCTATTTCTTCGACGGCGCCGCAGACATTGTTCTAGGACGGTCGTCGCTGTTGGAGTTGGGAGCCGGTCTGCGGCGGACGCTCTCGGAGTTTCAGATCGACGCCGAGGTCAGAAACAGTGAATCGCCTGGAAATGATCTGATCTTTCTGGGCCTCTACGACGACGCAGTGCTAGTGGAAAGATATCTAGGCTTTGCTGGTATCCAAGTGGGTGAAACTATTCGGACCCCCTTTGCGCCTGACATGGACCCGCAGGGTGGCGCAATTATTTCATTACAGGTCCACGACGGCCGCCACATACTGATTGTGCTGGCTGATGATTTGGATGACTTGGCGAACGCGGCGGACCGGCTGGACTCCGGCAAATTCCGGGATGTCATAGTGTCCGATTCCATCGGGATCGTAGTCTTCCCCAATGCGGGAAAAAATGACAAGTAGGGCGGCATGAGATTTAAACTTGGCCTGACCGCTCCAGTGGTGGTAGCGGTATTTCTTGTGGGCATTGTGGCTTGTGGCCAGGATTCCACGGTCACCGCCCCAGCAGGCCTGAACACGCCCGACATCCACGCCACCGTCACGGCGCTGGCGTTGTCACAGGCGCAGGCATTGACCCCAACTCCGGTGCCTGAAGGGGTGCGGCAAGAATTGCTGGCCTTCGCGGCGGGCCATGAGTCTACCGCAGTAGATTGGGACCAGTTCCATCAAGAGATGGACCAATGGCGCAACGGTGTGGTTGTTTGTGCGCCCGCATCTGTTGAATCCGCTCTAGAGGGCTTTGCCGGGCGCGCGCTAGGGGTCACGCAGACCGCACGTTCGTTGGACCGTCTCCCTTACCTTGAAGACTTGGCAGACCGCCTCACTGCCGCGGCTGAGCATGAGGAGTTTGCCTTCGAGGTCCTGAGCAGCAACTGGCAGCCCGAAACTGGGCTTTCCTCGGGACCTTTGTCCCAAGCGCCTGGATTGTTTCAGCAGCTTGCGTCGGTCAGGTCTTCCGTCGATCTGGAGCGCGGCGAGGTAGCCCGGTCGTTATTGGCCAGGCAGACCAGCGTGGACGGTGCAATTCTGGCCTCCGTCGAGTCATTTGCTTCCAGCATGGAGATGTTGGATTCAGATTGGGACCAATTCCATCGGGATTATGACGCATTCCGGGTGGAACAGGTCCAGTTGGGTGACGATGCCGCGGCCACCAAGCTTGGAGATTTAGTCATTCAATTCGCGTCCATTGTGGACGACGTGCAAAATCTTCCTGACACCTTGCTGACCAGAGAGATCGCTGACCGGTTGGCTGACGCCGCGGATGGGGAGCAACTCTTGATTCGTAGGCTCCTCGGATCGATAGGCGGCGATGGCGCACTGGTAGTGATAGAGACAGTCCCGGTGTTACCTGACGAACTCGCGATCACCGGAAACAGCAACGGCGAAACTGGGACTTCGGTGTTGGCGCTTGACGGCGCAACCGTATTCGATGTCTTCGACACGCAGATCGCCTTGGTAAACCGGCTTCGTCGAGGTCTCCGTGACGATCTAACCAGCGCCCGCGCCTCCCTGACCGAACCCGGTCAAGATGACTTGGCCGTCTTTATTGGGCAGACGAAGGAGTTAGAACAAGAATGGGACGATCTGCACGTCAGTTACGACGAATGGCGGCGTACCAATGGAGGATGCGACCAAGGCCGAGCACTGGAGCAGTTGGGTCAATTGGCCAATGATTTCAGCCAAATAGTGAGAGATGTCAAAGATCTGTCTTCACTCCCATTGGTCCGCGAAATGGGAGAGATTTTGATCCAGTCCGTCGAAAGAGAGCAAGCTGCCTTGTTATCCCTTCGCGAATCATGGCGCTCCCTGGACACTAGCGCCTTTGGCCGTTACACAGCGGACCGGGCATTCGCCGATACCTTGCGCCGGCAGGTGGCCTTGGATTTGCAGGACTTATTAGCCCGGCAGGGTATCCCCGGTGAGAATTAGCTGACGTAATCCTCAGAGCAGGGCGATCGCTTGTTGATTCCGCGCCAGATTGCGGCGCCAGGCACAGATTTGTCTGGAACGCCGGATTCACGGCCGGGATTTCAACTTAACGCGCAACACTGGTAACCTTGATTTATCCGCAAGACGGATGGACGCATCTGGACTTGATTCCGGGCGTCAAACTTCAATCAGATCACAGGTTACAAAGATCGAAAAGAGGACCGATGGCAATCCGAACAGTTCCCTCATTTGAAGACCGCGCGGTCAATATCCTATTGGATGGCGGGTTCATCACTCAAGATCAGCTAAACCATGCCAAAACCACCAGCGACAAGGAATCCTCTAGTCTCCTGGTCGCCATCGTCTTGCGACGCATGGTCGACCAGGAGACTTTGATAACAGTCCTTAAGGTTCAACTCGGCATCCCTGCAGTCGACCTAAGGAGCGTTGACGTTGACCCCGAGGCCGTCGCCCTGTTCCCAGAGAAAGACGCCCGCCGACACTGCGTGATGCCAGTAGGATTCGAGTCCGACGGGTCTCTTCGAATTGCGACCCTGATGCCCGACGATTCGAAACTTTCCTCCACGCTCTCCACCCTTACCGGATTCCCGACCACGCTCGAATTGGCCATTGGTGGAGACCTGGAAGACATGATCGACCGCGTTTTCGCCGCTAATCGGGACGAAACCGCGAAAGTGGCCCAAGCGGATGAAGATGACGCGCCCGAGGCCATCACCCTGTCTGAGGACGACGGGCCTGAGGCCATCTCTCCGCCGGAAAATGACGCCTCTGAGGCCAACTCTTTGTCAGATGACGACCCGCCTGAGGCCATTTCTCCGCCGGAGGACGACCCGCCTGAGGCCATCTCTCCGCCGGAGGACGACTCCTCTGAGGTCATCTCTTCAGCGGAAGATGCGGCTCCCGAGGCCAGTTCTCGGTCCAATGGTGGCGGAGCGGGCATTTTCCTGGGCCAAGATCTCAATAATCTGCCTGCGATGAAAATTGTGGATCTGTTGACGTTGCAGGCGGTCGAATCAAGCGCCTCTGATATTCATTTGGTTCCGGGTAGCGACTCGGCCAAGGTTCTGTTCCGGATGAACGGCGCGTTGCAAATGATGGTGGAACTGCCCCTGCCACTGCATGAGAATATGGTGGCCACGATCAAGGTCGAAGCAGGCATGGCCATGTCGGAAGACCCAAGCCCTCGGGACGGCGGATTCAGTTTGAATGTCGGTGAGCGCCGGGTAGAATTCCGAGTCACATCGATGAGTACCACCTGGGGCGAAATGATGGTCATCCGTGTCATTGACCAGTTCGGCGGCTTTTTGTCCCTTGAATCATTGGGCATGGATTCCCAGAGCCTTGAGATATGGCGCACCCTTTTGGAATCGCCGCATGGGATGTTGATGGTTTCAGGGCCCGCTGGTTCAGGAAAGACCACTACTCTCTATGCCTCTCTAGCCGAACTCATCGCCTCACGGGGCAACGTCATGTCCGTCGAGGATCCCATCGAGTACCGCATAAACGGGGTAAACCAGATACAAGTTAACCACGCGGCCGGAATGGATTTCCCGTCGGCAATGAATTCGATCCTACGACTCGACCCAGATGTAATTCTGGTCGGTGAGATCGGAGACCCCGACACGGCCACTGCCGCAATCAACGCGGCTTTAACCGGCCACCTGGTTCTGGCCTCTATTGACGGTAGTGATGCCGCATCCTCGATCGTGCGACTATTAGACCTAGGCCTCGAGCCAGTCCTGGCCGCCACCGGAGTGATCGGTTGCTTGGCACAGCGCTTGGTGCGTCAGGTTTGTCCCCAATGCGGCACGGCCACCGAGGCCACGCGTACGGAGGCGATCGCATACGAGCAGGAGATTGGACAGCGGGTGACCCAGTTCATGTCCGGGCCGGGCTGCGATTTTTGTAACGATTCCGGCTTTGTCGGACAAGGCGGAGTGATGGAAGTCCTCTCCGTGGACGAGGACATTCGGAGCCAGATCTCCCAGCGGGCCAGCGGAGCCGAATTCCGCGAGACTGCTATTGGGAACGGAATGGTGGGGATGCGCCGCGCGGGGTTGCTCATGGCCCAGAGCGGGAAAACCACCATCTCTGAAGTGCTACGCAAGGCTTTCATTCTTGGCTGATTGATTGCAGGTGTGCGCGCTTGATGCGCCCGTCTGAACAACCGTACGTCCGGCTTGACCACTTTGGGATTTGGGACGACCATAATTATATGCCGATGGTAGTTTGATGCGTGGCATACACGTGTCAGAGCGATGGGATTGGGGGCCTGACGAGCGCCGGCCGGGAAGAAGAAGCCTGGGCCGTGCTTCCGCAAGACGCCTTGGTCCCCATTAACCATGACAGGTGGGACCTTTCCTGCTTTTCTCTAGTTTCGCGCATATTTTGTCCAGCCCACGCCCTAAATCGAGAAGAGGACCCATGGTAAGCCGAACAACCCCGACATTTGAAGAACGCGTGGGCCAGGTGCTGTTAGAGGGCGGGTTCATCACCCAAGAGGAGTTAAACAGCGCTAGGATGGCCGGTGAACTGGAACCTACCGGTCTCCTAGACGTTCTGGTCTCCCATGGCATGGTGGACCAGGAAGCCGTGGTAGCCGTCCTCAGTTACCAACTCCACATCCCGGTGGTCGACCTGAGGCATGTCGATGTCGACGTCGATGCCGTAGCCCTTGTTCCAGAGGACTACGCCCGTCAGCACGGCGTGATGCCCATTGGATTCGACACCGACGGGTCGCTGCGCATTGCAACCCTGACGCCCAACGACTTCCAACTCTCCTCTGAATTATCATCCGTGACCGGACGCCAGACAAAGTTCGTAATGGCCATTGGCGGAAAGCTGGAAGACCTGATCAACCGAATCTACACATCTGCTCGGCTCCATGCTGCAAGCGCGGCGGCAGTTGTTGATGAGGGCGGAGGCCCCGGGAGCATTTCTGCGGCGGTGGACGCCAGAGATTCCAATTTACTGGGCCAGGACCTCAGTAATTTGCCGGCAGTGCAGGCTGTCGACATGGTGACACTTCAGGCGGTCAAATCGAACGCTTCCGACATCCATATGGTCCCCAGCTATGACTCGGCCAAGGTTCTGTTTCGGATGGATGGCCAGTTGCGTCAGATGGTGGAATTGCCCCTAGCCTTGCATGAAAGTATGGTGTCCCGGATCAAAGTCGAAGCAGGGATGGACATCTCTGAAGACCGGCGCCCTCAGGACGGTGGATTCAGCTTGAAATTCGGCGAGCGCCGGGTGGAATTTCGCGTCGCGTCCATCGGCACCAGTTGGGGCGAAATGATGGTCATACGCGTTCTTGATCAGTCCGGCGGTCTTTCGTCCTTAGAATCACTGGGCATGGAGGCCGAGAACCTCCAGACATGGCGCTCCCTTTTGCAATTGCCCTACGGGATGTTGATGGTCTCAGGGCCCACGGGTTCAGGAAAGACAACCACCCTCTACGCCTCCGTGGCCGAGTTAACCGCCACTCGGGGCAACATCATGTCGGTCGAGGACCCCATTGAGTACCGCATGAGCGGGGTAAACCAAATACAGGTCAATCGCGCGGCCGGGATTGATTTCCCGTCGGGGCTGCGTTCGATTATGCGGCTCGACCCAGACATCATTCTGGTTGGGGAGATCAGGGACACAGAAACGGCCACCACTGCCGTGAACGCCGCTTTGACCGGTCACCTGGTTCTGGCTTCCATCCACAGCAACGATGCCGCATCCTCCATCGTCCGTCTGTTGGATCTGGGCGTAGAGCCATTCTTGGCTGCCACCGGTGTGATCGGCTGCTTGGCCCAGCGACTGGTGCGCCAAGTATGTCCCCAATGCGGCGTCACCACTAAGGCCACGGTCGCCGAGGCCATTGCCTACGAACAGGAGATGCAGGAACAGGCGCCCGAGCTCACTTCCGGACCGGGGTGCAATTTCTGCAGTGGTTCTGGCTTTGTCGGACGGAGCGGGGTATTTGAAGTCCTCTCCGTGGACGAGATGATTCGTCGACAGATCTCCCAGCAGGCCAGCGGCCCCAAGGTTCGCGAGACCGCCCTTGGCAACGGAATGGTCCCCATGCGCCGTGCGGGAATGCAGATGGCCCAGAGCGGCAAGACCACTCTATCTGAAGTCTTCCGTAGCGTCTTTTTTATTGACTGATTGAATTCAGTTTGATGCCCCGCCTGTGTAGCTCCCTGTCCGGCTTGACCACCGTGGGAATAGCGGCGACTATATTTAAAGGCCGATGGTAGTTCGATACGTAGCATATACATGGCAGGGCGACAAGATTGAGGGGGTGCTGAACGTTGACGGGGAAGAAGAAGCCCGGTCGATGCTTCAGCGGGACGACCTGATACCGTACGAAATAGTGCGTCTAAGACCCTTCCCCACCATCTCCAGTCTTGCTCCAATCTTGTTTCAACCCAAGCCACAGGAATTGATCGAATTTTCTCGAGGCCTGGCGGCATTGATTCGCTCGGGTATTCCGATTCGAGAAGGACTGATGATTCTGCGAGGCCAGGGTAGCGGACTAGGCATGAGGGAGATCGTCCGGCAGTTGATCGTTTCCATCGAGAACGGAAGCCGGTTATCCGAAGCCTGTGCCAATCACCCACGCGTGTTCACTGGCTTCTACGTACGCCTGTTGCGCTTGGGAGAAGCCACGGGAAGGATGCCCGAATCATTGCAGCAGCTTGCCGACATCTTATTGAGGCGCAAGGCCATTCGCCAAAAGGTCAAGGGTGCGTTGGTTTATCCTGTCATCAGCATGATTGTCGCCCTTGTTGTCGCCGTTGTCCTTTTAGTTTATTCCTTGCCGGCTATCATCGACCTGCTCACCGAGTTCGGCGGCGACTTGCCTATAGCCACCCAGATGCTGGTCGAAGCATCCGGAAAAGTTCAGGCGTACAAGACGATAATATTCATCATTCTGGCATGTTCGGTTGTCGGCGGATGGCTACTTTCCCAAACCAAGGGCGGCCGCCGCCTGATTGACCGGAATTTGCTCAAGCTGCCGATCGCCGGGACTGTGGTGATGCAGAGCAATCTGTTCAGCCTGGCATCCACCTTTGGAACTTTGCTTCGTTCCGGTATCCCATCCATGGAATCTCTGAGGCTGGCCCGAGAAAGCTTGGGGAATGCTGCTTTACGGGAGCGGCTGGACCTGATTATTCACGATGTAGATGGCGGAACTCGTTTGGGGACGGCATTCCGAGAACGTTGGCCCAACCCGCCGTTGCTTGCCCAGGGCATCATAACGGGGGAAGCGACCGGAGACTTACCGGTTGCCCTGGATAACATGGCGGAATATTTCGAACACGAAGCCACCAGGACAGTTAGCGGGGCAACCGAGTTGATCCAGCCGGCTGTCATCCTTCTGGTGGCTGGACTTGTGGGATTTGTGGCCATCGCGGTGGTGGGAGGGGTCTACTCCGCATTGGGTTCGGTTGAATAACCAACACCGTGATCATTGATACATCGGCAATTAATTTAGCTTAGCTGCGGTCGCGGGTTTGTCCAATCGTTGCAATCGGTTGCCCGTCCAGGGCTCAACTGGGGCGTCTGGACCGAAATTAACACGAAGGTTGGATACGTGGCAGAAAATCTACGCATCAAGGGCTTCGCACACTTGGCGGAGACCTACGGCCACAATGTGGCAGGGAAATACGATGGCCAAAAGGAAGGGAGCAGGAAAGCCTCTCCTGCTCGGGCCCGTCATTGGCGCCGTGTTCCCTTTGTTAGTGTTCTACCAGAAGAGAAAGATCTGCTTCCGCCCAATTTCTTGCTGCGGGGCGGACTTTTGGTCGCAATCGTGATGCTCGTACTGCTCTCCGCCGCCCGATACCTGGAATGGAAAGACTTGGAGGTCCGTGCTGAGGCGACTGAGGAGCGTTCTCAATCTGTGAAGGGCCAATTAACGGCTCGCCAAAACGAGATTGAGCCCCTACAGTCGCAGATCGGCCTTTTGATCGCCGAACAAGAGTCGGCTGAAACGGCTTATAGTTTGGCTACGAGCGGACAGACGGACTGGTTTGCCGCAATGAGTAGGTTATTCTCCATCTCTGTCAGCGGAGTAGATTTCATCTCGGCCGAGGTGAAATCCAATGGCAAATTGTCGCTGGTCGGCGTTGCCACCGATCCCGACGCGGTCGCGTCGCTTCCCAACCAACTTAGCCAACTGGCCGGCTTCGTTAATCTGCAGGGGATCCAGTGGGATGACGAGGCATCACCGCCCGAATTCACCGCTGGGTTTCAGTTGAGCCAATGATGCAACGATTCTCAATAGAACAGATCCGTTCGCTGCGAAGGCTTGAGTCATTGCTGGTGCTCACGCTGCTGCTGGCCTTTGTTGCTTGGATCTATTTTGACGGCAAGGCAAGCAGCGCCGATGCAGAGCTATTGTCTATGAACACCAACCTATCCGCCGCGCAAGGCGATCTTAGGTATTGGACCAACAATTTCGATCAACTAGCGCTTCAAGAAAAATTGGCGGCTTTGTTGTCTAGCCCCAAGCCACCTGCTCTACCGACTGAGCAGGAGACATTGGCGTTTCGAAGCAGCTTTGTCGCTTACGCCTCCCAGCATAAACTGCCCCTGAGCTCGCTGGAAGTTTCGGACGTCAACCTGGTCCTGGGCGGTTTCGAATACACGGCGGTGCGCTACACCATGGTCGTCAGCGGGAGTCTCAATTCGCTGGTGGGGGCATTGCAAATATTTGAAGCCTTCCCGACGGCGAGGGTCCACGGTATGGAATTCTCCCATGGCGAACAAGAAAGGGACAATTGGGACCTCAGCATAACTCTGGACGTGGTCCATCAACCGGGGGAGGCCTAAAACGAGATGATGAACAACTACTCGTCCAGAGGTAAAAGGACCGCCTCGATCTCCGTGGAACACGGGATGGTGAAGTTGATGGTCTCCAAAGGTCAGATCATTGATGACTACCGCGTGATGCTGGCCAATCCCCGCTTCTTCAATGAAGGCCACGTTAGTAATCCGCCCAGGGTCGCCGGCATAATTGAAAACATGCTCCCCCAATTGAACAGCGCATTCAAATCCGCCAACGCAGTGGTTCCAGGGTTCCAAAACCGCCTGCGGGTCATGGAATTTCCCAAAGGACAGGGGTTTGATCCCCGCAAGGTGATCGCCCAAGAGGCGTCACGCACGATGCATGTGACACCGGAAAACTATTACATCACCTGGCGCCGGCTGCCAGATAACCTCGACCGGTCACGCTGGTTGGTGTTGGCCGCCCTGCGCCGGGCCATCGTGTCCGTCATGGATACTTTCCAGAGGGCAAAGCTCCGGATATCCGCGGTGGAGCTCCGCCCCTTCGCTCTAGCCAGGGCTGTGAACCAATCCGAGGCGATCATCACTTGGGCGGCGCCGGACGGTTGCGACGTGGTCATCGTCAAAGACTCGGTTCCGGTTGAGCACCAGAGCCTTTTCTGGGGCGGGGACTTGGTTGAGGATTCGGTCCTAGTCGATAGGCTTACGGAGGTGACGTCTCGGACCTTGGCAACCTTCAACGACTCTTCTTCCGAGGGACCCATGCCCGACGATACCCCGGTCTTCGTCTGCGGATCGCCCATCAGCCGTCGAGCTATTCCCAATGACGACAAGAGGGGTGCCGACATAACCCAACAGATATGCCAAAACCTGCGCTCACCCAAGGGCGAGCTTGACCTGCCCATGGACGGCGGATCAGATTTCCCGGTAAACGACTTGATCGTTAATGCCGGCCTTGCCCTACGCGGCGCTTAGCCCAACAACCAACTCGATGTTTGGCATATTCGCATTCCTGATTGGCGCATCCGTTGGAAGCTTCCTTAATGTGGCAGCCGACCGGGTGCCTGCTGGCGGGTCTTTGATTGCCCCCCGGTCGTACTGCGACTCTTGTCAGCGCACACTGGCGTCCATCGACATGATTCCCGTACTCAGTTACGTCTGGTTACGAGGGAAATGCCGCCACTGCAATGCCAGTATCCCATTTAGGGTTTTTCTAGTTGAGGCAGTCACCGGCGCCCTTTTCTTGGCCGTTTATCTGCTCTACGGTCTAGGGGCCGAATTCATTGTCCTTTCGGCCTGCCTTTCGCTACTCGTTTTGGTCTCTCTGATCGACCTGGAACACGGTCTTATCCTGGACGTAATGGTGTTCCCTAGTATCGTTCTGCTGCTGCTGTTGGCGCCGTTCTGGTCAGAGATCGGAATTTCCAGACCCTTCTTGGGCGACGAGACCTTGTTCGGCTCGCTGGCCGTTTCGTTTCTCTCTGGGTTTGGGGCTTTCTTGGTCTTCTTGCTGGTCGCTATGATCTTTCCCGCTGGAATGGGCGGGGGAGATGTCAAATTCGCCCCCGTCTTGGGATTGATGCTCGGTTTCCCGGGCATTCTGATTGCACTGTGGTTGTCCGCCATTGGAGGAGGACTGATTGCCATCGGTATGGTTCTGTTGCGCGGGAAGAGCCGTAAGGATTCCATACCGTTCGGTCCATTCATGGCCATGGGCGCGGCGGCGGCTCTAATTGGCGGGCCGGACATCATAAACTGGTATCGGGATTTGGGTTCGGCGATCGCAGGAACATGAACGCGAGATCAACAACCTGGCCGGTTCAAAACGCAACCAAGTCTTTGACGCGATTGGCCGCCGGCACTGCCGTCCTGGAATGGTCACTTTGGCCTTGGCGTTCCAAGGCGGAGGTTAAGAAGACGGAGGCTGGAGAACGCTACGTTATCACGCCTAAGTGACCGTGCCGGCTTAGTCCTCGTCGGCCGGAAACCGCGGGCTAGCCCGTTTATCACCCCTCGCTCACCCCAATGCGGCAATCAATAAGCCTCTCATAGGCGCATTATTAACTTAGCCGGAACTTAGCCGGGCCTAGTTTGCTGACCTTCATTCGGAAAGGGGACCAAAGACCAAATGATCCGAAACATCAAGAAAACGATGCTCAACAACCTGCGTGGATTCACCCTCTTGGAGTTGCTGGCGGTCATGGCCATCGTCGCTGTACTGGCGGGCATCGTCACCACTTCTGTGAGCGGAACGAGTGAAGCCAGCCGTGACGCCCAAGCGGTACAAGACTCCACAACTGTCGGGAGCGCCGCAGCCGATTATTTCTCGGACCAAGACGGCGCCGAGACGATTACTCCCGCGGATCCAATGGTGTTAAACATCATCCCTAAACCGGTTCAGATGATCAGCAGCCGGTGGCCGGAGAATTTCATCACCAGTATCTATCCCAGTGAAATGCCCCGGGATGCAGCAACAACCGTGACCGAGATCGCCTTTTTAAGTGAGGACGGCGCGATCTTGACCACGGTCCAGGAAGAAACCGGTGAAGTCATCGACTTTGCGGTATCTGACCTCTTGACCGGATTCACGGCCGTAGATTTTGGGACCCTTGTCGGCCTCAACTACATGAGCTCCGAGCCTGACAGCGTCGGCCGGAAGAGCGGTCTATACGCCAACTACATGTGGCTGTTCGAAAAAGCCGGCTCCGCCGGCAGCACGGGAGAGCATACCTCCCGCAACGTGGCTCTGTTCAAACTCACCGTGGTTCAAAAGTTGTCTGCAGAGACCGAGCAGGTGTCTTTGGTATATCAGAGGATCAACTAATCGTTTTGGCTGCTCCATCAAAGACGGGACGGGAACAGTACCTCCCCTCCTGGTCATAGCCGCCGAGCAGAGACCGGGCGGATTGGCGAAATATTACAACGCATTTAAGAGAGAAGGGATGCATCCGACAAACCAGATTAAGCGGGTACTACAAAATAAGGGGGGATTCACTCTTGTGGAGATGGTAGTGGTCATCGCCATTATGGGCGTAATGGCCGCGGTGGCCGTTCCCCTTGTGACGAACACCCTTACCAAATCCAAGGGAACAGCCTATGACCAAGATTTGACGCTGATTCAGACAGCGGTCGACAGTTATTTTTCCGCGGTTGACAACGAACGCCACTTGGGATTGCGCCAATACCCCATTAATGCCCTTAAGGACAGCGGCGAACCATTGGAATGGACCGAACTGACGTCTACTTTGATCGAGCCATTGGCCAATCCGCTTCTCGGCACGCAGGGAGGGCAGCCATACTGGAGAGATGCCGGGAACGGCGAACGCGACGTGCTCATCACCGGCGGGGGCCAAGTACTCAGCCTGGAGAAAGATGTCGGCTTTACCACTCCACGCCCGAACACCGATAGCTGGTACCTGGCAAAAGTTGACTTCCGGGGCACGGGATACGCGGTGGACACCCGCGGATATTTCATCGACTTCAATGAACTGATCGATGCTGGCCTGCTCAAAGCCGCTCCCGACTCCGCATCCACCGACAACGGTGGAGTTAGCATCGGCGGGGGATCATATAGTTGGTTCGTCAACGCCAATGGCGAGGTCGACTCCATTCTGGCCTTGTTCCCCTACAACGGTCTGGCTGTCGAAGACGGCATCGTCGGGACCTCCATCACCGACCCCGCCGTCGTTCCGCCAACTGAGGATTCCACGGCGTTGGACCTCCGCGGATTTCAGGAAGGTATTTACCCCTAGTCTCTGTGCCTGGAAGCACCGTTTGCATCCATAACAAAGCCTTCAAGCCCTATCTCCCGGCATTCGCCTGTAGATTGGTTCACCACCGAACCACTTAGCCCAGTGAATCTGACTGGATCGATCGAAGCCGTACAGACGGTCCCAAAGATAAAGAGAATGCTCCCACTGCGGAACAAAACCAATCATCCCGGAGAGCCGTCGGCGCCGGAATTGCCTGGCCCCAGTCTTTGGACCGGGGCTATCGATTGTTTTGCGGCCAGATTAAGCGTCGTAGCCCACTCTTTGGGTCTCCAAAGAGGATTTTCTCTCATAGAGTCAATTGTTGCGGTGGGCCTGATCGGGGTTGCAGTCGTAGGAAGCGTCGTCTTATTAGGCGCCACTTTTCGCATATCCGCCAACACTCAAGGGGACCTCAGCCTCACCCAATTGATCAGAGCCCAAGCCGAAACTATCCAGAACGTGCCTTACAACAATGACCCTGAGCAATATCCGCTGATCGAGGGTGTCCCTCCCAACGTCTCAATATCTTTTTCGGCGACGGATCCCGGCTCCAGATATCGCATAGACGGGACGGATCTGGGGCAAGTTGTTCAGCAGATCAAAGTTACGGCAACCAAAGACGGAAGAACCTCTAGTGCTACCTTCTTGAAGATCAAGACGGCGGGTCTCCCGACACCTACACCTGCTCCAACACTCACGCCCACTCCCATACCGCCGCCGACGGCCACGCCGACGCCCACTCCGTCCCTTACGGCCACTCCCGTACCGACGGCCGCGCCGACGCCCACTCCGTCCCTTACGGCCACTCCCGTACCGACGGCCGCGCCGACGCCCACTCCGTCCCCTACAGCCACTCCCGTACCGTCAGTAACACCGACGCCCACTCTGGCGCCCACTATCACGCCCACGCCCACGCCGACGCCTACGCCTACGCCATGGAGTGACACCCTGGAGTTTGACCCGCTAAAGGGTAAGACGCCCAACATAATCTCGGTCTCGGGCAATGTGTACGCCATAGCCTATGCGGGCGATGGGGACGACGGGTTTATAAAGACTGTTGAGATAGCAGCGAGCGGTCAGATAACGGATGGGGTGATCGACACCCTTGAGTTTGACACGGAAAAGGGCAAGACGCCGAAAATAATTCCCATATCGGGCAACGTATACGCCGTGGCCTATGCCGGCAATGGCGACGACGGCGTCCTGATAACCGTTGAGATAACAGCCGGCGGTCAGATCACGGACGCGGTGATCGACACGCTAGAGTTTGACACGGAAAAGGGCAAGACGCCCGACATCATTCGGGTCTCAGGCGATGTATACGCTTTAACCTATGCCGGGAATGGCGATGACGGTTTCCTGAAGACGGTAGAGATAGCCGCCAGCGGTCAGATAACTGACACAGTGATCGACAATCTGGAGTTTGACACGCAAAAGGGCAACACGCCCAAGATAATTCCAGTCTCGGGCAAGGTATACGCCGTGGCCTACGCCGGGAACGGCGACGACGGCTTTTTGAAGACGGTAGAGATAGCGGACAACGGCCAGATCACGGATTCGGCCATCGACACCTTGGAGTTTGACACGCAGAAGGCCAAGACGCCGAACATACTCCCAATCTCTGGAAATGTATTCGGAATCGCCTATGCCGGCGATGGCGACGACGGCTTCCTGAAGACGGTAGAGATAGCGGCCGACGGTCAGATCACGGACGCGGTGATCGACACGCTGGAGTTTGACACTTTAAAGGGCGCCGCGCCCAGCATCATCGCAATCTCGGGCGATGTATACGCCATCGCCTATGCCGGTGATGGCGGTGACGGCTTCCTGAAGACGGTAGAGATAGCGGCCGACGGTCAGATCACAGACGCGGTGATCGACACACTGGAGTTTGACAACCTGAAGGGCGCCACACCCAGCATCATCAATGTCTCAGGCGATGTATACGCCATCGCGTATGCCGGTGACGGCGATGACGGCTTCATGAAGACCGTTGTGATCACAACCAGCGGCGACATCCAAGAGTAGCGAGTCCGAGTAGAGATGACGTATTTCAATCGTCATTGCGTAAGCGCGAAAACCGAATCATCTGACTCAAATTATCTGACAATGAAATTCCTTAAATCACGACTTGGCAACACATTGGTGGAGTTGACGGTAGCGATGGCGATTGCCGGCATCATGTCGGTGCCGCTGTCTGGCATCATCGCGGCCCAGTTGCGCGTTCCCCTAAAGATCTCTGACGAGGTGAAAACCGCGACCAAATTGCAGTCCTCCACCGTCGTGCTGATGAACGACGCGGTTTCCTCGCGGTCGTTCACCCCAGGTGTGGCGCCGGAATACGGGACCTTCGAATGGATCGAATTCGCTGGCGCGATTCCGGTGGCCGTTACATCCCGGTATTACTGGGCAGAAGAAAGCGTATTCCGGGTTTTGACCTGGGACGGTTCGTCATCTGCTCCTTTCCTGCTGATGGGCGGAATCGAGGAATTCGGCGATGTTGTTTTCAGGCATACACCGTCGCAGTGGAAGTTCGACCCGAATACCGATGATTGGGCCTATACCAGAGGGGGCATCGCCGTGGACCTGGATATCGAGCGGCAATCGACCGATGAGGTCAGCGAACTCTTGAGCCGCGGAATAGTGGTGGCCGATTTTCGTCCCAGCTTCGAGCGGCCCGTCCAGTTTCCAAGTCCGCTCCAGTAACCGGGAGTTGCTCCAAGGTGAATTTGACCCAACGGAACCCAAGCTAGCGAGCGCATCCCAGCAAACAACTTGAAGCAGATTTTCAAAAGAATCACCAAAGACCAATCGGGGGCCATCCTTCCCATGGCTATCCTGGCGTCACTGATTGGCGTTCTGGTTATAGTGCCGGTCGCGGCCACCGTAGCCACCACCGCCCGTAGTCAGGGGAAACTGTTGGATGGCGCCAATGATGCTTATATCGCGGAGGCAGGAGTTCTAGCGGGGATAGAGGACCTGATCCGTGGCGCGGACGGCGATCCGCCTGCGCCCCTAAACTACCAACCCCCTGTGGTCCACGTCGACGGCAGTGTGCCGTACACGACCATCGAGGCCCTGCGGAACGAGTCTTCTCTGCCAGTCACCAGCCGGCGGTTTCTGAGTTACGGCAAAAATGGAGACCCAACGGTCGCCATAGGAACTTTATCCGCCGATCCAGTCATAACCGGACCGCCGGCCGCTGCCTACTTGGCAGCCGATGGTAAGGACTACAAGTATCCCTTCGTGTTCGATGTTATCGGCGAAGGAACTCTGCCCGACGATTCATCGCCTGCAGGCGTCGAATACGACTCCAATCCTCAGACGGTTGAATTCACCTTCATCAGCGAGTTGGTTGATTTTCATTCGACTCTCTCCGGCGATGTTCAGCTTGACCTCCAGGTTTGGGAGGAATCGGCCGAGGTATACATCTACGCCTACGAATGGAATCCGGAAATTGGGGACCCAACGGTAGGTAAACTGCGGGCAGTCCCGGATGTGACACGAACTTTCAACCATGTTCACGACGATGGAGTAACTGACCATGTGCATGACGAACTGAACGATGGCGGCTCGCACCAGGGAAACGTCAACGTCACCTTTCGGCTAAGCGATGGCGCCCTGGAGTACCTGAATCACAATAAGTTCGTCAAGATCCAGGTCGTCGCCACGGTCAATTCCGATCCGGGCCACATCCACCCCGCCGACGCTGACAGCGACAGCATCAAAAAAGACGGTTTCTATCATTGGTTCCGAAAGGACCGGCCGAATTTTCAACTCCACGTGGAGCGGGTCAAATTTGGACTGATCGGCGCCATTATGGCCGACACCCGGTTCATGGCCGAAGGGATAATCATGAACCGCGGCGCCGTGGTGTCAGGCGGTGTCGCCGATACCGGACTGGACGACCGTTCTTACCACACCTTTGAGAGCGACGGCGGCAGGATTGAGTTGGAGGTGACCAGCGAGCGGTTTGAACTAACAAACTTGGACACGCTGGTAGTGCCGGTCATCGCCCGTTCTTACCAAGTCGATTCAGAGAACATGGGCGAGGTGAGTGTTGAGGTCAGGGTATTTAACCCCGATGACCCAATGGCCAACGTTTTTTATGGCTTCAGGAAGATTAATGAATTCGCCCAGAAGATAAAGACTAGCAACGTTGACCGGCACATGGCCTTCGAAGTTGGCCAAGCTGCCATTGATTACATCAATAGCTTGTCCGCCAAGGAGGTGAAGGCACGAATCACATTCATAGGCAAAGGGGAATTCCGGGTTGAGCTTGACCGGTTGGTGTTTGTGGCAACATCCACTGAGGACCGAGAGACGCTGCTGGCCGACGCGTCGCACCGGTTCATCGACCCTTCCCGCGGCACCCAGGATCTCGAGTTTCTTCCTCCTGGCACCAGCTACGTACTTCAGTTGAACAACGTACAGACTGGTCTACTGGGCGTCAACTGGGCGTTCTTGCCAATGCCGATCGTCGCCGATCCCGAGCTGGATGAGGAAGACCAGATATCGGTCAAGGTCTTCCGCGGCACGGTATTAGAAAACGGGGTTTTGGTGACGCCCGGGCGGTATGTTGGCAGTCCAGAAGACGAAGAAGGCAACGACTTGGTGCACCAGGCTCATCTCCACCCCAAGAATGGTGAGACATTCCTCCGAACTGGATTTTTCGAAGTTCAGGCCGGAATCTACACAATCGTGTTCACCAACAATGCGGACAATGAGAATGGAAACGCGCCGGCCATATTCACAAACCGCCACTTAGACAGCGGAAGTACGGACGGCACTTGGATATTTGGAGCTTCCTACCGGGATTATGTGATTCAGAGCCAGTTCGGTGATGCCGTGATCAGGTCCGTGGTACGCCAGGCGCCGGGCCCCGTCACCTCCGTGACGTGGACTCCGGAAACAGCATCTCTGTCGCATCACCAGGTATTCGTCCAGTCATGGCATGGACTGGTGGGCGTGGCCGATGAGGTGTTTGACCAGGACAACGACTATATCTGGGACACCATCGACGGCGGCTTTGAGACCGACGTTTTCGTTGATGAAAGCGAGGTTGCTTCGCTCCGGTTTACAGGCCAGCATCTTGGCGGCACTACATTCGGTCAGGTTGTGGAGTCGGCGGGACTAAAGATAAACGTGGCAGAATCGGGCTCTCCGGGCCAGGGGGTCTTGATCTCCGTCACGGGTAGGGGCGACGATCAAGCTACGGCAAGTATCTGCGAGACAACTTTGAACCTGACCAACGGCGATGTGTTTATGGCGTCCTGTGAGCCTCTGGAAATCGACGTCCACAACGGCCCGGTGGACATCAAGCTCGACAGCGAAGTCATCGCCACCGTACCGACAAATGGCGCGGCTATTGTCACCAAGATTAGCCAAGGGGAAATCACTCTAAAGAACATCAGCGATGAAGAATCGGTCGCGATTTCCAACAACGATGGAGTAATTGAGGTACTGGCCGGTGATGAAGTCTTGATCGAAAATGGACTGGGCCTGCCTTCGCCGACTCCTACTCCCGTGGGCGCACCGACACCGTCGCCGACAGCTATCCCTACGCCTACCCCGTATCCGACGGCCACACCTATCTTGCCGCCGACGGCTACCGCGACTTCCGTGCCGCCCACGCCTACAACTACACCTACGCTTGCGCCCACGCCGACCCCGGTGGGTACGCCGACACCAACCCCGGTGGGTACGGTTACGCCGACACCGGCGCCCACGCCCACGGTCACGCCAACACCGGCGCTTACAGCCACGCCGACTCCTGCGCCCACGGCCACTCCGACGCTGGCCCCTACTGCCACGCCGACGCCGACGCCGACACCTGAAGATCCCTTCGGTTCGTCCGATTGGGATTCCAGAGCCAATACACCTAGCCAAGTGAAGGGCGGAGGCTCGTTGGCGACCGATGGCGCCGGTATATTTGCCCTGCGTGGTGGCGCCAATACGGATTTCTGGCGTTTCAACCGGTCCGATAATACTTGGAGTGTCTTGGCCGTCACTCCCAACACCGTGGACGCCGGTGGCTCCCTGGTCCATGCCGGTGGGTATATTTACGCCCTTCGAGGCGGAGGCACGAAGGATTTCTGGCGCTACACCATCAGCGGAAATAGCTGGCAGAACCTTGCCGATGCTCCAGATGACGTGGATTGGGGTGGCGCTCTCACATATGACGGGTCAGACACGATTTACGCCCTGGGTGGCGCAGGCACGAAATCGTGGTGGAAATACACAATTTCCACGGGCGTTTGGAGTTCTCTGGCCAATACTCCGTCCAACGTAGACGATGGCGGGGCGTTGTCGTACAACTCGGGCTTTGTGTATGCGTTCCGCGGGGATAATAAGAAGGATTTCTGGAGGTACTCGGTTTCTGGCGATAGCTGGTCGTCGATGGCATCGGCCCCTTCGAACGTAAAACAGGGCGGATCTCTGGTGTCTTTGGACGCAGATTACATCTTCGGTCTGCGTGGCGGCCGGAAGGGCGACGTGTGGCGCTATAGCATTAGCGGCGACTCATGGACCAGCATTTCCAGCACTCCGGGCAGCGCTGATGATGGCGGAGCGTTAACCACGTTGGACGGCGAGCTTTTCGTCCTCCGGGGCGACGACAAAGTCGACTTTTACCGGCTGCAGTAGCCGGTGAGATTATCTTCCCGCTGTCTAGGCGCCGTCGGACCACTTGTGCGGCAGACTGGCGAGCCGTCCGAAGCCCAGATCATCACATAGAGACAGGTACTTTTCCTGGTGAACGCCCTTCCATTCAAGCGCCCCCAGTGACGAGTCGATGGGAACATCAGTCCGCAGGGTAGCGAGCTCTTTGTACAGGCGCGCTTCGCTGGCATGGTCGTTGAGGCTCTTGGCTGCGCCCGCCGCACCCCTTACCGGCACGTCCCAGTCAGCCGCTTCATGGGGTATCGCTTCAATGTGCCCGTAGCGGAACAGCAGATTGGCTGACGTCTTGGCGCCCCATTTGGGAATCCCAGGGATGCCATCGGCAGCGTCCCCGGTCAGGGCCAACAAGTCGGGAATGGACCTGGGAGATACTCCGAATTTTCCGACTACGCCCGCTTCGTCCATTACCGTCTCCCGGCGGCGGTCGTAACAGACCACGGAATCGCCAACCACCATTTGGGCCAGGTCTTTGTCGGGAGAGCAGATAACTACCTGTTCGACTTCGGGCAGTAAGCTGCAGGCGGCCGCGGCCGTTGCCAATGCGTCGTCCGCTTCAAATTCAATCATGGGCCAGACCACGACTCCCAAGGCGTCCACGGCCCGTTCAGCCAGTTCAAACTGGGCCAGAAGGTCTTCCGGGGTGCCTTCTCCTGTTTTGTAGCCGGCAAACATCTCGTTCCGGAACGATTCCACGACGTGGTCGAAGGCGCAACCTATCTGGGTCACTTCATTTTCCCGGAGAAGGTAAAGGAGACTCTGCACGATGCCACGAACCGCTCCCACGGGACGCCCATCGGAAGCCTTTATCGGAGGCAAAGCGAAATAGGACCGGAACAACTCGTAGGTTCCGTCTACCAGGTAAACCTTCATCTCAGCCTACTCCCGTGCATCGCGCTGGGCCAAGGGAGGAATCTCTCGCCGAGCCTCGCAGGAAGACTCTTTGCTATCCCCAGAGTGACAATGACAAGGCCCTTTTGCAACTTTCCGGTTGCTCTATTCGGTGAGATAGATGTAACGGTACTTGGGAATCACCATTGGGAACAAGAAATAATCGTTCACGAAGGGCTTGATCAGAACGGAGCCCCCATTCGAGTGCCACAACGGCACCCACGGCGCTTCATCAACGATAATCCTTTCAGCCTCGTGATACATTTCGAACCGGGCCTGTTCGTCCTGCTCCACTCTGGCACGCTCCAACAGAAGGTCCAATTCGGGGTTGGAGTACTCGGATTGATTATTATTGCTCTTGGAGTGGAACAAGACATCCAAGAAATCTTCCGGGTCTGGGTAATCCGCGATCCAGCCGAGGCCGCCGAACATCTGGAACCGATTCTTGTGTAGGTCATCCAGGAATATGGCCCATTCCGTTTGAAGCAGGTCGATTTCCACACCCAATATTTCCTGCCACATGCCCAAAATCGCTTCGATGGGCGTGATTATAGTGGCGCCAAAGCTGCCGGGGAGCGTCAGGGTTATCCTGGGCATCTCGCTGGCAGACCCGTATTTGGATTCCTTGATCAACTGGCGCGCCTTTTCAGGGTTGAATTCGTAACCTTCGAGATCCGGGTTGAAGCCGGGGAACCCAGGCGGTAAGATACCCGCCGCCGGCACCACCAGGTCCTGGTAGATTGTGCTGGCTATAGTCTGCCGGTCGATGGCGTAGTTGAAGGCCTGCCTAACCTTTACATCGTCGAACGGAGGTTCAGTGGTATTAAACCCGAAGTAATCCACGTCGAATGCCGGTTGGGCCGCCACTATCTCGTTTCGAAGAGGATTGGAAGGGTCTTGCACGCCCGGCAATAGAGACAGCGGAATCCCGGTGATGTGTATCTCGTCGTTCTCATACATCAGCATGCTGTTGCCGCCGCTGAGCAGGAACTCCACTTCTTCTATGTTGGCCGGTCCCAGGTGATAGTCTTCGAACCTGGCCAGCCGGAGCACCTCACCTGGAACGTACTCGGCCAGCCGGAAGGGCCCGGTGCCATTGGGTTCCAATATCCAATTGTCGTTTAGTTCAACATTTTCCCTGTCTAGGACAAAGCTCACGGGATAGGTGAGTTTGGAGAGGAAATAGGCTTTGGGAGCGTCGGTGGTAATGGTCAACGTCCGGTCGTCGATCGCCCGGACGCCGGAGATCTGCGTGGCGGACCCGGCCAGTTTTTCCAGCACCCCCACGATGTCGCCCAGGTAGACACTGGCGTTGAACGATTCGGTGAGTGGATCGGCCGCCCTTTCCAACGACCATTTAAGGTCGCCAGCCGTCACACTTTTCCCGTTGTGAAACTTGGCATCTGGCTGGAGCCGGAATGTGGTTATCGTCCCGTCTTCGCTGACATTCCAACTCTCCGCCAAATCGCCCACTATGGCCAGGTTGCGGTCTATAGTCATTAGACCGCCGAAGATCTCCACGGCGTACACTGCGGATTCGGCAGAGGATGTGAGGTGAGGGTCCAAGGTTGGGGGTTCTGCGCCCAACCGGAGGAAGGTTCCCCCGTCCACGATCTTCGAACTCGCGGAGCCGCTCCGAGGCGTACTGGTGGGCTCGGGGACCGGGGTAGGAGTTGCGGTTGCTGCCGACTCCCCCGCGCCCGCGGGCAGAGGCGCAGCGGTGGCGTTGACCCCGGCCGAAGTCTCTGGCGTGGGTTCTGAGGTGGAGCCCGTCGTGGAATCAGATGAACACGCGATCGCCACCAAGATAATCAAAGATAGGAGTGCGAAAATCGGTTTCATCCTAGTCCTCACAAAACAAACCCGTCTTCCGGATCGCCGTGCGGTGCTGTTAGTTTCCAATTTCGTAGGTTAATTCGGTGCTGGTTCGCCAGAGCTGACGATCCGAACCTTAAATTCACTGTAATCAGGACCCCAGCTAGTGTCAATGGAGTCTACCCATCATTACTTTCCGGTGTCCGGCACGGTCTTTTCCTGAGCCATTCTCTCAAGAGCTTCCGGTTGACAATGCATGGATTGGCTATACTGGTTGTGTTATGCCGTACGTGACAACCCCACCATCGGATTACCTCGAACGGGACCGCCAGCCATGAAACATTTGAACAGCGATCAAGGGCCGGGCCCTCCTTCCAGTAGAGAAGTTGTCTGCTTCGGCGTATTGAGCTATCTACAGTTGATGGTTGTGGACCAGATTCCCGTTCACAACAGCGGAACCCGAATCCAGCAATTGACCGATTCCTACGGCGACGACGCGGGAATTGTGGCCGGCATGCTCCACCAATGGGGCCAGAGTGCCAGGTTTATCCCCTCTGCCTTGGGCGATGATCTACTGGGAACCAAGGTGGCGGCCACCGTCGAACGCTTGGGCGTGCCCGTCCGCGTGACCGTCAATCCTGGCGTAACGACCGTTGCCGAGTTATCCATAGTCGACCCCAGCGGCGCGCGCACCTATTTTTACCAGCGGACCCCTGAATTGCTGGCCACTCTGGAGGAAACTGACCTTACGCCCCTGGAGGGAGCCGCCTACCTGTACGTGGACTGGTACGACGGTGACTACATCTTGCGGCCCATGAGGGAGGCCTCCAGGCTGGATGTCCCAGTTCTCGTTAACATCGAGTCCCAGTATGGTAATCAAGAACTGCTGACCAAGCTTGCCCCATACGCCGCTGTCTGCCAGGTATCGGCCGACGATCCGAATGCCCAAGACGACATGGCAACAATCGCCAAGGGTTTGTTGCGCGCCGGGTTCGGTACGGCATTGGTCACCGGTGGAAACCGTGGCTGTTTGGCCGCAGACGCCCGTGAGACCATCCGGGTAAGCGCCCCGCAAGTGGAGGTGGTGGACGGAAATGGGGCCGGTTCTTGCTTCTCCGCTGGATTCATCTTCGGAAGAGTGCGGGGATGGAACTTGGAGCAATGCACACGGTACGCCACCGCCCAGGCTAGCCTTAAGTGCGGAAATCCCGGATACCGAGTGGCGGCCGTCGCCGAGGGAGAGCGCGTGGCCGCTACCCTGCAGGCCGAGGTAAGCAAACACCTGTAGGCGATTCCAAACTCGTGTGGCGGAGGAACAACCCGCTGGAGGCTCCTAGACCGCCATACCGGCCCGAATCGGTGCTTGGGGTTAAAGGGTGCCGCCAAACCAACATTTGGCCATGTGGCGGTTCCAGGGAGCCATAGACCGGATTGTTGATGGCCACAGTAAACTGAAAATCCCCCCGGCCTCACTTGTTTTAGGCCAGGGGGATTTTTTTTGGATTGAGACTATCGGATTAGGCGGTTTTGACGCCGGCGAAGGCCGGGATCACCTCTTTGCCGTACAACTCAATGGATTCCATAACCTTCTCGTGGGGGATGGTCTCCGTCTGCATGATAAGCATGACCTGGTCGACACCTACGTCTTCGTAGGTCTTGATGGTGTTGATGCAACTCTCTGGATTGCCAGCGATAATGACGCCCCGGTCGGAAAGGACGTTGGCGTCCAGTTCGGCCACGGCAGCCCGGGCCGCGCCTGGACCCGAATCCAGGGAGATCCCGGCCTCTGCCGCCTGGGCCTTGTGGTCATCGTCAGACTGGCGCAGCCACCGGCCGAAGTCCGCTTTCAGGTTGTCTGGCACCCCGCCCCAAGACTCAAGCAACTCCTCATAAGCGTTGATGCGTCCTTCGATGTAGGGCTTGTCCGGCCCGAAGAAAGTCTTCATGGATTCGGCGCACAGTTCCTTGGCTGCCTGATCGTCTTTGCCACAGAAAGAGTGGACGTTGTTGCCCCAGAAATCGTTAATCTCAGCGCCCACCGGGTCGGCGTCCTTGATGGCGTCCCGGTAGACCTTGACATGCTCTTTTAGGATGTCAACGGCGTAGGATGCCGATGAAAGCACGCCAATGCCCTTCTGAGCCGCCAAGCGGAAGCTCTCAGTCTGAGTGCAGGCCAGGTACATGCGGGGATGAGGTTTCTGGAAGGGCTTGGGCAGCACCCGCCGTGGGGGAACGTTCCAGAACTTGCCTTCCCAGGAGAATTCTTCGGACTGCCAGATCTGGGGCAGCATCGTGATTGCTTCATCCCAGCGTTCCCTGGTTTCACGGGGGTCGATTCCTTGGCCGACCTGTTCGTAGGCGTTGGAGCGGCCGGTGCCCACTTCCACACGTCCGTTGGTCAGTTGGTCGACCATGGCCACCCGTTCCGCCACCCGGATGGGATGGTGGTTGGGCAGGATGGAAACTCCAAAGCCGATGCGTATGTCCTTGGTGCGCTGGCTGAGAGCGCCGAACATGACCTCGGGACAGGGCGACCCGGAGAATCCCATCAGGAAATGGTGCTCCACGAACCAAAGGTTGTCGAAGCCTACCTGGTCGGCCAGTTCGCACTGGTCCAGGGTCTCACGGTACAGGGCATTCCAGTCCACCTCGTTTCCATCGTAGGGCCGCTGCATCTCAAACAGAAGTCCGAATTTCATGTCTTTGCTCCTTTAATTTCTCTCTGAATCCGCCGACCTTAGCCCGATGCCGGGCCACCGGGAGTATAACCCATCGCGCAGTGAGGCGGAAATCAACGGCCAACACTCTGTGGTGGGGCCTCAGTCTTCGAAGATGTCCAACGGCAAGAATGCGGAGACAACGAAATTGGGCACGTCCACCACCTCGCTAACCTTTAGGTCAACCGCCACACTGCAGATGCAGTAGGCCTGCTCTCTTGACCAGCCCCGCTCCATCAGCAGTTGAATCATGTTCAACAGGGCGTTTCTGGATGCTAGGGTGCCGTCTTCGGACTGATTGACACCGTCGGCGATGCACATGCCGGTGGCGGCGATGAACCGCCTGGGCGCAGCCATCTCCGGGCTCGTGAAATATTCGTCCCTCTCGAATATCGGGAATCGGATATTGCGGCGGGCGGCTTCGCCCTTCAAGGCCCTGAAACTTACGTGAAGGGTGCAGTCCATCTCAACAGCGGTGCCGCAGCATTCGGAGTCGCCTTGAGCGTAGTGGGCATCCCCGGCCGAGAACAGGCCGCCCTCGGTGAAAACCGGAAGCATTAGCCTCGTGCCCGCCGTAAGCTGCTTGATGTCCATATTGCCACCGTGCTCCCGGGGAGGGATGGTGCGGAGACCTTCACTGGCAAAAGGCTCCTGAGCTGGAACCGCGCCTTCGGGCGTTGGGCCCACTACCATTCCGCCCCGGCGCAGCAGTTCATCCTCTCTCAGGAGTATCTCCTGCCGCAGGGCTCGGGATGGTGCCACTCCAATGGTCCCCATGAAAGACGCCTCGGGGATGCGCACACCGGGCAACTGCTGCGAACGGGCAAACCCGTCTCTCATCTCCCAATGCACCAGGTACGGTTCGGTGTACACATCCCTAAGGAACCCGAATCCGGGCAGGATGCTGGTGAATCCCCACCGGGCGGGTTCGATGCGCTGGATGATGACCTCCAGAAGGTCGCCCGGCTCTGCTCCCTTCACATAGACCGGACCGGTGAGCGGATGGACGAGGCCAAGGTCGGTGCCCAACAGGTCGTCGGCAATAGTAGTCGGCGTGATCTGGCCGTCAAAGGCGTGCCGGGTTTGCATTACGACCTCCTCGCCCGGGTCCGCCTCGACCACTGGCGGTATATCCGGATGCCAACGGTTGTGTCCCTTTTCAGGCTCATCGCCGCATCTTTTTGAGTAGTCCAGCTCAATGCTCTTCATCAGAGTCCTCCTGTCTGGGCATGCTAAACAAAATCCTGGAGAATCTGCGCATTATAGACCAAGATAAGATCAAACCTGCCGCAGTTGACGGCGGCTGGCTAACGCTAGATACTGGGCGTGATTCGAGGCCATTGCCTCGACTTTTTTAAACAATCAACGAAACGGGAGGCCAACATGCGACTAGGAGCTATCTTTCCCCAGACCGAGATCGGCGCGGACCCCTCCGGCGTTAAAGACTTCGCGCAAGCCGCCGAAGACTTGGGCTACGAGCATTTGCTGGTCTTCGACCACGTATTGGGCGCGGACCAGACCAAACGGGCCGGCTGGGACCGCCCCTATAACAAAGACGACATGTTCCATGAGCCCTTTGTCATGTTCGGCTACCTGGGAGCGATCACCGAGAAACTAGAGTTCACCACCGGAGTGCTGATTCTCGGGCAGCGCCAAACCAGCCTGGTGGCCAAGCAGGCGGCCGAGGTTGACGTCCTTACCGGAGGCCGGCTCCGCCTGGGCATCGGCATCGGCTGGAACGAGGTCGAGTACGAGGCTTTAGGCGAGAGCTTCACCAACCGGGGCCGCCGCAGCGAAGAGCAGATTGAACTGCTGCGCCTGCTGTGGACCCACGATTCGGTGGACTTCAACGGCAGGTACCACAAGGTCACCAACGCCGGCATCAACCCGCTGCCGGTGCAACAGCCCATCCCCATCTGGCTGGGCGGAGGCGAAGAACGGGTGATCCGCCGCATCGGCAAGATGGCCGACGGCTGGTTCCCCCAGTTCCAGCCCGACAGCGCCGGTCAGGAGAAGATTAACGAGATGCGGGAACACGCCACCAAAGCCGGCCGCGACCCCAAGTCCATCGGCATTGAGGGCCGAGTCGGCATCGCCGCCGACAAACAGGAAGACTGGGAAAAGATTGCCGCCGCCTGGGACGAAGTTGGCGCCACCCACCTGTCGGTCAACACCATGCGGGCCGGCCTAAAAGGCCCCGACCAGCACATAGAAGCCATCAAACGGTTTAAGGAGACGGTGTCAGGGTAGTCCTTCTAAGGGCCAGCGCCGTAACTTCGGCGCTGGCCATACTCCATTAGGTCCAGCCAGGGTTCATTGCTGATCGGCGGTTGATATAGACTACTGAGACTGAATCAGTAGTCTCGAAAAAAGCGACGGTAACGCGCGAGTGGGCGACAGCCCAAACCGTATCGTTCTCGGTAAGTCCCAATTCCTCTTTCTGCGTTGGGCTGAACATCCAGTCAACACGATTTTCGTGCCGCCAACCGTCATCTTCCAGCAATGCAAAAACCCCACCGACTCTTCCTTGGTCAATGGGGTTCCAATTCCTGGCAATCTCTATGATGAACTCAGGGACAAAGATTTTCACTCGATCCCGATTTCCTCTTTGACCTCATCCCAGGCAACCATTTTCCCGGTTCTGTATGCTTCGATTCCTCTCTTTAAATCTTTCATTACCTGTGGAATCTCGGGCAATTTTCTTAATACTTCGCGATCAATGTCTCCAAAATCCTCGTAGAGAGGGCCTAATGTCTGAAAATAGGCTCGAAGCTCTTGGTGAGTAATCGCGCAACGATCGGGTGTATTTCTCCAAGGCGATTCCTCGTGAGTCTTGTTACGTAGCTCCCAAGCAGAATCTTGACCGTAAAGCTGGTAGACCTTATCTAACAGGTCAATGGTCTCCCGGCTATATATTGTCAGATTGAGGTTCTCTGGGCGAGTAATTGGGTCGGCTCCGAATGATCGATACTTTCGGTATAGGGTCGGAACAACCGGGCCATGCGTCCAGTGTTCGATGTCCTCAAAAAACAAAGGCCTTTCCAATATAGCGAGAGATATCCCCTGCGCGTAGTAGCAGAGCTTCTGGATCTTGAGATGACTAATCGGCTCACCGTGACCAGAGTCCTGATTCGCTAAGAAATAGTTCGCTACATCTTCAACTCTTAACATGAAAAACCCAACGCTTCCCAATCGAACTGGTAATACTATTGTACACAAGAATCCGAATAACCGCTCTCATCCTAATAAACAATGGTACTGCTAAGGAAGGACACGCTGTCAACCGACGCGGCCACGATCTGGACGTAACCCCGACTTTCGGTAGATTGTGAATAAGTTCACCTTAATACTACGGATCATCTCCTCCTAATCCACCGGCCCTCCCAGGGGTGTGGTGGGGCCTTCGCAGGTTAGGAATTTGCCGTAGCCGGGTTGTTGTTCCAGCTTGCCTTGGTTGAGTAGCACCTGGCCCCGTAGCAGCGTCATCCACGGTCTGCCGCTCACCTGCCAGCCTTCGAACAGGGTATAACCCGCGTTGCCGTGATGGTCTTCGGCGGTCACGACTCGGTCCGCGGCTGGGTCTAGGATCAGTAGGTCGGCATCGGAGCCCGCCTGAATCACGCCCTTCCTGGGATACAGACCAAAAATTCTCGCCGGGTTCTCCGACATCACCCTGGCCAACCACCAGATGGGGAACCCCCGTTTCACCACGCCTTCGCTGTACATCAGCGGAGCGACGGTCTCGATTCCTGGGGAGCCGAAGGGCACTGATGCCCCGTCAGGGGTCACGAATATGTTGCCCCAGCCCGGCTTTTTCAGCTCCTGCGGGTGAGGCGAATGGTCGCTGCCGACCAGAGATATTTGACCCTGCCTCAGACCGTTCCACAGCGCGTCCTGGTCTGGCCCGTTTTCGGGACGCAGGGGAGGCCCGATCTTGGCCAGCGGTCCGACCTTCGCCATCTCGGCGTCGGACAAAAGCAGGTATTGGGGGCACGTTTCGGTCCAAATCTTCTGGCCCTGGGCTTGGGCTTGTTTGATCCGTTCCAAGCCGAGCTGGGTGCTCAGATGCACCACGTAAGTGGGACAGCCGGTGGCGGCGCCCATCTTGATGGCCCGGTTGATCGCCTCTTCCTCGGCCCAGTCTGGGCAGGCGGTGGGGAAGTCCTCCGGATGGGTGTGGCCCTCCGCGATGAGCTTGTTCTCCAGGTACTCGATAATGTTGCCGCTCTCGCAGTGGAGTTGCAGCACACCGCCGCCCTTGGCCACCAAGTCCATGGCGTTGCAGATATAGTCGTCGTCGCACATACGGCCCGGACGCTTCTTATAGGTCATGAACATCTTGAACGACTTCACACCCAGTTCCATGGCCTGGGGCAGCGAATTCAGTATGCTGGGCCGGTTCTGAAGGATGAAGTGGAACCCAAAGTCGACCAGCGCGGCAGCCTCTACTTCTTCCTGGGTGCGGCGAACGGCCTGTACCAACGTCTCGTCACCCTCCAACGCGTAGTTGCCGAAAGGCACCAGGGTGGTTAGGCCAGCGTGAGCCGCGGCCAAAGCCCCCATGGCGTAGTCGTCATGTCCATCAAGATGTACGTGGGAATCGATCAGTCCGGGCAGAACGAACATGCCCTCCGCGTCGATGTACCGGTCGGCCTGGGGTAACAAATGTTCCGGTCCGACGGCCGCAATCTTCTCTCCCTTTATGGCCACTCCTGCGTCCATTACCTGGGATGAGGTAACCACCCTCCCACCGCGGACAATTGTGTCGACCCGCTCTTCTGCCATATCGTTCCTCCGTCTGTTCATAAAAGCCGGTTACCGAATCGCCGGGAGTGTAATCTTGGCCGGTTTGGCTGTCAACGGACCCGATTTCGTTGACAGCCAAATTGTGCGCGGCTACACTCGGCACAACCGCTGTCCAAGCTATTTACCGCCTAGAGGTCTAGAGGTTAATCATGCAATTAGAAGACAAGATGGCCCTGGTCACCGGTGCCGGCAGGGGCATGGGCCGGGCAATCTCCCTACAGTTGGCTGAAGCCGGCGCCAACATCGCGGTGTCGGACATTGATGCGTCCACCGCGGAGGACACCGCTGTGGCCGTGAAACAACTGGGACGAGAGAGCATTTCCGTGCCCGCTGACATGGGTGATATCGACGCCATCGACAGGTTGGTGCGGCAGGCCAAAGACGCTTTCGGCCGCATTGACATCGTAGTAAATAACGCCGGAGTCACCAAGTATCTGGACATCATGGACGTGGTGGAAGAGGATTGGGACCGCATCCACCGGGTTAACGCCAAGGGTGTCTTTTTCTGCATGCAGCGGGTGGCCAAAGAGCTAATAGCGCAAGGCCAGGGAGGGAGGATTATCAACATCGCCTCCATCGCCGGCAAGGGCTACACCGGCACCTCCAATGCAGCCTACGCTGCCAGCAAGGGCGCCGTGATCGCGATGACTCAAATTGCGGCATCGCAATTGGGCCGGTACGACATCAATGTGAACGCCATCTGTCCCGGATCAACTTTGACTACGATGGGGGCGGAGATAATGGCCCTGCGGTCTGAAACCTCTGGTCAGTCCATGCAGGAATTGGAGGCAGCCCGAGACGCCAGAATCCCAATCGGACGGCCCAACGAGCCGGACGACATAGCGGCGATGGCATTGTTTTTGGCGGGGCCGGGTGGCCGGAACATTACCGGCCAGGCCATTAACGTGGATGGCGGCTTGGTGATGCACTAGGCCGCATGTTTAACGCCGGAACTCCTGTCTCGCGCCTGAATCCACAGCCATGGGGAGCCCAGGCCACACTAGCGCGGCGCCAACGCCTATGGGATAATGAACTCCTGAGCGTGAATCAGGGTCCGCAGGCTCTGCCTCGGGCCTTTTTGTTAAATACTGCGACAATTGGACCGTTAACCGCAGTCCGGAGCCGCGACTAATGCAACTCGACGTCAGACTATATGCCTTGTACCGGGAGCGAGCAGGCAGCAGCAATATTTCCGTGGCCGTCAAGGATGGAGCAACAGTGGCGGATTTGACCGCCGAGGTGCGGCGGCAACTCCCGAACCTGGCGCCGCCCGAAGTCAACATCGTAGTGGCGGTGAACGCCGACTATGCTGGTCCTGATGTTGTCTTGCGGCACGGCGACGACGTCTGCCTCATTCCACCAGTAAGTGGGGGCTAGAGCCCTGGGGATAACGACATGATAGAACTGACTGATAACACCCTCGATCCGGAGAAGATTACCGCTAAGGTGCGCCGAGACACCAATGGCGCCGTGGTGACTTTTCTGGGGACCACCAGGGACAACTTCGAGGGCAAGACTGTACTGACACTAGAGTACGAAGCCTTCGATGAGATGGCGGTCAAGAAGCTGGAAGAAGTGCGCCAGGAGATGATGGCCGAGTTTGGCTTGGAAGAGTTGGCCATTAGCCACCGTATCGGGACCGTCGGCATCGGGGAAATCAGCTTAGTGGTGGCCGTTGGGTCGCCCCACCGGAAAGAGGGCTTCTACGCGTGCCACAAAACCGTTGACCGTATAAAAGAGGTAGTCCCCATCTGGAAGAAAGAGGTCTATCAGGACGGCTCACGCTGGGTGGCCTGCGAAGACCACGAATTTTCACCCCAAGACCATTCACCGGCGGAACAGCCGTCAGCCGAAAGCCACACCCACTAAAGGATTCTAGGCCAGTTCCGGGACCTCGTCGGGGTTGCGAGTCCCATTGATTGGGTCTTTGGTTAAAACAGCGTTCACCGCCTGGCGGAGCGACCTGACGCCGATGGCCTTCATGCCCAGGGGAACCACCAGTCCTTCCAGACACGATTCAGGCAGGATGCACTTCTTCAGCCCCAGCCGTTCAGCTTCAGAAACCCTCCTTTGAGCTTGGGAAACGGCCCGTATCTCCGCGCTCAGGCCAAGCTCGCCAAATGCGACCATCTCAGGGTCAAGCGGGCAGTTGTATAGACTGGAAGCCATCGCCAACACCAGGGCAAGATCCGCTGCCGGCTCCCCGATCTTGAATCCGCCGGCCACGTTGACGATGATGTCCTGGCCGGACAATTCCAATCCGGCGCGGCGGGAAGCCACCGCCGTCAGCATGAGGAGCCGGTTGTGGTCAAAGCCGTTGGCGACCCGGCGAGGGACAGGCAGTTGCGAAGGGGAAGTCAGAGCCTGCACCTCCAAGAGTAAGGACCGGCTACCCTCCACCACAGGCGTCAATGCCGCTCCTATGGAGCCCCCGGCCCGTTGCGTCAGCAAGGCTTTGGACGGGTCGGACACATCGCTCAGTCCCCGTTCGGTCATCTCGAACACACCAACCTCGGTGGTGGCGCCGAAACGGTTCTTGCCGGCGCGCAGCACCCGGTAGCCGCCATCTTCTTGGGACTCCAAGTAAAGGACCACGTCTACCATGTGCTCCAGGACTCTGGGACCGGCCAAAGAGCCGTCTTTGGTCATGTGCCCGGAAACGAATATGGGGGTCCCGCTGGACTTGGACCAACGCAGCAGCCGCAGGCCCGCCTCGCGCACCTGCCCTATGCTGCCTGGGCTGGAGGATTCGTCGTCGCTGTATAACGTTTGTATGGAGTCGACGATGGCCAGGCCGGGGCGTATCGAGTCCAACTTCTCGATGACCGCCGCAAGGTCGGTCTCGGGCAGCATCAAGACTCCATAGCCGGCGAATCCTAGACGCTCTGAACGCAGTTTGATCTGTTCTGGGGACTCTTCGCCGCTGACGTAAAGGACCTTCTGGCCTTTGGCGGCCGAATATTGGGCCAGTTGAAGCAAGAGAGTCGATTTACCAACGCCAGGCTCTCCGGCCAGCAGGACCACTGAACCGGGGACCACTCCGCCGCCCAAAACGCGGTTCAGTTCGGGCGAGGGCAGCGGGTCTCGTGGTTGGGCGCTGGGGGAGATGGCGGACAACTCGATCACGTCGGTTCCGTGTGTCTCAAGCCAGGCTGGGCGTCCTTTGGTGGCCGGGGCCACGGTGGCTTCCACCAGGGGGCTTTTCGAGCCGCATCCTTGGGCCGGGCAAAACCCCATCCATTTGGGGCTTTCGTTCCCGCAGAATGGGCACATAAAGACTGTCCGCCGCCGTTCCTTTACCTTAGCCACACTGCATCACCTCATTGAAGATCGCCCAGGCAGGACCGCGGCAATTATAACAACAGAAGGCCCCACGATTGTGGGGCCTTCTGTCAGTGAAACCTGAATTTACCCGTGTTAGTCGGCGGAAGTGGCCGGTTCTGCTTCCGGCTCTGACTTTGCCTTGGATTTGGGTTTGGCCTTGGCTTTTTTAGAAGTGATCTTGATGATGTCGTCTTCCAAGTCAACCAATGCGACATCGCCTGCAACCAGCGTTCTACTGAGCACCTCATCGGACAGGCTGTCTTCAATCTCGTCCTGGATCAGTCTCCGCAGTGGCCGGGCGCCCAGAACAGGGTCAAAGCCCTTTTCTCCCAGGTAGACCTTGGCCGCCTCGGTAATCTCCAGGTCGATTTCCTTTTCCTCCAGTTCGCCGCGGACCTGGTTCATCATCAGATCCACGATCTCCAGAATCTCGTCCTTGGTAAGTTGGTGGAACACCACGGTGGAATCGATCCGGTTTAAGAACTCGGGACGGAAGAACCTCTTCACTTCGTCCATCACCTTGTCTCTCATCCGGTTGTAGGAACTCTCGTCGGTTTGGGAATCAGTGGTCTTGGACGAGAAACCGAGGGAGGTCTCTCGCTTGATCAAGTCCGATCCCAAGTTGCTGGTCATGATCAGGATTGAATTCCGGAAGTCCACTTTCCTGCCTCGGGCGTCGGTCAATGTACCGGCGTCGAATATCTGCAGAAGGATATTGAAAACCTCTGGGTGAGCCTTTTCGATCTCGTCGAGAAGCACGGCGCAGTAATTCTTGCGGCGGACTCCCTCGGTCAATTGGCCGCCTTCGTCGTAGCCAACGTATCCGGGAGGTGCGCCGATCAAACGGGCGACGGTGTGGCGCTCTTGAAATTCTGACATGTCGAGGCGAATCATGTTGTCTTCATCGCCGAACATGAATTCCGCGAGAGCGCGTACCAGTTCGGTTTTTCCTACGCCGGTGGGGCCAAGGAACATGAACACACCAATGGGGCGGCGTGAGTCTTTGAGACCGGCCCGGGCGCGGCGCACCGACTTGGCGACGCTGACGATGGCCTCGTCCTGTCCGATGATCCGCTTATGCAGTTCCCCTTCCATGTGTAGGAGCCGCTCGGTTTCTTCTTCCGCTAGCCGGGTCACCGGAATACCGGTCCACATGCTGACAACTTCTGCTATGTCTTCTTCCGTGACGACCCGACGCTCCTTGTCCTGGCCTTCTTGCCATTCCTTCTCAAGCGTGTCCAAGTCCTCGTTTTGGCGCAGTTCCCGGTCCCGCAGTTCCGCCGCAGCCTCGTATTGCTGAGAAGCGATGGCCTCGTCCTTTTCTTTGCGTACCTGTTCCAACACCTGCATGGCGTCTTTCACTGACGCTGGTGTGACGCTGCCACGCAGTCTTACCCTTGAACCGGCCTCATCGATCAGGTCGATGGCTTTATCGGGCAGGAACCGGTCTGGGATGTAGCGCTGGGCCAGAGTGGCCGCGCTGCGAATGGCTTCGTCGGTGATGTCTACCTTGTGGTGGTCTTCGTACTTGCTCCTGACGCCCATTAAGATCGACACCGTGTCGTCGTTGGTCGGTTCTTCAACCCGTACTGGCTGTAGGCGGCGTTCCAAGGCTGGGTCCCGTTCTACGTACTTCCGGTAGTCGTCTAGAGTGGTGGCCCCGATGCATTGAATTTCGCCGCGGGCCAATGAGGGTTTCAAGATGTTGGAGGCGTCAACGGCGCCTTCCGCGGCGCCGGCTCCGACAATCGTGTGTATCTCGTCGATGAAAAGCACGCAATTGCCGGAAGACTTGATCTCTTCAATGACTTTCTTCAACCGCTCTTCGAATTCGCCACGGTACTTGGTTCCCGCCACCAGTGCGCCCATATCCAGAGTTACTAAGCGCCTGCCCTGGAGGGTATCGGGGACCTCGCCTTTGCTGATCAACTGGGCCAGGGCCTCTACGATGGCGGTCTTGCCAACGCCCGGCTCGCCAACTAGAACAGGGTTGTTCTTGGTGCGGCGGCTGAGGATCTGGACCATCCGCTCAATTTCTTTTTCCCGGCCAATAACAGGGTCAAGTTTATCTGCCTTGGCGGCAACGGTTAGGTCAATGCCCAACTGGTCCAAAGTAGGAGTCTTGGAGGTTGACCGGCTGCCCTGGGCGCCGGACCCGGAGGTATGGCTCAGGATTCGGTGGGTCTCGGCCCGGACCTTGTCCAAGGTGACTCCCAAGCTTTCCAGAACGCCGGCGGCCACGCCTTCGCCCTCGCGTAGTAGACCGATGAGCAAATGTTCCGTTCCAATATAGGTATGGTTCATCCGGCGAGCTTCATCGACGGCAAGCTCCACAACTTTCTTGGCCCGGGGAGTAAGTCCAATCTCTCCCTGGGCCGGCTTTTCGCCGCGTCCGATGATGAACTCAACAGCTGACCGCACTTTGCTCAAGTCGACGGACAAGCTGGAGAGAACCCGGGCGGCCACGCCCTCGGTTTCGCGGACTAGACCCAGCAGAATATGCTCGGTTCCGATATAGTTATGGTTAAACCGCTGGGCTTCTTCTTGGGCCAGCGATAGTACCCGCCGTGCGCGTTCGGAGAACTTCTCGAATCTACTGCCCATTTTACTTGCTCCTGCATGGGACGAAGGTTGGGGAACCTGATTTCAGCCGGGTTCCGTGTGAGAGAGGTCTACCTCGATGGAACGTTTCCCGGAACGTTTGCCACCATAGCTTTGTTAACGTTTGAAAGCGGAGGGGAAACCTGTGTGCCAGTCCCATTTGTGGTGAGGATGAGGCCCAGGCCCATATGTCCGCCCTCGTAATCCTCGTGCAACCAATTATATTGGAGGCCCAACTCAGTGTAAAGGCATCGACATTCAGTATGTCTACCGGATGCTGGCACCAAACCGAATTGGGGGATTTAAGGAGAGACCGGCCTAGACAGGTTTGTGACTGATCCCCGTGACTGGTTTCACCTGGACCGTAGGCTGGGAAAGTGCAAACACTGTGATGATATCTTAGCTATTTCAGAGAGGACATACCTCCCGGCGATGACCTATTTTCCCACTCCGTCACCAGAGCAGTATCGTAGGCGCTGAGGCGTTTCACTGCCGTGTTCGGGATGGGAACGGGTGGGGCCGCCTCGCTAGAACCACCAGGAAGTATATCAGCCACGGTAGTATGCACCATTTTTCACAACCCCGCAAGGGCAATTCAGCCTCAACTGTGTGCCAATTGCGGGCGGTGGCCTGGTTGGGTGTCTGACCATCGAATTTCTGTTGACTTTTGCCTGACGATACTGATTAAATCTCCATAAGAATCGGCAGTTAGAGAGGTGACGAGGGATGGGGAGAAGGCTCTTTAAAGAACTTGAGCGGACGTATGGTTTCGACGAAGTCGCAATCGTTCCTGGCCAAGTCACCATTAACCCCGAATTGACCTCCACGATAATGACGATCGGCAACCTGGAATTCGAGATTCCCATCATGGCTTCCGCGATGGACGGGGCCGTTTCTCCGGGTTTTGCCTCATATATGCACGAGATGGGCGGCCTTGGTGTCCTGAACGCCGAGGGCCTGTACAGCAGGTACGATGACCCCTATTCGGTCTTGGAACAGATTGTCTCTACCCCTCAAGACGAAGTAACCGAATTGCTCCAGAAAGTTTACTCCGAGCCCATCCGCGATGACCTGATCAGCGCGCGGGTCCGGGAGATCAAGAACACCGGCGCAACCTGCGCCGTTTCTTTCACCCCTCAGAACACCAAGCGCATGTCCCCGGCGGCCGTCGAGGCCGGGGCGGATATGATTGTGGTGCAGTCCACCGTAACCACCGCCCGGCATATGTCCAACAGCTACAGGGGGCTGGTGTTTTCCGAACTGATTGACTCTCTAAAAGTCCCTGTGGTTGTTGGCAACTGCGTATCCTACGAAGTTGCGCTTGAACTGATGGAAACCGGCATCGATGGCCTACTGGTCGGCGTTGGTCCCGGCGCCGCATGCACCACCCGTGAGGTCACAGGAATGGGCGTTCCTCAGGTCACGGCAACCCTCCACTGCGCGGCGGCCCGAGAAGACTACTTCCGCCGCACCGGCCGCTACGTCACCGTGATAACAGACGGCGGATTCCGGACCGGCGGTGATGTGTGCAAGGCGCTGGTCAGCGGCGCGGACGCCGTAATGCTTGGTACCCCCTTCGCCCAGGCTGAAGAAGCGCCCGGCCGCGGCTATAACTGGGGCATGGCCAACGCCAACCCCGAACTTCCCAGAGGCACGCGTATCTCCGTCGGAACTAAGGGCTCATTGAAGCAGATCCTCTACGGCCCAACTTCCAGAACCGACGGCACTCAGAATTTCGTCGGCGCCCTGAAAGTGGCCATGGGTATGTGCGGGGCCTACACAATACGGGACCTGCACAAGGCTGAGATGGTCATCGCTCCCGCCATAAAGACAGAGGGTAAGTACTTCCAACTGGGCGGATAACGATACTTTCTTGGAATCGTATGGCCAATCGGATCAATTGGGCTCATTGACCCGGTCGCCCCATTTATATGGAGGCCTATGGCGGATTCAAGCGGCATGATCGAGATCCTAGACCCCACAGCCGAGGACGTTCCCGAGGAATTGGGTCTCAGCCAAACCCTGCCCGACTTGAGGGGTAAAGTTGTCGGTTTACTAGAGAACCGCAAGTACCACGCGGACACCTTCTTGGGTGAGCTGGAAAAGATCCTGCTTGATGACTATGGCGCCGCCAAGGTGGTTTACGACACCAAGTTCACCTATAGCGCCCCCTGCGCCGAAGACACCCTGCAATCACTTACCAAAGACTGCGACGCGGTGATACACGCCATCGCGGATTGAGGTTCCTGCACAGCGTGGGGTCTCCACGACACGGTGCTCACAGAATCCAAAGGCGTGCCATCGGTTAGCGTCATCACCAGCACATTCACCAGGGCTGCCCGTGCCAGGGCAACTGCTTTGGGAATGCCGGGCGTCCGCATAGTGGTGCTGCCCAGCCCCTTGGCGCCCCGCACTGTACCCGAGGTCCAGCACATGGCCCATGATTTCGCGCCGGAAATTGTGGGGCTGCTGACCGGGAAATAGCCTTCTTCCAGGCGGGGGGATGCCAGTCCCCTCTCCCCACGCATGGGGGAGGGTTAGGGTGGGGGCCCTCGTGGCGCCTGAATCTTCGGCATAGAGGTCTAGCCCCGTGAGTTCCGTTCACCTAAACGCCAGACGCGTAGCGGTCTCCGATTCCTTTCAGGCGATCCAGGATTATTGCTGGGAACAGGGTTGGACCGACGGGCTGCCGGTGGTGCCGCCAACGGAGCCTCTAGTCCGCGAAATGTTGGCCTCCTACGGCGGAGACCCCTCCTTCTCCCTGGGAACGCTCCAGCCCCGGAACGCCCAGGCAACCCTGGTAAAATTGGCCATCAACGCCGTCATGGCCGGTTGCCTGCCGGAATACTTCCCGGTGGTGGTGGCAGCCGTGAAGGCGGCTCTAGATAAGGACTTCAACCTGGCCGGCAACGCCGCAACCACCGGTGGGGCCGCCCAGGTAGTCATCATTAATGGGCCCATCGCCGAGGAGCTAGGTATCAATGGCGACGCCGGCTGTTTCGGCCCCGGCTCAAGGGCGAACGCTGCCATCGGGCGGGCGTTGCGGTTGGTGATACGCAATATGGGCGGCCTGATACCCGGAGAGATGGACAAGGCCACCCTGGCGACGCCGGGCCGTTATAGCTTCTGCTTCTCCGAGAACGAAGAACGAAGCCCTTGGGAACCTAGAAACATCGAGCTCGGATATGCCGGCGGTTCCAGCACCGTCACCGTGGCCGGGATCAGGGGCGTCTACACCATCATGGAGACGACGGTCGCCACGGGACTTGAGGTCCTACAGACGATTGTCGGCAACATGAAGGCGGTTGGCGTGTCCAACTACTATCAGATTGGCACGGGCGCCCAGATCATCATGGTGATCTGCCCCGAGCACGCCGAGGAGATCGCCGCTTCCGGATTGTCCAAGTCTGACGTCCAAGAATATATCTACCAGAATGCCCGAATGCCATTGCACTCATTGCTTGGCCGGGCCCACTACGGCAACAGAAACTGGCCGAGTTGGGTTGATCAGACCAACCCCGAAACCCTTGTGCCCATCGCACGTGCCTCTGAAGACATTGTGGTCATGGTCGCCGGAGGCGACGGCCGCCATTCCGCTTGGTTAGCCGGCTGGGGCGTTACCAGGATGGCCACAGAAGAGATAGTCAAACACGCCTAATTGGCACGGGA
>MUCT01000017.1 GCA_002816585.1 SAR202 cluster bacterium Io17-Chloro-G6 | reverse complement strand
GTCCCGAACGACGCGCGCTACCCCTGCGCTACACCCCGACATAAATCGTATTTTAATACCGTAGGGTTGCATTCGGTGTCCCGAACGTAGCGCGCTACCCCTGCGCTACACCCCGACTTCACTTGCCGTTACTCGAGCCCAGGCGCCAGGCGGCGCTTGAAGCGAACTTGAGTACGGCCACAGATATTATACCGCAACATAGGGTTGCTGGGACGGCGAAGTAAAAAGCCCGCCGGGCTCTTTGACTCAAGCAGCGGCGGACTGATCGCCGGAATTGGCCCAGCCGGAATTGGGTTTGCCGGAGTTCATCCAAACGAAAATGTTCTGAATACACGCTACTGGTTCAGCATCTTTAGGGTTTTTTCCTCTAATACTTCGCCGTTGAGAGCGCCGGTCCACTTGTTGAAAATCCCTCCTTGGGCGTCGATGAACACGGTGGTGGGCATCCCCAAGACTCCATAGTCTTTGACTATGTTGCTGTCGTTGGTGAAACCGGCAGGATAGGTCACGCCCAGTTCATCCAAAAGGTTCTGGGCGTCCGTCGGGTTCCCCAGCCCGGTGAACTGGCCAAGGTCTATCCCAAGCAGCAATGCCCGGTCTTCGAACTCGTCGTTGAACGCTTGCAAATCTGGCATCTCAGCCCGGCAAGGCGGGCACAATCCAGCCCAGAAGTTGAGCACGATGGGCTTTTTGCCGACTAGGTCGTGGAAATTGACCTCTTGGCCGCCGACAACGTCCTGACCTTGGTACATCGTGATCGAGAAATTGGGCGCGATGTCTCCGGAATTGGACGAACTGCCCTCATTGAAAGAATTGGAGCTGGACGAGCCGCTGTTGGCACTACTGGTACAGGCGATTAATGCTGCCGTCAATACCAACGCCAGGGGGATTAGAAACCGCAACTTGCTTCGTTTGCCCACCTGCAAGGCAGGCTGGCTATCTGTAGAATTGCCCCTCAATGTGTCCTCCATGGTCACTGATGGCTCAGGCGGGAATTTACGCGCTAATCAGAATGTTAGATGTGCCGATGCCGACTCGGATTCAGATGAAAGTATTCCGCAGGCGTTTCTTGAGAGTAAATACGCTGAATCCCGCCGTTTGGGTTGCTGTAGGAACGGCAGATCTAAGGTAACGGCGCCCGTGATTAGTCGGCTGGGGCTGATGCGGCCAGCGCTTTGAGGTTTTCCTGGAAGGCCAGGAACCGCTCCAGCACTCTGGTCAGTCGGGACAGCCATTCGTCGCCCAGTCTCCGCAAGGGCATCTGCATCTGGGTGTTGCCCACCTGGACCGATGGCCCCAGGGCCCTTTGAAGCGGCACCCTGGCCCCGCCCACCGGCACCCGGAGCGAAAGCACTATTGCGTCGCTTCCTTGCACCACGGATTCCACCCCCACATTGGCGGCTAGGGCTCGGAGTTCGGCCAATGTCAGCAGGTTCTCAACCTCTTCGGGCACGGGGCCGAAGCGGTCCCGTAACTCTTCGCGGATCTCCGGAATGTCATCGCTGTCGGATAATTTGGCCAGCCTTTGGTAAACAGCCAGGCGGGTTGGCAGGTGATCTACGTAATCCTCAGGAATCCGGGCGTTGAGCGGCAGATCGATCCGTGGCAATTCGGCAAGAGGCTCGCCGGCGCCGCTCTCGCCCGTTTCCTCCTGCAACTCTCGTACCGCTTCATTTAGGAGTTGAGTATAGAGGTCCAAACCGACGTCCTGGATGTGGCCGCTCTGGGATGCGCCCAGGATGTTGCCCGCGCCGCGTATTTCCAAGTCCCGCATGGCGATTCGGAATCCGGCCCCCAACTCCGACGCCTCCAAGATCGCTTGGAGCCGGTGCTGCGCGGCTTCCGTGATGCGGCGTCCCCTCGGCGCCATCAGGTAGGCGTAGGCCCGGTGTTCACTTCGGCCCACCCGCCCTCTGAGCTGGTAGAGCTGAGCCAACCCGAACCGGTCGGCCCGCTCCACGATCAGAGTGTTCACGTTGGGCATGTCCAGGCCCGATTCGATGATGGTCGTGCAGACTAACACATCGGCATCGCCGTTGGCGAAATCTTCCATCACCTCTTCCAGTTCCGATTCCGCCATCTGTCCATGACCGACCATGACCCGCGCGTGGGGCACCATCTTGATCAACTCCGCGGCAGCCTGATGTATGGTCCGGACCCGGTTATGCAGGTAGAAGACTTGGCCGCCACGCTCCATCTCCCGCAGGATGGCCTCCTTGATGACGTCCTCCGAGTACTCAGAGACGAAGGTCTTGACTGGCAGACGGGCCTCGGGCGCGGAGTCCATGGTGCTGAGGTCGCGTATCCCAGCCAGGGCCATGTTCAAAGTTCTGGGTATGGGCGTTGCGCTTAATGTCAGCACGTCCACCTGTTGGCGAAGTTGTTTGAAACGCTCTTTATGGCTGACGCCGAAACGTTGTTCCTCGTCCACCACCGCCAGTCCCAAGTTCTTGAACTGCACGTCCTTCTGGAGCAACCGGTGGGTGCCGATAACGATATCCACGCTGCCGTCCTTCAGACCCTCGACCACTTCCTGTTGCTCTTTATGGGTCCGGAACCGGCTCAACACTTCTACCCTGACTGGGAACGGACTAAGCCGTTCGCTGAAGGTGGCGTAATGCTGCTGGGCCAGGACCGTGGTGGGTACCAGGATGCCCACCTGCATCCCATCGTTCACCGACTTGAAGGCCGCTCTAAGCGCGATCTCGGTCTTGCCGTAGCCAACGTCGCCGCAGATCAGACGGTCCATGGGACGCAACGTCTCCATGTCCACTTTTACGTCGACAATGGCCTTGGCTTGGTCCGGGGTTTCAACAAAGGGGAAGGAGTCCTCTAGCTCTTGCTGCCAAACCGTGTCGCCGCTGTGCTCGTGACCTTCGGCAAGGGCTCTAGCGGCGTTAATCCGCAGCAATTCTTGGGCCATCTCACGGGTGGCGCCCTTCACCCGCTGCTTCACCCTGGCCCACTCGGCGGTGCTGAGGCGGGTTAGCGAGGGTGGTTGGTCCTGGGCGCCAACGTAGGCCGAAACCCGGTCCAGGTGGTCGGTCGGCACATACAACTTGTCATTTTCGGCGTATTCCAGAATGAGATACTCTTTCTCATCATCGTCGTCGCCGATGTGGGTGGTGCCGGCGAACCGGGCCACACCGTGGTCGATGTGCACCACGTGGGCGCCTGGCACCAGGTCGGCTAACACCACCTCCGGACCGTGCTCGGCCCTCCGGTGCCGGTGGTAACGCTGCTCTTTCACGGTGCCAAACAGTTCAGAGTCGGTCAGCAGGACCAACGCGTTGGCCTCGCCGGTCTCGCGATTAGGCAGCTCAACGGTCCACCCGTCCCGCAGCGAGCCGGGCAGCAGGCAGACTTGACCCGGCGATGGGGCGCTTTCCAGCGTATCGGTCTGGGTAACGCCTATTCCTTCCTCCTCCAGGATCTCCGCGACACGGCGTTGGTGTTGAGTGACGGCCACCACGGCGTGATTCGAGGCCTGGTGGCTGCGGATATCGACAGCCAGTTGTTCCAGCTTGCCGTAGTATTGGTTGGAGGGGAGGAATATCTTGTCCTCATCATCGCCGACCCAAGTCTGTAACTGCATCTGGGGCATGCCGCTCAGTCGGTTGGAGAACTCCACCCAGCCCATGTGGGGCGAGGGGAAATTGCCCGGCAGTTCTCCCCTTTCCTCTCGGGCCTCCCGCATGCGCTGGAACCGCTCTTCCAGTTCCAGGGCCTCGGCTTCAACCTGGCCGGACCGCTCCAGCACCACTAGGCCGTTGGCCCCGATGTACCCCAACAGATGTGCCTGGTTGATCAGGCCGTTGTAGAAAGAAAGGGTCTCGGGATTGGGCGAAGACGAGAGGAGGGACAATTCCTCGGCCATGCGGTCGCGGACTTCGTCGTTGCACTTGGAATAGTCCATGGCCTCGGTCTGGGCGGCCACCGTCTCCTGGTTGGCCAGGCCCGGCAGTTGCTCCCGGGCGGGGGCCAGGCGCACCTCGTCGGCGGGCCGGATGGAGCGCTGGGATACGGGGTCGAAGTAGCGGATGGTGTCGATCTCGTCATCCCAAAGTTCTATGCGCAGCGGCCAATCGGACCCGGTGGGATAAATGTCCAGGATGCCGCCGCGGTGGCTGAAGCTTCCCGGAGCTTCGACCACCGGCTCGTTCCGGTAACCCAGGTCCAGCCATTGGGCGAGGAGGGTGTTGATCCGCACACGGTCGCCCTTCCTCCACAGGCTCAGTTCACCAGTGGCGGGGAAAACGCCGGCCATCAATTCCGGCGGCAGGGTGTAGATCAGGGCTGAGCCCACCGAGCAGACGACCAGCGGCTGGACGTCCGGTTCCATATACCCGAATCTGCCGCCCGCCGCCAATGCCGCCAGTGCGCTCAGCCGCTGGTTTCCGGTGTTGGCGTCCACCGCCAGCCGTTCGAAGGGCAGGACTTCGGGCTCAGGGAGCAGGTGGACCGGCTGGTCTTCCCCCAGGTAAGTTAGCAACTGATCGTGGAGGCGACGCGCGTCGTCGGGCCGGGGCGTGACGACCAAGATGGGTCCCTGCTGGCGGCGCCACAAGGAGGCCAGGAAGGCGGCGCGAGCGCCCTGACGGATGGTCACCCCGGACTCCCCTCTGCCCTCGCCCCATGAGTCCACATTCCCGCGGTGCTCGGGGTGGCGGTCCAGTAATTCCAGGACTCCATTTAGGGTCATATCTAGGCCAGAATCTCCCACACAAACACGGCGTTATGGGGTCGAGATTTAATTTGACACGCCGGAAAAGGGGCTGGTAACAGAGCCAGCCCCTTTTCAATCATTTTATGACCTGGGACGGCCCGATACAAGCAGTATTTGGACTTCCAAATTCACCGACGGAATGGAATCACCCAGATCACGCTTCGGGAAATTTATGTTTCGGTGTAAAATCCCCCAACCCACAAAGATGGGAGAGACCGTGACCAGTTCCGGACAGGCAGGCAGGATATTTGTTGGCCGCCAGCGAGAGATGGGCGAGTTGACAACAGCGCTGGAAAGTAGTGTGTCTGGCCGCGGCCGATTGGTATTGCTGGCCGGCGAGCCGGGCATTGGTAAGACACGCACCGCACAGGAACTGGCCCAGGAGGCGGAAGCCAGAGGCGTCGAGGTGATCTGGGGCCGTTGCTACGAAGAGGAGGGCAGTCCACCCTTCTGGCCTTGGGTGCAAGTGATCCGGTCTTACGTGGAGCGGCGGGACCCCGGTCCGCTCCAGTTGGTCATGGGCGCCGGCGCGGCTGACATCGGGGAGTTGCTTCCTGAGATCTTGCAAAAGCTTCCCGGCTTGGAGCCTGCTCCAGCCTTGTCGCCAGAGGCCGCCAGGTTCCGCTTGTTTGACTCGATCACCCGGTTCTTGAAAGCCGCGGGCCGGTCTCAACCTTTGGTGTTGGTTCTGGACGACATCCATTGGGCGGACGAACCGTCATTGCAGCTACTCCAATTCGTGGCCCGCGAGTTGGAGGATAGCTGCGTAATGGTGCTTGGTTGCTACCGGGACGTTGAGTTATCGCGCCAGCACCCTTTGTCGGATACCCTGGCTCGAATATCCCGTGAGGCCGTTTACCAGTGGCATCTGCTCAGGGGTCTGGACCGGAATGACACCGCCAATTTTATCGAGTCCGCCGCTGGGACCAATGTTTCCCGAAGCGTAGTTGAAGCGGTTTTTACTCACACCGAAGGTAATCCCTTTTTCACCACCGAGGTAATCCAACTCCTGTCAGACCGAGGAGAGTTGGCTGAGGTGACGGTTGGTGGGCCGGAGGGCATCCGCATCCCGGAAGGTGTGCGCGAGGTGATCGGACAACGTCTGAACAGATTGTCCGGAGATTGCAACCAAGTCTTGAGCACGGCCGCAGTGATCGGACGAGAGTTCACTGTCAACCTTCTAAACCGCCTAATCGAGGACCTGTCCGAGGACAAACTGTTGGAGGTATTGGAGGAGGCGCTGGCAGCCCGCTTGATCGAGGAGTTGCCCCCCAATGTCGGTCTGTACCAGTTCACCCACCGGCTGGTCCAAGAGGCGCTGATCCAAGAGTTGTCGCTGACTCGGCGGGTGCGGCTTCACGCCCGTATCGGCGGAGTGCTGGAGGATATGTATGAGGCCGCATTGGAGTCCCACTCCTCCGAGTTGGCCTACCACTTCTCCCAATCTGAAGCGGTCACCGGTTCCGAGAAGGTTGTGGAATATTCGATTATGGCTGGCGAGCAGGCCATACAATCCTACGCTTGCGAGGAAGCTGAGGTCCACTTCCGGCGCGCCTTGACATCCTGGGAAGAACAAGCAACGGACGCTGAACCGGCGGAAATCTTGTACGGCCTGGCCCAGGCCGTCGCCGCAACTGGAGGCCGGTCCGCGGCGCCGGAGGCGTTGGGCTATCTGGAACGGGCTTTCCAATATTACTTGGATGCAGGCGATGTGGCCCGGGCCGTGGAAATCGCGGAATACCCGGTTGATCATCGGGCGGGCACCACCGCGGGTATGTCGGATTTCATCTCCAGGGCGTTGTCTATGGCCCCGCCGGACTCGCAACAGGAGGGCCGTCTTCTCTCAACCTACGCCTTGGCCCGGTACAAAGAAACCGGCGACTACGATAGGGCCCGAGACGTCTTCAATCGCGCTCTCGTCATCGCCCGCCAGCAAGGAGACTTGGCCCTGGAGATGCGGGTTCTAGCCGACGCGAGCGAGGCCGCTTGGTGGCACCTTAGTTTGCCTGAAGCCGTTGAGTACGGCAGGAAGGTTGTCGAACTGTCCGCCCAAGTTGATGACCCAAGGGCGGAATCTCAGGCCCGGACTTATCTAGAACGCGCCACCGCTGCTTTGGGGGATGCTCCGGCGGCACGGCGGGGTCTGTCGGCCCTGTTAGCCCATGCGGAACGGTTACGTGCCCAGCCGCAGATCATCGACGCCTTGGCGCGGAATGCGGAGATTGGTTTTTTCACCGGTGATTGGGAAGCTGCACTTGACTTTTGCGACCGGGGTCTGGCCCTTGCTGGTGTGCAACCCTATATTGGCTCTGTTCGCGCCCTGCTGGAATACGAAAGGGGAGCATTCGCCGAGGGTTGGTCCCACATGGAAGGGCTCGCCGGTTTCGTCAGTCGCACCTCCACCGAATTGACAGGGTTTCGTTGAGAATGACAAGCTCTGGGGTTGCCGTTGGCAGCCTGGATAAGTGGAGATGCGGTGGCCGCTCAGGCTGCCGCCGGGCTGGGTGTAGCCGCACTGGCGGGACCCACGGACCATCCTTACCGCACCACCGTGGCCCGGCTCGGCCTGTCGCTGCTGGCCATCCAACGAGGGGATCTGGAGGCAGTGAGTGAACAGTATGAGGCCCTGAAGCCCGCGCCCAGCATCATGTTGCTCCTGATGAGCGTCGACCGGGTGCGGGGACTCCTGTCGGCGGCTCTGGGTGAGCGGGACCAAGCGGTTGCCCATTTTGAGGATGGCCTCACATTAACCCGCCGTGCCGGTTACCGCCCTGAGATGGCTTGGCTATGCTGCGAGTACGCGCATGTCTTGGTCCGACGGGCCGGCCCAGGCGATGGGCCAAAGGCGGTGTCTTTGCTCGAAGAGTCGTTGGTTGTAGCGCAAGAGTTGGATATGCGGCCCCTGATCCAGCGGATCGAAGCTTGTCGAGAACAGCTTGAATCTCGGCCCGAGGACACCCTAGCCTACCCAGACGGCCTGACCCAACGGGAGGTCGAAGTCTTGCGCCTGCTGGCCCAGGGTAGAAGCAACAGCCAGATCTCCCAGGATCTTGTAGTCGCCGAGGGCACTACACGGAGGCACGTGGCCAACATCTACGAGAAGATCGGCGTCGCCAACCGAGCCGAGGCCACCAGGTACGCCCTCAAGGAGGGTCTACTATCATTGGATGAGACATCCCCTCCAGAATCTGGGCCTTAGCCTGACCAGCCAATCTTTCTCCAATTAGACTCACTGTCCCAATCAGTTCGTGCCTAGCCTCACGCTGTCTACATCATTTTGTGCAGATAGCTTTAATCGGAATGTAATCCGGTCTACATATTTGGGCACACATGCTGCCCACCGCCGTTAAATTCCCCGTTTTGAGATTTGTTCCCTTTGGTCGATGTCTGACCCTGTCCTGCCGAATTAGTATGCAGTTACAGCAAATCGGCAGGTTAGGAGAAGATGATGACTACCGTAAGCACTATCCAAGGAAATGTAACTGGAACGGACTGCCAGAGTTCAACCGGCCTCCTGGCCCGGTTGCTTGATTGGATGAACCATGTTGTGGATGCGATTTGCGGCCCAGCAGTTGGAGATGCCGAACACGATAATCCCGCGGCGGCCTACCTGTTTTTGAACCCCAGCTGCGGTGGCGCAATAATCGATACCAAGCTGTGGGACTTGCTAACCGAGAAGCCATCACAGCCGGAGACCAAGGAGGTCGGCAATGTCTAGCTTGACAGCCATAAAGCCGGAAACGATCAATAGTTTGGCAGATGCCATATTTCCTGCGATGGCCATGCTGGCCGGGATGAAATTAGACGTTTTTACTCCGTTGAAAAATGGACCATTGTCCACAGGCGAAATCGCCGCCGAAATCGGAGTACCTCCCCGCCAGCTTGGCCCCTTGCTTTACGCGTTGGTTGAAGCGAATCTTTTAGCCGTGGAAAACGACCAGTTTTGCAACACTGACGAAGCAGCGCGATTCCTTGTAAAATCCGCTCCCGGCTATTTGGGAGCTAGACATCTGTCTCTGTCGCGGCGATGGTCTGGCCTTATCAAGACCGCCGACTCGATCAAGAGCGACGCTCCCCAAGCCAGGCTCGATTTTTCGACGATGCCATCAGAAGAATTGGAAAACTTCTACGCCGGCAGCTATGCAGAATCCTGCGCTGCTGGCAGGGTGCTGGTGGAGCGCTACGACTTCTCGGCCTACCGCAAGCTCGTGGACGTGGCAGGAGGTTCCGGTGGATTGTCAGTCGGGGTTACGGAATCCTGCCCCGGTATTCAAGCCACCGTAGTAGATCTTCCTTCCACCATCCCTCTCGTCCGGAAGTCTTTGGATGCTGCAGGCGCCTCGGACCGCGTTAATACACATGCGGCGAATGTAGTGGATGGTCCGTTTCCTGGAGGCTACGATGTGGCCGTGATGAAGAGCATCGTCCAAGTATTATCGGCGGACCACGCCCGTTCGGCCTTGCGCCATGTTAATCAGTCTTTGGAGCCCGGCGGGGATCTGTTTATTCTAGGGACTATCTTGGACGATTCCCGGCTCGCACCTTCCTACGCCGTCAAATCCAACCTCAACTACCTGAACATATACGACGAGGGGCGGGCCTACACCGAGGGAGAGTACCGGGACTGGCTGGAGGAAGCAGGCTTCGTTTTCTCGGAGCGGGTTGTTGTAGAAGATGGGACGAGCATCATCAAGGCGCTCAAGCCAATATAATAATTGGTCTATGATTGGCTGAGAATGGCCCAGACCGCCATAAATGAGGTGCATGCTATAATATCCCGTGAGCAGGGCGACCTTGGACCGCCCATTTTTTGCCCTCAATCTCAGCCTGGAACACCCCGATTATGGCCAGAGCAAGTCAGCGTCCCAAGCCTTCTGACGAAACGAATACCGCCGGACTAGAGTCCGGCGGTATTCGTTACCGGCGCATCGTGGTTAAAGCTGGGACCGGCGCACTGACCAGTTCTTCCGGCTTGGACCCCGAAGTGATGGCCGACCTTGTGCGTCAGGTCTGCCAGGTGCGCGATGAATCCGGGGAAGTGCTGCTCGTGACGTCAGGCGCCATCGCCGCCGGACGGTCCGCCTTGGGACAGAACCGTGGGGATATGGGACCCGACATCTCTTCCAGGCAGGTGTTTGCCGCCGTGGGCCAGAGCCGGTTGATGCACACCTACCAGGAGATGTTCGCCGCCCATGGCGTCCAAATCGCCCAAACTCTGCTGACCATCTCCGACCTGTCCAACCGGCAGTCGTATCTAAACGTGGGCAACACTCTGCATCGGCTTTTGGAACTGAGGGTCGTGCCTATAGTGAATGAGAATGACGTAGTGGCCGTGGATGAGATCGGTGAGGTGTTCGGAGACAATGACCGTCTCTCGGCCTTGGTGGCCAACCTGGTGGGCGCCGACTTGCTGTTGGTCCTGACCGACACCGAGGGCTTATTTTCGGCGGACCCCAAGACCGACCCCAATGCCACCCTGATCGCCGAGGTTGAGCAGGTAGACGCCCGCATCGAGGGTTTGGCCGGGGAGAATCTGCATCCTTGGGCCAGGGGCGGAATGGCCACCAAACTGGAGGCAGCCAAGCTGGTCACCGCGTCGGGCATCCCCATGGTAATGTGCCACGGCCGGGCAGAGGACGCCGTGCTCCGCGCAGCACGGGGCGAGCCGGTGGGCACCTATTTCAAGCCCGCTGAGAACAAGATGGAGGCCCGCAAGCGGTGGATGCTGAGTGGCATATCCCAGCGAGGCCGGGTCACCGTGGACGCTGGCGCCGCCGGAGCCTTGGTTGACGACCACCGGAGTCTGCTCCCGGCTGGCATTCAGTCCGTGGGAGGCGATTTCAACCGCGGAGAGTCCATCTATGTGCTGGATTCCACGGGCAACAGGATCGCCTGCGGCATCGCCAACTACGCGGCCCGGGATATCGCCAAGATCCAAGGGTTGCGATCAGACCGCATCGAAGAAACCCTCGGCTATCATTACGGTCAAGAAGTAGTTCACCGGAACAACCTGGTTCTCTTGTAGGGTTTTGAGCAAGAGGTTTGAGCGAGATGACCACTGAGACGATTGAAGACCTGAAAGCCTTGGGCCGAGCCGCCAGAAAGGCCTCCCGGAAGGTGTCCCGGTTGTCGACGGAAGACAAGAACCGGGTGCTGATTAACCTGGCCGGACTCCTCCGTTCGGAACAGGAAGGAGTGCTGGCGGCCAACCAGGAAGACTACCGAGAAGCTGAATCCAACGGGCTGGAAGAGCACATGCTGGACCGGCTGCTCCTGACCGGGGATCGTCTGAACGGCATCGCCGGCGAGGTGGAGCGGGTTGCGGAATTACCGGACCCGGTAGGCGAGGTCATCGAGACTGCCACCATGCCCAACGGACTGATCACCAGCCGCCGCCGGGTGCCCTTGGGCGTGGTGGGCAGCATCTACGAGTCCCGGCCCAACGTGACGGTGGACATCTTCGGGCTCTGTCTCAAGTCGGGCAACGCCTGCATCCTTCGGGGCGGCAAGGAGACCATCCGCTCCAACACGGCGCTGGTGAAATTGTTGCGGAGGGCCCTGTCCGACGCCGGCGTGACCGAGAGCGCTGTCCAGTTTTTGGACAATCCCGACCGGGCGCTGGTGGACGCCATGCTCAAGATGAACGACTATATTGACCTGCTGGTGCCCCGGGGCGGCTCGAGTCTGGTCCGGTTCGTGGCCGAGAACGCCACCATGCCGGCGGTCACCGGCGGTATCGGGGTTTGCCACACCTACGTGGACCGGGCCGCCGACCTGGACATGGCCGCTGAGATCGTCCACAACGCCAAAGTCAGGCGTCCCTCCATTTGCAACGCTCTGGACACGGTGCTGATGCACTCGGAGGCCGCTGTGGAAGGACTGCCGCTCATCGCCAAGGAATTGACCGCCTCGGGCGTTGAATTGCATTGCGACAACCGGACCCTCAGCATTCTTGGCCCCGACGCGCCAAGAACGGCGCTGCCGGCCAGCGAGGACGATTGGGGAAAGGAATTTCTTTCCCTCACCGCCGCAGTCAAGGTCGTGGATTCCCTGGACGACGCGCTGGAGCACATCGAGACCTACGGCTCGGGACATTCCGAGGCGATCATTACGGAGGACGACGCGGCTGCCGCCAGGTTCTTGGACGAGGTGGACGCCGCTGCGGTCTACGTCAACGCCAGCACCCAATTCACCGACGGCGGGCAGTTCGGCCTGGGCGCTGAGGTGGGCATAAGTACCCAGAAGTTCCATGCCCGCGGGCCCATGGGCCTGAAAGAACTAACTTCCTATAAATGGGTCATAATGGGAACGGGTCAGATCAGGCCGTAGGCGCCCCCGGGACACAGGGAAGGAGCGATCTTTAGTGGATTTTAGCCTTGAGCGCGAGGTCCGCACACCGTATTCCGAAGCATACCTGGTGATGGAAATGGATCGGCAGGTCGGCCGCGTCGATATCCATTTCGCTCCCGAGATGGTCCACGTCGCGGTGTCAGTGGATGAGAGTCTGACTCAGGAAACCATCCAGCAGATCATCGACACCGTGGACGAAGACATCATCGATGCCGTGGGCATCAACCGCGGGAGTTTCGTGGTCCACGTCTTCCAGGGAAGGGAAACTGGAGTTTTCAGCGATGAGAACGAGTTCAGCGAAGACGGCAGCGACCATTAATCTTCTAGTTTGGCGATTAGGCTGGGCACGGTAGGCCGGTCGCTGGGTGTCTGGCTGCCCTGCCCATAACCGGCGATCAACCCACGGTGCTATACTCATCGTCTCAACCTTACCCCGGATTTTTGACCCGGACTTTCGATTGTACAGAATACGTCTTGGTAATTGACGCTCACTGCCATATCCTCCCGCTTTCTTTCGCCGGCCGAAGGGCCGAGATTGCCCAACGCGACGCTACGTTCGCGGCGCTGTTGGCCGACCCCCATGCCCGCATCGCCTCTGCCCAAGACCTGTTGGCAGCCATGGACCGCGACGGTATTGATCGTGCCGTGGTCATGGGAATGGGGTGGACCGATCGTCACGTTGCCGTGGAAGCCAATGATTACATCATCCAGGCTGTGGCAGATAACCCCAGCCGCTTCTCCGGCTTCTGTTCAGTCAACCCTGCCTGGGGGGAACCGGCGTACTCGGAAGCCAAACGGTGCCTGGCCGCCGGACTGGTGGGCATCGGCGAGCTCCACGCAGACTCTCAAAATTTCGACATTACCAGTGTTGCGTCCATGGTCCCCATCATGGAACTGGCCCGCTCTGAGCGCTTACCGGTATTGGTCCACGCGTCTGAGCCGGTGGGCCACCAATACCCCGGCAAGGGAAGCACCACACCGGACAAGCTGTACCGGTTCATCCAGAATTTTCCGGGCAATGTCATCATCTGCGCCCACTGGGGCGGCGGCCTGCCCTTCTACTCGTTGATGCCCGAGGTCCGGGAATCGCTGAAGAATGTCTATTTCGACTCAGCGGCGTCGCCCTTTCTCTACCGGCCTGAAGTCTTTTCCACGGTGGCCGAACTGGCCTGGTCCGGAAAGGTGCTCTTCGCCAGCGACTTCCCGCTGATGGAGCCCGCCCGCCCCTTGGAGCAAGCTCGGAACGCCGGGCTTTCACCCGATGTGGAAACTGCTTTGCTGTCTGGAAACGCGGCCAAGCTGCTGGGTCTGTGAGCGCCCGTAACACAAAACCCGACCAGTGGTTAACCCTGCCTGACCACCTGCGGGAAGGTCTGGACCTGCTGTTCGTCGGCCTGAACCCCTCCCAGTACTCGGCCGAGGTGGGGCATTACTTCGCCAATCCACGGAACCGGTTCTGGGCGGCCTTCAACCTGTCGGGGCTGGTGGCGCGGACAGTCACCGCCGAAGAGGACGCCACCCTGTTGGATGACGGCATCGGATTCACCGACGTGGCCAAGAGGCCAACACCCATGGGCTCCGGGTTGCGTGCCGCCGACTTTCGCCAGTGGGCGCCGGCGCTTAAAGAAAAAATCCTGAGGTTCGCTCCAAGACTGGTTTGTTTCCACGGATTGATGGCCTACAAGGCCTACCTGCAACATGGCGAGGGAGTGAAAGAGAACCCTCAACTTGGCCTGCAGGAACGTACGATCGGGGTCTCCAAGGTATATGTCGTGCCCAACCCCAGCCCGGCCAACGCTAAGTACTCTCTGAGCGACTTGGCCGAGTGGTACGGGCGGCTAAAAGAGGCCGCCCAACGGTGACTACACCCGGCGGACGTATCCGCTCTTTTATAGCCATACCGGTTCCCAGTGCTGGGATACAGGCACTGGAAGATGCTGCCGCAAAATTGGATTCCGATTTCGGCGGGAGCGTACGCTGGGTGCGGCCCGAGGGCATCCACCTGACCCTCAAATTCATGGGGGACATTCAAGCCGAAATGGTCGAGCGTGTCCTGGCTGCGCTGCCACCGGTGGCTGCCCGGTTCTCTCCCTTCGAACTTTCAATCTCAGGGTTGGGCGTTTTCCCTAACCCACGTCGTCCCCGGGTGTTGTGGGCGGGGGTACGAGGCGATCTGGAGACACTGTCGGAATTGCAGTTGGCTGTCGATGATGCCGTCGGAAAGCTCGGCCTGCCTAAAGAAGACCGCCGTTACAGTCCCCATCTCACCTTGGGCCGTGTACGCCGTGACGTACCGGATGGGCAGTTGCGCAAGATTGGCCTGGTCATGACGGACTGTGAACTGCCCGGCGCGCCGTCGTGGACCGCGGATACGGTCAACCTAATGCGCACCGAGCTTGCCCCGAACGGTTCGCGTCATTTCCTGGTGGGGTCAGCCTTTATTGGAGGTGAGTGATCGGTATGGACCGGTTGACCGCCACAATCCAGCCCGTGCCGCCCTTTGATTTCGAGCTAACCGCCGGTTATCACACCTACTTCCAGAGCCGCTACGGCACCGACACGATGGAGGACGGCGTCTACCGGAGGCTTTTGGACTTGGGAGACAAACTGGTCTTGGCCTCGGCACGCTCGGCAGGGACCACCGACGCCCCGGAACTGGCCTTGGAATTGCAGGGGCCAGAATTAGGTCCGGAGGATGTGGACCTGGCCAAGGAAAAGGTGTCTTGGCTCCTTGGCGTGGATCAGGACCTAGCCCCCTTTTATGATCTCGGCAGGGCGGACGAAGCGATGGCCGGACTGGTTGAAAAGTTCTACGGCCTGCACCTGCCCCACACGGCCACGGTGTTTGAGGCACTGGTCCTGGCAGTCTTGGGACAGCAGATATCCACCAGTGTGGCCCGCATAATCCGGACCCTCCTCATCGAAACTTTTGGCCCCAGCGCGGAGTTCGACGGCGAGACCTACTACGCTTTCCCAAGGCCCGAGGCGATCTGGGCCTCGTCGCCCGCCGAACTCCACACCATGAAGCTGACCCAGCGCAAGTCCGAATACGTCCATGGTTTGGCTGGGTCGGCCCTGGACGGTGTTCTAGGTCTGGAGAGTCTCGCCGGCTTGACCGACCATGAGATAGTGCAGAAACTAACCGCTCTGCGCGGCGTAGGACTGTGGACTGCCCAATGGGTTCTCATCCGCGCCGTTGGCCGCTCCGATGCTCTGCCCCTGGGTGACCTGGCCCTTCGCCGGGTGGTGTCCCGGTTGTGCAGGGACGGAGCGGATGTGAGCGACGCTCAGGTTGAGCAGATCGCCCAGCGGTGGTCACCCTACCGAACGTACGCCACGGTCTATCTGTTCAGCGCACTAAGGACCGGCGCCGGTTGAGGTGACCTCTCCACCAAGCTATAACACCCTCTGGAGACAGGCCGAATCATGTCGCGACGAATGGGTGAGCACTCCTCTAAGGTCCTATTTTGGTCATGTGTCTAAGGGCGGCGAACAGCCGGATAAGGCCGCGCCCTCTGCCAGTTCCCTAATCCCGCGAGGAAATCACATTCGGCGGCTCCACAAACGGCATCCCTGGAAGGGAATGCTCCGTCCCATAGGACCAACAACTTACCGGGGATGTGCCGGAGCAAGTGGCGGAGAAAGTTTACGTCGTCGGGCCCTTTGTCGGGCCGCTCCTCTACCATCATGTAGAGTTTACCCGTGGGAGTGATGCCACTGATCACCGAGAGATGGTCCCTGCTCAGGTGGTGTCGGTTCACCGGCGTCTTGCCCGCTGGGGCATAGGTGCGCAGCGCCATGGGTAGCAAGTAGAAGCCCGATTCGTCTCCGATTCGTCTCTGAAGACCAAAGTACGATCTTCCCCTATAGCCTTTTTTGAGCTGGGGCCAGCGTTCTTCTTTCTCCTTCCGGGGAAGGACTGGATGGCAGCCTCAGCCCTCTGGGTCGCCCGGCGCGCCGGCTTCTGGCG
>MUCT01000016.1 GCA_002816585.1 SAR202 cluster bacterium Io17-Chloro-G6 | reverse complement strand
TGCTTGATACAACCAATTCACCTGAAGGGGTCTTTTCTTGCAAGCTATTTTTATACGAGTTTTAGCTTTTTACCAAACTCCGGGATGACTCATGTTGTTCCACAAGACCCGGTGGTTACCCTGCTAGTTCAGCCCTTGCACCGCTTCAAAGATGGCGTTCGGGTCGGGTAGAATACCCGGCTGATAGGTCTCCCGGAAGCGGACCACACCGTCTTTGTCGATGATGATCACGGCCCGGTTGCTGGCGCCGCGCTCCTCGTTCCACAGCCCGTACGCTTTGGTGGTGTCACCTCTTGGGTGAAAGTCGGACAATTCGGGGTAGGGCAATCCGCCCAACGCCGTGGTCCATGCGCGGTGGGCAGGAACTGTGTCGCAACTGATGCCCAGAACCTGGGCATTGTTATCCTCGAACCGCTTGTAGTCTTGGCGGAACGAGGTTGCTTGCGTCGTTCAACCAGATGTGAAGTCGAATACGTGGAACGAAAGAACGACTACCTTGTTGCCCTTGTAATCGCTGAGGGAAACGTCTCCATCGGGGGAAGGAAGCTTAAAATCGGGGGCTACATCGCCAATTTCTGCCGGCATATTCCCGCCTTTAATAATTGAGATTTGGGCGTCTCTAAGCAAGCCCAGCAGATTATACCGCACATTCCGGCAGGCGACATCCACTTTTTGATTTTCGGGCCCATGAAGACGGGCCAAGGCCCCATGTTATACTTGGCCGCGTCGCCTTTGGCGTGATTTGAAATTGAGGGACGTGCCCGTGCAGGCGGTATTCAAGAGCGGGGTTTACCTTCCCGAACTGGACCTTTGGCTAGACTCCACGAGAAAGCGGGAGTTCAGCCTCATATCCCACGCCCACTCCGACCATACGGGACGCCATAACCGGCCCGTTCTGACACCTACCACTGCCAGTCTTTTGGGTGATTATCTTAAGGGCTCGGACCCGGTCCTGCTCCCCTTCCACGAGCCATTTGACGCCCCGGGATTCACCATGACTCTCTATCCCGCCGGCCACTGCCTGGGGTCGGCCCAGGCGCTGATCGAGTCCAAATCGACCGGGGAACGGGTGCTCTATACCGGTGACATCAAAAGCCGGCCCAGCCCCACCAACGAGCCTCTGGAGGCGGTGCCCTGCGACACCCTGATTATGGAGTGCACTTACGGCCGTCCCGAATACGTGTTCCCACCCCAAGAGCAGGTGCTGGAGACTGCCTACCGGACCCTCAGGATGTGGCTGTCCCGGGGCGAACGGCCAGTGGTGCAGTGTTGGCGATTGGGCAAATCCCAGGAGGTACTCCACCATCTGCTGGAACAGAGATTCGACGTGCTGGTAGAGGAGAGCATCTACCAGGGTACCCAGGTGTATCTGGATTCCGGAGTAAATTTTCCGGAACAGGTGAAGTTGTTTGAAGGCGACTGGCCCGAGGGATGGGTCCTGTTGTTTCCACCCGGCAAGCGCCGGGACGCCTTGAAGGGCTTCAGGGGCAAACGGACATTGGAGCTGACCGGTTGGGCCGCTTCGGGGGATATGCCGTGGGGACGGGGAGCAGACGCCAGCCTGCCCTATAGCGACCATCCCGACTTCAACGAACTGGTGGAGTATGTGAAAGCCGTTGCCCCCAATCAGGTTTATACGGTGAATGGCTTCCCCGAACTGGCCGCCCGGCTCCGGGAATTGGGCTACCCCGCGGTACACCTGAACGCCCGAGGTCAGAACCAGGACGCCGGTTATCAGATGAAGCTGGTTTAGCGCCGCAACCTCAATCTAGAGCAGGAACCACGGTCTCGGTGAATTTTTCCATTTGTTCCATCTGATTGGGCGAAGCGAACCGTACTATGAAATAGTCAGCCCCCGCTTGCTTGTAGTTCAGAATCGCGTCGATAACCTTTTGGGCTGGACCAAAGACACATAGCAACTGTTTGCTTATCACTTCGTAGGGCGTGCTGTAATAAGCGCGCATGAATTGGTCGCCTTCCGACAATGCCTCGGCTTCCCCATTGAGATTGACTGAGATGTAGAGACAACGCGGGATATTTCCTAAATCCCGGTCCAGTTCGCCGGCCTGATCTTCAATTTTCCGCCAACATTGGGTGAACAGATCTGTCGACGGGACATTGGTTATCCATCCGTCGCCCTGCGCCGCCACCCGCCGCAGGCCGCGTTGCACCCAATTGCTTGAGATCCATATCGGCACCTGGTCTTGGACCGGTCTCGGCTCCAGAGTCAGGCCGGTAAAAGGATAGAATCCATCTTGATTGGAAGCGTCGTCTTCAGACCATAGTTTCCGGAGGACATTGATGCTTTCTTCCATCCGGTCAGCTCGTTCAGTTATCGGAACACCGACCGAGGTATGTTCATCCACGAACATCTGGTTGTTGCTTCTCCCCGCCCCCACGCCCAACACGATGCGGCCGTCCGAAATGTTGTCGATCGTGGCGATGGAGTGAGCGAGGTGCACGGGGTGGCGCAACGCGTTGAGCATAACGGCTGTCCCAATCTTGACGCGGTTGGTGCGCGCGGCAAGGGCAGCCATCACCGCAAGTGGCTCCAATCGGGGTTTGGAAGTGATGCTGTCGCCAACCCAAACGGAGTCATACCCGATCCGCTCAGCGGTCTCCGCCATCTGCCAGTTGAGTTCGACCCGGGGCTTCCCGCCTTTGGCGTAGACCAAGACTCCTCGGGTGGGCAGCAGGACACCCATAGTGTTCAGCGGTTGCATTGTCGTGTCTCCCCCGCGTCGATTCCGGTACAGGTGGGAATATTAATACCGGTGCGGTGAACATGTCCATAACCGTGCATTACATAACTGGCGGAGATGACATTAAAAATAATCGAAAAAGGGGCCGTCCCAATGGATCGTCGACGGCCCCTTTTTTGCCCTACGTGTGTCCCCGGCCTAGTCCGGCGTGCTGCCCAGAGCGGGGACGTTGGCCTCGTCGTCGGAGGCCAGTTGACGGTTGACCGCGCTCAGGTAAGCCTTGGCGCTGGCGACGATGATGTCGGTGTCGGCGCCCCGGCCGGTGTAGGTGCGGCCGTCCTTCTCGATGCGGATCGTGACGGTGCCCTGAGAGTCGATGCCCTCGGTCACCGCCTGGACGTTGAAGTCCACCAACTTGGACTCGGTTCCGATGGCCCGGTCGATGGCGTTGCAGACCGCGTCCACGGGACCGTTGCCGGTGCAGGCGTCGGTGATCTCATCTCCGTCGGGGCCGACGAGCTTGACGGTGGCAGTGGGGATACCCTGGTCGCCCCCGGTGAACTGAACATGGTCCAAGGTGTAGCTGATCGGCTCACTGGCCGTCCGCTTCTCCTCGTCCATGAGTATCTCCAGATCGCGGTCGGTGACCTCCCGTTTCTTGTCGGCCAACTCTTTGAAGGACTCGAATACCTTGGCCATGTCTTCCCGAGAGAGGCTGTAGCCCAGGTCTTCCAACCGGGACTGCAGGCCGGAGCGGCCGCTGAGCTTTCCCAACACCATGCTGTTGCCGGGGACGCCCACGCGCTCCGGCTGCATTACTTCGTAGGTGGAGCGGTCCTTGAGCACGCCGTCTTGGTGGATTCCCGAAGCGTGCCGGAAAGCGTTTTCGCCGACGATGGCTTTGTTGGCCTGGACGTTCATGCCTGTGATACGGCTGACCATGCGGCTGGCGCCGTAGATCTGGGTGGTGTCGGCGTTGATCTCGATGCCGAAGTGGTCCTTCCGGGTGTCCAGACCCATGATGATCTCTTCGATGGAGGCGTTGCCGGCCCGCTCGCCGATGCCGTTGATGCAACCCTCTACCTGGCGTGCGCCAAACTCGACGGCGATAAGGCTGTTGGCCACGGCCAGCCCCAGGTCGTTGTGGCAATGGACGCTCAACACCACGTTTTCAATGCCTGGGACATGGGCCTGGACGTCCTTCAGCAGCTGACCGAATCCGGCGGATGAAGGGATGGCGTAGCCCACGGTGTCGGCGATGTTTATCGTGGTGGCCCCGGCCTTGATCACCTCGGCCAGCATCTGGAAGAGGTACTCAGGGTTGGTCCGGGTTGCGTCCATGGGCGAGAACTCGACATCGTCGCAATAACCCTTGGCCCGCTCCACGCTGGCTACGGCCATCTCCATGACCTCTTCCCGGTTCTTGCGCAGTTGGTGCATCTGGTGGATCTCCGAAGAGGAGAGAAACACGTGGATGCGGGGGCGCTCGGAGTGTTCCACGGCCCGCGCGGCCTGGTCCACGTCGTTGGCGACGGCCCGGGCTAGAGAGGCGATGATGGGGCCTTTCACCTCTTTGGCGATGTTGGAAACCGCCTCAAAGTCGCCGGGGGAACTGGCGGCGAAGCCCGCTTCGATGATGTCGACCTGCATCCGCTGCAGTTGGCGGGCGATCTCCATCTTTTCTTGCCCGGTCATGCCGATGCCCGCCGACTGCTCTCCATCGCGAAGAGTAGTGTCCAAGAGCAATACTTTTTCCATAGCCATTTCTGTTACCTAATCCCTTTCTGGTTTCATGAATTTGGGTGGGCCGTTGCTGCTAGCCGCTGCTTTCAGAAAGGGCCGCAGGGTTACGTAGTCCACCGCCGCCAGCCCTGCCAGGACCAGCGGGCGATGGTGGACTACACGCAGCGCCTCCAGATTCGTCATGATATTGCTCCCAATGATTTGTTGTGCCTGATTGTCGAAGACTGGCGAGCCGCTATTTGGGGTCCATCCAGGGCATCATGGCCCGCAGTTCCTTGCCGATGTCCTCGATCTGACTGTGCTGGGCTGCTTCCCGCAGGGGGGTGAACCGCGGGCGCCCTTCGTCATTCTCGGCGATCCACTCGTGAGCGAAGGTGCCGTCTTGGATCTCTTTCAGGACGGCCCGCATGTTTTCTTTAACATGCTCGTCGATGATCCGCGGTCCACGGGTCAGGTCGCCGTATTCGGCCGTGTCACTGACCGAGAAGCGCATGTAGTTGAACCCGCCTTGGTACATGAGGTCGACGATCATCTTCAGCTCATGCAGGCACTCGAAGAAAGCGATCTCCTGAGGATATCCGCCCTCGACCAGGGTATCGAAAGCAGCCTTGACCAGGGCAGTCACGCCGCCGCAGAGGATGGTCTGCTCGCCGAACAGGTCGCTCTCGGTCTCGTCCTTGATCGTAGTCATCAGAACCCCGGAGCCGGTGCTGCCGACGCCCTTGGCGTAAGCGAGGCCGATGTCCTTGGCATTGCCGGTGGCGTCCTGGTGCACTGCCAGCAGGCTGGGCACTCCGACACCCTCGGTGAACAGCTCGCGCATCCGGTGGCCGGGCGCCTTGGGGGCCACCATCATCACGTCCATGCTGGCCGCGGGGACGATCTCCCGGTAGTGGATGCTAAAGCCATGGGCCACCATGAAGGCGCTGCCCGGTTTCAAGTTGGGCTCGATCTGCTCCCGGTAGATCCGGCCCTGAATGTGGTCGGGTATGGCCATCATCACAACATCGGCCTCTTTGGCCACCTCGGGAACGTCGGCCACCCGCAGACCGGCGGCTTCGGCCACGGCCCGGCTGCTGCTGCCCGGATATAGCCCGACAACCACATTCTGTCCGTTGTCCTTCAGGTTAAGGGCGTGGGCGTGACCCTGGCTGCCGTAGCCAATTATGCCAATGGTCTTGCCCTCCAGGTGCTTTAGGTCTGCATCCTTGTCGTAATAAACGTCTACCATTTTGTTCTCGTCCTTCCCAACTATTTGTCTTGTGCTGCGTGGGCCCCCATTCTAACCTTCCCCCTCGAGGGGGAAGGGACTTTTCTCTCCCCCTCAAGGGGGAGAGTCAGAGTGGGGTGAGATCTTGTCACTCAGTATCCCCAGGTTACGGATACCAGTCCTTAGGATAGTCCGTTCCTGTTCAAGTGCCCGGTATGTCCGTTGGCCAGACCGTTGGTTTGGCCCCGCACCATGGCCACCAGGCCGGTCCGCAGCATCTCCATGATGCCGAAGGGCGCCAGCAGGCTGTGCAAAGCGTTTATCTTGTCCTCTTCTCCGGTGATCTCGATGACCATCGACTCGGCGCCGACGTCGATGATGTTGGCCCGGAAGAGGTTCACGATCTGAATGATCTCGCCACGGGTCATTGGCGTGGTCTTGACCTTCATCAGGGCCAGCTCCCGGGTGACGATGGACTCGCCAGTGATGTCCGCGACCTCGATAACGTCAATCAGTTTGTCCAGTTGCTTGGCCACCTGACTCACAGTGTAGTCGTCTCCGCTAACTACGAAGGTCATGCGCGACAATCCGGGCTGCTCGCTGTTGCCCACGGCCAGGCTGACGATGTTGAACCCGCGGCGGCGGAACATGCTGGCGACCCTGGTCAGCACGCCCGGCTTGTCTTCTACCAGGGCGATTAACGTGTGCTGGTCTGTATGATTGGTCTGGACCATTTAGGTAATCTCTATCTATCCGTGAATCTTAAGCAATCTATCTATGTCGGGCATCTCTATCATGAGATTTCGTTGGGAGCTGGTTCTTCCAGCATCTCTTTCACCGACTGGCCGGATGGGATAAAGGGGAAGAGTCCTTCGTCCTCTTTCACCATGAAGTCGACTATTACCGGTCCGGCGGTTTCCATGGCCTGTTGCACGGCGTCGACCACCTGGTCCTTCCGGGTGACGCGTATACCTCGAATGCCGTAAGCTTCGGCGATCTTCACGAAGTCGGGGTTGGCCGAATACTCGCTGGCCACGTAGTCCTTCTCGAAGAAGAGCTCCTGCAACTGATGGACTAAGCCCAATGAGTTGTTATTCAAAATGGCGAATTTGACGTCGGCATGGCATTCCACGGCGGTGGCAATGTCGCACATGGTCATCTGGAAGCCGCCGTCACCGGCCACCGACCAGACAACGCTATCGGGCCGCCCCACCTGAGCGCCCAGAGCAGCAGGTACCTCAAACCCCATGGTGCCCAACCCGCCCGAGGTGATGAAGGTGTTGGGCTCAGTGAACCGGCAGTGCTGCGCGGCCCACATCTGGTGCATGCCCACGCCGGTGACCACGATTCCCCGGCCCTGGGTGACCTCGGTCAACCGCTGGAGCACATACTGGGGCAAGAGTTCTTCGGACTCCCGTACTAGATGCGACGGATGCTGGACCTTCAGTTGCTCGATGCGCCGCAGCCAATCGATGTGGACGTTGCCTTCGACCTTGGGCAGCAACTGGCCGAGGACTGCTTTCAGGTCACCGACTAGGCCCACGGTGGATTTGACGTTCTTGTCGACCTCGGAGGCGTCAATGTCCACATGGATGAATTTGGCGTTGGGGGCGAATGCGGATATCCGGCCGGTCACCCGGTCGTCGAAACGCATGCCCAAGCCGATGATCAGATCGGCCTCGTCGATGGCCAGGTTGTTGTAGGCCATGCCGTGCATGCCCGACATGCCCAGGTTCAGGTCGTGGTCTGAGGGTATTGCGCTGATGCCCAGAAGAGTGGTTATCACCGGTATCTGAGCCTTCTCTGCCAGCTCGGTCATCAGACCGTAGGCATGGGAGATGAGCACGCCGTGCCCCGACATGATCAACGGACGTTCCGCTTGGTTGATCAACTCGGCAGCGGCGGCCACATGGGTCTCCGGCGCCTCTCCGGGAATCCTGTAGCCGGGCAGCTTGGTTGCGGTGGGCCAGACAAACTCCGTCTTCTCGCCCAGCAGGACGTCCCTGGGGATGTCCACCAAGACCGGCCCCGGCCGTCCGGTGCGGGCGATGTGGAAGGCGTCGTGGATGGCTTGTGCTACATCTTTCACGTCCATGACCAGCATGTTGTGCTTGGTGATGGGCAGGGTGACGCCGGTGACGTCAGTCTCCTGAAATGCGTCGCTGCCGATGGCCGGCCTGGGCACCTGACCGGTGATGGCGACCATGGCGACCGAGTCCATCTGGGCGGCGGCGATGCCGGTGACCAGGTTGGTGGCGCCAGGGCCGGAGGTTGCGACGCAGACTCCGACCTTGCCGGTGGCGCGGGCGTAGCCGTCGGCGGCCATGGCGGCGGCCTGCTCGTGGCGCACCAGTATGTGGCGGATGTCCGGATAGCTGGAGAGGGCTCCGTATAGAGGAAGCACCGCTCCACCGGGCAGTCCGAACACCACGTCAGCGCCCTCTTTAAGAAGGCTTTCGCAAACTATTTCCGCGCCGGTTAGTTCCGTCTTCTTGATTCCCATTACCCGCTCTTCCTGAGCCTGTCGAAGGACCAAAATTCCCAATAAAAAAACCCATCCCACTGGAAGGGACGGGTTTGTGGTTCCCGTGGTACCACCCTTCTTCTGGCCCGGCTCGGACTCGTCCGTTATTGTGCCTGGCCACTCGAAGACTTTATATCGGTGTCAACCGCCGCGCCTTACTACTATTTCAGGCGGGCCGCTCCCGGGCGAGTTCGGAACCCTACTGCCGCCGGATTCGCACCAACCACCGGCTCTCTTGGGCAGGGTATTCCTACTACTCCCGCTCTCAGCGGAATTCGTAATGTTTCAACCTGAGAATATTATCAGCAGGGTTGGAGGTTGTCAATCGGGGGTTATGAAATGGCCTCGTTGTCCGTAATGAATCTATCGCTGGGCTGTTGGTAGGAGTGGCGGTCTGGGTACAATTAGAAAGGACATTGTACAGGAGCCAACCCACATGTTCGTTGATGCGATTGAGAAAGCTGCGGCTTTTACGCGCTCGATCCATATGATCTCGCGCAACTACGGCTCGGAGGCTATTCAGCCGCATGCCGCCACGTTGTTCTTCGTCAATGCCGACGGTTGGGCGCTGACCTGCGCTCATGTGGCCAGAGTGTTCCGGAGCTCCGAGCAGATCAAAGCGAAGTATGACTCGTACAAACAAGAATTAGCGGCAAATGAACAGCAACGCCGAGGCAATCGATTTCGGAGAGACGTGGAAAGAAAATTCGAGTACTCCGAGGGAGTGCAGGTCGAACTACATGTCCGGTTCATGGGCTGTGCGACTGGCCCGCTAACCGTCGATATCCATCCGCATCCATCTGCTGATATCGCTCTGCTGAAATTCAACTCGTTCGACCGGTTGCTAATTGACAGCTTCCCGGTCTTTCCCAAGGACACGCAGGGACTTAGACAAGGGCTGTCGTTGTGCCGGCTTGGATTTCCCTTCCCGGAATTCAACAATTTCGCTTATGACAAGGAACAAGACTCCATTCACTGGACCGAAACCGGGCGAGCCGCTTCGCCGCGGTTTCCCATCGATGGGATGGTCACCAGACATATGCAAGATGCTTCCGGAGAGATATTCGGTTTTGAGATGAGCACGCCAGGGCTGAAGGGCCAAAGCGGCGGCCCGGCGTTTGACGCAGAAGGGAAAGTCTGGGGGATGCAATCGGCGACAAGGCACCTTGACCTGGATTTTGATGTCGACTTAGAGGTGTTGAGGAATGGAAATCCGCAGCGGGTGAAGGAAAGCGCGTTCCTACACGTTGGCCAATGCATCCACGTAGAAGCCTTGAAGTCCTTTATGATTGAGAACAGCGTGGAATTTCAGGAAGAATAACTGTCCAAGGCACCTTAGGAGCTCCCAACTTTCGTTGTGTCTCCGCCTCCCCGTCGGTCTGATCCAACAGAAACCAGCCTTTAGACGCGGCACTCCCCTCAGTGATAGAATACGCTCATAAAATCCGTAAATCGTAACGAGATATTTCCCCTTGCCTGAACGCATTTTTGTGGCCGTGGCCTGGCCTTACGCCAACGGTCCGCTTCATCTGGGCCACATCGCCGGCTGCTACTTGAGCGCCGACATCTTCGCCCGCTACCACCGTATGAAGGGCAACGAGGTCCTCATGGTTTCGGGCAGCGACACCCATGGCACACCGATCACCATCAGGGCCGACCAGGAAGGAATCAGTCCCAAGGAGGTGGTCGAGCGGTATCACGGTCTGTTCCTGGAGTCGTGGGAGCAGTTGGGCATCACCTTCGACCTGTTTACCACCACCCAGACTGAGAATCATCAGAAAGTGGTCCACGACGTATTCAACACGTTGCATGATAAGGGGATCATCTATACCGGCAACATGCTCTTGGCCCACTGCCCGCAGTGCGACCGCTACCTGCCCGACCGTTACGTGGAGGGTATCTGCCCGCATTGCGGAAACACCCGCGCCCGGGGCGACCAGTGCGACGCCTGCGGCCGGACTCTGGACCCGCAAGACCTGGTGGAACCCCGCTGCTCGATCTGCGGCACAACGCCCGGGTTCCGGGACTCGGAGCACTTCTTCCTCAAGTTGTCGGCCTTCGAGAAACCCCTTCTGGAGTGGGTCGAAAAGCAAGACCATTGGCGTAACAATGTTAAGAACTTCACTCGCCAGTTTCTCCGGGACGGCCTAAACGACCGGGCCATTTCCCGTGACCTTTCCTGGGGCGTCCCGCTGCCCTTGGAAGGCTATGAGTCCAAGCGCATCTACGTCTGGTTCGAGGCGGTCATCGGCTATCTCTCAGCGGCGGTGGAATGGGCCGAGATCAATGGTGGCGACTGGGAAGACTTCTGGAAGGACCCCGATACCAAGAGCTACTATTTCATCGGCAAGGACAATATACCTTTCCACAGCATAATCTGGCCGGCGATTATCCTGGCCTACGACAAGGGGTTGATCCTCCCCTATGACGTGCCCGCCAACGAGTTTCTAAGCCTGGAGAACCAAAAGTTTTCCACCAGCCAGAACTGGGCCGTGTGGCTGCCGGACTACTTGGAGAAATACGATCCCGACCCCCTCCGGTACTTGCTCTCCATCAATATGCCTGAGTCAGGTGACTCGGATTTCTCCTGGTCCGAATTTGTACGCCGCAACAACGAGGAACTGGTGGCGACCTACGGCAACCTGGTCAACCGGGTGCTGTCTTTCACCTACCGCAACTTCGACGGCAAGGTCCCCGGCGTCCAGTCTTTGGATGAGGTGGACGAGGGACTGCTCCGCACCGCCCGCGAGACCATGGTCGCCGTGAACGACAGCCTCTACAACTGCCGTTTCAAGGCGGGCATTACCCAGGCCTTTGGTCTGGCCCAGGAAGCCAACCGCTACTTGGACACTAAGGCCCCGTGGAAGTCCATCAAGGAGGACCGGGACCAGGCCGGGGCCAGTCTGACCGTCGCCATGCAGGCCATCAATTGCCTGAAGACCATCCTCTATCCCTTCATGCCCTTCAGCTCCCAAAAGGTCCACGAGTTTCTGGGCTTCGATGGCCCCATTGAAGAGGGCGCGTGGGACTTCGATTCCATTGTGGACGGCATCAAAGCCGGCGCTAGCCTGCGCCAGCCCTCGCCCCTGTATACTAAGTTGGACCCGGTGATCATCGAAGAAGAGGTCCGTAAACTTGGTATCGGGACCCCCGGCGAATAACATGCTCCACGGCCTAGACCAACGCACAGCATCCATCTACGCTCCAATCCAAGAAGGACTGGCCCAGGTGGAGGACAAGCTCCGTAGCCTGGCGGACACCGAGATCTCTCCCGTCCAGCCCCTGTTGCAATACGTGACCGATGCCGGCGGCAAACGGGTGCGCCCAGCGGTCACCCTCCTGGCCGCCCAGTTCCACCCCCACGATGAGGCCCTGCCCATAATCATGGCCAGCGCCGTGGAACTGCTTCACCTGGCGACCTTGATCCACGACGACACGGTGGACAACTCGGCCATGCGCCGGGGCCGGGCCACGGTGAGCAACACCTGGAGCCCCCATGTGGCGGTGCTCTTCGGCGACTACGTTTTCGCAACCTCGGCCACCTTTGTTTGCGACACCCAGAACATTCGGGTGATCCGCCGGTTCTCCGAGACCATAATGGAGTTGGCCAGCGGCCAATTGATGGAATATTTCTCTGCATTCGACGCCGCCCGGGCCAGGGAACTGTATAACGACCGCATCTACCGCAAGACGGCTTCATTGTTCTGCACGGCCAGCGAGTCGGGCGCCGTTTTGGGCGAAGCGCCCGAACGCGAGGTGCAGGCCTTGCGGGATTACGGCTACAACATTGGCATGGCCTTCCAGGTGGGAGACGACCTGCTGGACTTTCAAGGCGACGCCTCGAATCTGGGCAAGCCGGTGGGCAGCGACTTGCTGAACGGAGTGTTGACGTTGCCCACAATTATGCTGATGGAACGTTACCCCAACGACAATTTGGTCCAGGACTTGTTCCAAGACCCGTCAAATGATCTGAAGTTGCAGAAGGTGGTTGAGGTGATTAACGACTCGACCATCTTGCCCGACTGTGAACAAGTGGTCCTGGATTACTGCGACAGGGCCATGCTAGCCCTCCAAGTCCTCCCCGACTGCGACCCCAAACGATCCCTCCAAGACCTGGCCGACTACGTAATAGACCGCCGCCGCTAACCGGCGCAGCCGGGTTTTCTACGGACGAGAGGCCAGGGGCCCAAAATAGGTGATTGACCACGGTGTGCTAGGTGCGAGTATTAACCCCGCCCCTACCTCTGGGAGGCCAACTTATACGTTGCCAACTGGCTTACTGCTGTCCGCTCGTGGTGAGCCCGTCGAACCACCGCCTCCACCAAACCTGTATGCCGGTAGCTGGAAGCTTCCAGCTACCGCCCTTCCCAAACCACCCGTCCTCCCACTATCGTCAACTTTGCCTTGATGTCTTTAAGGTCCTCGGGATCAGCTTTCAGCGGGTCACCATCCACCAACACCAGGTCCGCCAATTTGCCCGGCGTGATGGAGCCCTTGTCGTCCTGCGTGCCCTCGGACTCCGCTCCCGACAGGGTGTACATGCGCAGAGCCGATTCGATGCTGACCCGGCCGGAGCCGCTTATCTCCGGGAATGGTTGGGCTTCATGGTCCTTGCGGGTGACTGCACTGTAGATGGCCGGCCAGGGGTCGGGGTTGATCACCGGGGCGTCGGAACCAAAAGCGATGTTTACCCCTGCCGCCTCGATAGCTCCGATGGGATAGAGATGGGGCTGCAGTGACCTGTCGACATTCTTTCGGTAGCTCGGCCCGTTCCAGTGGATGAGCCCTGGCTGTGTGACCACCGTTGCTCCGCTCCGCCGCACGGCTTCCAAGTTTTGGGGCGGACACTCGGAGCAGTGCTCGATCCGGTGGGGCGGGACTTTGATTGTGCTCGGCAGCAGCGGCGGCAGTTCCGCAATCATCTGGGCCGCGGCCGCCACCGCTTCCTGCTCTACGCAATGCACTGCCACCGGAAATCCTGACTGGCAGGCTTGTGACGCGACCAGCCGCAGCTCTTCCATGCCGGGGTGTAACGCTCCGGTGCTTTTAGTCAACATAATCTTGGCGTGACCCATCCGTAGGCGGTCGTCTCCACTGCCCCAGGGAAGTCCGGCGTTCAATAGCTCTGCTATGCGCCCAGACCCGGCCATCATTGTCACCCTCAACTGGAGGGTCTCCGAGTCGATCAGCTCGCGGAAGGCCTGCCATCTTTCTGAGTCATTATCCGGTCCTGCGTCCTGCACGGAGGAGAGTCCGTAGCTCAGGAGCAACCGGTTGGCCGCGGTCACGCCCTGGTTCATCTTGGCCCGGATTCTGCCACTGTCCACCCTCCCGGCTAAGAAAGAGGACATCTCAAGCAACACGCCGGTTGGCTCTCCGTTTTTGTCCCGCTCGATCACCCCTTCAACCGGGTCCGGAGTATCGGCGTTGATGCCTGCCATCTGGAGGCCCAGGCTGTTCAACACCGTCGCATGCCCGGACCGGTGGTCCAGGCGCACTGGATGCCTGGGCGAGATGTGGTCCAAGTCGTACCGGGTTGGGTGCCGGGACTCGTCTAGGGCCAGGTGGTCGTATCCGAAACTGCGCACCCATTCCCCAGGCGGAACGATGCGGGCCCACTCAAACACCCTGTGGGCAACGCCTGCGATCGACGAAACTTTGTCTGGACGGCAGTCTAATTCCTGGGTGGTGCGGGCCAGCGACAACACGTGGATGTGGGAGTCGATGAATCCCGGCAGTAACGTATATCCCTGTCCATCGATCACTTGGGTGTCCGGCCCGGCCGGCCCCTTGATCTCATCGGTTTCCCCAACTGAGAGAATCCGTTCACCTATTACCGCCACTGCTTCGGCTGTTGGGCGGGATGGGTCCATGGTGAGCACTTTGGCGTTTGTAATCACCAGATCTGGTTTCCGCGGCATAATAACAGTGCCTCTTGTTGGAGGAATTGATCTCTGTGGGCAATAAAATGGGGATGGCCGTTCGGCCATCCCCTTACTTTACCCGTGGCGGTTGGGTATGTGTTAGCTGGTCTCTAGCGATTGGACTCAACGAGGCGGGCCTTGTCCATCTCCTCTTGCAGGGCGGGCACAGGGTTCGGGTCGGCGAAAACGTTCTTGTTGGAGTAGTCCGGCGCCTTCCCGGTGGGATTGGTGATCCAGACCGAAGCCTCCAGGGCTATGCCGCTGAAGTCGTGGAAGTAAATGGAGTGGATGAATTTGTGGTCAACCACAGTGGTCACTTCCTGGCCGGCGGCGGCTAGCCGCGTTTGCAGTTCCAGCAGCTCCTCTTCGGTCTCCACATCGAAGGAAACATGGTCGAATTGAATCCGGCCCGCTGCTTCCAGACCCGCCGGCTTGTGGAAGTCCTCGGCTCCTTCCCATTCGAAAAAGGCGATGGTCGAGTTGGGACCGGTCTCGAAGAAATAATGCCGCGCCTTGAGACCGTTGGGATTGCCGCCGATGGCCGCGACAAGGGGGAAGCCCATAACGTCTCTATAAAAGCGGACGGTCTTTTCCATGTCGTTGGTTACCATTGCCAGGTGATTGATTCCGCGTGTCTTCATTACGCCTCCAGGCTTTTTGCCTTTGGATTTCCAAGTATATCATTGTGCCTAAATTCGGCCCAGAAAGTTACCTGTAAGGGTACAATATTTGTACGAGCAAGTATTGTTACCGCAACTATATAACCATCTAGTTGCTTTGTCAACTATTTCGACAGCTGACTTCTGAACTCTCTGCGAACTGACGGCGGAAACGCACTAGAAAGGGGTATTGTAGAATCGGTTCAAACCATTGGAGGAGCTAAATCAATTTTTTTGTTAATTGATGGCGCCATAGAGCTGAAGGCGGTGGTGTTCGATTGGGACCTGACTCTGTGGAACAGTTGGGACATCCACATCAATCTGATGGACCAAACGGCGGACGTATTGGGTTGTCCCCGGCCCATTGCCGCTGAGCTGGGCCGGGAGTATTCCCGTCCCTTCTTGGAGCATCTGGCCTGGTTCTTCCCTGGCGACCAGCAAAAAGTCGTGGACACCTACATGGGTTTTTACTACGCAGCCGTTTGGCAGGAACGCCGCCTGTATCCGGGTGTCGCGGACCTGCTGAAGCAACTCAAGGAAAACGGTTACCGCACTGCCATTTTGTCCGACAAGCGTCAGGTCTTCGGCGTTCCCGAATTAGAGTACTCAGAACTGAGCGCCGTGATTGACCGGGCATTGTTCTTTAGTGATGGGATGGCGCCCAAGCCAGACCCAGCAGGATTGCTTGACGTGATGAAGTCATTGGGAGTTGCGCCAGTAGAATGTCTCTTTGTGGGTGACAGTCACCGCGATATCGAGTGCGCCCAGCGGGCCGGCGCTTGGAGCGGAGCGGCGTTGTGGGCGTCGGTGGAACGTGAGCGGATGTTGGCTCTGGAGCCGGAGTTTCGTTGGGATAATGTCGGCGACGTGGGAGCTACATTGAAGTTGCGGCGGACCTAGCAGATGGCTCTGCGCCTTCCAGCCAGCATCAAGCGTCTTGGCGGGCCGGTGATTGCCGCGGGAGTGGTCTTTGGTCTGGCCATCTACTTGGTCACGGCGCTGGATTGGCATGAAGCGGGCCGGGTTCTAGCCGACGCTAGCTGGGGCTGGATCGCCGCGGCCCTACTGTTGACGGCATTATCGTATTCGGCCGAAGCCTACAGCTACGCCTTGGTCAACCGCTGGTTTGGGATCGATTTGCCCGTTCGAGACCTGCTTGAGATTGGAATGGTATCGTCCACCATGATCGCTTCGGTTGGAGGCCTTGCTGGTCATTCAGTGCGAATAATCCTGCTTGCCCGGCGAAATGTCCGGCGCAGCGAGGGTGTGGCGCCGTCGTTGTTCCACGGTTATCTCCAAAGTTTGGCATTCTTCCTGTTCATACCGGGCGGCCTGACCTATCTTTTGCTGACCCACCCTTTGGAAACCCGCGTCGCCGTGGCCGTTGGGGCTGCCACCGCCGTGCTGGGGATCGCCTTTGCGATCACAGCAGTGGTCTTTCTCTACGGGCCTGTTCGCACGCGGTTGCTGGCTTTGTTCGTAGCGGCCGCCCAGCGTATTGTTCGAATCGACATCAGTTCATCGATCAATTCTTATGAAGAAACCCTGGGCCGCGGACTGGAGTCGTTGGGAGAAAAACCCTTTGGTATGGCCCTGACAATCGCCTGGATATTAGCCGACCGCCTGGCCCAATTGGCGGTCTTGTGGTTCTGTCTGGAGGCTTTGGGCATCCAGGGCGAGGTTGGGGTGGTGGTCACCGGATTCGCCATCGGCATCGCGGTGGGTGTCATGTCCATGATTCCGGGAGGCATCGGCGTGCAGGAGGGTTCCATGGCCGGAACCTATCACCTGCTGGGCATGCCGCTGGAAGAAGCCGTGGTGGTGGCCTTCCTGTTCCGCGTGTTGTTTCAGTTGGTCCCGCTGACCCTGAGCATGTCGCTCTACTGGCGGGTGTTGCGGGGCACGCCCCCGGTCCGGCCGGAATCGGCCTAGGGTTTAAACCTGCCGCATCTAGACCATTGCAAGGGGCATCTATACAATCGGAAGACGAATTGACCAGGTAAGGCCAAAAACCAAGAAAGATACCGGATTTAGGAGTGAAGCATGTCGACGGACACCGTCAAACAGACCGAAGCGACGCTGGGTCACCATCTGCAAAGTGTCATCGCCTAGGA